>JAZRJU010000001.1:0-47709 GCA_045645965.1 Bacteroidaceae bacterium
AAGATAGGCCATGGATATGATAGAGCTCATAAACTTCTCTGTAATTAAAGTTTCGTAACTGTGATTTTTGATAATGAATTGGTTTGATTTCTTTCATAAATAAGGGACTTTAGGTGTCAACCTTATTTACAAAAAGACAGACTGTCAACCATTGACATCGATCGCAAGGCTGAGCGGCAAGCATCCCCTCCCACACAAAACATCAATCCGCAGTACCTTGCCTTTTGGCTGGGGTGCTGCGGATTGTGGTGTGTATCTATGCTTTATGCAGGGAGAGGTCTCTGGCTTAATCCTCGAGCTTGCGGTAGCGGATGCGCTTGGGCTCTTCTATGCCGAGGCGCTTGCAGCGGTTCTGCTCGTACTCGGAGTAGGAACCCTCGAAGAAGAATACCTCACCATTGCCCTCGTAGGCAAGGATGTGGGTGCAGATACGGTCCAGGAACCAACGGTCGTGACTGATTACCACAGCACAGCCGGCAAAGGCCTCGAGACCTTCCTCCAGAGCACGCAGGGTGTTTACGTCGATATCGTTGGTGGGCTCGTCGAGCAGGAGCACATTGCCTTCCTCCTTCAGTGCCATGGCCAAGTGGAGACGGTTGCGCTCACCACCGGAGAGCACGCCGCACTTCTTCTCCTGGTCGGCACCGGTGAAGTTGAAGCGTGACAGATAGGCACGTGTGTTGATGTCGCGGCCGCCCATGCGGATGAGTTCATTGCCCTGGCTGACAACCTGGAAGACGCTGGCATCGGCGGTGATGTCCTTGTGGCTCTGGTCCACGTAGGCCAACTTGACGGTATCACCCACCTCGAAGGTACCTGCATCTGGTGTTTCCAGGCCCATAATCATGCGGAACAGGGTGGTCTTGCCTGCACCGTTGGGACCTATTACACCTACGATGCCGTTGGGAGGAAGCATGAAGTCGAGGTCCTTGATGAGGGTCTTGTCGCCATATGCCTTGCACAGGCCGTGAGCCTCGATGACCTTGTTGCCAAGACGGGGACCGTTGGGGATGAAGATTTCCAGTTTCTCTTCGCGCTCGCGCTGCTCCTGGTTGAGCATGCTCTCGTAGGACTTCAGACGGGCCTTGCCCTTTGCCTGGCGGGCCTTGGGAGCCATGCGCACCCATTCCAGCTCGCGCTCCAAGGTCTTGCGACGCTTACTTGCCACCTTCTCCTCCTGAGCCATGCGCTTGGTCTTCTGGTCGAGCCAAGAGCTGTAGTTGCCCTGCCAGGGTATGCCCTCGCCACGGTCGAGCTCCAGAATCCAGCCAGCCACGTCGTCCAGGAAGTAGCGGTCGTGGGTAACGCAGATGACGGTACCCTCGTATTGCTGAAGGTGCTGCTCCAGCCAGTCAATGCTCTCTGCATCGAGGTGGTTGGTGGGCTCGTCGAGCAGGAGCACATCGGGCTTCTGCAGTAGCAGGCGGCACAGAGCCACACGGCGGCGCCCACCACCGGAAAGGACGCCGCACTTCTGGTCGGCAGGAGGGCAGCGGAGTGCTGCCATGGCACGCTCCAGACGGCTGTCCAGGTTCCATGCGTCGGTGGCATCGAGGATGTCCTGAAGTTCTCCCTGGCGTGCAAAGAGCTCGTTCATCTTGTCCTCGTTCTCGTAGTATTCGGGCAGACCGAACTTATCGTTGATGGCGTTGTACTCTGCCAGTGCATCTACCACATGCTGGGCACCTTCCTTGACCACCTCGATGACGGTCTTCTCGTCGTCCAGATAGGGTTCCTGTTCCAGATAGCCCACACTGTAGCCGGGGCTCCACACCACTTCGCCCTGCGAGGGCTGCTCCAGGCCTGCGATAATCTTCATCAGGGTGGTCTTACCCGAACCGTTCAGACCTATGATGCCTATCTTGGCGCCATAGAAGAAACTCAGGTAAATGTTCTTCAATACTTGCTTCTGGTTCTGTGTGATGGTCTTGCTCACACCAACCATGGAGAAAATGATTTTCTTGTCGTCTACTGTTGCCATGTATAAACTTATTGTTGTATATGTTGTTACTTTCCTTAATTACAAAAATCAGGCAGGACACACAGGCGGCCGCTTATCGGCGTATGGGCTCGATGATGGTCTTCTGCCCCTTTATCTTCTGCCCGCCGATGCGTGCCATGAGCGAACGGATGCAGGTGCGGTCCACGGCGGCAAAGGACCAATGGGGGAAGACTGTTACCATGCCAAGCTGGTCGCGCTCCAGGCCTCCTGTCTTGCAGAGGAAGCCCACAATGTCCACCTTGTTTACCTTGTCCTTCTTGCCTCGGCCTATGTAGAGTGTCTCCCACCTGGAAGAGGGCACCTGATAGGAATCGGGGACTTCCATGGGGATAATGCCGGTGAGGCAGTCCAGCTTGTCGAGATTCTCCTCTGGCCCCAGGATGAGGTAAGACGCCCCTGCCCTATCCCACCGTGCGGTGCGGCCGTTGCGGTGGATATAGGCCTCGCTGTTCATGGGCAGATGATAGTGTATGATGTTCCCGACATCGGCAATGTCAAGGCCTCGGGCGGCGAGGTCGGTACTTACAAGCACATTGGCGCAACCGCTCTGGAAACGGAACAACGCCCTTTCCCTGTCCTTCTGCTCCATGGCACCATGGAAGGCAGAGACACAGAAACCGGCTTTCTGAAGGAACTGGTACACGCGGTCCACCGCCTCGCGGTAGTTCAGGAAAACCATGCTGGGAGTGCTGCCCAGGGAGCACAGCAGGCGACCGAGGGTTTCGAGCTTGTCCTTCTCGGGAGAGCGGAGCAGATACTGGCTGATGCGGTCGGAATAGTCGGTGTCGGTATCGGCAAGGTAGTTCATGCGGTGCACCTTGCCAGCACCCACAAAGGAGGGTATCTCCGGACTGTCCGTAGCAGAAAGCAGGATGCGCTTCCTCACGGAGGGCAGCATGGCCATGATGTCTGCCATCTGCTGGCGGAAACCCAGTTCCAGGGACTTGTCGAACTCGTCTATAACCAGAGTGCCAATGCCCTGAGATTCGAAATTGCCTTTCTGCAGATGGTCCAGTATGCGTCCGGGGGTACCTATTATCAGCTGTGGAGAGAGGCTGCGCATGGCACGGTGCTCGTCCATGGCTGGGCGGCCGCCGTAGCAGGCGTATGCCTTGGCGTCGCGGCAGAGCCTCGTGGCCACACCCTGTGTCTGGATGGCCAGTTCACGGCTGGGAACCAGAACGAGCACGGTGGGATGCAGCCCAGGCTGCATAGCCTCCAGGACAGGAAGCATGTAGCCAAGCGTCTTGCCGCTGCCCGTGGGTGAAAGCAGCACAAGGGAATCATGCCGGCGCACTTCGGCCAGCATCTCCTCCTGCATGGGATTGAGATGTTCGATTCCCAAGGAATGAAGGTCGTATGTCATCTATATGGTCTTATCTGAGAAAATGGTCTACAAGGAAATACACTCCCACCGACGACATCCATGCCACGAGAGTAAAAAGGGAGATGCGGCGCAGATACCACCACACGGAGACACCCTCGGCTCGCATGAGGGCAAAGCCTGCAACACTGCCAATAGGGAGAAGGCATCCGCCGATGTTGCCGCTGAGCGCGATGAGGTGCCAGTACTGTCCGTTCTCCACAAAGCTCTGCATGTAGCCGCCCTGTGCACTGGCGGCTTCCAGTACGGGATAGACATTGATGCCTGCCATCACCAGGGCTATATTGTCCAGGAAACTGCTGAGCAGTCCCATAAAGGCGCTTGCCAGATAGATGTTGTGGATGTTGGCATCGAGCCATTCGCTTGCCGCCTTCATGGCACCGATTTCCACAAGCACACCCACACACAGACAGACACCTACGCAGTACATGATGACCTGCAGAACCTCGTACTGGAGGCTGCGGCCCAGGGATATGCTCTGGGGCTGCTCGGTGCGTATGCGGCTCTTGTTGATAATCTCGTTGAGCACCCACACCACTCCAAGGCAGCACAGGGCGCCAAGGAAGGGAGGCAGAAGGGTGATGCGGTGGAAGGATGGCACGAACCACAAGCCGCCTATGCCAAAGAACAGGAGCAGCAGTTTCTGCCACACGGCCAGAAGACTGTCGTCGCCACGGAATGTGTAGGCGGGGCGGTCGAGGTCGAGATGTTCGGGCAACTGGCGCTGAATGAGAGCGGTGGGGATAACCGTGGCGACAATAGCGGGCAGAACCAGGGCAGCGCTGAAGTTGGTTGCCGTAACTGCTCCCTTTGCCCACACCATCAGGCTTGTGACATCGCCTATCACTGTCCAGCATCCGCCAGCACTGGCGGCTATTACGATGGCTGAACCTATGTACATCCTCTGCTTGCCATTGCGAATGATTTTGCGCAGGATCATGAGCATGAGCACCGTGACGGTGAGATTGTCTATGCAGGTGCTGAGCAGGAAAGTGATGAGTACGGTGAGCCAAAGCATCTGAGCCGTACTCCTGCGGCGGAGCCACTTCTCGACGAAGGAAAAGCACTCGTTGTTGGTGAGCACCTCCACAATGGACATGGTGGCAAGCAGGTAAAGCACAAGGCTGCCCACCTGGCCTACATAGCGCAGGAACACGTTAGAGGCAATAAATTCCTTGGTGGAAATTACCGTCTGCGGAGCGCCGTTGAGAAAGTCGGCATACTCCTCGGCGTGCATACCGTTGATGAAGGACGTGCCAGTGCACATGAACAGCACCCAGCCCACAGTGCCGCAGAACATGGCCACAAGGGACTTGTTGATATTCGTAACGTGCTCAGAGGCGATGAGCATGTAGCCCAAAAGTATCACAATTACTATCGCAATGGTCATTTCTGGTTGAATTTATTGGATTGGACATACATATTTGGCTACAAAAATACTCAAAAAAAACAAATTCTACAAGACTGATTCGCACATATTCCGCCAAAATGTATTAACTTTGCTACGATATGAAACATAGTTCAGTGATAAAGACGCTTGCCATTATGCTGTTCGCCATGGCAAGCAAGGTGGCAGGAGCACAGGAGATAACTATGCTGGGTGATGGTGTGTCGTTCCCGATAGAGGCACAGCAGACGCAGACGGAGGTGAAACCGGGATGGAAAATTGTGGACATCCAACTGAAGAGCAAGTTCAAGCGCTACCTCTGGGGCTCGAAAGCAAAACAACTGGCAGAGAACAGTTCGCCAAAGTTCATCGTGGATACCGATTCGCTGCTGCTGAGCGACCTTGTGCTAATCAGGCTAAAGGGCAAAAAGGAGTATCGCAGCATACCTAAACCACAAGTTCATGAAAACAAATGCATATATGTGGATTTCAACTCTTTCCACATAGAACCATACGGTAGCGACTTGTTCCTCATCCAGCCCATACAGCCATTGCAGCCTGGGGAATACATCTTCACATGGAAGACGCTGTCGACTGTAGGGGAAATGGAGGATTGGCTGGTGTGGCCATTCAGCGTGGGCAAGACACACTAAACCCGATTGGGGTTAAAAGAGCTCTACCCTACTGAATATACAAAAAACTGAATATACGAAAAAAAAACTGGACGGCAGAACAATTCCCTGCCGTCCAATATTTTTATTCTACCATGGATATGGTACACCCAAGTGTTATGAGAAGTAGCGCTTGAGCAGACCCTCAAAGCCACGGCCGTGACGTGCCTCGTCCTTTGCCATCTCGTGAACTGTGTCGTGAATTGCATCCAGATTGGCTGCCTTGGCTGCCTTGGCAATGTCCATCTTGCCAGAGCATGCACCGCACTCGGCCTCAGCACGCTTCTGCAGGTTGGTCTTGGTGTCCCATACAACATCGCCAATCAGTTCGGCAAAACGGCTGGCATGGTCTGCCTCCTCAAAAGCATAGCGCTTGAATGCCTCGGCAATCTCGGGATAACCCTCGCGGTCGGCCTGTCGGCTCATGGCCAGATACATGCCCACCTCAGTGCACTCACCGGCAAAGTGAGCCTTCAATCCCTCCATAATCTCCTCGGGGCAGCCCTGGGCTACGCCAATGACATGTTCGGTGACATAGGACTGGCCTTCAGCCATCTCATTGAACTTGGTAGCGGGTACATTGCACTGAGGACATCTCTCGGGTGCGGTCTCACCCTCGTGGATATAACCACATACTGAACATACAAATTTCTTGCTCATAATCTTATTCTGTTTTTATATTATTGGTTTATATTATCATATATATCACGACGTGTGCGAATCTGCCGGCAAGCACTGAGAGCATATGCCCTTATAATAATAATGTGCTTCGCTTACAAGATGACCATCAAGCATCCACGTCGCATCGGCAGACTTGCCGGAAGCTGGAGCCACATCATAAAGCGAACCGCACCTGGTGCATAGCAAATGACCGTGCTGATTGGTATTGCCGTCAAAGCGCACCATCTTTTCGTTTATCGTTATCGAAAGGCACAGGCCCTTCTCCACAAACAGCCTCAGGGTATTGTAGACCGTTGTAAGAGACAAAGTGGACACCTGCGGCTTCAGTTCACGAAATATCTCCTCTGCCGTAGGATGGGTATAGTGTTCACGGAGATATCCCAAAATCGCAATCCTGGGGCGTGAAGGCAAAATCCCACAACTTGTCAAAACTTCCTTTATCTGATGTTCTTGCATCACAAGAGTTAAATTTGTAACAATTACAATGCAAAGATATGGATTTAAACTTTTATTGCAACGATTTAAATGTAAAAAAACTCTAAAAGCAACTTAATACTTGCTAAATACAGAAATTTGGCGTACCTTTGTGTGTGAAAAAGCAGATGCGGTAGTAGCTCAGTTGGCAGAGCATGGGCTTCCCAAGCCCAGGGTCGCGGGTTCGACCCCCGTCTACCGCTCAAGTAAAACACAAATACAGAGAGGACGCTGATGCGCCCTCTCTGCTTATTTTAGTAAAACAATCCGCAGACACTCGTCATCGTTGAGTACCTGCGGATGTTTTATATGCTATCTATTTTAGAACGAAGCCTCAAAGGCGAAACGTATGCCCCATGTCTGTGTGCCAGGACGGTTGTAGGTGAGGCGATGATAGTAGTCAACGCTGAAGAATTTCCACAGATTGCTCAGACCCACATTGAGCTCCACATAGGGTGTCCAGCTATTCATAATCTGTGTAATGGGCTGATACTGTCTGGTGCCGTCCTGCATGTTCACCCATTCGCCAGGCATGTTATAGAGGAATTCATAACCTGGGTCGGCCAGCTTGCTTGCCTCATCGGGATAACGGCTGGTGTCGTTGAACCTGAAGGGATTGTTCTTGTCGGTGAGATAGCCCCACATCATGTTGAAACCAATATTCTCACGCCACTTGAGCTTCTTGATGAGAGGTATGCGATTAAGCAGCTTGCCATTAAGGTTCCAACGGTACATCAAGGTAAGCGAACGGTCATTGAGGAACTCCATGTTGCTGATAAGGGAGAACGTGTTATCATTTCGCAGATAACTGGGATTGGCCTGTGGCAAGCAGAGGAGCTGGAAGGGAACAGTGTTCCACTGGATCATGGCACTATGGAAGGCGTCTATACTGCCCCACGACTTTAGCCAGAAACGCTTTTTCAGCGTGAACTCGGTGTGATTGTAGTTATAGTCACCGCCAAGCAGTCCCTTTATGCCAATGGTGTGTGTGATACCATATATGGGAGCTTCTCTGTTGGCAAGGAAACGCTGGTTCTTGGTGTTCAGGTACTTGACACCTGGCTGGTACTCGGCACCCAACTGAATTTCCGTGTACTTGATGGTATTTGAACGGAGCACCTCGTCCAGTGGCACATAGGTGTTGGTGTTCTTCAGTACAGCAGCCTGAATCCTCTTGGCATCGTCCCATTCACGGACGGTTTTGAAGTAGAGGTCGCCAGTACCTGTATTTGTCTCGTGCACGAATGCTGCATTGAGGCGCAAACCGTTGTTGAACTCCCAATCGTACTTGAACTTGAAGCGTTCGTAATAGGACTGGAAATGTGTGGAGTTCCATGTAAGCGCCATGAAGGCATTGTCCTTGTCGAACTGCATGTACTTGTCAGTCGGGCTCTGAATATCGTTTGCGTAGGAGACGGACAAGGTGCGGATAGGATATGCAATAACATCCTTCTCTTTCTCGTTGAACGAATATATGAGTTCCAGATAGCCCTTGGGACGCTTGTCCTTGAAGCCGTACTTGAACCATGTCTTGAGGAACCAGTGCTTGTTGAGGGCACCGGTCGTCTGAATGCCTACTCGGACATGGAATCCCTCGGCCTTGCTATGACCCAATATGGATGTGAAAGGACCGATGACAAACTTGCTGGGCTTGTTGGGATTAACGCTGGTTTCAAGATAGTTGTCCAATACGACTCGCATGCCGTAGATAATGGCCTTAACGGTGGGCTGGTCAACGAAACGGCGTTTCATCTCGGCCACATTGGCCTGTGCATAGCTCAACGTGTCTGGGCGGTTTGCCAGCCAATAGTCGTTGGTACGCGATTTGGCATCCTTTTCATATCGCTCATCTCCCAGAAAATCCATGGAAGATTCTGGTATGGGGTCAAACGCCCAGTCGCCGTATACCACATTGTAGTCAATGAGAACCTTATTTATATATGAAGTCAGCTTCAACTGCATCAGCATCCTGTTCTTGCTACAGATCTGTTCGCCTGATGGCAATGAAACGTACTCCTGGTCCACATCCATCTTCTCCACAAAGTTGATGCCGCTCGCAATGGGGACACCGAACTTGGCTCTGCGAACACGATATGTGCTGTCGGCCAGGATATACAGATAGCCGCTGAATCCAAAGTCCTGGGGATTGGCGGGGGAGAATGCCACTTTTACGCATTTGTCTCCATCAAGGTCGACGGTATCACCTAAAGCATAATGGTAGAACCTGATTGCAGCATTGCCGCCAATGGGGCTGATGAAATTATGCTCAAGCAAAACCATCTCATCCTTGTAGATGTCAATGTCCTTGAGGTTGTTCTTAAACTTTGTCTCTATGAACTCACCTGCCGAAAGCACGTCCAGAAGACTTTCTGCATGATGTCCATGCACGATGCTCTTGGTCTTACCGTCACTCTTGCGATACAGTTCTGTGGTGTTCTTCTCCTCAATGGATATAGGGACAATGGTCTTGCCTGTCTCTGGAAATACTTCTGCATAATTTACCAGGAACGACTTTCCCTTGAGGTTCTCGTCCTTCTCAAGCGTTTCAGCAGTAAATTCGTTCAAGGCAAGCATGGTGCGTGCATACTTCTTGAAAGAGACATAGTCATTCACGCGCATGTCACGGAACTTCTTAGCCGCCATCACCTTTTCCATCAGTTCTACGGCTGGGTTGTTCTTGCGGCTGTATTTCTTCTTCTCAGCCTTGACAACCACCTCTGACATTTCAAGCGACGAGGGTTTCAGCCTGACATTGATTTCACGGTTGCGCGTAACCTCCGTTTCATAGTCCTTAAAACCAAAACAATGAAAAACAAGTGTACCCTTGCGGAAGCGTATTCTATAGTCTCCGTCCTCGCCGACACGCACCTTGACGGCTGGGTTCTCCTTGAACCATACCGTTGCTCCCACCAATGGCATGCCATCATCGTCGGCAATCACCTTACCTGTCAGATACTGCGCATATACTGGTATGAGCACGAATATTGAAAAGATGAACAGAAGTAGACGTTTCAACATAAGTTTTATGATATTAACACCTGCCATGCCTGTGCATTAAATTCACCAGGCTATGCCAATTAAGGATTTTCTTACACAAAAATATTCCTTACTGATGACTCTCAATATAGTCGTACAGTTCACAGAAAGTCTTGATTTCAGGCATTTCTGCAATAGGGCACTTAAGATTGAAAGCAAACTTGACAACTGCGACAAAATCCACATAAGTCTGATTGTCAAGTCCCAATGTATCACAAATAAGCGAACCAGGGGTAATTGATTCCTGTTCAACGTGAAACTCTTCGGAAAGAATATATTTTACCTTCTCTTCTATTACTGTTCTTGTCATAATCAACACAATTCAGTTATTATATTAACACTTATGCGTGCAAAGATACAAAAAAACGGAACAACTTCAAAGGTCAGGTCTGCATTTATAGTATATAGTAACAATATTTAAAGAAAAAAACATGTACCTTTGTACTGGAAACACATACAACTGTCTGCTTATGCGCACACTGGACGACATTGAAGACTTCAACGCCTTCTTCTCACAGCCCACTCTTCACCCGCAGGTGGCGGTGACGGAACTGTACCGTGCCAATTTCAACCTCTATGATGTCAGGAAATTCAACATGTATGCCTTGATAATGCTGGAGGAAGAGTTCGGTGAACTGCTAAGGGACGGAATCGCCCTGCCATACAGCAAGGGGTCGCTGGTTACCGTCAGGCCAGGGCAGAGCATAGGGATGAGGATGCACTACATGGCCAAACCCAAGGGATGGATGCTTGTGTTCAAACCGGAACTGCTGGAGAAAACTGGTCTGGGGCGCGACTTCTACATGTTTTCCTACTTCAATGCCGACTACACCGAAGCAATAAGGCTGTCGGATATGGAGTACGGGGTGATAAGGAACTGCTTTGCCAACCTGTATGCCGAACTAAACACCCCCCAGGACCATCTGTCCGGACAGATGATACGACTGGGCATAGGCACGCTGCTCAGTTATGTGAAACGCTATTTCGAAAACCAGCATAGCATGGTTATTGCCAAGGGAGAAACTATGGCGGCAAGGGTGGATGCTATCCTGGACAAGTATCTGCAAAGCGGTTTGCCGGCACAGAATGGCCAGCCTACGGTGTCGTGGTGCGCCGAACAACTGGACCTGAGTCCAAACTACTTCGGTGAAATGCTGAAGAAGGAGGTGAAGGTAACTGCCCAGGAATACATCAAAAGGAAAATAGTGGAGCATGCTCAGGTACTGCTTCGGCAGACAAACATGACCATAAACGAAATTGCCGAGGAACTGGGATTCGCCTACCCCAACCATTTCACCCGCATGTTTCACAATTCCACGGGCTACACGCCGCTAAAGTACAGGAAGGGCAATTAAGGCTGGTCGTGGAATTTTATATAGCCAGCCTTAGAACAGAGTGTAAACCAAGGTCAGGGCCATGGTGGTGAGCAGGATGTGCATGTCGTCGCGCAGAAAGCCCGAACAGGTATAGGCGCTGCTATAATACTGCACTCCATTGCCTGACAGCAGGTATATGGCAAGGCGGACGGAAAAGTACACCACCAGTCCAACCGCAACTCCCAACGCTCCGCCGCAAAGGACATCCAGAGGGAAGTGCACACCCAGGTATATGCGGCTGAAACCTACGATGGAGGCCCACACCACGAGGGAGACTGTAGTGGGCAGATGCCTGAACACGAGGGAAAGGAATGTAGCAATGGCAAAGGTATTGGCAGCATGCGAACTTACAAAGCCATAAAGTCCGCCACGACCTGTAATATGCCTTACCATAAACATGATTTCTGGATCGTGGGTGGGACGGAATCGTGCCACCCAAGGTTTAATGAGGGAGGAACTTATCTGGTCGGCAAGCAGGACGCACAGACCAATTCCTAACAGTATGCACAGAGCCTCCTTGACTGGGCGGTCGCGAAGGACCACAAATATAACCACAAGCAAGAGCAGCAGCCACGTAAGCGTGTCGCTGAACTTCACCATTACTCCATCAAGCAGGGCATTGTTGCACTGGTTGATATAAAGGAGCAGTTCCGTATCGAAGGAGGGAAATGTCATATGTCTGTTTTCAGTTTGTCTGTCGTTACTTCTTCACCTGTATTCCCTTGTGGAAACGGTCTTTCCTAAATGGCCTCGTAGGTCTTCTTCTCTATCCAGCCCACCTTTCCGTCGGCAATCTGTATTTCAGCCCAGTCGCGCATGGAATTGTCCTTGATTTCCACACGTGTGCCTTCGTGGATGACAAACAGGTCGGTACCCGAAGCGGTGGGAGTGCTGCGCACCGTTACGGCAGGTTCCATGACGATGCCGGCCGTGTGTGTGCGGTTATAGTTGCGCAGGTTGTAGGCAAGGATGTTGAACACAAAACAGAGTATAACGGCAACGATGGCCCCAAAGAAACCAGTCTTGCGCAGCGCCACTGAAGAGCAGTAGACATACATGGCAACGAGCATCAGGGCGAGTATGAAGGCAAGGACAGCCATATAAGCCCATTGAGTTACGGAATGACTGTGCATCACGGTTTTCCACACCGACACGAAGAACATCTCATGGCGGGGGATAATGCGGTCAATGGTCTTGCCCCTGGCCATGGCAAGGTTGAAGCGTATGTCCTCGTCGGACGGGGCGAGTTGGGCAGCACGCTCAAACCACAGCACAGCCTTGGCCATATTGTCCTGGCGGTAGTGGGTGCATCCAAGATTGTAGTAGACGGCGGCACTCTCGCCCTGTTGTGCCAGCAGGGTGTACAGTTCCTCGGCTTTGGCAAAGTCCTCGTTGGCGTAGGCAGAATCAGCCTCGACCTTGATTATGTCAATGGAATCCCTGGATATATCCGTTGCCATGAGGGATTGGGAGAATAGCAATAGGAGCAATAATGTCTGTAGTATGTTCTTCATCTGCGTTGTACTGTCTTCAGGCAGGAGCATACCTGCTTTTTTTATACCTTTATTTACTGAAACTTCACTTCACTTTACGTTACAGGCTTTTGTCAAGGCTGTTTATGGCCTGTGTGGCAGATTCATAGATCTTGTCCATGGTGGCAATGGGGTCGCCTGGTGCAAAGCGTGCAAACTCGCACGACTCCAGCACCTCCATATACTGTCGGATGAGGGCCTCGTCAACACCGCGTGCAGCAAGAGCCTCGCGCACGTTCTCCTTGGCCAGGTGTGTCATTGGGATGTTGAGCTTGTCGCCAGCATAGCCCAGCAATGCCCTGAGCGTTTCCTCATAGAAGGGGCCTGCCTGCTGGGCCTTGAGCAGTTTGCGTGCCGCCTTGAGTCGCTTGGCTGCTTCCTTGCCTGCCCTCTTGCCCTTCTTGCGCGCTATGTCGGCATTCATTTTGGCCTGACGGTAGAAGATGCCCAAAAGCAGCAGGAACAGCGATGTGGCACCCACGTAAGACATGAAGTAGGAAAGCGAACCAAAGAAGTTGTCCACACTCTCGCGTATGTCAGCCTTATTGGTATTGATGTAGTGTATGTCGGAGGAAAGGACACGCAGGTCCTCCTTTTCCAGCACCGTGGATGTCCCTGCCACCACCTTGCCCTTTGCCACATCCAGGTGGAAGGAGTCGGTGTTCAGCGTTACGTATTTTCCAGCATCAGGATTGAAATACACAAACTCCACGGGCGGTATGGAATATCTGCCAGCATGGCGAGGCACGATGACATAGTCAAAGACTATATTGCCCTTTGCACCAGCCGATGTGTTTGTGGTCTTGTCTGTTTCCTTGGGGGTGTACACCTCAAAGTCCTTTGGCACATTCACCTCAGGTGCCTTCATCAGTTTCATATTTCCCTGTCCGGATACAATGACCTTAAGGTTGGAGGCATCGTTGGCATCAACCTGACGTGGGCTTAGGTCGGCACTCATTGAGAACTTGCCCACGCATCCCGAGAAGTTTGCCGGAGATGGCTGGGGCAGCGGACTTACCTCTATTTCCAGTTGGGGTGTGTTGAGAGTCTTGCGGACTCTCTGTGTCAGCGAACCGCCGCCGAAGAAGATGTCGAACGGGTCGGCATGGGGATTGGTTATCTCCACTTCGGCATCGAAGGACACGCTGGGGATGGTCATCTTTCCGCTCTTCTGTGGGAAGAGCACATACTGGCGCCAGATGGCCGTGCCATAGTTGCGTCCGTTGTAGTGCTCATACTTGAGCGAGAGCTGTGCCTTGTTGTTCAGTTCCTGGCAATGGAAACCGTCCAGTTCGGGCATGTCGCCCACCAGCTGGCGTATATTGACCAGAGTGTAGAGCTTGTAGGTCAGTACCACCGCCTCCTGTTCGAATACCTTGCCCTTGCTCACTGTGGCGGAAATGAAAAGGTCCCTGTCGCTGATGCTTCCATCCGAGACATGGTTGTCGCGATGGGACTGGCCGCCCTGTTGCGAGGAAGTGCCGCCTCCCTGGTTCCTCTGCGAGGCGGGGAGCACCTTTATGGTGGTGCTGTTGCTTCGTATTGTCTTGCCTTCAAGCACTACATCTGCCTTAGGCAGGGTAAACTCGCCCTCCTCCTTGGCAAGGAGCACATATGTGAACGTGATAGTGCTGGAGTGTGTGGTCTTTCCGTTAATCATCTGGAACGAACTCTGGCTGCTTGTGGATGGGCCATAGAGAAGTTCGAAACCAGGGAAGTTGCCCACCCTGATATCCTCCACATCCTGTGTGTCCACGACATAGCTCACATTTACCCTTCGTCCCACTTCACACACTTCCGGAGCCTGAATCTTTACCGTCTGTGCACAGATCGTCATGACTCCTGCCATCAGGTATGACAGGAAAAGCAATATTCTCTTCACGGTTATGTTTTATGTATTTTTTCTGTTGTTATTTTTGATTCCTGCTGTATTTCGGGAAGCACGCAAAGGCCCTACCATTGCTTCTGCAGCCTTCTGCGAGGTGCTTCCTGCTGCTGGCGCTGTATTTTCTCCTGAGTCTCCTTTTCATTCCTCATGGCAGCCTGGAGAAGACGCTCGGCAGTTTCCTTCGACATGTCCTGCTTGTCCTGTGGCTGAGGTTGCTGCTGCTCTTGCTTTTCGTCCTTCTTAGGTTCCTGCTTCTGCTGTTGCTGTTCCTTCTTGTCCTCCTGCTTCTGCTTGTCCTGCTGTTCCTTGTCCTGGCCATCCTGCTGGTTGTCCTGCTGGTTCTTCAGGTGCCACTTGGCCAGGACGTAATTGTAGCGTGTCTCGTCGTTGGAGGGGTCGTTGCGCAGCGATTCCTTGTAGCAATCCACCGCCTCGGCATATTTCTTTGATGCCTGCAGCAGCACTCCCATGTTGTGGTAGATGTCGGAAAGCCTTTGCTTGTCCTTCTCGTATTTGGAAGCCGCCAGATATTCCTTCATGGCATCCTGTGGCTTTCCCTGCCTTACGAGGGCATTGCCCATGTTGTATCTGGCAATAGCGTAGGTGGAATCCACCTCCTGCGCCTTCCTGTACTGTACGATTGCCTTTTCGGAATGGTCGCTGCCACCCAGTGTATCCAGCATCAGGCGGTTGCCTCTGCGGATATAGTCGCGCATTGTCTGTGCATCAGCAGCGCAGAAACAGCAGCATGATATAAGAATGAGTGAGAAAAGTCGTTTCATGAACATTTCCTTATTGTTTTTTCCGTGTAAAAAACGTGAATCTCTGCAGTATGTGGTTCTTTCTCTCCATCAGCAGGATGTCGAGCAAGAGGAAGAGCATGGACAGGAGCAGGAAACTCTGGAACTGCTCGTCATACTCTGAGAATATAGACGATTCCATCTCCACCCTGCCGAGTTTGTCTACGTACTTGTCCAATTTTCCCTGTGCCGAACTGCTGTTGTCCACGTAGATGTAGTTTCCGTTTCCGGCATTGGCTATCTCGCGGCACATGTCCTCGTTGAGATGGGATATGACGGTATTGCCCTCGTTGTCGGTGATGTACTTTCCTGTTCCAGGCATGGGTATTGGAGCACCAGCGGGTTCACCAACACCAAGCACATAGACATGCATACCCTTCTCTGCTGCGGCCTTGGCGGCCTCCACTGCCCCACCCTCGTTGTCTTCACCGTCAGTGATAACGAAGATGGCTCGAGAGACTCCCTCGTTGGAAGTAAAACTACGGGAAGCCAGGTTTATGGCTGCGGCAATGTCTGTACCCTGCATCTCTATCATGGATGGCGATATGGTCTGCAGGAACATCTTGGCCGATACATAGTCGCTGGTAATGGGCAACTGCACATATGCCTGACCGGCATAGACAATCAGGCCTATCTTGTCGTCCGTCATGTTGTCCACCAGGTTGGAAACCATCATCTTGGCTTTCTCCAGTCTGTTGGGGCGCACATCCTCTGCCAGCATACTGTTGCTGATGTCCATGGCTATGATGGCCTCTATGCCGCTGCGCTTGCGGGTGTCCACACGTGTGCCATACTGCGGTCTTGCCAGTGCGATGACAAGGAACATGATGGAGAGTTGCAGGAACCAGAACTTGAGTTCGGTTCTCAGCGGAGAAACGTCCTTCATGAGAGGTTTCAGCAGTTCCGGGTCGCCATACCTTCTGAGATTGCGTCTCTTCCTGTAGGTCCACATATAGTGTGCCAGGGCAAAGATGGGAAGCAGTAGCAGAAGGTAAAGGTATTCTGGTGTTTCGAATCTAAACATACTTAGGTGCGGTTTGTGTTTTCTTTCTTATGGTATCCTCTTGAGTACAGTAGCTCTGAGAACAAGTGCCAGGGCCATACAGAGGAAAGCAACGAGGGCAAAAGCCTGATATGCCTCATAGCGCTTGGAGTACTTGCGCACGTTCATCTTAGTACGCTCCAATTGGTCTATCTCTTCGTACACCTGAAAAAGTTTCTCGGTGTTTGTGGCACGGTAGGTCTTGGCATCGGTCTTTTCTGCTATCACAGACAGGATGTTGGTATCTATCTCCACAGGTACGTTCACATATTCCCTGTGCCCGCCCACCATCATGGGGTAAGGAGCCGTGCCATTCGTACCCACCGCAACGGTATACACTCTGATGCCGAAACTCTTGGCTATATCTGCCGCCATGCCTGGCGATATGTCGCCACGGTTGTTTGTACCATCGGTAAGCAGTATTATCACCTTGCTCTTGGCCTTTGACTCCTTCAGTCGGGACACAGCGTTGGCAATACCCATACCTATTGCAGTACCGTCCTCCAGCATTCCTCGCATGGCCATGTTGCAGTCCATTCCGTTCAGCAGGTTCAGCAGGGCGGTGTGGTCCATGGTCATGGGGCACTGCGTGTATGCTTCGCCGGCAAACACCGTAAGTCCGATGTTATCGTTCTCTCTGCCGTTTATGAACTCTATTGCCACGTTGCGAGCCGCCTGTACACGGTTGGGCTTGAGGTCCTCTGCCAGCATACTGGTGGAAACGTCCATGCATAGCATTATGTCGATACCCTCCACACTGGTGTTGCTCCACGAATTGGCTGTCTGCGGACGTGCCAGGGCACATACCATGGCGATGTATCCAGCAATGGTCAGAACGAAAGGCAGGTGTGTGAGCCACACTCTCCATGTCCGTCCTGCACGTCGGAAACTTGCCGTCGAACTAACCTTGAGCGAGGGTGTGGATTTCCTGTACTTCATCACGTACCATACAATATATGGTATGACGAGAAGCAGAAGCAGGAAATACCAGGGATTGTAAAACTCCATTTCTTTTTATATTTTATCTGAAGAATATTCTTGTCAGTTTTGCACATTTGCACACAGAGCAATCTGCACTATGCAAACATTTCATACAGGCGCCACACAATGCTTCCGATGATGGCGCATATGCCCAGCGCGCTCAGCACTATCACCACACGCATGATACCCACCTGCATCTGCCGCTGCTTGTCAGTCTCCTTAATAATCTCCGGTTCGGGACGGGCATTGGGGTCCTCCTCCACCTTTGTCTCATTCACATACTGCAGTGCAGCCATCAGATTGGCATCGTTTTCGTTGATCTGTGTGCTCCATTTGGCAAACTTCACAAGGTCGGCAGTACGGAAAATCTCCTTCAGTTCCAGAAGACTCTTTTCGTCGCCTTCGTTCATGAGACGCTCTATTATTTCCGAACTGGTCATCTCCATTGCACTGAAGCCATATCTTTCCTGTATGTAGGTTCTCAGCGTATCGGTGAGCAGAGTGTAGTATTCCTTGCTGTCCTCCTTGGCCCATGTGCGCTGCTCCTTGAGTCGCTCTATCTCGCTGATGGCCACCTGGTGTGGTGGAACTTTCTTCTTGCGTCGTATGATACGGAAGATGGGCTTGCCCTTCTTTATCAGTATGCCCATACCCACTATCAGTGCTACCAATGGCAGCAATGCCAGCATACCATAGGCTATCTGTTGCCAGTCATCCCATGCAAACGGCAGGCCCTGAATCTCTCTTGGAGGAAAGAACCTGTCAGCATTAAGTGTATCAACATCAAGGGTATATACCTTAAAAGCTAAAGCCTTACTTTCATACACGGCAGTATCCACCTTTACCTGCAATGGAGGCAGATAGTAGAAGGCCGAGTCCCATGCGGTGATTATGTAGCGCTGTGTTATCTGCCACTGGTTACCGTCGTTCATGAGCACGGTATCCAAGTTGCCCACCTTCACTATCTCCACATTGGGTATTATCTCCATGCCCCTCTTCAGCACGGGCATCTGCAAGGCACGTCCTGCGGGCATAGACACCTGCAGTTCCAGTCCGTCCTGCTGCCCCACATAAAACTGCACGCTGTCCAGTCTGGCTGTAACCGTAACCTGTGCTCTTGCTGCCGATACAGCAAACAAAGCGACTGCCAGCAAGGCAATCACTCTGTGGGTCATATTTCCGATGGCATTACTGCCGTTCTGTTTCTTTCTATCCATTTGCGAAAGTGTTATGCATTCTTTCTTTCACTCCGCCCCACCCAACCCTGATTCAGGGAGCAGGACGCCTATCCTCTCCTCAGGAGCGTTGCCTGAAGAGTCCCATCAGTGCCGCTACGTAGTCCTGGTCGGTGCGCACGCTCACGTTGTCCACGCCACTTCTGGTGAACGTGTCCCTCAGGCGGTTCTGCTGTCCCCTCCACCATGCCGCATGCAGGTTTCTGACCTTCTTGCTGCTGGTATCTATGAGCATCTCCTCGCCCGTTTCGGCATCGTGTACCTGCATCAGCCCCACGTCTGGCAGCTCTGACACGCGGCGGTCATAAACCTGCACGGCCACTACGTCGTGCTTGCGGTTGGCTATGGTCAGCGCCTGGCGGAAGTCCTTCTCGTCAATAAAATCGCTAAGCAGGAATGCAGTACACCGGCGCTTTATCACAGAAGTCAGGTATTCCACAGCCTGTCCCACATCCGTACGATTGCTTTCCGGTTTGAACTCCAGCAGTTCGCGTATGATATAGAGAATGTGCTTGCGTCCCTTCTTTGGCGGGATGAACTTCTCTATGCGGTCGGAGAAGAATATCACGCCTATCTTGTCGTTGTTCTGTATGGCAGAGAATGCAAGGGTGGCGGCTATCTCCGTCAGCATCCTGCGCTTTGTCTGCACCACGGAGCCAAATTCCAGACTTCCGCTCACATCCACGCAAAGCATCACGGTAAGTTCGCGCTCCTCCTCAAAAACCTTCACGAAGGGCTTGTTGAACCTGGCCGTCACGTTCCACTCTATGTCGCGTATGTCGTCGCCATACTGGTACTCGCGCACCTCGGCAAAGGCCATACCCCTACCCTTGAAAGCAGAATGGTATTCACCTGCAAAGATATTGTTGGACAGGCCCTTGGTCTTGATTTCTATCTGCCTGACGCGCTTCAGCAATTCACTTGTCTCCATGCACAGATCAGGGCACCTCCACCTTGTTGATTATCTTGCTAACGATTTCCTCTGGTGTGATATTGTTGGCCTCTGCCTCGTAGGACAGGCCTACGCGATGGCGAAGCACATCGTGAGCCACGGCACGAACGTCCTCGGGAATCACATAGCCACGGCGCTTGATGAAGGCGTATGCCCTTGCAGCCAAGGCCAGGTTGATGCTGGCACGGGGACTGGCACCAAACTCGATGTAGTCCTTTATGTCCTTCAGGTTGTACTTCTCGGGATAACGTGTGGCAAACACTATGTCGGCAATGTACTGCTCTATCTTCTCGTCCAGGTACACCTGGCGTACCACGGCACGTGCCTCCATAATCTCCTGGGTGGTCATCAAAGGCTTCACCTCGGGAGCCTCGCCCTTGATGTTCTGGCGAACGATGAGCTTCTCTTCCTCCAGTTTGGGATAGTCAATTATTACCTTCAGCATGAAACGGTCCACCTGTGCCTCGGGCAGAGGATATGTACCCTCCTGCTCTATGGGGTTCTGGGTGGCCAGCACCAGGAAGGGTTTGGGCAACTTGAAGGTTTCCTTGCCTATGGTAACCTGACGCTCCTGCATGGCCTCGAGCAATGCGCTCTGCACCTTGGCTGGAGCACGGTTGATTTCGTCAGCCAGCACGAAGTTGGCAAACACGGGACCCTTCTCCACCTGGAAACTTTCCTCCTTCTGAGAATAGATCATAGTACCTATCACGTCGGCAGGCAGCAGGTCGGGTGTAAACTGTATACGGCTGAACTGCGCATCCACCAGCGATGCCAGAGTCTTGATGGCCTGTGTCTTGGCCAGACCTGGCACACCTTCCAGCAGTACGTGTCCGTCGCTGAGAAGTCCTATCAGCAAAGACTCCACCAAATGCTTCTGTCCCACGATAACCTGTGCCATACCTGTCTGCAGGTTGGTCACAAAGGCGCTCTGACGCTCAATCTGCTCGTTTAGAGCACGAATATCAAAAGAGTTCATTGTGTTTAATAAGTACTTTTTATTGTTCCGGATGCAAAGTTAGCAAGAATATGGCATATAGGCAAAGTTAAATGTTTAAAAAGTACTATATACTTCCGAAAGCGTGTTAAGTGATGTGAAAATCAAAAAAAAAAATCCCCAACCTGTCGCAGGCTGGGGATTGATTCTCTATTGGTAAAAGTACAAGGAGCAAGGGATTAGTTCTTGAAGAAATCCTTTACGGCCTCGTTGGGGACCATACGCTCATCGAAAGAATAGGTACCAGATGCATTCTTTACCATCTTGATAACCTTGGTGTAGGAACGGCCATCTGTCTTACCTGTCTGCAGAGTAGCCACTGTTTTCTTTGCCATAACTTAATCTGAGTGATTGGGTGTTAAATTACTTGATCTCCTTGTGTACAGTCATTCTCTTAAGAATGGGGTTGTACTTCTTGAGCTCCATACGCTCGGGAGTGTTCTTGCGGTTCTTGGTAGTCACGTAACGTGATGTTCCGGGCAAACCACTCTCCTTCATCTCGGTGCACTCCAGGATTACCTGGACGCGATTGCCTTTAGCTTTCTTTGCCATGTTTTAGTTCCTCCTGAAATTAACCGATTACACGAATAGTTTTCCAATCACAAAAGCCCTGAGCCACAGCATTCTTCAATGCAGCATCAAGACCTACCTTGTTGATGTAACGCAGACCGCTTGCGCTGATACGCAGAGAAATCCAGCAATCCTCCTCAACATAGTAGAACTTCTTGTGGAACAAGTTCACGTCGAAGGTACGCTTTGTGCGACGCTTTGAGTGAGACACGTTGTTACCAACCATGGCTCTCTTACCGGTAATTTGACAAATCTTAGACATTTCTAATCTTCCTTTCTTTTGTTACTTTTCCAATAACATCTTCCAAACAGGGCACAAAGGTAGTGTCTTTTTGCGAATAATGCAAATATTTCTGTGGAAAAACTCCATATATCAGTCATTTTCGCACGATTTGAACGTCAACCTGTCGGATTAAGCTGACAGCAAAACATTGGTTCCATCGGAAAAAGGGACAATAATAATAAGGTATATCTAACTCGTTTGAAGTCGGCCTTGTCAAGATATGCGGCAATCAAACGTTCCCCCCATCCATTCCACCATAGCCTCTTCGCCATCCAGCAAATGCCATTCATGGATGTGCGACGAGGAATCCAGTGTTATAACAAGCGGACCCTCGATAACCTCGCCCGTAGGCAAGACAAGTCTATGGTAGCCACACTTCTTCATCTGCGGCGGCGGTTGGGTTTGAGCGGTTTGTCGCGTACGATATTTATGGTACGCTCGTCGTTCTGCTCGTTTCGGATATCATAGGGGTTTCTGCGGGTACGGACCGTATCCTGGTCAAGATTGCCGCCGGCAACAGTATCCTTTGGTGCAACCGCTGATGTGCTGGCCACGCTCTTAGGCTTGGTAAGGTCATGATAGCGCACAAGCACAAAATCCTTTAGTGCCAGAATACCGAAACCCTTATCCCTTATGGGTATGTATAGCGTTCCGTTCACGCTTCGTATGCCTACATCGCGGAACTTGCTCGGGCACCTCAGCCTTATTTCCATCTGCCTGCTGCTGCCCAGACGCTGGCTGGTACCAACTATACTGTCGTTTTCGTAATGAACGGACAAAAGGGCATATGCCTCGTTGTAGTTGTCGCTGCTCAGGAACTGGGTCTTGAACGCCCATAGGAAATAGTCGCCAGCATGGTATGTCGTATCAGCCTCTATGGAGAAAGAGTAGATGTTGTCCACCACATTGGGGATAAGCACCACGCCTTTCCTGAGGTTCCACACATTGGCAGTATCGCCCTCGGTGGCGAGATAACTGTAGGGGTTCTTTTCCTGGCGCTCCACACCCTGCGACTCTGCCATGAAGCTGAGGCGCTCGCTGACACGGGTGCATATCTTTACGAACTTCTCCGAATTCCTGCACCAGTAGAGAAGAGACGTGTCCAGTTCCGCCTCCGTGACACCATGCTTCTTCAATGCTGCCTGAACAAGGATGTACCTGTTCTCCGTCAAGTCTCCCGTCTGCAGTTCTGCCATAGCCAAGGCAAGGTGGTAGTCGACAAGGACGTCCTCCATGTCACCCTCGGACAGGACACCATAAGGTTTGCCTGGAGTGCATGCAAACAGGACAAGGAAGACAAGCAGAAGATAGAGGTACTTCATCTATTCAAAAGTCGTTATTACATTATTTCATCAGTTCCTGCAGCTCCTTGCGGCAAAAGAGCAGCACGGCAATGACACCACATGAAATGCAGGCATCGGCAAAGTTGAATATGGGCGAGAAGAAAATGAAATGCTCACCTCCGCAGAAGGGCATCCATCCGGGCCAGTTCCATTCCACCAGAGGGAAGTAGAACATGTCCACCACCCTACCATAGAACATCGAATCGTAGCCTGTGCCAAAAGGAACGAATTCTGCCACGATTGGTGCTGGAGGGTTGTTGAAAACCATACCATAGAAGAGGCAGTCTATGATATTGCCCGTGGCACCGGCAAGGATGAGCGAAAGGCATATGAGGAAGAGATAGTTCACACCCTGCCTTATCTGTCTGCCAATAATATATATAAGGAATATGACGGCAACGATACGGAACGAGGTAAGGAAGAGCTTGTCCACCAGTTCCATGCCGAAAGCCATGCCCCTATTCTCGGTGAATAGGATCTTGAACCATGGAGCAATCTCAATGACCTCGTGCATGTACATGCTGGTCTTCACCCATATCTTGATTGCCTGGTCTATGACAATAGCCGCCAGCGATATGCCGGCGGCCGTTATGATCTGATTTTTCCTTCTGCTCATGCTTTAGGGGGTATTAAACCTTTTCCACTGCTATTGCCTCGCCTGCAAAGCGAACCTCTGTGGCGAGAACCTGACTTGCCACGTAGTCGTAGTTGGCATTGAGGCAGGCACGTGTGTCCTCGTTGTCGGGCAGGGTAACGATGATGCGGTCGGTAATCTCAAAACCGCTGTCCTTGCGCAACTGCTGGATAGAGCGGATGATTTCGCGTGCCATACCTTCCAGACGGAGTTCCTCGGTAATGGTGAGGTCGAGGGCAACGGTGAGCGTACCTGCATTTGCAACGCTCCAGCCTGGGATGTCCTCGCTATAGATTTCCACGTCCTCCAGCTCTATCAAAGCCTCGGCACCTTCAACCACGAGGGTGACACTGCCCTGCTCCAGCATGGCTATCTGCTCCTGTCCCATTTCCGCTACGGCAGAAGCCACGGCCTTCATCTGCTTGCCAAACTTCTTGCCCATGGTGCGGAAGTTGCACTTAACCTTCTTCACCAGCATGCCGGCGCCTTCCACGAACTCTATCTCCTTTACGTTGACCTCGTCCAGGATGAGCTGCTTCATTGCCTCTATGCGCTCCTGCTGCTCGGCGTTGAGTGCAGGGATGGCAATGCGCTGAAGGGGCTGCTTCACGCTGATGGCCTCCTTCTTGCGGAGTGAGTGAATCATGCTGGTAACCTGCTGGGCAAGTGCCATTCTCTCCTCCTGCTCCACGTCGATGACTGAAATATCGGCAACGGGGAACTTGGCCAGGTGCACGCTACGTACCTCTGCCTCGCCACATCCCTCGTGCAGGTCGCGGTACAGACGGTCGGCATAGTATGGCGCTATGGGTGCCATGAGGCGGGCAACGGTCTCCAGACAGGTGAACAGGGTCTGATAGGCAGACAACTTGTCCTGAGTCATCTCGCCACCCCAGAAACGCTTCTTGGACAGGCGCACAAACCAGTTGCTGACATTGTCCACCACGAAGGTCTGGATGAGACGTCCGGCACGTGTGGGTTCGTAGTCCTCATAGCACTGCTCTACGTCGCGAATGAGGGAGTTCAGCGAACTCAAGATCCAGCGGTCCATCTCGGGACGCTCAGCCACGGGTACCTCGTCCTCGGCAAAATGCCATCCGTCCACGTTAGCATACATGGTCAGGAATGAGTAGCTCTGATACAGTTTGCCGAAGAAACTGCCCGATACCTCCTTCACGCCATCCACGTCAAACTTAAGGTTATCCCAGGGCTGTGAGTTGGTTATCATGTACCAGCGCACGGCATCCGAGCCATACTGGTCGATAGCGCCGAAGGGGTCGATGGCATTGCCCAGACGCTTGGACATCTTCAAGCCGTTTTTGTCGAGAACAAGACCATTGGAGATAACTGCCTTGTAGGAAACGGAGTCGAACACCATTGTTGAAATGGCATGCAAGGTGAAGAACCAGCCGCGTGTCTGGTCAACGCCCTCGGCAATGAAGTCGGCGGGGAAACAGATGCCGTTGTCAAGTTCCTCCTTGTTCTCGAAGGGATAGTGAATCTGGGCATAGGGCATGGCACCGGAGTCGAACCAAACGTCGATGAGGTCCAGTTCGCGGGTGAGCACAGCCCCACTCTCGCCAACCAGCTTGATGTGGTCAACATAGGGACGGTGCAGGTCTATCCTGTCGTAGTTCTCCTGAGACATGTCGCCAGGCACAAAGCCCTTGTCCTTCATGGGGTTGCTTTCCATCACACCTGCGGCCACGGCCTTCTCTATCTCGTTGTAGAGTTCCTCCACGGAACCGATGCAAATCTCCTCGCGAGTGTCGCGGTTGCGCCAGATGGGCAGAGGTGTGCCCCAATAGCGTGAACGCGACAGGTTCCAGTCGTTCAGGTTCTCCAGCCACTTGCCGAAGCGGCCTGTACCGGTGCTTTCGGGCTTCCACAGGATGGTCTTGTTCAGTTCCATCATGCGCTCCTTGGCGGCGGTAGAACGGATGAACCATGAATCCAAGGGATAGTACAGGACGGGCTTGTCCGTACGCCAGCAGTGGGGATAGTTGTGCACGTGCTTCTCTATCTTGAACGCCTTGCCCTCTTCCTTCATCTCTATGCAGAGCAGTACGTTGAGGTCCATATCCTTGGCGGCAGCCTTCTCGTCGTAGCCGTTCACGTTATACTTGGGATCGTAGGCGTTCTTCACATACTGGCCCTGGTGCTTGGCATAGGCATCCTTGTTGACGCAGAGGTCGTAGAACTCGGGGTTCATATCCTCGGGCATGAAGTACTTGCCGGTGAAGTCCACCATGGGACGCGTGTCGCCTGCCTTATCGATGATGAAGAGGCTGGGGATGCCTGCATCCTTTGCCACCTTGGCATCGTCGGCACCAAAGGTGGGTGCGATATGCACGATACCGGTACCGTCCTCGGTGGTCACATAGTCGCCAGGGATTACACGGAATGCCTCGTCCTCCTTCACCACGGGCTTGCCGCCCTCAATGGCGCAGGGTTTCACCCAGGGCATCAGCTGCTGGTACTTGATGCCAACCAGTTCCGAGCCCTTGCCTTTCCATAGGATTTCCAGTTCCTGGCCTTCTTCCGCCTTGAAGTGTGCGGAAACAAGGTTCTCGGCAACGATGTACACGGCCTCCTGCTGGGTGTAGGGGTTCTGGCCCTTAACGGCAACGTAGTCAATCTTGGGACCTACGCAAAGTGCGGTGTTTGAGGGCAGGGTCCAAGGGGTTGTTGTCCATGCAAGGATGTAAAGGTTCTCCTTGGGCAGAGCGGAAGCGGCTTCGCATCCGTCCACGGAGAGAACTGTAAACTGTGCTACGGCGGTGGTGTCCTTCACATCGCGATAGCAACCGGGCTGGTTCAACTCATGGCTGCTGAGGCCTGTACCTGCGGCGGGAGAATAGGGCTGGATGGTATATCCCTTGTAGAGCAGGTCCTTGTTGTAGAGTTGCTTGAGCAGCCACCACAGGCTCTCAATATACTTGTTGTCGTAGGTAATGTAGGGGTTCTCCATGTCCACCCAGTAGCCCATCTTGTGGGAAAGGTCGGTCCACTCGGAGGTGTACATCATCACGTTCTCGCGGCAACGGCGGTTGTAGTCCTCGATGGAAATTTTGGTGCCGATGTCTTCCTTGGTGATGCCCAGTTCCTTCTCCACGCTGAGTTCCACGGGCAGGCCGTGAGTATCCCATCCGGCCTTGCGCTTCACCTGGAAGCCCTTCATGGTCTTGAAACGGCAGAAGGTGTCCTTCAGCGAGCGTGCCAGTACATGGTGGATACCTGGATGTCCGTTGGCTGATGGAGGACCCTCAAAGAAGATAAACGAGGGGCATCCCTCTCTCTCGGTCATACTCTTGTGGAACACATCCTCGGCGTCCCATTGTCCAAGAACCTCGCGATTCACTTCGCTCAGGTTCAGTTTTGTGCGTTCAGCAAATTTTCTGCTCATATATAGTGCTTTATTATTCTTTCGGGCGACAAAATTACGAAAAAAAAAACTCACTCACAAATATGTATGGTGTAACTTTACAATCAAACAACCAAATCATGTAAATCATGCAAAGTCCGCGTGAACAAGGTCTGTAATTGGGTATGTTTCCTGCAACAAAAGCATGTAGTGCAAACTGGTCTGTCTGAAAATATATTGCGTGGCAAGAGGATTGTTATTTTCGTTTTCTTCGGTATCGTATGTCTTCTATGGAATAATTGCCCATCAGGCATGACCTGTCCACATCGCCTACAATCCCCTTGATCCGTCCCGAATCTGTAAATTGCCATATCAAGAAACGCACATTAGACTTCATCCTTGGCGCCTTATCGGAATAGCGTGCAAACATAAATGCACAGTCGGAGAATCTTCCCGACAGATAATCATTATAGAAATTTACGCTGGTATATATGATGGGCTTGCAGCCATAATGCTTCTCTATGCCATTAATGAAAGTGCGCAGCCTCCTGAGAAACGGCAAAACGTGGGACTTGCGGCGCGGTGCCACCTCCACGTCAACGACAGGAATAAGATCCTGCGAACGCAGGTCTACATTTTTCTTGAAATTTGACAACTGGTGATGTGCCGATGCCGTTGGAGAGAAAAAATGATAGGCACCGACAGGTATCCCTGCCTTGCGGGCAGCCCTGTGGTTGCGTTTATAGGTGGGGTCAACCAGTTTAACTCCCTCTGTCGCCTTCAGATACACATAGGACACCCGTTTGTCCTTACTTACCTGCGACCAGTTTATGTTCCCCTGATACCGGCTTACATCGATGCCATAACAGTTGCTTTTCTTTGTTGAAGCACGCCGGTATCGAAGCAAAACGGGCTCAGCAAGCCTTGTCAAATTCCGATGAGACCGAAGTGCAGGGGGGAGTTTGTCGGGTATGGGTATATAATAAGGTACATGTTTCTTTTCGTCGTTACCTCCATATAGGCCAACAGACGAAAAGAAACACATTATTAACAACAGGAACCAGCTCTTGTAGACAGCCATTCCCATAAACTTACCAAAAGCAGCTATAAGGCATTTACTCAGAAATAAGTTCTGCCTTGAAGTTGGAACTGCGAATACTGGGATATTGGCTTCTGGAATCCACATCGGGGTGGTTCTTCAGGTGCTCTATGACCACTTCAAAGCACTGCCTCTGGCTCTGTGCCAGCATCTCCGCCTCGAATGTCTCTTCCACGAAGCAGCATTTGCGAGTTTCGGGGTTTACAACGGCACGACGGAAGGTCATGTTCACGTCATACAGTCCAGGGTGGATCTCGTCTGCCGCTGTAGTCTTTGCCTCCTTGGGCTCTGTAGTCGTATTGCCACCATTGGCACCTCTTGTCTTGAATTCTTCCAGGCTGGTAGCCGTGGTCTTTATAACTATAAACGTATTCTTGTTGGGCAGACGGAAATGCCTGGGAAAACTGGTTTTGTCTGTACAAAACTTCAACACAGCATCCGAGAGTTCTTCCGTCATTGTAATCTGTGGTATGCTGGCTATAAATTCCACCAGCATTTGGGGTGTTTCAAACACACCCTCTGAGTCAAAATATCTTGCGTAGTAATACATAGTTTTTTTAATGTCGTTGCAAAGATAATGAATTTTATTGAAACTTTATCCCATATAGACATATAATCCACACAGAGACAATAACTCTTGCTATTTGATCCTTATTTCTATGCGGACGCAGCACATAATGGGTCTAACGGAACTTATAGGTAGAAGTCTTTGCAAAGGTGCGAATATTCCTGAGTGCGTGAACCGTCTGAAGACTGGAGTGTAAGGAACGAGGGCGCGAAATGGCCGGTTGGATGGAAACGGAATTCAAGCATAACACGCTTGGGTTGCTTCCTCAGAACCGTCTGCACGCGACATTCCCTGCTGACATGAAGTCCCCTGGCGAGTGCTTCACTTACGAAGACATCCCTTTCCTGCATGGGAATTATGAGGGCAAATGTGCCATGCTCCGACATGATACGGCACACGGAATCCACGAGGGACTCGAAGGACAGGTGCAGTGCATTGCGTGCTCTGCTGCGGCGCTGCTCTGGGGGCAGGGTGTCTTCGGTGTAATATGGCGGGTTGCAGAGAATGAGGTCGAAACGCCCGCAGACAGGCTCTGCGGCCATATCTCTGATGTCGGCCAGACGAAAGCGCACCCTGTGGGCAAACGGACTTTGCAAGGCATTCTGCGTGGCCTCCTCAATGCTGGGCGCATCTATATCAATACCAAGCACCTGGGCATGCGGACAGCGTTGGGCAACCATAAGGGAAATGACACCGCATCCACATCCTATGTCAAGCAAAGAGGCTTGAGCAAGGGCTTGCAATTGCTGCACTTCCGCCCATGCCCCTAAAAGCACAGCATCAGTGCCAACACGCATGGAACTGCGGTCATGCTGTACGCTGAATTTCTGGAATCTGAATGTTTCTCCTGCCATAATCTGGGGCAAATTTAGGACTTTCCTTGCAAATAAGAGCCAAACTCGTTTCAAAAAAGGGAATATTGACAGGCTTTATTTGTTCTTCTCTACGTTTTTTCTTAACTTTGCACACCATTTTTATTATTTATAAGGTATATTACGTAACACACAACTCAGTATACAAATCTTATGCGAAAGAATTCCTCCTTTTCATTCGTAACAGAAATAGACGCCGACATAGAAAAGATAATCCGCCAATGCAATGACGGAGATATGGGTGTCATTGCATTGCGCGACAATATTCTGTTTCCAGGAACTGTGACACCGGTGACCATCGGAAGGCGAAAGAGCCTGAAGGTCCTGAAACAAGCAGACAAGAGCGGCGCACTAGTCTCAGCCTTTGTACAGAAGAACCCGGATACGGACGAACCGGGCATGGACGACCTCTACCACGTGGGTACGGTGTGCCGCATAGTGCATCTGATGAAGTTGCCCGACGGAAACCACAACGCACTGCTCCAGGCCATGAACCGCGTGGGTTTGGATTCGTTGGAGGATACGGCAGATGGACTCAGGGGCCACGTTACAGCCATACCCGAGATAAAGAGTCCCGACAAGGAGGCAGAACTGGACATCACCGTGGAGATGATAAGGGAGCGCGTAAAGCGACTCTCCTCCATGAGCGAGGACATACCCATGGAGATAGTGGAGTTCATCAAGAAGATGCCCACCGGAGTTTTCTTCATCAACTTCATCTGTACAAATTTCCCCTTCCCCACCGAAAAGAAGGCACAGCTCATCTGTGAGGATACAGACCTGGGACGTGCCACACTGCTTCTGAAGTTCCTGAACTTCGAGATACAGCTTGCCAAGATGCGACAGGACGTGGAGGCAAAAACGCATGCCGACCTGAACCGACAGCAGCGCGAATACTTTGTGAACCAGGAGATACGCAACCTGCAAGCAGAACTGGGCAATACGGACGAGTTCTCCAACAAGTTCGATGACCTGAACCAGTTGCGCTCACAGGCGAGAGACAAGAAGTGGAGCCAGACGGTGGCGAACACTTTTGAAAAGGAGGTGACGAAACTCTCGCGCATCAACGCACAGAGCCCCGACTACAACGTACAGCTCAACTACCTGCAGACAATGCTCCAGTTGCCTTGGGGAGAATATACTCAGGACAATCTTGACCTGAAACGCGCCCAGCGCTTCCTGGACGAGGACCACTATGGCATGGAGAAGGTGAAGGAACGCATACTTGAGCACCTGGCGGTACTTAAACTGAAAGCCGACAAGAAGAGCCCCATCATCTGCCTGTACGGCCCTCCAGGCGTTGGAAAGACCAGCCTTTGCCGCAGCATAGCCAACGCGCTGAAACGCAACTACGTGAGAATTTCCCTGGGCGGCATGCACGATGAGAGCGAAATCCGCGGACACCGCCGTACCTACATCGGAGCCATGCCTGGCAGAATAGTCAAGAGCATAATCAAGGCCGGCAGTTCTAACCCTGTCTTTGTGCTGGACGAGATAGACAAGGTGACCCAGGCTACCATGCACGGCGACCCTTCAAGTGCACTGCTCGAAGTGCTCGACCCAGAGCAGAACACAGCCTTCCACGACAACTTCCTGGACATTGACTTCGACCTCTCGCACGTCATGTTCATAGCTACTGCCAACGACATACACACCATACCACGTCCCCTGCTGGACCGCATGGAACTCATAGAAGTGGGCGGATACATCACCGAGGAGAAGGTGGAGATAGCCAAGCGCCACCTCTTCCCCAAAGAGAAGGAAAACAACGGTCTGGACAAGCAAAAGGGCCTGAAGATAAAGAAGGGCGCCATTGAGAAGGTAATTGAGAACTACACCCGCGAAAGCGGAGTGCGCTCGCTGGAAAAGCAGATAAACAAGATGCTGCGCAAGGTGGCACTGGAGTTTGCACGCCAGCAAACCGAGGAAGGAGCAGACATCTGCATAGAAAAGAACATTGACGACAAAGAAGTGGAACGCCTGCTGGGCAAGCCTCTCTTCACACGCGACACCTATCAGGGCAACGGCTTTGCTGGTGTAGTGACGGGCCTGGCATGGACAAGCGTGGGTGGCGAGATACTCTTCATCGAGACAAGCGTGTCCGAAGGCAAGGGGGGAAGACTAACCCTCACTGGCAACCTGGGCGACGTCATGAAGGAGTCGGCAACAATAGCCTTGGAGTACATCCGATGCCACACACGTGAACTGGGCATAGACCCTCGTGTGTTCGAAAACTACAACCTCCACATTCACGTGCCAGAGGGTGCAGTACCCAAGGACGGTCCTTCTGCCGGCATTACCATGGCAACGAGCATAGCATCGGCACTGACACAGAGAAAAGTTCGCAAGGAGATTGCCATGACGGGCGAGATAACCCTGCGCGGCAAGGTACTGCCCGTGGGAGGCATACGCGAGAAGATCCTGGCTGCCAAGCGTGCCGGCATCAGGCATATCATCCTGTGCCAGGACAACAGAAAGGATATAGAGGAAATCCCAGCCATGTATCTCAGCGGACTGGAGTTCCACTACGTAGGCACAGTAATGGACGTACTCGACTATGCCCTGCTGAAGGACAAGGTGGAAAACCCCATAGAGTTCCGTTTCGAGGACAGCAAAACGGCAAAGGACTCTGCAAACTGATTACCCCTCCCGACATAGACAAACGAAACAAAAGACAATAGGAAGATGACATTTGAACTTCAGCATACCGACTCCAAGACCAATGCCCGCGCTGGCTTGATTACCACCGATCACGGCAAGATCGAGACTCCCATCTTCATGCCCGTGGGCACAGTGGGAAGCGTTAAGGGTCTGACCGTGCGCGACCTGAAAGAGGAAGTGAAGGCACAGATCATACTGGGCAATACCTACCACCTTTATTTGAGACCTGGCACCGAGATTCTGGAAAAGGCAGGAGGACTGCACAAATTTAATGGTTGGGACAGCCCCATTCTTACCGACTCAGGCGGATTCCAGGTGTTCTCGCTGACCGGCATACGTAAACTTACTGAGGAGGGTTGCACCTTCAGCAGCCATCTGGATGGTTCCAAGCACATGTTCACCCCAGAGCGTGTAATGGACATAGAACGTAGCATCGGAGCAGACATCATCATGGCTCTGGACGAGTGCCCTCCTGGCACAAGCGACTATGCCTATGCCAAGAAAAGTCTGGGACTTACGCATCGTTGGCTGGACCGTTGCTTTAAGCGATTCAATGAAACAGAACCCCTCTACGGATACAGCCAAAGCCTCTTCCCCATAGTGCAGGGTTGTACCTTCAAGGACCTCAGACGTGAGAGCGCCGAATTTATAGCCTCAAAGAATGCCGACGGAAATGCCATTGGCGGACTTGCCGTGGGCGAACCTGCCGAGGTAATGTACGAAATGATAGAAGTGGTGAATGAAATCCTTCCCAAGGAGAAACCTCGCTACCTAATGGGCGTGGGCACACCGGCCAACCTTCTTGAGGGTATAGAGCGCGGCATAGACATGTTTGACTGCGTCATGCCCACCCGCAATGGACGCAACGCATGCCTTTTCACCAGCGAGGGCATAATGAACATGCGCAACCGCAAGTGGGCGGACGACTTCTCTCCCATCGATCCTAATGGCACTGCATCCGTGGACTTGTTCTACACTAAGGCCTACATGCACCATCTGTTCAAGGCACAGGAACTGCTGGCACTGGAGATTGCCTCCATACACAACCTGGCCTTCTACCTGTGGCTCGTGGGCGAGGCAAGGAAGCACATCATTGCCGGAGACTTCAGTTCGTGGAAGGAGATGATGGTAAGGCGTGTAACAAACCGTCTGTAAGACACCTTATACGACATGAAACTATTCACCAGACTTGACAGATACATAATAAAGAAGTTCCTGGGGACCTACGTCTTCAGCATACTTCTCATCATCAGCATTGCGGTGGTGTTTGACTTTAATGACCACATAGACAAGTTCACTACCAACAATGCACCCTGGAATGAGATAATCTTCACGTATTATGCCAACTTTATCCCATTTTATTCCAATCTCTTTTCCTCCTTGTTTGTATTCATTTCCGTAATCTTCTTTACGGTTAAATTGGCAGACAACAGCGAAGTGATTGCCATGCTGGCGGCAGGTGTGAGTTTCAGACGTCTGATGTGGCCCTACATGCTCTGTTCTGCGCTGATAGCCTCATTCAACTATTACCTGGGCACCGATGTGATACCCAAAGGCAGTGTTGAGAGACTGGCTTTTGAAAACCTGTACAAGAACAAGATTAAGCCTAAAGTCTGGGCAGACAACGTGCACCTTCAGGTGGATAGCGGAGTGGTGGCTTTTATGGAGCATTACGACGGCACCAGACACACCGGCTATCATTTCTCGCTGGACAAGTTCGAGAACAAGAAACTCGTATCGCACCTCACCGCTACTTCCGTCCAGTACGATACCATTTCGGATGTGCGATTCAAATGGACCTTGCGCAATGTCAACATCCGCGAACTCAGGGGTCCGAAAGAGAAAATCACCCGATACAACCAGATAGACAGTATTATCAAACTGGAACCACAGGACTTCCTGCTTACCAACAAGATGCAGGAAACCATGACCTCCTCGCAACTCACGGAGTTCATCGAGCGTCAGCGCATACGTGGCATTGCTGGATTAAAAGACTTCGAGGTGGAGTACCACAAGCGCATAGCGGCACCGTTTGCGGCCTTTGTGCTGAGTATCATTGGTGCCAGTCTTTCTGCCCGTAAGCGCAAGGGCGGCATGGGTACGGCCTTGGGCATAGGTCTGGCACTCAGTGCCACATACATACTTCTTCAGGGTATCTGTGCCACATTCAGTACGCAGGCTGGCATGCAACCATGGCTGGCGGCATGGCTACCCAACCTGATATATCTGCCTGTGGCAATATTCCTGTACAGAAAGGCTCCAAGGTAAGGTGGCAGACATAATACATTATTATATATACATATCCACTCTCACAAACATTCTTATTGAAAATACCGCATAATGGATTTCTACGATCTCGACCTAAGCAATCCGGTGCTTGATGCCCTGGACGATATGAATTTCCAACAGACCACCCCCATCCAGGAACATGCCATACCGCCTATTCTGGAAGGGCATGACGTGCTGGGCGTGGCACAGACGGGTACAGGCAAAACGGCGGCATACCTCCTACCCGTACTCTCGGAACTATCCTACGGTGACTACCCTACCGATGCCATCAATTGTGTCATCATGTCGCCCACACGCGAACTGGCACAACAGATCGACCAGGCTCTTCAGGGATTCTCATATCATCTTCCTTACATCAGTTCTGTGGCGGTTTATGGCGGCAACGACGGCATCCGATATGAACAGGAGAAGCGCAGCATGCAGCAGGGGGCAGATATAGTCATTGCTACTCCTGGAAGACTCATCAGCCATCTTTCTCTGGGCAACATAGACCTCTCGCGTGTGTCGTTCTTCATACTTGATGAGGCCGACCGCATGCTCGACATGGGTTTTTCCGACGATATCCTCCAGATAGCCAAGCATCTGCCCGAAAAGCGGCAAACCATCATGTTCTCCGCCACCATGCCCGAGAAGATACGCCAACTGGCCAAGACGCTCCTTCACGACCCCGTGGAGATACGTCTGGCGGTAAGTCGCCCAGCCGACAAGATACACCAGATGGCATACATTTGCTACGAGGCACAGAAGATTGGTATCATCAAGGAACTATTCAAGGCCCGGAAACCAGAACGTGTAATCATCTTCACAGGCAGCAAGGTAAAGGCCAAGGACCTGGCCATCTCGCTGACCAGGGCAAAGTTCAACTGCCGTGCCATGCATAGCGACCTCTCCCAACAGGAACGCGACGAGGTGATGTATCTGTTCCGTAGCGCACAGACCGACATACTCGTTGCCACGGACATAGTGGCACGTGGCATAGACATTGACGACATAACACTGGTCATCAACTTCGACGTGCCTCACGATGCCGAGGACTATGTGCATCGCATAGGACGTACGGCCAGGGCTGGTGCAGGTGGCAGTGCCATCACGCTTGTTTCGGAGAAGGACCAGCCAGAGTTCAAGAAGATAGAGCAGTTCCTGGAGAAGGAAGTTGAGAAGATACCAGTACCAGAGCACTTGGGACAGGCTCCCGAGTACACAGCCAGGAAAGAGGGAGGAAGGTCAGGCAAGGGCAGAAGAGACAGAAACGGTAAGCAAAGGAAGCAGGGCGCCAAGAAACAAGCACACGCATCTCAAGCCACCCCCAAGCCCAAAAACGAGAAAAAGACTCAGGATGCCCCAAAACCACAAACCGTCCCCCAAAACCAAAGCGGAGCAAAACTACAAGCCGAGGGAAATGTAAAGCCGGCACACAGAAAAACTCGTCGCAAGAAGAATCACGACACCCCCAAGGCACAATCCTCTGAAACTCAAAAGAAAGTGTCCGAGAACTAAAGAAGAGACTTTGAAAAGGGACGTTCAAACACTTAAAAAAGTTAAAATAATTACCTCGGAAGACTTGTTTTATTAAAGATATTTGTCGTACCTTTGCACTTGTGAAAGATTTAAGCAGACATATAGAATTCCTCCTTTGCGAGCACAGCTCAGTAGCATTGCCGGGCATTGGAGTCTTCGTAACAGAAGACCTTCAGGCCAGGTATTGCGAAGAGGAAAGACTATATCTGCCTCCCGTCAGAAGCGTAAGCCTGGACACAAGCAACACTGTTGACGACGGCAAACTGGAAAACTGCCTTATCCAGTTGCACCACGTAACACGAAACGTGGCCAGAAAATGGATGTCCGACTATCTCGACGACATAAACCAGTCGCTTCTGGACACGGGCACCATGGACATGGGTACAATGGGCAGGCTTATAACAACGGAGACTGGCATTTCCTTTGAGGTGTGCGAGGCTGGTGTGAACACCCCCGAACTCTATGGTCTGGACACCTTCCACATGGCCAAGCTGCCTGCCTATGCACACAAGCACAAGACGCATAAGGATCCCACACACTTTACCATCCGCCTGCGCCGTAGCACAGTGCATCGCGCCATGACGGCAGCCGCCATGATTATAGTGGCACTTACCATTGTCCTGCCCAATTTCAACTCCTTCAACCTTAACGATGTCCAGTACACTCAGATGGCTTCTTCTGAGAGTCTGAAGACTCTGTTCACCGCCATAGCGCCAATGCAGGCAGTAGAGTCGGAGCAGACAAGTGTTCCTGTATCCCTGCCCGTAGCAGAGCAGGATACCACAAGCGAACTGGCCACATGCGAGCAGGTTGTAATCAGCCCTATTGCAAGTGATGCAGTTTCAAATGAGGATGTTGCAATTGACGTTGTTTCAAACGAGGTTGCTTCACCCCAACCTGTTTCTGGCGAGGTTATTGCAGAAGTAACAGAAGACAATTCTCAGAACGCAGAAACAGATATGTCTGCACGTTCGCTCGAGGTAAAGGGTTATTGTGTGGTGATGGCCAGTGCAATAACCAACAGAGGTGCAGATCTTCTTATAGAAAAACTCAACAAGGAGGGTTACCCCAATGCCGTGAAATACAATGACAATGGCATGTTGCGTGTAGTGCTTACGGGTTATGCTTGCGAAAAGGAATGCCGTGCTGAGATTGCCGTTGTACGCACCGTCGACAAGATGTATTCTGGCTCTTGGCTCAAGCACTTCTGATTATCTCCCCACCCTATTACCCCTTAATTTTTTTATAACATGAAGCGTGTACGTTGCCCCAAATGTGACAGTTACATTACTTTCGACGAGACAAAATACCAAGCTGGCCAGCAATTGGTGTTTCAGTGTCCGGAATGTTCCAAGCAGTTTGGCATACGCATGGGCACAAGCAAGGTGCGCGATACACGCAAGAACGAGGTTCTGGACGAGGAGGCAAACAAAGACCAGTGCGGTAGCATAGTGGTGGTGGAAAATGTCTTCCACTACAAGCAGGTACTCCCTCTCAGCATGGGCGACAACGTGCTGGGAAGATATGTCAAGGGTACCAATATCAACCTGCCCATTGAAACCGTTGACCCGAGCGTAGACACCAAACACTGCATCATACGCGTGCAGCGCAACAAGCGCGGTGAGTTACAGTACATCCTTTGGGATGCCCCTTCCAACACAGGCACCTTCTATATGAACGACATCCTGGGCGATAATGAGAAAGTCACCCTCTCCGATGGCGACATCATCACCATTGGTGCCACAACCCTCATCCTTCGCACGGCAAAGGGCGATGATGCAGAGGAATAATACACACACTTCCTCATTCTTGTTTTTTGAAAGAAAGGTTATATATTTATTAACCCAAATCGGTCATTAGCGTGCAATACCGTCTATTGAGCGATTTGGGTTTAATAGTTAGGTAGGTCAGGCAGTGGAACTGCATCTTCAAGATTTCTTTCTAATTCCCCCTTGTCAGCAAGATATATTTTTATTGAACGCGAGCGTCGGAACCGGTTGAAATAAGGATTCTGCGACAAATACCATTTGCACTCAACCACACCGGTTACTCTGGGAATCTCTTTCCACAACACACCGGCTCTTGTCTTTGCGGCAATGGTAATGCCCGTTCTTCCATCCTGGAAACGGCTGACGCATATCAGATGATTGCGCACTTCACTGTCCTGTTCTATTTCAGTTACGGTGGACTTGTGGCTTATGGTCACATTGCGTCCGAAACGGGCATTTATGTCATTCATCATCTGTCGGAAAAGTTGTCCATGCGATGATGTGTCGGTCAGCTGGTTGGAAAGTATGTAGTAATGAATCATCTCGTGTATGATGGTATCCTCCAGCAAGGACTCAGCCATATCTCTGCGTCCGCTTATCACCAGTTGAAAGTTGTCATACTTGCACTTTCCCCAAAATCCTCGCTTGCGCCTGTAGCGCAGTTGCCCCAGGAACGTACGGGCGCAACTAAGTTTGAAAGGCAACGGTTTCAGCCTGTCTTCAAAAATCATGTGGTTGAACTCGCTGAACTTCCTTTCTATATAATCGATAGTCGCTATCATTCCTTTTAGGGAGTATTTCTGGTTATTGGACAAAAAAAGATGTGCCATAAAGCCTATGACACATCCTTCCTGTATTTCTCGGACAAAGGAATCTTACTTCAGAGACAGAGTAATCTCCTTACCCTCCTCCTCTACGTTCAGCTTGTCCTCGCGGAGCAACCAGCCCATAGCCAAGTACAGATCCTTGTCGGTCTTAATCTTGCAAACCTTCTTCAGGTCCTTTGCGTTCATTGCGCCATTCTCGTTCAGGGCTGTCCAAACAGCACCAGCAACGCTACCAATCTTCTCAATCATAACTTTTTACCTCTTGATTGTTAATAATTCAAAACCTAATACACGAAAAACTATTTTCGCGATGCAAATATACGAGGTTTTTATGAATCCAACAAGAAAATATCGCACTAATATATGTTATGTAACATGAATTTTAGGGTTTTTGGTACATTTACCTGTAATCTTCAGGTGTAAAAGTGTAATCCATATACTTAATATCACCGGTGGAAGATTGGTAAGAATACCTAAATGTCACTCCATGCTCCTTCAGTTCTATCAACCCTGTGTTCTGCCTGATATTGTCCAGCAGGTTGGCATGAAAGAGAGCTTCCATCTCGGAAGTGTATGCCGAGACGGTATCCATCAGTCCCGACATGGAGTAATGATACCTCATCACCCGTCCATCGATGTCATATACCAAACTGTCCAGCATGGTATATTTGTCCATAGGCTTGGGGCAGGAAGACTGAGTGAATTCCTGTGTCTGGCGCTTGATTCTTTCATCCGTTGTCTCGTGGTTGCAGGAAACAAGGAGAGGCATTAGCAGGATGGAAAGTATAGATTTCTTCATATCGCTGGAAGATTATATACCTTATTTATATATGGCAGGGACGCTACGTGCAACTCATATCCGTCAAACATCTCGGACGCTGCACGCAGCGTCCCTACGAGTAAGGTAGAGAGCTGCTCTCTTATATGGTTCTATGTTTTGTTGGCACAATTGTGGCGCTGACAAAACATCTTAGTCATTTACTCCTCGGGCTTCATGTTGGTGTAGACGGTCTGCACGTCGTCGAACTCCTCCATCTTCTCCACCATCTTGTTGATTACCTCGCGCTGCTCGGCTGTAACGTCCTTCAGGTCGTTGGGGATGTAGGTGAACTCACCGCCCACTTCCTCAAAGCCTCTGGCTTCCAGAGCCTTCTGGATTTCGCTGTAGCTGGTAGGCTCGCCATAGATGGTGATTGTGGTCTCGTCCTTGTCCTCGTCGTACTCCTCGTCGTACTCCTCCTCCACTCCGAAGTCGATCATCTCCAGGATGAAGTCGTCCATGTCCATGTCGGCACTCTTCTTGAAGGTGAATACACACTTGTGGTCGAAGAGGAAGGAGAGAGAACCTGTGGTTCCCATATTGCCGTTGAACTTGTTGAAGATAGAGCGCACGTCGGCAACGGTACGTGTGGTGTTGTCGGTCAGAGTGTCCACGAACACGGCCACGCCATGAGGGCCATATCCCTCGTAGGTAACGCTCTTGTACTCGCTCTGGTCCTTGCCCATGGCATTCTTGATAGCACGCTCGATGTTGTCCTTCGGCATGTTCTCGCGCTTGCACACGGCTATAACGGAGCGGAGTGTGGGATTGTTCTCGGGTTCGGGGCCGCCAGCCTTAACGGCAATGGCAATCTGCTTGCCCAGGCGGGTGAAAGTCTTGGCCATGTGGCCCCATCTCTTCATTTTTGCTGCTTTGCGATATTCAAATGCGCGTCCCATATTGTTGTATTGTTATTTTGTTTTATACTGTTCTTCTGGTTATGGAATATTATCTGAGTTCGGCACCCAGCTGCTTGGTCAGTTGCTGGATGAGTTTCTGCATGATGGCATCAATAGCCTTCTCGCTCATGGTCTTCTCAGTGTCCTGAAGGATGAAGTTCACGGCGTACGACTTCTTGCCAGCAGGCAGGTTCTTGCCCTCGTACACGTCAAAGAGCGTAACGGCCTTCAGCAGTTTCTTCTCTGTCTGGTATGCAATCTGCTCTATGCTTGCAAACTCCACATTCTGGTCGATGAGCAGAGCCAGGTCGCGGCTCACGGCAGGGAACTTGCTAATCTCCGTGTACTTGACAGCCTGGTTGCGGATGGTCTTCATGAGCAGTTTCCAGTCAAGGTCGGCAAAGAACACAGGGTTCTCTATGTCAAATGCCTTCAGCACCTTGCGGCTCACGATACCCATCTTCACCAACACCTTGCCGCCACGGTTGCGGATTTCCAGGCTCTTCTCGAAGATGTCCTCTGCACCATCGGCAAACACGAGCATGCCGAAGGGAACGCCCAGGCGTGCGATGATGTTCATCACGTAGGCCTTGAGTTCGGCAAAGGTGCTGTCCTCATTGGCATGTGCCCAGTTGCCCGATACTCGCTTGCCAGTTACCCACAAGCCCATGTGCATCTCCTCGGAGTATGCATCCAGAACGTGCTTTATCACCTCGGGGTCACGGCTGCTGGACACACCGGGAATGATGTCGGCACACTTGCGTGCCTCATCATAGTGATAGCAGTTGCCAAACTCGAACATACGCTGGTCGGGCATGCGGTGAGCGCTGTTGCGTGCTATGCTCTCAAGGCCACCGAACAGCAGGCTCTGGCGCAATACGCTCAGGTCCTGCGAAAGGGGATTGAGCAGGCGCACACAGTTCTCTTCCTTGTAGGTCTGCTGGGCACCGCTGGTATAATAGGAAATCTTCTGCAGGCTGTTGTTCAGTATCTCGTGGAAACCGCAGCCCACCAGTTGCTCTGCAATGAGGTTCTGCAACTTGTGGCTCTTGTCTGCCTCGCCCTTGACGGACAGGCTTGACTTCACCGTTGAGGGAATCTCAATGTTGTTGTATCCGTATATGCGCAGGATGTCCTCCACCACGTCGCAGGGACGCTGCACGTCCACACGGTAGGCGGGCACGGAGAGCAGAATGCCCTCGGCATCCTCCCTGACAATCTCCATTTCCAGGGATGTCACTATGCTCTTCACCGTCTCAGCAGGGATGTTTTTGCCTATGAGAGTGTTCACGTAGGAGTACTTCAGGTCTATGCTGAATGGTTCCACCACCTGCGACTGTACGTCCACTATCTGCATGCTCACCTTGGCGCCAGCCAGTTCCTTGGCCATGATGGCAGCCTGCTTCAGGGCATAGATCTGTCCGTTGGGGTCAATGCCGCGCTCGAAGCGGAAACTTGCATCCGTCTGCAGGGCATGACGGCGCGAACTCTTGCGTATCCATGTGGGGGTGAAGTATGCGCTCTCCAGAAGCACGTTGCATGTAGTGTCGTATGTGCCGCTGCCCTTGCCGCCAAACACACCTGCTATGCACATGGGTTCCTCGGCATTGCAGATGGCCAGGTCGCGCTCGCTCAGTTTGTGCTCCACACCGTCCAGGGTAACAAAGGGAGTTCCCTCGGGCATGGTCTTCACCACCACCTTGCCGCCCTGTATCATGTCTGCGTCGAAACAGTGCAGGGGCTGGCCGTATGCCATCATTATGTAGTTGGTAATGTCCACGATGTTGTTGATGGGGCGCAGGCCTATGATGCGCAGACGGTCCTGCAGCCATTCGGGGCTTTCCTTCACCTCGCATCCGGTCAGTGTCAGGGCGCAATAGCGGGGACAAGCCTCGGTGGCCTCCACCGTTACGGGAATCTCCAGGTCGGTGTTGTCCACCTGGAATGCATCGCATGAAGGACGGTGCAAAGAGGTCTTGTAACCGTTCTGCACCAGCCATGCATAGAGGTCGCGTGCTACACCCCAGTGGCTGCATGCATCAGCACGGTTGGGGGTAATATCCACCTCTATCAGGTAGTCGCTCTCCAGGTTGTAGTACTGCTTGGCAGGTATGCCCACGGGGGTGTCCTCGGGCAGCACGATGATACCGTCGTGGCTGGTGCCAACGCCTATCTCGTCCTCGGCACAGATCATGCCCAGACTTTCCACACCGCGCAACTTGCTGCGCTTGATAACGAACTCCTGGTCGCCATCATACAACTTGGTGCCCACTACGGCAACAATCACCTTCTGTCCGGCCGCCACATTGGGAGCACCGCACACAATCTGCAGGGGAGCATCCTGTCCCACATTTACGGTGCAGACATGCATGTGGTCGCTATTGGGATGCTCTTCGCAAGTGAGCACCTCGCCTGTCCACAGGCCTTCCAGTCCTCCCTTTATGCTTTGAACTTCCTCCACACTGCCTACCTCCAGACCTATGCTGGTCAGTGCTTTTGCCACCTCTTCGGCAGAGAGGTCTACGTCTACGTATTCACGAAGCCATTTATAGGATATATTCATATCAGTATATAAATAATGTATTCTCGTATTTCAAGGCGCAAAATTATAAAAAAAAAAGCACAAAAATGGGGAAAGGCGCAAATAAATGCTCTTTCCCCATTGTAATTGTGTCCTTTGCGACCTTTGCATGAGATAAAGATAACGGCGATTTTTTCACGCCAAGAACGCAAAGAGCGCAGAATTCTTATCCCCAATTCTATTCCACGCTTGCGCTGGAGAATAATCCACCCCCTCCCCCTTCGGGTACTCACCCCTGTCTCAGGGGGAGAGTTTGCTGGCGCGGTGTTTGCGGTTGTAACTAACTGTCCCCCTGTGACAGGGGGACGAGCGCGTAGCGCGGAGGGGGTGGATAGTTTTCCGTTTTATTCGCCTTCGCTCATCAAGCTCCGCAAGTCCGTTTTAACCTTTCCGTTTTAATCCGACCTTGTCGCCTTTAAACTGCTCATGCTCGGCAGAGTAAATAAACTTTCTCTGCTCTCGCTTACCTGCGTCGGTTCACCTTTCAGTTTTCACCTTTCACCTTTCCGTTTAAAACGGCGGTTCGTTCATGCCCGATGGTGGAGGTGGCACATTGTCATCGAAGGGGTTCTGTGCCATCATGTGCGCCTGCTCCTCGGGGGTGAGTCCTTTGGACACTATCAATCCGCCCTGCTCGCCAGGCACGGGTATGTAGCGGTTCTCGTCGGGATCGGAGAAGCGTGCAAACTCGCCACGGAACTCCAGCAGCACATCGCCCACGGCACCGTTACGGTGCTTTGCTATGATTATCTCCGCCTTGCCGTGCAGGTCCCTACCCTTCTCGTCCTGGTATATCTTGTAGTATTCGGGACGATGGATGAAGCACACCATATCGGCATCCTGCTCGATGGCACCGGATTCGCGAAGGTCGGACAACTGTGGTCGCTTGCCATCGGGTCCTTCACGCGATTCCACACCACGGTTCAACTGCGACAGGGCTATGATGGGAATGTTCAGTTCCTTGGCCAACTGCTTCAGGCTTCGGCTTATAGTAGATACCTCTTCCTGTCGGCTGCCATAACTCATGCCCGAGGCATTCATCAGCTGCAGGTAGTCAATCATGATTATCTTCACACCATGCTCGCGCACCAGACGGCGTGCCTTGGTGCGGAGTTCGAATACGCTAAGCGAAGGGGTATCGTCCACATAGATGGGGGCATCGTACAGCTGGGTGATGCGTGTGTCCAGCTGGCTCCATTCGTAGGGGGCAAGCTGACCGCTCTTTATCTTTTCGCCGGTGATTTCGCACACGTTGACTATCAGACGGTTAACCAACTGCACGTTGGCCATCTCAAGGGAGAACATGGCACAGGGTATCTTCAGGTCCACCGCCATCTTCCTGATCATGGAAATGACGAATGCCGTCTTACCCATAGCAGGACGTGCGGCTATGATGATGAGGTCGGAGTTCTGCCAGCCGGAGGTCATCTTGTCCAGACGGTCGAAACCGGAAGACAGGCCCGACAAGCCGTCGGTACGTGCCGCCGCCCTCTGCAACATGTCGTAGGCTTCCTTGATGACAGGATTTATCTGCGTATAGTCCTTCTTCATGTTGCTCTGCGAGAGTTCGAAGAGCTTTCCCTCGGCCTCCTGCATCAGGTCGTCCACATCCGTGCCAGGATCAAAGGCATGCTGCTGTATGCGGCTGGCATATGTGATGAGCTGGCGTGCCAGGAACTTCTGCTGGATTATCCTTGCATGGTACTCTATGTGGGCACTGCTTATTACTGCATCCGAAAGGGCAGCCACATAGGGCATTCCGCCCACTTCGTCCAGATGCCCCTTCTGGTCCAGCTGCTCCACCACTGTAATCACGTCCACAGGCTTCTGCTGTGCAGCCAGGTCGCGTATGGCCTCGTACACCAACTGGTTCTTATGGTCGTAGAAACTCTCCGGGCGCAGTATCTCTGCCACCTGTCCGAAGGCATCCTGCTCGTTCATCAGCGCACCAAGCACTGCTGTCTCCATTTCCAGGTTCTGCGGCTGGCGGTGTCCCAAAGAGTCCATGCTTGGGACCTCCACCACCTTGGGGTTTGTCTTGCGTCTTGCTTCTGCCATGTGTTGGTCTTGGTTTATTGTTTTAGGGTCAGCAAAGGTAATGAATTTATATGAGTTTAGCGAAAAACATACCACATTTATTGAGGTCATTCCAAAAAAAAGAATTAACTTTGCCTACATGGTAAAGACTAATTCCCTACATGCCTGGTGGCTTGCCGCCAGGCCCAAGACACTCACCGGTGCTGCCGCTCCGGTCATACTGGCCCTTTCTGCCGCCTATGGCATCTACGGACACATAGATTGGATTCCTGCCCTTCTGTGCCTGGCCTTTGCCCTGCTCATGCAGGTGGACGCCAATCTGGTGAACGACTATTTCGACTGCATCCGTGGTGTGGACACCCAGGACCGTCTGGGTCCAGAACGTGCATGCTCTCAAGGCTGGATAACGCTTCCCGCCATGCGCATGGGCATAGGCATAACCACACTGCTGGCATGCCTGGCAGGACTTCCGCTCGTGTGGTGGGGAGGCTGGGAGTGCATACTGGTGGGCATAGCATGTGTGGTCTTCTGCTTTCTCTACACCACCCTGTTTTCGCGCATTGCCATGGGCGACGTACTCGTACTGCTTTTCTTCGGCATCATACCGGTCAGTTACACCTTCTTTTTCCAAAGCCCTCTGGCCTCTATTCTGGACGTTCCTTTGGCCGTATGGCTTCTGGCCATTGCACAAGGACTCGTCACTGACTGCCTGCTGCTGGTCAACAACTACCGCGACCGCCACACGGATGCCGCCGTGGGCAAGACCACACTGGTTACCATCATAGGCGAATTATCCACGCTTGCCCTGTATCTCTTAATTGGCATTATCTCCGTATTTCTGGCTATGGTGTCAATAAATATAATAAGGAATGGCAATTGCCTTGAAATGCTAATTCCCGTCATTTTCATTCCACTGCACCTGAGGACGCATCATCTTCTCCGCACCATCAACCACGGCAAGGCGCTGAACCGTGTCCTTGGCATGACCGCCATGTCCATATTCCTTTTTGCAATATTGGTATCCCTGGCGCTGGCACTTTAGCAGTTCAATCCCCACATGATGAATGGTTCATCAGATTGATGCGAAAGTAGAGAACCTGACATTCAAGGAATGGAGAGAACCGGCACAGGCATCGGTTCTCTCCATTTAATTATAGGCTCACAGAACAAGTCAAGATTAACCTGCCATACGTGTTTTACACTGTAGATAGGATAAGACAAAAAGTTTGGGAGAGTTTGTGCCAATAATTATATATTACCGAACAAATCAATGCCAAATTACCGAAAAACTAAGCGACAGCAATCCAAACTACCGAAAAATCGCGTGCCAAACTACCGAAAAATATCATTCCAAGTTACCGAATATGAACTGGTCAATGAAATCTTTGAACCGTTTGAGCAAGTGAACCTGGTTCAAACCCTACTGCTTGTTGCTACATCTGAGATGCTTTCTGGTGGCCCTGCACAAACTCATGTTGGAACAGGTGGAGGTGGCTCATCATCTGATATGCCATGGGGAGAGAAGAAGAAAGATAATAATACATCAAGAAGGAGAATATAATTATGGGAGTATCAATCAAGTATGAGAATCTTTGAAAAAATCAAGTGTGGTGGAATTTTCAAAGTATCCACCCATTATTGTTATCCTTTTAAAGTTTTCAAACATACGAATCCTCTATATTATTAGTTCAAACAATAATTACCCACACTCCATCATTGTCCTTACCTTCACGTGTTAAAACTCCTGCTTTTTTCATTAGAGAAAGATCGCGTTCTATTGTACGTGGGGCCACCGACAAAGTCTCCGACATTTGTTTTGATGAAATCGTCGGTGATTCTTTTATAAGATTGAGTATTTTCTGTTGACGTTCAGTAAGTTTCGTCTCCGACATGTCACCGACAAAGTCACCGACATTTTGATTGTCAGACGATGCAAAAATAATTGTCTGAAATTGTGTTGGAGTGGACTTGAATACGGGCTTTAACTCATCTTTGTATCCATCCAAAGCTTGAGTTTCATTGCATATACGAGTGAGACCACTTCCTCGTTTCTCCATATAATCAAGTTGAGCCATCACATTTGCAAGTATCGGATTTCGTCTTTCCGAAGAGACATCTGCAATATCAAGGTCTTGAATAAGCATCCCATTGTACATTCCACCAGGAGAAGTAATAGTCAAGCAGATTGACACAACACGCATGAAAGCACCAGCTTTTAAGATGATATTAACAGCAACAGGCGAACATGCCTATCGTCGCCCCGGAGATGAAATTTACGTAATTCCAATAGGGTGTTTGAAGCAATAAAGAATGCTATTGAGACCTGAATGTCGCTACCCTACTGCCTTTGAAGGAGTTCCTGGCAATGTGGTTAAAATAGAGATTGACATCGTCTATAATTTTACTCAGCAATTTGTTCCTTCGTAAGTAACATAAGTTGTAGTTTTAGATTTGGACACCCAAAATTACAAACTTGTCAGGACTGGCCAAACATGGCTGGTCCTTTTTTACTACTTAATCGAGACACACTTTTTGAAACAGTATCGTTATCCGTAAACTTAAAACAGCCTTCACTGTATGCTCTCAAAATACGACCAACCTGAAAACACGAAAAAAGCTGCTTTCTTTTCAGATAACAGCTTCTCTTTCGGAGTAGTGCCGCCAGAAAACAAGTTCCATTTCTAAATGGCTCTATATCTTCGCGTTAAAGAATCGCAACAAACATAATCTCCCGCTATTGCCACACCTGATTTCTGCACCATTTTGCAGTGTCTCGCAGAGTCGAGTTCCTACTTTGATGTAAAGGTAGTGCAAGCCGAGAGAAGAACAAAATAAATGAGTTTATTTTTTATTCCGAGGCGCCGCCTACCTTCGGCGAAGCCAAAGTAGTGCTTTATTTTGAAATACAAGTATAAGAATTACCTGTAAAATGCAATTCTTTTATATTGGGATTCTCGATAACTTGTGTTACAAACTTAGAAGGCAGGCATAACCCGTACCCCATGATGTCATAACGGCCACTAGCACTACCTCCTTGACTGTCAAATGGCGTTTCTACGACAGTACCTATTACCTTGCCCCATTGGTTAATTACTGGACCACCACTATTACCTCCCTTGACCCTTGCATTAATGATG
>JAZRJU010000002.1:0-31160 GCA_045645965.1 Bacteroidaceae bacterium
GATTGCTTGAAGATGAAGAAGGTGGAAGGTGTGCTTCCTGCCATGACTGGTGTAATCGTCAAGGCAAATGAAGGAACATACGCATTCATTCAGAGTGAGGATACTCCTGCTGAAATAGGAGAGAATCTTTTGGTAGGTTCTGTGTTTAATAGAATGGTAGGAGCCGATAAGAACACCTCGTACTATATCCTTGCTGCTCCAGACGATAATAATAATGAGGTGGGAATGTATCGTGTGGAATTGATTGACGATAAGTTTGAGTGCATGGCAAACAAGGCATATCTGCCTTTTGATTCTTCTGCTCCTGCTCGTATCCGTTTTGACTTCGGCACAGAGACTGGCATCTTGGAAACGGAAAACGGAAATGTGAAAACTGAAAACTGCTATGACCTGTCCGGTCGTCGTGTGCAGAATGCCCAGAAGGGTATCTTCATCGTGAATGGTAAAAAGGTTATTAAGTAAACGCTAAACTAACGGTTAACGAATGGTAGGGACGCAGCAGCTGCGTCCTACAAAATAATCAAAAAACTACAATTATGAAAAAGAAATATATTACACCCTCAATGGAGGTGATAAAGGTACAGGTTGCTAACATGGTGGCAGAAAGTATGGTCATGTACGATGACATAACAGTAGGTTCTGGCTCTATGCTGGGTCGTGACAATGCCTATGGCTCCAGTCTCTGGGGAGAGTGGTAAATCTGCTTGCAACATCAAGTTCTCTGCAATGACTTTATGTTTTTTTGCAGATAACTTTGAAGGCAACCCCATAGGGTGTTTTTTTAACTGATTACTGATTACCACGCTTCGCACATTTGTGTGTGGGGCTGTAATCAGTAATCAGTTTGTTTTTGGTTCGGATTTTCTCAAATAAATTTGACCTTACGGTCGAATTTGCTCACGTTCGGCATAAAAAAGTGAACTTTTTTGCTCTCACTTAATCGCAAATTTGGAAAATCGCTCACTTATTCGTAATTTTGACCTCAATATGATGAGAAAATTTGCATTTTTATATATGTTCGTGCTGGGTGTCGTTGCTTATGCCCAGCCTCGTTTTGTGGTAGATTCGGAAATAGTAAAGACGGGTGAGGTACTTTTCCAGAAACCACACACTGTGGTGTTTGGGTTTACCAACAAGGGCGACAAACCATTGCATATCAAGAAGGTGCATCCGTCTTGCGGGTGTGCCAAGGCAAGTTACACACGCGGCAACATTGCGCCGGGCGAACGTGGCGAGATAACGGTGGTCTATGATGCCGGCATACTGGGCACTTTCAGCAAATACGTGGAGGTGTACACCAATGCAGGAAAAGACCCCGAGTTTCTTGTGTTCCAGGGAAGGGTGGTAAGGGAATTGTCCGACTATGCCATAGGTTTCCCCATAGACCTTGGCAACGTGAGGATGAATACCAACTACATCGAGTTTGACAACGTTGTGAAGGGACAGGTGCTCGCCACAGAGTTGAAGGTGGTGAATACTGAGCGTACGGCCTACAGTCCTGAACTGATGCACCTTCCGCCGTATTTGCGCGCTGAATATGATCCCAAAGACATTCCTGGAGGCAAGACCGGTGTGGTGCGTCTGATATTGGATTCGGACAAACTGACTCACTATGGCTTGAACCAGACCAGTGTATATCTGGCACGCTATTCCGGCGACAAGATAGGTGAAGGCAATGAAATTGCAGTGTCTGCTGTTTTGCTTCCTCCGTTATCTGCCGACTCTCTTTCGGATGCCAGAATGAAACTAAGCGAAGAGGAGTTGTCCTTCAATAGGAATTCAAAAAAGATGAAGACAGTTGTTACCGTTACCAACGAAGGTACTACGCCTTTGTCAATACACGGTCTTCAGGTTTTCAATCATGCGGTAGAGGTGTCCTTGTCGAACAGGACTATTCTTCCCGGTAAGAGTGCCAAGTTGAAGGTGTCTGTTAAAAAGCACCTTTTGGAAAGGTTCAAGGCCCGTCCGCGTATATTGATTGTCAGTGATGATGCCGAGACACCGGTCAAGACCCTGAATATAGCCATTAAGGATGAAAAGGTGGCAACGCCTTCACTGGTGGACAAGCTGCTTTTCTGGAAGCGTTAGGGACTTGTCACTGGCATTTTGTGAAGTTTGGAAGTGATTATTGAAATTCAATAGCTATGGAACATCCCGAGAATAGTGCAGAATATGCAGGATTGGTTGTCAACAAAGGAGTGGAGCAGCCCTCCAGTGTCAATCCTTATCTGAAGCGTGGCAGGTTTGTGAGGCGCAAACTGACGGCAGGCGACTATGTGGAAGGTATCCTGAAGGGCGACCCTTCTATCCTGGGACAGGCCGTTACTCTGGTGGAGAGCACTCTGCCCGAGCATATCGCTGTTGCACAGGAGGTAATAGAGAAATGTCTGCCGTATAGCGGAAACAGTGTGCGCGTTGGTATCAGCGGCGTACCTGGTGCCGGCAAGAGTACCAGTATCGACGAGTTTGGCGTGCATGTCCTGAAGGAGTACGGCGGCAAGTTGGCAGTCTTGGCCATTGACCCCAGCAGCGAGCGCACGAAGGGAAGTATACTTGGCGACAAGACCCGAATGGAGAAACTGTCGGTTCATCCCAAATCCTTCATACGTCCCAGTCCTTCGGCAGGTTCCTTGGGCGGCGTTGCCAGAAAGACACGTGAAACCATTATCCTGTGCGAGGCAGCAGGGTACGACAAGATATTTGTGGAGACTGTTGGCGTCGGTCAGAGCGAAACTGCTTGCCACTCCATGGTTGACTTCTTCCTGTTGATACAGTTGGCTGGTACTGGCGATGAACTCCAGGGCATCAAGCGTGGTATTATGGAGATGGCTGATGGCATCATTATAAACAAGTGCGATGGCAACAACGTGGAAAAGAGCCAGTTGGCAGCAAGTCACTTCAGGAATGCATTGCACCTTTTCCCCACACCCGATAGCGGCTGGTCGCCAGAGGTGCTATGCTACAGCGGTTTCTATGGCATAGGCATCAAGGAGATATGGGACATGGTGTACAGATACGTTGACTTTGTCAAGGCCAACGGCTATTTCGAACACCGCAGAGCCGAGCAGGCAAAATACTGGATGTACGAGAGTATTAACGAAAGTCTGCGCAACAGTTTCTTCCAGAATCCCACTATTGGTACAATGCTGCATGCCCAGGAACTGGCGGTACTGAACGGGGAAAAGACCTCATTCGTCGCCGCCAAGCAGCTGCTGGATACGTACTTTGCACTCCTCCATTAGCCATTTAGGGGTGCTGGTGGCACCACATATTCCAACAGAGTTACAGTTCTTCAGCCAGCCTGGTTCTACCTCGCTGGCTGAATCTATCATATAGCTTTGCGGGTTGACCTGCAGACATTGTGAGAAAAGTACACGGCCATTGCTGCTCTTCTTTCCGCACACGAAGAGAATGACGTCGTGCCGTGATGCAAATTCCCGTATGTGGGGGATGCGGTTGGCAACCTGTCGGCAGATGGTGTCGGCAAATTTGAAGGTAGCCTCTGGCGAGATATGCTTCTGTATGTAATCCACGATGGTACGGAAACCGTCAAGGGACTTGGTTGTCTGGCTGTAGAGACAAATGTCGCGGTTGAAATCCAACTGCTCCACTTCTTCCGGTTTCTCGATGACAATGGCTGCGCCGTCGGTTTGTCCTACCAGTCCCAGAACCTCAGCATGTCCGTTCTTGCCAAAGATGACAATCTGTTTGCTATGTTCCGTGTCGGCCTGATACTCTTTGCGGATTCTTTCTTGCAGATGCAGGACTACAGGGCATGTGGCATCAATGATGTGAATGTTGTTCTCCTGCGCCTTGCGGTATGTTGATGGTGGTTCTCCGTGTGCGCGGAGCAGTACGTTTGCATCACGCAGAGAGTTGTATGCAGCATGATCTATGGTCTCCAGACCCAGTTGCTGGAGTCGGCTGCATTCCTTTCCGTTGTGCACGATGTCTCCCAGGCAATAGAGTTTTTTCCCGTTGCTCAGTTCTTCCTCAGCCTTACCTATAGCTCGTGTTACTCCGAAGCAGAAACCGCTTCCTTCGTCAATTTCAATAACCATTCCTGTTGTTCGTTTATAGTCATGTTGCTGTTGTCAAGCACAATCGCATCTTCTGCCTGCGTCAGGGGGGAGATTTCGCGGTGAGAGTCGATATAGTCGCGTTCCTTCACGTTCTTCAGAATATCCTCGTAGTTGCACTGCTCTCCCTTTGCAGTAAGTTCGTCGTAACGTCTTTGGGCACGTATTTCGGCGCTGGCAGTTACAAAGATCTTCAATTCGGCGTCGGGGAAAACCACTGTGCCGATGTCGCGGCCATCCAGTATCACGCCTTTAGCCTTGCCCATTTCGCGTTGCTGTGCCACCATGGCTTCGCGCACAAATCCGAGTGTTGCTATTGGACTGACATTGCTGCTAACGTCCATTGTGCGGATTCTGTCTTCTACGCGTTCGCCGTTCAGGTATGTGTCGGGGCGTCCGGTTTCGGGGTTGAACTTGAATGAAATCTTTATGTCGTGCATGGCTGCTTGCAGGCGTTCTGTGTCTATCTTTCCCTCTGCGTCTATCATGCCATTCTGCATAGCATAATATGTGACACTGCGGTACATGGCTCCGGTGTCTATGTATATGTAACCAAGTTCTTTGGCCAGATTCTTGGCCATGGTGCTTTTGCCGCAGGATGAGTGTCCGTCAATTGCTATTGTTATCATGATTCTATTCTGTGTTTGGTTGAACTTTATCTGTTGTCTTAGTATTTGTCTTTTTATCCTTTGCAAAGGAGTATGCCAGGGTGAATGATAGGGTAGGTGCTCCGGAGTGGTAGTTGCCGTAGGCCATGCCGAACTTTACCTTCTTGATGTTTATTCCAGCTCCTAAGGTCAGGCCGGCGGCATGCGAACTTCCGCCAGCCTTCATTTCATAACCGCGGCGGAAATTATAGCCCAGTCCTATCCAGAAACGTCCTTTGGACAGGGTAAGGTCTGCTCCTATGTTAAGGTGGTTGAGAAATACCTGCAAACCTTTGATGCTTCCGTCTGGTGAGTAGTATCCTTTGCTCCAGTGGAACATATCGTAGAACATCAGGTGCAATCTTACCGGTATGTGCTGTCCCAATCCTTTGCTCAGGCCAAGCTGCAGGTCTATTGGCAACCTTTCCCCAACGTCTCCGAAGGCGCTTACCTGTCCGCCAAGATTGGCTGCTACCACGGATAGGGAGAAATCCTTGTCGGAATTCAGATAGTTGATGCCAAGGTCCACAGCCAACGCTATGCTGGAGTAGCCGGCGTAGTTTGAATAAAGGAATTTGCCATTGACACCGCCTACCCATTTGTCGCTGAGCAGGTAACTGTATCCGCCAGCCAAGCTCATGTCAAGAGCACCAGCAGTGCCAAGTGTGTTGCCCCACTTGTCTGTTTCTGTTATATTGCCGTAACCTACGAATTGTGCCATGGCTGCCCATGTGCCTCTCTCGCCCTGGGCTTGGACGTAACTGATGTTGCCGGCCTTGCTGCCTTTCATGTAGGTAAGGAAGTTCAGGCTCAGTGTCTTGTCGCTTACGGAACTCATGAGTGCCGGATTGTGAAAAATGAGCGAGGCGTCATCCTCTATCAATGAGATGTTCTTACCTCCCAATGCCATGGCATGGGATGATGTGGGGAGGTTTAGGAAATCGAAAATGGACGAGCTGCCCTGTGCCTGAGCCTTGGTGCTAAGGAGCAAGAGAAAAAAGATATATGTTGAAATATTTTTAAGGCTCATAATATGCACATTTGGGTTTCAAAGATAGTGTATTTTGTGCCAATATACACGGTGGCAGGTTCAAAAATGTGTTTTGAGACAAAAAAAGTGGGTGTTTGGTGTCAGTATGTGGAAAAAATGTCCTACATTTGCCGATGCAGTTGTGTATAAAAACGAAAAAACATATAATTATGGAAGCAATCAAGACAGTTAACGAAGAATTGCGTGGCCAGAAAACCACAAGCCTGCTTATTGGCTATGTTGTAGTTTTGGCAGCTATGTTCGCTGCTTTCGAGTACACTACACGTGATGTTGTAGTCAAGGAAGAGGGCAAGATCTATGAGAGTGTTGTTTTGGAGGAAGACATGATTCCTATTACTCAGCAGCAGGAATATGTAGCTCCCCCACCACAGGCAGCTCCCAAGGTTGCAGAGATTATTAATATCGTAGACGACGAAACAGAGCTTCCTGAGGAGGAAATTGAAACCAGCGAGGAGGTTAACCAGGCTATTACTACGGTTGTGGGTACTGGCGCACCCAGCGCAGTTGCTGCAGGTCCTGTTGGTCCTGTTGTTGAGGAGGTTGATGATGACCGTGTTTATGATGTGGTTGAAGAGAATGCTTCTTTCCCTGGCGGTGACGAAGAGTGTATGAAGTGGCTTAAGAACAACATCAAGTATCCCAGCATTTGTCAGGAGCAGGGTGTTCAGGGCCGTGTTATTGTTGCATTCGTTGTAAACCGTGACGGTTCTATTGTTGACGTTAAGGTTGTTCGTTCTCCTGATGAGCACTTGTCTGCAGAGGCTGTGCGCGTAGTAAAGATGATGCCAAAGTGGAAGCCTGCACGTCAGGGTAACAAGACTGTACGTTCTCGCTTTAACTTGCCTGTAATGTTCCGTTTGGGTTAATAACAACATAAATATATTATGTACAGTTCAGAAGAAATTCTGGCTATGGTAAACCAAGGGCTGGACGCTCTCCATCTGGAGCGCCAGCCCTTTGGTCTTTACAAGCCTATTCGCTATGTTTTGAGTGCTGGCGGCAAGAGGATTCGTCCTGTCCTGTTGCTAATGACATATAATATGTATAAGGATGATGTGCGTCCTGCTCTGCCTACTGCGGTTGGTATAGAGACTTATCATAACTATACCCTTCTTCACGATGATGTGATGGATAGGGCAGAGGTGAGGCGTGGCAGACCTTGTGTCCATAAGGTGTGGAACGAGAATACTGCAATCCTTAGCGGTGACAGTATGCTTGTGATGGCCTATCAGTTGGTGGCGCAATGCCCTGAGGAGTATCTGAAGAGAGTGTTGGATCTCTACATTGTTACGGCATTGGAAATCGGTGAGGGACAGCAGTATGATGTGGATTTCGAGAATCGTATGGATGTTAAGCCAGAGGAATATATCGAGATGATACGTCTGAAAACCAGTGTGCTTCTTGCTTGTGCTGTTAAGATGGCTGCTATTCAGGCTGGTGCTCCGGCTGAGGAGTGCGACCTGCTTTACCGCTTTGGCGAAAGTGTGGGACTTGCTTTCCAGCTGCAGGATGATATGCTTGATGTTTATGGGGATTTTGAAACCTTCGGTAAGAAGATCGGTGGCGATATCCTCTGCAACAAGAAGACTTATCTGCTGATTAAGGCTCTTGAAGGTGCCAACGAGGAGCAGCGTAGCGAACTTGAGTCGTGGATTAATGCAACGGAATATGATCCAGAAGAGAAGATATCCGCAGTTACAAGACTCTATAATGAGATAGGTGTCCGTTCTGTGTGCCAGGATTTGGTCAATAAGTATTTCGAGGATGCTCGCGTGTATCTTGAACAGGTGTCGTTGCCTGCCGAGAAGAAGGCACCTCTTTGGGAATATGCCTTGAGCCTGTTGGGAAGGAAGAACTGATGATAGACACACACAGTCATATCTATGGGGAGGAGTTCGATGATGACCGCGATGAGGTCGTCTCCCGTGCTCTTGCCTCCGGCGTGGAGAAGATACTTCTTCCTAATATCAACGAGGGAAGTATCTCCTCTATGCTGGATGTGGCTAAGGCATATCCAGGTATCTGCTATCCCATGATGGGGCTGCATCCGGAGGATGTGAAGGAGGATTGGGAACAGGTTCTCGATCGTATGGAAACGCAGTTGGACGGGATGATTGCGGTTGGCGAATGCGGGTTGGACTTTTATTGGGATTCTACCTACAGAAACGAGCAGATAGAAGCTTTTGAGCGTCAGATCTGCTGGGCTCGTGATTGCGATTTGCCTCTGGTTGTTCATATGAGAAAGGCCGAACCGGAACTTCTTGATGCAATGGACCGCCATAAGTCGGACGGACTGCGAGGTATATTCCATTGCTTCGGCGGAAGTCGCGAGACTGCCCAAAGGATGCTTCGCCATGAAGGCTTTGTTCTTGGTATAGGTGGTGTGGTTACATTTAAGAACAGCCGTTTGGCAGAAACCCTGACGACTGTGCCTTTGGACAGAATTGTCCTTGAAACAGATGCTCCATATCTGGCTCCCGTGCCATTCAGAGGCAAGAGAAACGAGCCGGCATACGTCGCGCAAATAGCCTCTTTTCTATCTAATATATATAATGTGTCAGTGGAGGAGGTAAATAAGGTTACTAATACAACGGTAAAACGGATATTCGGCGCCATATAATCCAAGTATTGGAGGTAAAAACGTAAAAAACATGGTAATAGACCAACTTTTTCGTTAAATAGTTATGCCAAGTCCGTTAAAAATTATATTTTTGTAACCGGAAACCATGTAATATGGTCATTGGAGAGGTGCTCGAGTGGCTGAAGAGGCACGCCTGGAAAGCGTGTATACGTCAAAAGCGTATCACGGGTTCGAATCCCGTTCTCTCCGCGATAAAAATAATAGTATTCATTTAATTAAACCTAAAAATTACCAAAACAATGAAAAAGTTATTTGCTATTGTTGCGATGGTAGCTGCATGCTCTTTCGCTTCAACTTCATCTGTAATGGCTCAGGAAGAGGCAGCTCCCGCAGAGGCTGCTGTAGTTGATTCTGCAGCTGTTGACAGCGTTGCTGAGGAGGCTGAGGCCGTTGAGGCTGCTCCTGTTGAGACTGCTGCTCCCGAGGAGGAACAGGAGAATCTTCACAAGACTTTGAAGACCAAGTTCATCGAGGGTGACGCTGGCTTCATGTCTTTGGTTGCTATCGCTTTGGTTCTCGGTTTGGCTTTCTGTATCGAGCGCGTTGTTTATTTGAGCTTGGCTCAGGTTAATACCCGCAAGTTCTGTGCTGATCTGGCTGCCTTGGTTGCTGCTGGTAAGGTAGAGCAGGCTATTGCTAAGGCTAAGGCTACCCGTGGTCCCGTTGCACAGCTCGGTCGTAAGGCTATGGAGTGCTTGAATAGCAATGACCAGAACGATATGGCTACCATCGAGCGTACCATCAACATGGAGGCTGAGGTTCAGGGCGCTTACCTCGAGGAGAACTGCTCTTGGATTACTCTGTTCATCGCCATGGCTCCCTCTCTTGGTTTCTTGGGTACTGTGATCGGTATGGTGCTCGCGTTCGATAACATCCAGAAGGCTGGTGATATTAGCCCCACTGTTGTTGCCGGCGGTATGAAGGTGGCTTTGATTACTACCATTTTCGGTATCGTTGTAGCTTTGATTCTGCAGGTGTTCTACAACTTCATTCTGGCTCGTATCGAGGCTCTGACCAGTAATATGGAAGAGGCAGCTCAGGAACTGCTTGTAATGTGCGTAAGAAGCGACAAGAGCAAGAAGTAATCTGCCTTATCTCAAATTAAAGTATCTATTACCATTATTTAAGGAGAGATAGAAATGAAAATTCAGCAAATTTCCAAATATGTGATGTATGCGGTACTCGCCGTGAGTCTTATTGTCTTTGCCATGTTCTTTGGCTTCTGGGGCGATGAGATGGTTGGTGAGTTTGCTGCTCCCACATTCACATCCCTCTTGCTGTTCTTGATGTACGGTATCGTAGTTCTGACTACTGTTCTGACCATCTGGACTGTTGTAAGAGGTATCCTCAGCAACAGAGGTACTGACTCTGCTGCTGCTACAGGTGTTCCTGGCTCAAAGATTACAGTTTTCACATGGGGACTCTTTGTGGTATCCCTGGTTGTTGGCTATGTTCTCGGTATTGGAGAAGCTGACTTTACTGCAGCTGACGGTACTGTTACTCCCGGTCACATGGTAACTGTAGTTGACATGTTCATCTGGAGCATCTATATCCTGTCTGTTGTCGCATTTGCTGCAATTGCTGTTGGCATGAGCGGTATCCTGACCAAGACTGCGTCTAAGTAATAACGTTTAAATAGCGAAAGATATGGGAAAGAAAAAGAAGATGCCGGGACTGAACACCAGTTCTACCGCAGATATATCTTTCATGCTGCTCATCTTCTTCCTGGTTACCACATCTATGGATACCGATACAGGTTTGGCTCGTCGTTTGCCACAGCCACCAGATAAGGAACAGGAAGATGCACAGATTGACGTTAAGGAACGTAATGTTCTCAATGTTAAGATCAATTCAAACGGCAGAATGTGGTGCTCCGACGGTACCGGTAGCGGTGAGTTGGACATTAAGTTGCTAAGAGATCGTGCTAAGGAATTTATTCAGAATCCAAACGATTTGAGCAAGTTGCCTGAAAAGGCTGCAGTAGAGATTGATTTGTTGGGTCAATGTTATATTACCAAGAATCATGTTATCTCTGTACAGACTGACCGTGGAACACCATACGATGTGTACTTCCAGGTACAGAACGAATTGGTAGCAGCATACAATGAGTTGCGTAACGATTTGTCAAAGTCAAAGTTCGGTCGTCCCTACGATGCCTTGAACAATGAACAGCAGGTCGCAATCCGTGCTTACTATCCCCAGAAGATTTCTGAGGCTGAACCTAAAAATTATGGAGGAACCAAATAATGGGATTTAAGAAAAAGGAAAGTCGCGAAATGCCTGAGATGAATACTTCATCTCTCCCTGACTTGATTTTCACCATCTTGTTCTTCTTCATGATTGTAACCACCATGCGTGAGGTTACTTTGCAGGTGAAGCTTGTGGTACCTCAGGGTACAGAACTTGAGAAATTGGAGAAGAAGAGCGCTGTAAGTTACATCTACGTAGGTCCTCCTACCGATGCTCTTCGTGCTCAGATGGGTAGCAGTACACGTATTCAGTTGAACGACCGCTATGCGGAGCCTCGTGAGGTTATGGACTTCGTTGCTCAGGAGCGTCAGGGTATGACTAACCAGGCAGAACAGGTTATTTCCATCAAGGCTGATTCAAAGACCCAGATGGGTATCATTACCGATATTAAAGAGGTATTGAGAAAGTCTTGGGCATTGCGTATCAACTATTCTGCAACTCGTAGACAGTAATTTAATTTACAGTAATGATAGAATGAACGGGAGTCATGCAGACTTCCGTTCATTTTTTATATAATGTAAAGTATTCTTTATGTACATAAGTATTATAGCAGCCGTGGCACAGAATATGGCTATCGGAAACGATAATAAGTTACTTTATTGGTTGCCCAACGATTTGAAGCGTTTCAAGGCGCTCACTACCGGTCATACAATAATCATGGGTCGTAAGACCTTTGATAGTCTTCCCAAGGGTGCTTTGCCTAATCGTAGGAATGTAGTATTGTCCCGTACTATTTCAGAACTGCCTGGTGCAGAAGTATTCCCAGATTTGCATGCTGCATTGGCATCTTGTTCTGATTCAGAGGATGTATATATAATAGGTGGTGAGAGCGTGTATCGTCAGGCAATGCCTTTTGCCAATCGTTTGTGCCTTACCGAAATTGATTCCGTTCCCGAGCAGGCAGACGCCTTCTTCCCTGCTGTAGACCTTTCCGAATGGACGGAAGTTTCACGCGAATTTCACGATACAGATGAGAAGCATGATTACAAGTATTGCTTTGTAGATTATGTGAAGTGATCTTTCCTTGTAGTTTCAAACAAATTTTGTTAACTTTGTGGCAAATAGACTTTGAATAACGTATGAAACAATATCTTGATTTGTTGGAGCGTATCCTCAAGGAGGGAGTGGATAAGGGCGACCGTACAGGCACTGGAACCAAGAGCATCTTCGGTCACCAGATGCGCTTTAATTTGGAGGAAGGTTTCCCTCTGCTAACTACGAAGAAGGTTCATCTTAAGAGCATCATCTACGAATTGTTATGGTTCCTTCAGGGCAATACCAATGCCAAGTGGCTTCAGGAGCGAGGTGTGCGCATCTGGAACGAGTGGGCAGATCCAGAAACCGGCGACCTTGGTCATATATATGGCTATCAGTGGCGATCTTGGCCCGACTACAATGGAGGCTTTATCGACCAGATCCAGCAGGCAGTGGATACAATCAAGAAAGATCCCAACTGCCGTCGTATTATCGTGTCGGCTTGGAATGTTGCCGACCTTGATAACATGAACCTGCCTCCTTGCCATGCTTTTTTCCAGTTCTATGTGGCTAACGGCAAACTCTCCCTGCAACTTTACCAGCGCAGCGCTGATACCTTCCTTGGTGTACCTTTCAACATCGCATCATATGCTCTGTTGTGCATGATGATGGCGCAGGTGTGCGGTCTAAAGCCTGGCGAGTTCATACACACCACTGGCGATACGCATATCTATACCAATCACATGGAGCAGATACACGAGCAACTCTCACGCGAACCACGTCAGCTTCCACGTATGATACTTAACCCCGAGATAAAGAATATCTTCGACTTCAAGTACGAGGACTTTACCCTTGTGGATTACGATCCATGGCCTGCCATTAAGGGAACGGTCTCTGTTTAACGGTGAACGTTTAATGGTGTGCGTTTAGCGGATGAGCGCAAAACAGAAAAATTCTATGCAACAACTACCAGAGGATTTCATAACCCTGATGAGGGAACACTACGGCAACGATGATGCCGAGGCCCTTTGCAATGCCTTGCTGACAACAGAGCCTGAGGTGTCTGTGCGTCTCAACAGACGAAAGATTTCTGCGATTTGTGAGACCCACCCCAACCCTCCCTGTGAGGGAGGGGGAATGCAAGGACTGCCATGTGAGGTGGGATGGGAGCCTGTCCCTTGGTGTCCCGATGCATTTTATCTTTCCGAGCGTCCGCCCTTTACCTTCGATCCTCTGCTGCATGCTGGGGTGTACTATGTTCAGGAAGCATCGTCGATGTATGTTGCAAAGTTGCTGAAGAACTATGGTCCCGAGACAGCTTGTTGCGCATTGGACCTTTGTGCCGCTCCTGGAGGCAAGAGTACTCTGTTGGCAGGACTTCTTCCTGAGGGTTCGCTTCTTCTCAGCAATGAGCCTATGTCCAAGCGTGCCAATGTTCTTGCAGAGAACATGCAGAAGTGGACACGCATGCCTCAGGGTACATATCCTGTAGATAGTATCGTTACCAACAACTATCCAGCCGACTTCGGTGCATTCTCCAATTGTTTCGACGTTCTTGTCACCGATGTCCCTTGTTCGGGCGAAGGAATGTTCCGCAAGGACGAACAGGCTGTGGCGGAATGGAGCATGGGCAATGTGATGATGTGCGTTGAGCGCCAGAGTACTATTCTTCGTGACATCTGGCATGCATTGAAACCGGGCGGTCTGCTTGTCTACAGTACCTGCACTTTTAACCGTTTCGAGGACGAGGACAATGCTCGTTGGATATGTTCCGAATTGGGTGCTGAACTCCTTGAAGAGCGTCATTTCCTTCCAGGACGCGACCGTGGCGAGGGTTTCTATTGTGCTGCCATACGTAAAACGGCGGGAGCAGAGGATGTCGAAATCTCTTCTGAAGCAGGTGACTTCCCTGCCCAAAAGACCTCTGTCACACGTAAGGCTCAGCGTACGCTCAGGCTAATGCCCCAAGCATTTGTGTGCGAGGGCTCGCTGGTAGAACTTTCGTACGACCTGGCTTTAAGTTACCTTCGTAGAGAAGCAATTCGTGTTGATGCCCCTAAGGGGCCCGTCACCCTGTGCTACAAGGGTATGCCTCTTGGACCCGGCAAGGGCGTAGGCAACAGAATCAACAACCTCTATCCCGAAGCTTGGAGGATAAGGACTACATATACCAAGCGTTGGAGTCTTGGGGAAACGGAAAGGTGAAAACGAAACATATATACGATATTATGCAGCACAAGCACGAATTCCGAACTTACTTTTATGCCAAGAGTCCGTTGATGAAGGTCACGGCAGTGATCTATGCCCTTGTTTTTGTGGTGATGCTTGTATTCTTCTTCCTGAACATGGCTACTGTAGTTGCCCGGGGCAAATTTGCTTTAGCCTATGGTTTCTTTGTTTTCTGTATATTGTTCATGCTGGCGCGTTCTCTATATTTTATATATGAGACTATTGTGGTAGATGAGGATAAGCAGGAACTGAGCTATCGCCTTTTACGCAAGACCCTACCTTTCAAGGATATCATTCAGATACGGAAAGTCCGCCCTGGGCAGTTGCGTATCCTCGCTTTCAAGGGAGTGTATCCTGTTTCTGTGGAAAATGAGGAGGCATTTTTTCTTCTTTTGAAGTCCCAACTCCCGAAGTTGCAGGTATCTTAAATACGATATAACCTGTACATAGCCACATATAGACCATATGACTAAAGTTCTTCTTCATTGCTGTTGCGCCCCATGTTCCAGCGCCATCATAGAGTGGATGATGCAAAACGGCATCCAACCTGTGCTATATTATTGTAATCCCAATATTTTCCCCGAGGAAGAGTATCTCATCCGCAAGAACGAGTGCACACGATATGCTGAGCTGTTGGGACTGCAAATCATAGACGAGGACTACGACCATGCCTCATGGTCTTGTGCCATTAGTGGTCATGAAGACCAGCCCGAGCGTGGCAGCCGTTGTCTGGAGTGCTTTCGTCTGCGTTTGCTTAGTGCAGCAAGGTGCTGTAAGCGTTTGGGCATAGAGTCGTTTACTACCACACTGGCAAGCAGTCGTTGGAAAAGTCTTGAACAAATATCCATCGCCGGCCATTGGGCAGCAGAGCAGGTTGGGCAGGTACGCTTTGACGACCGCAACTGGCGCAAGGGAGGCCTGCAGCAGCGTCGCAACGAACTGCTGAAGGAAAATGCCTTTTATAATCAGGTATTCTGTGGTTGCGAATACAGCCTCTCCGCCCGTCTGCCTATGATGCAGAAACCAGAGATACGCAAATGGATTAAGGGTCTGAAGTCTGCGCGTTCTGCCGAATGGATGAAAGAGACGAGCCGTGAGATATGTTCCCGCCTCATGGCAGATGGCCTGTGGCGTGCCGCCGGCACGGTATTGCTTTACCATCCATTGCCGGGCGAGGTTGATACCACCCTCCTTTTGGATAATGCCATGAATATTGGCAAGCGTGTACTTTTGCCCAAGGTTGTCGGCGATGAACTTGAACTTCGCATATATACACCAGATTCCTTGCAACCTGGAGCCTACGGTATCATGGAATCGATTGGCCAACTCTTCCCCGTAGAGTCGTATCACGAGATAGACCTTGCCATCATCCCCGGTGTGGCATTCGACCGCCATGGCACGCGCCTCGGTAGGGGTAAAGGGTATTACGACCGTCTGTTGTCTCTTTCTCCCAATGCATACAAGATTGGCATCTGCTTTCCTTTCCAAATGCTTGAACACCTCCCCTCCGAACCTCATGACATCCTTATGAACGAAGTTGTGTCAGTCATTTAATGTCCTATAAATCTTTCACCCCATCATCATCTCTCATTTCTCCTTTCTCCTTTCTCCTTTCTCCTTTCTCATCTCTCCTTTCTCATCTCTCCTTTCTCATCTCTCCTTTCTCATCTCTCCTTTCTCCTTTCTCCTTTCTCATCTTTCATCTGTACTCTAAACTCTACCCCCAAAACTATGAAACGTACTCTTTTCTTTGCAGCTCTTGCAGCATTCTTTGTCGGATGTTCCCGTCAACAGCCCACACTTACCCTCGCACTCACCGGCATGGATTCCGAGGATTCTGTTATCGTATACAATACTGGTATTACCGACGGATTCCGTAATGCACAGGTAGACACTCTTGCCATTCCTAACGGTAACTTGTTAATTCCCCTGACGGGCGACAGTGCACGTTCCTATAAAATCTACAAACTTCCCCGTCGCTACCCCGACGGCACCATGGAAGCCATGAGCATGGTTGGTATAAATGTGCCTGTTATGCCAGGAGCAGATATCCAGGTGGAAGGAGATTTCTGCAACCACACCATTACTGGCTCTATTCCATTCTACAAGGACCTCGATCTCATCTATTCCCATATCAAGCCTTTTACAGAAAAGTCAATGCAGGCAGCACGTGCAGCATACGACAGCACCAGACCGCAGGCAGAGCGCGACTCCCTTATGGCTGTTTCCGAGGCCTGCAAGGATAGCATTCAGGACCTTGTGGCAGAATATGTGCACTACCGTCCAGATTCCGAGGTAGGACTCTATGCCTTTTATATGTATGGCAATCTAGAGAAGCATCATGACTGCCTCGACCAGTTCTGCGAGTGTGTGCGCACCGGAGTACTGGCCAACATGTATGCCGAACAGGTGGCAGACTATCAGGCGTTGCTTAAGCAGAGAGAGGCAGAGAAGAGAGTGGCAGACGGTATGATGGCTCCGGAGTTCACTTTGAACAACGTAGATGGTAAGCCAGTTTCACTTTCCTCCTTGCGTGGCAAGTATGTGGTTCTCGACTTCTGGGGCACATGGTGCGGATGGTGCATCAAAGGTATTCCCGAGATGAAGGAGATGTATGCCAAGTACGGCCAGCGTCTTGAGGTTGTAGGCATAGCATGTGGAGATACCGAGGAGGCATGGAAGAAATGTGTTGCCGAGAAGGCCTTGCCCTGGACCAACCTGTTGAACGGCAAAGACGATGCCGATGTCTCATCCCTGTATGCCGTGACGGGTTACCCCACAAAGGTAATCCTCAACCCCGAAGGCCGTATCCTCAAGACCATCCTCGGCGAGTCTCCGGAGTTCTATGCCTATGTGGATTCGTTGATGAAGTAACTTAAATCAAATCAAAGGTAAAAATGATTTAGTATATGAGAGGGGTTAGCACACGTGTGCTAACCCCTCTCGTATATATGGTGTATTTGCATTATTCATGCTCATGCTCTTCGTGAGTGTGGTTCTCTGCGTTCAGGACCACGCCATATTCGTTGTCGGAGGTGAGTTTCTTGCCCTGGTACTCGCCGGTGAGGGTGCGTAGGAAGGCCACGATGGATGCAACTTCAGCATCACTGAGCTGTACATCGCACTGGTAGAGAGCCATGTCGCGGACAGCCTCGTCCATGGTGAGGCGTGTGCCATCGTGATAGTAAGGCCATGTAAGTTCGATGTTGCGCAGACCTGGAACCTTGAAGCGGTGACGGTCGCGCTCGTCCTGGGTTTGCTTGAAGCGGCCGTTGTCCTCCTCGGTGAGTTCCATGCCACGTGCCTCAAAGTAGTGCTGACGCAGGCCCATCAGTTCGTAGGACTCGCCACCGAGGTTAGCGCCAACATGGCAGGTGGCACAGTTGTTGTCCTTGAACAGGTCGTAGCCATGCAGTTCGTCGTCGGTGAGTGCATTGCTGTCGCCCAGCAGCCACTTGTCGAACTGAGAGTTGGGGGTAACGAGTGTGCGTTCAAACTCCTCTATGGCATTGGTGATGTTTGCCTCGGTGATGCCATCGGGATAGAGGGCATTGAACTCTTCGACATACTTCTTGTCCTGGGCCAGTTTGGCAATAATCTCATCGAACGAGGCAGAAGCCATCTCCACGGGATTCAATGGAGGACCGGCAGCCTGCTCGGCAAGAGTCTTGGCACGGCCATCCCAGAACTGAACAAAGTTGTACACGGCATTATAGGTGGTGGGAGCATTCACGCCTCCCATGTTGTTTTCTACCCCCTTTGAGTACTGCAGGTTGTCCACACCGCCCGTGTTCAGGCCATGACATGTTGCACATGAAATAGTGTTGTCAACAGACAGGCGTGTGTCGTGATAGAGCTTGAAACCAAGCGCCACCTTCTGCGGATTGACATCTGGGTTGGCAATGATGGGACGCACTGGTTCTCCGGCACGCTCGCCAGAAAGACCGTCGTTGTAGTATGCAGTGCGATAGTCGCGTGCCCACTCTGCAATCATTCCGGCCTTCTTGTCGGTCATCTGGCTGCCCCAATGTACGAGGTAGTACTTTGCCATGGGCATACGCTTGTCCAGCGTCACCTTCTCAATCTTGGCAACATCAACAGGATTTGGAATACCGCCATCTTTCAGTTTTGCCACAATGTCTTCAATGTCGAATGCGCGGTAACCTTCCTCAATGTCTGCCTTCACCATATCGCCTGCTACAGGGATGTTGGCATAGAACGGAAGTTCGGGATTAGCACTATGGCAGCTGATACAACCGCCATTCTCCAGAATGGCAACGATACGTGCCTCTGGAGCTAACTCCTTAGATGGCGTTGAATTTGCTGTCATTACACGGTAGGTGACCCAACCACAGGCAATAAGCAGCATTGCAACTCCAATCAGGAACTGACCTCTTTTTTGCTTTTTCATAACTTTGATATTGTTGGTTATTGATTATATGTATGTATGCTTGTCTCTGCCGACGGCAGATAGTTGATGCCATACCAGCACATTTGCAAGGCAAGGAAACCAAGGATTATGATGATGTGATACAGATAGGCAGACCCTCCCCCAACCCCTCCACAGGGGAGGGGAGTGATTACATTTGTAATATGAGCAGATATCGCATTGTCTTTTAGTCTTTTTTGTGGGGGAAAATGCAATGCCAAGAGAAACAGCGCCCATGTGGCAACAGCCCACGATTCCTTTGGGTCCCAACTCCAATATGCCCCCCATGCTTCCTTGGCCCAAAGCGAACCAGTGAGCATACCAATGGAGAGGAATGCCAGACCTGCATACAGGAGTTTCTCTATTGCCATGTCCATGTTGCTGCTTCTTCGTGCCAGTGCCACGGTTGAGAGCAGTGTGGCGCATCCGAGCAACGAGTAGGAGAACATGTAAACAGATACATGGGGCACAAACCACACACTCTGTAGGGCAGGCATCAGTGATTGGTCGTGAATCTCAGGTTTTGCAATATTTATGATGATGAAAACTCCGGCTAGTACAGTGGAGAATGGCATTATCCAGCGGTATTGCCAGCGCCAGTATGTGAACAGTCCTGCCACGAAGAGGAAGAAGGAGTACCACAGACGTGTCTCACCCATTGTGCGCAAAGGCGGACGCTCGAGAGTGGTCCATAATATGGCAATGAACCCAGCCATAGCCACAATGGCGAGCGACATCAAGGCTACCGCCCAGATGTTACGCTCTTTCTTGAGTATAGCAATAGTGGAACCTGTTGCGGCAAGCAGTACCACTCCTGCTGCCCAAATAGGGAATATGTTCCAGCCCATAGTCAGCAACGTTTAATGTTTTATATTTTCCGCTCACCACTCACCGCTCACCGTTTTCCTCGGTCCTTGTACGAAGAGCAACACGGCGCCGGCGATGAGCATTATTATGCCGGCGGCAGACAGCCATTGCCAGGGTTCTTTTACTATTTCAATGACGGCATATGTTTCTCCCATCAGTGTCTTGCCGAAACTAACAAGGTATATCTTTTCGCTCAGAGTGCGGTTGTAGGGATGATTAACCATCAGCATCACCTTCTTTCCGTCAACCAGTATCTGCGCCTCGTAATGCGTGGGAGCACCGTTGTCGGCAGACTCCATCTGGAAGGAGTGCAGTTCTATGCTGTATGGCGTGGGGCTAAGTTCGCCCTCCATTGTGTAAGCCTCGTTGGAAGGATACCTATGTACTGCCATGCGCAACTGCTGGCGGTCTGGTGCTCCCCAGAAACCTGCGCCAAGAGCAAGGAGCAGTCCCACATGAGTCAGGCAAAAGCGCCAGCGTACGCCCTTGGCACCATGCCAGCCTCGCAGTATCACAAAGCAAAGGTGACTGAGCACGAAGAGCAGCGAGGCAACCACCGGCCATGCCGTGGTGGACGGTTCACGCTGCAGGCCAAGGACTATGCCAATAACCGCCATCAGGGCAAGCGACATCCACGTGGCTTGACGTGAAAGCATGAATCTGGCAAAGACATTGCCTGCACGGTTGCGGTACAGGACAGATATAAACATAAGCCACAAGGCCGCAACAAGGATGTTGAGCGGAAAGCGGAATATGTCTACAGGAAAAGCGCCAAAACAAAGTTCTGCCACAACAAACAATACAGCCACCCCACCTGCTATGAATACAGCAGACATGGAGCGGGAACTGTTTGTTGACGTAAATATTGCCATAACTGGCGATAAAGTTAGTCTTATTTTCCGAAAAACAGACTACAGCACCAGTAAAATATGAATAAGGACCATGGATTGCAATCTGCTCAGGGCAAACCGAAGGTAGTACGCATTACCCGGAATTCCGTTCTTCTGTTCAGGGCATTGCATATCTCCTGCTGTGCTTCATCGGGCAGCGCCAGGATGAAAGGTTCTGTCAGGGTGTCGCCCACCTGAAGGAATGGATTCTTCTCGGCAATGCGTCGGGTCACTATCTTGGGCCGGCTCTCGCCATAACCAACAGGAATCATACGTTCGGCCGGCAAGCCCTTGCTGATAAGATGGTTCACCACGCTTTCTGCACGACGCTGGGACAGGCGCTGGTTGTAGTCGTCCTTGCCACGATAGTCGCAATGCGAGGATAGTTCTATCGTCACACTGGGATTCTCCGCCAAAAGCGTTGCCAGGCTGTCCAAGGCAATGGTACTGCTGTCGGTCAGTTCGGCACTGTCAAATTCGTAGAACACATTACGGATGAGCACGGGATCCGTCATGCTGGCCAACGGGAACTGAAGTACATGCTCGCGCGACACACTGCTCGTATCAATGAAAATCTCCTGCTTGTGGTTCAGATAGCCTTTGCATGTACCCAGCAGCACGTAAGACACATTTGGTTTCACCTCCTGGACGAAAGAACCGTCCGACCTGACAGACAATTTTAGATTGGTACCGTCGTTGCCCACCACATACACCAGCGCTTCGGGCAGTTCGTAACCGTCCTTCTCGTACACCCATCCCTTGATGCTCTGCACTATCTCTGGGCACTCGAAAGACATAATCTGGTCCCAGCCTCTGCCGTTGCCACGGTTTGTGGAGAAGAAACCACGGTTGTGCAGTCCTTCAAATGTCATACCGAAGTCGTCACCAGCCGAGTTCATTGGCGACCCGAGGTTTTCCAAGGTCCACATCCCTGTGGTATCCTGCTCTGCCCTGAAAAGGTCCAGTCCGCCCATTCCGGGATGTCCGTCGGAGGAGAAGTAGAACTCACCGTTGCCACGAAACGACGGAAATACCTCGTCGGCAAAGGTATTGACCTGCGGTCCAAGGTTTTCTGGTACTCCCATACCATACTCGTCAAGAGAAATGCGCCACAGGTCCAACCCTCCTTGTCCGCCAGGCATGTTGCTGGAGAAATAGAGCCACAAGCCATCGGGCGAGACGGCGGGATAAGCGAATGTGGACAATGTGTCGTTGGAAATCTTCACCTCCTGCGGTTTGCTCCATGCTGCATCGCTGCGGGAACTGGACATAATTACAGCATAGCGCGGATAATTGGGATCGTGCGTACAGCGGGTGAAGTACATGGTCTTGCCGTCAGGACTGAACGAACAAGCCCCGTCCTCGTAGTCGGTATTTACATCACCCTCCACCGGTTCGGGTTTTGACCACTTGCCTTTGTCGTCCTTCTGGCTGAAGAATATGTCTGCCATCTTCACACCCGTAATACCACTGGCATCCTCGCCCTTTGCCTGGGGACGGGTGGTGGTGAAGTACAGCTGGTCCCATTCGCTGCCGAAGAGTGCCGGCGAATAGTCGGCACGCCGGCTGGCAAGGATGGGCTGCTTCTTGATGCTGTAGAGCGACCCTTTCTTCTTCCACACTGCAGCCTGTCTGCAACCTTCCAGACCGTTTAGCGCCTCCAGCGACGACGGTACGCTGTCCAGATACAGGGTATAGTTCTTAATGGCATCGTTGTATTTCCCCATCCAATGCTGCATCTGTGCCAGGCGAAGTACAGCCTCCATTCCGCCTGTCTTATAGCGCACAGCATTCTGGTATGCACCTGCAGCTTTGGCACTATAACCTATAAAGCGATAGGATTCAGCCATTTTCCAAGCCCTCTCCCCACGCTTTGCCTTTTCCTTTACAGGAGTGTGCGAATAGGCTTTCTTGAACTCCTCGGCGGCGTCGAAGTATTCGCCTATGGTATAGTATTCTTCAGCCTTGCGGGCATAGTTGTCCGCACCGCATCCGCTTAGGACGAGGAGCAGGGCAAAGATGCCAGTCAGGCATAGAGGAATCCTTGATTTGAGCATGGTGCTGGGGGGTATCTAGTATTTCTAGGACTTCTAGTATTTCTAGTGATTCTAGTTAGATAACGTAAAAGGCAGGCTATTTATTTTATTTCTTCTTGCTCTTCTTTGCAACTTCCTCGGTTATGCTCACGTGGCGGTTGCTGTTGTCGCGCATCACCTCCATTACCACGTCGGTCACCATCTGCTTCAGTTCGGCAAGGAATTGGTGGGCATCGTATTGCCTTTGCTCTATCTGGCGAAGTTTGCGCTCCCAGATACCGGTAAGTTCTGCACTCTTTAGCAGTTCTTCGTGTATTATGCCTATCAACTCTACACCAGTCGGTGTTGCCCATAGCGAGGTACGCTCCTTGCGGATGTAGCGGCGGCGGAATAGGGTCTCGATGATAGCAGCACGTGTGGATGGACGGCCTATACCGTTCTCCTTCAGCGCATCTCGCAGTTCCTCGTCCTCCACCATCTTGCCGGCGGTTTCCATGGCACGAAGCAGGGTGGCTTCGGTGTATGGTTTGGGCGGTGTGGTCTGTTTTTCTGCAAGGTCGGGGGTATGCGGCCCGCTCTCCCCTTTCACAAATTCGGGCAGAAGTTTCTCCTCGGCAGGTGTGTCGGCAGACTCAGAGTTTGTGCTCCAGAGCACCTTCCATGCAGGGTCGGTAATGTGCTTGCCCGTGGCACGGAATGCAATGTCGCCCACCTCGCCCGTTATGGTAGTGGTTTCAAAAAGGCAGTCGGGATAGAAGATGCCTATGAAGCGACGTGCGATCAGGTCAAAGACCTTCCTCTCCGCCTCCGTCAGACCAGTGGCAGGTTGCCCTGTGGGTATGATGGCATGGTGGTCGGTCACCTTGCTGTTGTCGAAGAACTTCTTGTCCTTCCTCAGTTTCTGCCCCTTTATGCGGTCCATCAGGTGGAAGTAGTCCTTCAGTCCGTTCATTATCTGTCCGCACTTGGGATACACATCATCGGGCAGGAAGGTGGTGTCCACACGCGGATATGTAGAAACCTTCTTCTCGTAAAGACTCTGCACGAGTTGCAGAGTCTGGTCGGCGGAATACCCGAACTTCCTGTTGCACTCCACCTGCAGGCTGGTAAGGTCGAACAGTCGAGGCGGTGCCTCCTTGCCCTTCTTCTTCTCTATCTTGCTTACCGTGAACGGCAGGTCCTTTATCTTCTCAAGTATGGCCTCTCCCTCCTCACGGGTCTTGAAACCCTTGGGAGTCTTCTCCTTGTTTTTTGAGGCCTCCTTGGACGCTTCCTCTTCCTTCTCCTCCTCCTCCATCACCACACTGAACACAGTATCGCGGTAGTTGGTGGTCAGAACCCAATATGTTGTAGGCACGAAGTTCTCTATCTCCTGCTGGCGACGTACTATGAGTGCTAGAGTCGGTGTCTGCACACGACCAATGCTCAGTACCTGGTTGGCACCCTGACTGCGGTCGTTGCTTCGGTATTTCAGCGTGTAGAGTCTGGTGGCGTTCATGCCCAGGGTCCAATCTCCGATGGCACGCATCAGTCCGGCCTCGTACAGACTCTGGTAATGCGACTGGTCCTTTAGGTTCTGGAACCCTTCGCGTATGGCCTCTTCTGTCAGCGAGGATATCCACAGACGCTGCACGGGGCACTTGGCACCAGCCAGCTGCATCACCCAGCGCTGTATCAGTTCACCCTCCTGTCCGGCATCACCGCAGTTTATGATGGAGTCGGCATTCTGCATCAGCGATGCTATCACCTTGAACTGATGCTCCACACCCTTGTCCTGCTTCAGGCGTATGCCAAAGCGGGGCGGTATCATGGGCAGGGAACCCAGCGACCAGTACTTCCACTGCTGGTTGTACTCGTGCGGTTCCTTCAGTTCGCACAGGTGACCAAACGTCCATGTCACCTGATACCCGTTGCCTTCCATGTATCCGTCCCTGGATTGGTTGGCACCGAGCACTTTGGCTATGTCTTTGGCCACTGATGGTTTCTCGGCTATGCAGACTATCATGCTGAAAGGGCTATTATGCTATGCAAAGGAGCAGGATTATCAACTGTGCCGTCAGTATTCTCAGGAACATGCTCAGAGGATACACTGTACTATAGCCCACGGCAGGGGCGTCGTTGGATGCTGTCTGGTTGGCAAATGCCAGAGCTGGCGGGTCGGTGTTGGCACCGGCAATGAGGCCCATAAGAGTGAAGTAGTTCAACTTATAGTACAATTTGCCTACAAGTCCCATTATCAGAATGGGTATGGTGGTGATAAGGAAACCGCACCACACATAGGTCAGTCCGTCGCCTTCAATTACGGTATTTACAAAGTTGGCGCCTGCTTTAATGCCCACACTGGCAAGGAACAGAGCCAATCCCATCTCTCTGAGCATCAGGTTGGCACTGGTGGTGGTGTATGCCACAATCTTGGCCTTGTAGCCAAAGCGTGCCAACAGAATGGCAATAATCAGCGGACCGCCAGCCAGACCGAGCTTCACGGGTGTTGGCACACCAGGTACTGCGAATGGTATTGAACCAAAGATGATTCCTACAAAGATTCCTATGAAGATGGCGGTGAGGTTGGGGTGATCCAGTTTCTTTACCGAATTACCCATCTTGCTTGCTACACGGTTTACTGCGTCTTCGGGACCGACAACAACAATGCGGTCGCCAACCTGCAGACGCAGGTGGCTCTCGGCAAAGAGGTTCATGCCACCACGCTTCACGCGGGTAACATTAACGCCGTATACACTGCTGAAATGCAGTTCTGCCAGGGTCTTGCCGTTCATCTTGGACTGTGTCACCAGCACGTGCTTGGTTACCATGGGCACATCCTGCTCTTCCCACACCACTTCCTCTATCGGACCTATGAAGGCGCTGATGGCCTCGGCATCGTCCTGTGCACAGTTTATAAACATCTTGTCGCCCAGGTGTATGATGGTATCCCTGTTGGGCATGCTCACATGACCGTCGTGCAGGATACGGCTGCACACGAAGTCGCGTGCCAGGAACTCCCTAACCTGCAATATGCTGCGCCCTGCCAGCGCCTGGTTGGTGGCCACCAGGGTCATCTTGTGCGGGATGACATGCGGATTGGCAGCAATCTCGCTCTCTATCTGCTTCTGCTCCTTTGCCAGAGAGGTGCGGGTGAGCAGGCGTATCAGTATTGTGGCTCCTATAATGCCCACAACACCAAGGGGATAGGCACAGGCATAACCGTTGGCTATGGCAGGAGCGCTGCTTCCAAAGATGTTAGAACATGCCTCGGTGGCAGCACCCAGACCGGGGGTATTTGTTATGGCACCGCAGAGCACACCCACCATCATGGCCAGGTTGCGGCTGTTCTCGCCAGCCATACCGTTGCCGTCGTAGAACACAAGGAAGAACAAGCCTATGCAGCAGAGTACATTCAGCAGTATTATGCCCACTGCTAACAGGTTCATGGTTATGCCTCCTTTCTTGAAACTCTCAAAGAAGCCCGGACCAACCTGCAGACCTATACAGTAGACAAACAGAATCAGGCCGAAGTCCTGCACAAAAGTCAGGGTGGATGTTGTGCCCGTCAGACCAAAATGCCCTGCCAAAATACCGGCGAAAAGTACAAAGGTTACTCCCAGGGAAATGCCGAAAAACTTTATTCGGCCCAGTGCCAGACCAATACTGATAACACCTGCATAAAGCATAACAATGTGGCCTATGCTGTCAGTGGTGGTGAGAAGTGAATTTAACCATTCCATAAGCGCAATATAGATGTATTAAATATGTATTTCAAGTGCAAAATTACTCAAAATAATGACAACACTGCCACTTTTACCTGCTTTAATTTTGCCAACAAACTAAAAAAGCGTACTTTTGTTCGGAATAAGACAAATAATCATTATACATAATTCATTAAACAAAATGGCAGATAGTAAAGAAAAGCTTTTCTCTGATTTTACTGCCCCCTCGGCCCAGGAGTGGCGCGAGAAGATTGAGGTTGACCTCAAGGGTGCGGACTATCAGAAGAAAATGGTATGGAGAACCAATGAAGGTTTCTCCATGGATCCCTTCTACCGTAAGGAGGATGTGGAAAATCTGGCTACAGTGAATGCCCTTCCCGGCCAGTATCCCTATGTTCGTGGCAACAAGGCTGCAGACAACTCTTGGTATGTCCGTCAGGACATCAAGTGCGGCGAGTGTGCCAAGGAGGCTAATGCCAAGGCTCTGGACGTCCTGAACCGTGGTGTTGATTCTCTTGGTTTCATTCTTCCCAGCGAGTATGTCAGCAAGGAGTATGTCGAGGCTCTGCTCGACGGTATCCTGGCAGACTGCGTGGAACTGAACTTCCGCACCTGCCAGCGTTGCAGCGTGGAACTGGCTCAGATTCTCGTGGCCTACTTCGAGGCTAAGGGTTATGACAAGGCCCGTCTGGCTGGCAGCATCAGCTTCGATCCTCTGGAGAAGATGGTAATGAAGGGTAAGGACACAGAAAAGTTGCTCCCCGTGGCAAAGGCTCTTGTCGAGACTCTGGCTGACTATCCTCTGTTCCGTGCTGTGGCAGTAAATGCCTACAAGCTCACTGACGCTGGTGCCTACAGCTATCAGGACCTGGGTTATGCCCTGGCTTGGGGTAACGAGTACATGGCTCAGCTCACCGAGGCTGGCGTTCCTGCCGAGCTGGCTGCCGAGAACATCAAGTTCAACCTTGGTATCAATGGCGTCTACTTCATGGAGATTGCCAAGCTGCGTGCCGCTCGTATGCTCTGGGCTCAGATTGTTGCCCAGTACACCGAGTGCAAGGAGGCTGCCAAGATGCACATCTGTGCCTACACCACAACTTACAACCAGACCGTGTTCGACAGCTACGTGAACCTGCTCCGCTCTCAGACCGAGGCCATGAGTGCTGCTCTGGGTGGCGTGGACAGCATGGTAGTTGTTCCCTTCGATGCTCCCTACGAGACTCCCACCGAGTTCGCTGAGCGTATTGCACGCAACCAGCAGCTCCTGCTCAAGGACGAATGTCACTTCGACCGTATGGTGGACGTGGCTGGCGGTTCTTACTTCATCGAACAGCTCACCAAGTCTCTCAGCGAGCAGGCATGGAAGCTCTTCCTCTCTGTTGAGGAGCAGGGCGGTTTCCTCGCTGCTGTCAAGGCTGGTGCCGTACAGGCTGTAATCAACGAGACCAACGCCAAGCGTCATGCCGATGCCGGCAAGCGCAAGGAGTTCCTGCTGGGTACCAACCAGTTCCCCAACTTCACCGAGAAGAGCGAGGGCAAGGAACCCGTGGCATGCTGCTGCAAGGGTCAGTGCGGCTGTGGCGAGAAGCCCGCTATTGCAGGTATCGAGACAAGCCGTCTTGCCAGCGACTTCGAGGCTCTGCGCTTGAGCACCGAGAAGGCTGCCAAGGTTCCCGTGGCATTCATGCTCACTATCGGCAACCTGGCTATGCGTCAGGCTCGTGCCCAGTTCTCTTGCAACTTCCTCGCCGCTGCAGGTTACCAGGTTGTTGACAACCTCGGTTTCCAGACCGTTGAGGAGGGTGTTGATGCCGCTATGGCTGCTGGTGCAGACATCGTTGTCATCTGTTCAAGCGATGACGAGTATGCAGAGTATGCTATCCCTGCATTCCAGTATTTGAATGGCCGCGCAATGTTCGTTGTTGCAGGTGCTCCCGCTTGCAGCGAGGACCTGAAGCAGGCCGGTATCGAGAACTTCATCCACGTCCGTGTGGACCAGTTGAAGACTCTCAAGGAGTATAACGCTAAACTTGGTATCTAATCTTATGGCACGCAAATCATTTAGTAATATAGACATCTTTGCCGGCATTGAGGCAAAGAACGGCCAGCAATGGCAACAGGAGAATGGTATCACTGCCAACTGGAAGACAGCCGAGCAGATTGATATCCAGCCCGTATATACAAAGGAAGACCTCGAAGGTATGGAGCACCTCGACTTTGGTGCAGGTATCCCTCCCTTCCTCCGTGGCCCTTATAGCATGATGTATCCCTTCCGCCCATGGACCATCCGTCAGTATGCAGGTTTCTCTACTGCCGAGGAGTCTAATGCTTTCTATCGCCGTAACCTGGCAGCAGGCCAGAAGGGTCTTTCCGTAGCATTCGACCTTCCCACTCACCGTGGTTACGACCCCAACAACGAGCGCGTGGTTGGCGACGTAGGTAAGGCTGGTGTAAGCATCTGCTCTCTGGAGAACATGAAGACTTTGTTCGCTGGCATCCCCCTGAACAAGATGTCTGTGTCTATGACCATGAACGGTGCTGTATTGCCCGTACTGGCATTCTACATCAATGCAGGTCTGGAGCAGGGTGCTCAGCTCGAGGAGATGGCAGGTACCATCCAGAACGACATCCTTAAGGAGTTCATGGTGCGTAACACCTACATCTATCCCCCTGCATTCTCAATGAAGATCATTGCCGACATCTTCGAGTTCACTTCTCAGAAGATGCCTAAGTTCAACAGCATTTCTATCTCCGGCTATCACATGCAGGAGGCTGGTGCTACTGCCGACATCGAGTTGGCTTACACTCTGGCCGACGGTATGGACTATCTTCGTGCAGGTATCAATGCCGGTATTGATGTGGATGCCTTTGCTCCCCGTCTCAGCTTCTTCTGGGCTATCGGCATGAACCACTTCATGGAGATTGCCAAGATGCGTGCCGGCCGTCTGCTGTGGGCTAAGATTGTTAAGAGCTTCGGTGCCAAGAATCCTAAGTCTATGGCTCTGCGTACCCACTCTCAGACCTCTGGCTGGTCACTGACAGAGCAGGATCCCTTCAACAACGTTGGCCGTACCTGTATCGAGGCTATGGCTGCTGTCCTGGGTCACACCCAGTCATTGCATACCAATGCTCTCGACGAGGCCATCGCTCTGCCCACCGACTTCTCTGCACGTATTGCCCGTAACACCCAGATCTATATTCAGAACGAGACAGAGGTTTGCAAGCACATCGACCCATGGGCAGGTTCTTACTATGTTGAGAAGCTCACCCAGGAACTCTACACCAAGGCTTGGGCTCACATCCAGGAAATCGAGGAGCTTGGCGGTATGGCAAAGGCTATCGAGACTGGTTTGCCCAAGATGCGTATCGAGGAGGCAGCAGCTCGCACTCAGGCTCGTATCGACTGTGGCACACAGACCATCGTTGGCGTCAACAAGTATCGTCTGGACCACGAGGATCCCATCGATATCCTCGAGATTGACAACACCGCTGTTCGTTTGCAGCAGGAGGAGGCTCTCAAGGAACTGAAGGCTAACCGCGATGAGGCTCAGGTCAAGGCTGACCTTGAGGCTATCACCCGTTGCGTTCAGGAGTTCCAGGATGGCAAGAAGAGCGAGCAGAACTTGCTCGACCTCGCCGTTCGTGCAGCAGGCCACCGTGCCACATTGGGTGAGATTTCAGACGCTTGCGAGGCAGTCGTAGGTCGTTATAAGGCAGTAATCAGAACTATCAGCAACGTGTATTCATCAGAAAGTAAGAGCGATGCTCTCTTCCACGAGGCATGCGCATTGACAGAGGAGTTTGCTAAGCTCAATGGTCGTCGTCCCCGTATCATGATTGCCAAGATGGGTCAGGACGGTCACGACCGTGGTGCTAAGGTTTGTGCAACAGGCTATGCCGACTGCGGCTACGATGTGGACATGGGTCCCTTGTTCCAGACTCCTGCCGAGAGTGCTCGTCAGGCTGTGGAAAACGATGTGAACATTGTAGGTGTAAGTTCTCTGGCTGCAGGTCACAAGACCCTCGTTCCTCAGATTATTGAGGAGTTGAAGAAGCTCGGCCGCGAGGACATCATGGTTATCGCTGGTGGCGTAATCCCTGCACAGGACTATGACTTCCTGTATCAGGCAGGCGTAGCAGCCATCTTCGGTCCTGGTACTCCCGTGGCATACTCTGCCGTGCAGATGATGAAGATTCTGTTGGGCAAGGAAGATTAACTTGATAGAGTAATCATCTATTATATAAATAAGGTGGCGGCCAGTAGTATGGTTGCCACCTTATGTTTTTTTTGGGGGGGGATAAGCCGCAGACCGACTTGGGTTAAAGGCCAGCGGATATTGGTGTCAGTTTTCGCGTCTTTCTTCTCTTCTTCAAGTTCCTATAAGGCGTGTGTTTTGTTGCTATTAGCCGTTCGGCGAGCCGCTATTAGCCGTTCATCGAACCGCTACCGCCCGTTCGGCGAACCGCTACTATCTGTTCGCAGGACCCCTATCAGGTGCTTGTTTTGTCTCCTCTTTTGCCAATTTTAACCCAAATCAAGTGTCATCTGTGTCCTATATGATCAGAAAGGGGAAAGTATGACAGAGTCATTCGCTTTGCTCATCAAGCTAAAGCAGTCAGGTGACAGGGTTTTGTGGTTTCCGTTATCGCTATCGTCTTAGTTTAATTCTGTTTTCCGTCTTCGTTATCGTCATAATCCGACTGCGTCGTCTTGACTTTGCTCACGCTCGGCAATTCAAACAAGTTTTATTGCTCTCGCTTAATCGCAAAGTTCGTTTTCGTCTTCATTTCCCAGTTGTATCTACTCCCCTCCCTTGTGGAGGGGCTGGGGGAGAGTCTCTATATATAATATAAATAAGGTGTATTCTTCCCTTTATTGTCCCTTCTACACCCATTTTTTGTTATTTTCTTAAAAATTTTTTCGTGTTTCTTTGGCAGTTTGTGGAAAAGTCGTACCTTTGCACTCGCAAAACGGGAACGACTCCTGCTGTATGGCGGAGTTGGTTTTCTTACGCAAATGAAGAAAGAGTTCTTTGAAAGATTTTCGTAGACAGAAATTGTAGTACAAGCGCCATATGTCATATATGGTGGAAATTCAAGATTATTGAACTTGTCGATTCCCTTTAGTCAGGTTGTCCAACTATTTCAGATTATACTGAGTCTCTATACGGGACAAGGTTAAGATATTATACAATGAAGAGTTTGATCCTGGCTCAGGATGAACGCTAGCTACAGGCTTAACACATGCAAGTCGAGGGGCAGCATGAACATAGCTTGCTATGTTTGATGGCGACCGGCGCACGGGTGCGTAACACGTATCCAATCTGCCCGTTACTCGGGGATAGCCTTCTGAAAGGAAGAT
>JAZRJU010000003.1:0-71229 GCA_045645965.1 Bacteroidaceae bacterium
AAGATAGGCCATGGATATGATAGAGCTCATAAACTTCTCTGTAATTAAAGTTTCGTAACTGTGATTTTTGATAATGAATTGGTTTGATTTCTTTCATAAATAAGGGACTTTAGGTGTCAACCTTATTTACAAAAAGACAGAATCTGTAGAGCAGGATGAATGAGAATAAAGTTATTATATACACCGCCAATGACGGTAAGACCAAAATAGATGTAAAGCTTGAAGAAGAGACCTTGTGGCTTACACAGGCTCAGATGTGCGAGCTGTATCAAACAAGTAAATCCAATGTAAGCGAGCATATTAAGCACATCTTTGAGGAGGGGGAACTGAACAAGGAATCAGTTGTTCGGAATTTCCGAACAACTGCTGCTGACGGCAAGGAATACCTTGTTTCGCACTACAATCTGGATATGGTAATTGCTCTTGGCTATCGTGTCCGAACGATTATTGCTACAAGGTTCCGCCAGTGGGCTACGGGGCGTTTGAAGGAGTATATTTACCTGTTAATTCTAAGATTGCGGATGTGTTATAAAAGATAGCAAATACCCAAAAACATGGTAAACCATTCTGTGGCTATCAAAATACGTTTGTTCTGTCCGTATATACTTCTTTTTTAAATAAAAAGCCGGCGCTTTACCTATTTGTAAAAAAAGTATTAACTTTGCATCGTCAATGTGTATTTTACGCACTGGCAGGGTAATAATAAAATCAGTTGTAACATCTGTATAAATTAAAAGAGCGACAAAGAAAGAATTAATCTATATTCGAGTGTCTGCGGGATTTTAGACAATCCGGGCACTCAAAAGCAAAAAGCGTAGACGTGACTTCCCTTGAAGGGAATGTCCCAAAAGCGAAACTTTTGTTTCTTGTTCCGACCGACCGAAACCGCCAATTTCAAAACCGGAGAATAAGCAATACAAAGGTTTGCGTCCTATATGGACGTAAACTATCTGTATGCTTATCCGGTGAAGGTTACTTGGCGGTACCTGGTTGGTTGTAAGCGGACGAAGATAGTTTGCGTCCTTTTTGTTTTCCAACCAACCAAACGCCAAGTATTATTTTTTATTCACCAAAAACAAAATTATGAACAAAACAAAATTACGCTTTGCCCTCTTTGTGGCAAGCATCTGCCTGTGTGTATCTTCATGGGCAGAGAGAGTGGCACCGACATTCCCTGAATTCACGACGTTTGAAGCAGGAAAGAGTTTCTGTCTGTATAACGTGGAGGAAGGTAAATTCATTGGAAGGGACGAGTATGGTAGTATCGAACTGAGCGACTACGGACAACCATTAGAGATTACAGAAGCGTCTGAAGGGTTCTATTATTTCCGATTTACACTTTCTGGAAATGAGTATTCCATGATCTATAATACTAATTATGATGGGAGAACTTACTTTACTTATGGTTACGGTACACCATATTATTATGAATTCTCTATTCTAAAAAACAATGATGACTATCTAATTAAGGCTAATGATATTAATGACTATTTTAATGATAATGCCAGCCTTGGTTATAATGGCGAAAATTTTGCCGTAAATATGACCGAAGGAAGTATTCATTGGCAGTTTGTGGATGCTGAAGTTGCCAAGCACTATTTTGCAAGACACAAACTTTACACTGCCTTGGAGGCATCTGATATCTATAACTATCCTACAGAATACTACGAGGCTATATACGAAGATGCAGAAAGCACAACAGAAGAGTTGGAAAAAGCAGCCGCAACTCTGAATAATGGCGTGACTCATACACAGAAATATCAGAGTCCGGAATGGTCTGAATATACTGTATTATTCGGAGAAGGAGTTTGCACAAACAGTTCAACTATACAAACCAATACAATATATAATTTGGGGGAAACTACAAGTATCACTGCTACTGTTAACGTAGACAAGAACGCCACGCTTATATATGATACAAATTCCTCCATGTCTACTTCTGTTTACATTGATGGAAAAATGGTTCGTAGCTATCAAATACCTTGGAGTAGTTATAGATTTTTTGAAAGCCTTAGCGTAGGTTCACATCATATTGAATGGAGATTTGAAAACAATTCTGGTTCTCAACAGAGAGGTGGAATAGAATACTTAGGAATAGTCAATACTCCCACAACTATCAACGTAAGCCTTCTTGAACCTGGTAGTTTAGGTACAGAAGTACTGAATCATGTCGACCATATTAAGAATGTTCGTTGTCTGAAAATCAGCGGTAAAATGAATGATGATGACTGGGCTAAGATTAATATGATGACCAATCTCCAGAGTATTGATCTTAGTGATGCTATTGTAACCAAAATACCAGACAGACAATTTCGTAAAACTTACGATAAATGGATGTTCCTCCACAAAATAGAATTGCCAAATATCCTGGAAATTATTGGAGATGATGCCTTCTATGATTCACACGTAGAAACCCTAACATTCCCGTCTACACTAAAAGAAATCGGAAGTTATGCATTTTATAATTCAAAGATTACAGAGGCCATTCTTCCAGATAATATGACTAACATTAGAGAAAGAGCATTTGAAAATTGCACATTCCTGGTGTCTGTCAATTATCCCAATGAACTGAATTATGTGCCAGATCATTGCTTTTATAATTGTGAGAATCTGAACACCTTTGAATTACACAATGGAATAACACGAATCGGAGGCCATGCATTTGAAAATGCAAAAAACTTTATAGCTACTCTGCCAGAAACACTTACAGCATTAGGTGTCGGTGCATTCCAAAACTCCGGAACCGTTAATTTGTATATACCAGAAGTATTGACCGAATGGGAAAGAACTAACTCGGGATATAATCATGCTTTTTCTTACAATACGAAATTAATCTCAGCCGAATTCCCCACATCATTCTATAAAGTAGATGTATATGGCACGTTGATTAATTGTTCAAACCTTGAAACGCTAACATTCAAATCTCCAACAGTAGTTGCTGGGGAATATAAAAACAGTTTCCTGGATGGTTGCACTTCACCCAACCTGACACTTAGAGTGCCGTCCTTCCTTGTAAATTCATATAAACTGGATGAATACTGGTATAACTATAACATTGAAGGTTTCAACACAGCAGACATTAAGGACTGGAATGTAAGGGGCAACCTGGTTCTGAACAACCGTGAGCGTATAGACGGTACACCAAATCTTTTCATTGCCAATAGCGGTTCGGTCAAAATTAATGGTGAATACGCACAGAATATAGACAATCTGGAAGTATATGTGGACCACTACAATACTATCTATGACTATGAAAGCAACCAGAGCGATTATGCCTTCGGCAAGATACTGGTAAACAACGATGCCACAACTATCAGCGGAGAATGTGTACATCACCACTATGTTGATGCTAAGAAATGGTACTTCATCAGCCTGCCCTTCGACATTAAGGTAAACGAAATTACAAACGATTCCGAAGCAAGAATGGCAATCCGCTACTATGACGGTGCTACTCGTGCATCCGAGGGTGTGGTGGGCAACTGGAAGGACTATGCCGAAGATGCCGTTATTGAGGCTGGTACCGGCTTTATCGTACAGACAAGCGTTGCAACCACACTGACATTCCGTGCCCTGGATAACGAGAGCAAGCAGAACATCGTTTCCAACGAAGAGTTCAAGAAGGCTCTGGCTGCAAATGCATCCGGAAGCATGTCCGACAAGGGTTGGAACCTGGTGGGCAACCCCTGGCAGTGCTACTTCAACATACACACGCTGAACTTCACCGCCCCCATCACCGTGTACGATGTGTACAACAAGACATACGTCGCATACTCTATCATTGACGACGACTATGCCATCCGTCCCAACGAAGCCTTCTTCGTGCAGTGTCCCGAAGGAACCGAACTTATTTCCTTCCCCCAAAGCGGTCGTCAGCTGACAAGCGTGATTACCAACCAGTCTGCGGCACGCCCCATGTACTCACAGGCTTCAAACCGTCAGCTTATCGACATTACCCTCAGCGCCGACAAGTATACCGACAAGACACGTGTGGTACTGAACGAGACTTCTACTCTTGGATACGAGACCAGTTATGATGCATGCAAGTTCATGACCATGGAGAATGGTGTTCCACAGATCTATACCATAGATAGCGAGGAAACGGAATATGCCATCAACGAACGTCCTCTGGACAAGGGCATCGTGAAACTGGGTGTAGTGGTATCAACAAGCGGCACACACAGAATCAGTATGCCACGCAATGAGGCTGGTTCTGTCATACTGATTGACCACAAGGCCGGAGTGAAGCACGACCTGTCAAAGGGTGACTATGAATTTACCGCTGAAGCAGGTACATACAACTCTCGCTTCACCCTGAACATTACCAGTTCTTCTGAAACCGGCATCGAAGATGCTGAAATGGCAGAGGGAGCTTTGGAATGTGACGGCAACAACATTCTGGTGAACGGAATAAAGGGCAATGTTTCCGTATATACTATGGACGGACGCAAGGTGGCAGAAACCTACAGCAACGGAAACGTATCGTTCAACAATATGCCTCAGGGCATATACATCGTACGCACAGTACAGGGAACAGGAAAAGTAACCGTAAAGTAAAAATCATGCAACTATGAAAAGAACAAGATATTTGTCCTTTCTGGCGATGTTGCTCTGCTGTCTTGTCGCTTGGGGACAAGATGACTTTAATCCTACCAGCCCCACGGAACCTGGTGTGCCTCCCAGAAAACTGACTCTGAAGGCAAACCCGTCGGACGGCGGCACGGTATATGGCAGCGGACGGTATGTCCCCGGCACAACCGTGGGCGTACGTGTTTCGAATGCTGCCGGATTCGTGTTTGAAAACTGGACAGATGAAGAAGGCAACGTGGTATCCGAAAACGATTCATATAGCCTGATAAAAGGAAACCGTGATGAGGTGTTGACAGCCAACTTCACCTTCAAGCCAGATGGCCCCAATGAACCAGACGATCCTAAATTGATTCAATACTTCCGCTTGACACTGGCCGCCGAAACCGGCGGCACAGTGAGCGGTGGTGGCAAATATCAGGCCGGCAGGGACGTGTACCTGAGAGCAGACGCCAAGGAAGGTTTCAGATTTGTAAACTGGACAAACACGAAAGATGAGGTAGTATCTACTGATGAAGATTTCTATTATATGACAACATCGGAAAACGAGACCCTTACCGCTCATTTCGCATTTGATCCTTATAACCCAAACGAACCCACAGATCCCATTCTCAGACACAACATCACCGTTACAACGGAAGATGGCGGTACAGTCAGTGTCGGGGAAAAGCGCCTGCTGGAGGGTCGCAGCACTACCCTGCAAGCCGTGGCAAACGACGGATACGTCTTCGTGGGATGGTATCTGAACGACGAACTGTATACCACACTGAATTCTTTCTCGTACACAATGGGCAAGGAGAACGTGGAGTTCGTGGCAGTATTCAAATTCGCTCCAGCTTCACCCGACGAACCTTCAATGCCCAAAGACAAGAAGTATGCCTTCTATCTGATGACAGTGAATGGCAAACCCGGAGATATCCTGGATGTCCCTCTGGTACTGTCAAATCTTGAAGACTTGTACGACATGACGTTTCAGATAACCTTTCCATTGGGGCTTGAACCTGACCTGAAGGAGATATACCTGTCGGAAAAGGCTGTAGGGTACGACGTATCAATGACTGCGGTAGACGATACGACATATATGTTCTCCATGATTGGCGGTAAGGTGGCGGCCACGAGTACCGAGTTGTTGCGTTTCCGTGTAAAGGTGGCCGATGACTATACAACAGGAACTTCGGGACGTGTGAAGATAAACCAGGTTTCTGTAACAGAAGCTGATGGCAACCATTTGACTGCTTCTACACGAAACGGACGTATAGCAATATACAAACGTGGAGATACCAACGGAGACAATGTGGTGAACATTACAGACGCAATGAATATGATTACCAACATGCTGGAACAAAAGACCAACGTGTTCATCAAGGAGGTGTCAGATTTGAACGGAGATGATGAAATCAACGTTACTGATGCCATGGGAGTAGTGAACATTGCATTGGAAGAAGAATAGTGTAAACAAGTATCAACATGAAGAAATTGATAATAGCACTCGTATGTATGGCTTCAGCAGGCTTTTTGCATGCTGAAGATGCCATACAGGTCGTTCCTTTTGAAACAAAGGCCGGCGCCAATGTAGACGATGCGAAATACTTTAGCATTGCCATGAACAATGCTTCGGCAGAGATATGGGCCTTGCAGTTTGACCTGCTTTTGCCAGAAGGAATGAAGATAGACGACGAAAGCGGATACGATCCTTTTGTATTAATCAAAGAACGCTTTCCCCATACCACCAGTCGCGGAGGAGCAATAACGTGGAAACACACCGTATACTATGATTTGCTGGAAAGCGGCTGGTACCGTATTATCGTCTTTACATCAGAAGCAGAACGTATAATTGGCAATAGCGGAGAATTGCTGAATATATATTATCTGACTGATGAGAATATGCAACCAGGTCTGTATCCTATATATATAAAAGGTGCAGTGCTGACGATTACCGGTGACAGCGACATCAAACCTATGGAGTCGACTTCGTATTGCCGGATAGGCGAATCACCCCTGAAATCAGAAAATAAGGTGGACCTGAATGACTTTACCGGCCATATCCCCTCCTGGGTGGTGGAAAGCATGAATGCAGACCTTGCAAGCAACATGGCAACCGAAGTGTATCTGGAAAATGCAGATGCACTGGGTGCGACGCTGGAAACAGCCAATAAAAACACCCTGTATTATGTGAAGGCCGGTTCTGAGGCAGCACAACAGTTGGATGGCAAGAGCGTAGTTGAAACTGACGGCATAAGCAGCAGTTGCGAGAATCTGTACCTGTTTGACGGAGAATATCCCTTCTCAAACTCCTCTGCAATAACTGGCAAGAAGGCACATTTTGACCGTACATTCATCAAGGAATACTGGTCCACGGTGTGCCTGCCGTTTGATGTGTCAGAAGAACAGGTGTTGCAGTTGAAGAGTGAAGGCGTCAGGATTGAGCAACCTACCTCTTATAGCGGCAATTCGCTTATGTTCTCTGAGGTTGATGCAATGGTTGCCAATACGCCATATATAGTGAAATGCAATAGTGAGCAGACTCCGTTCGGTGAGTTGGAGATAACATCTATTGCCTCAACTGAAAACGTAAATGATGTTGTTCTTGACCAAATACAATTCAAAGGATGCTATGAAACCGCAATCTTGAACTCTGATGAAACAACAGCATACTACGTTTTCAACTCTGCCACAGGAGAGTTCGTCAAGGTGGGCAGGAACGGCAAGGTTCCCCCCTTCCGTGCATACATTGAATTAAGGTCAGATTCCGCTCCAGTTGGAATTCGCGTAAGGCATAATAATGAAGAAACCGGAATTGATTCTGTCCGGAACAACGATAAGAAATGTTCCGATATTTACAACGTATGTGGACATCTTGTTAAAAAGGAGTTTGGCTCTTCCAAAACTGATACCAAACTGGAGAAGGGTATTTATATCATCAATAATAGCAAAGTTATAATAAAATAGGAAAATGAGATATATTAAACCCCAAACCAAATGGATAGAGGTAGTACCTATGATGTTAGCAAGTTCTTCTGCAGAGTTCAATTTGGATGACGTAGATGCAGAAGACGATGTAGTCGCAGGTTCTCGCACAGGTTTTATTGGCAATAGAAGAAATATATGGGACGAGGGATGGTAAAACCTTATTGATACCGCAACTTTAACATACACTTAAACCATATCGGTCATTAGGGACTGCAACAGCGATTCTGTTACGTTTCTAATGACTGATTTGGGTTATATATGACATAGTGCAGTTCCTAAATCCTTGAGCAGTATAGAGGGCGTATTATAATAGACTCGATTTCTACTCCAACCCGTTAGGATGTTTCTCTACAGACAAAATCAGGAAATCTCCTCTAACGGGCGCATTACGAAGTCACGGTCTTGCATGCGGGGGTGGGGGAGGGTAAGTTCAGGGGTGTCCATTATGATGTCATCGTAGGTGAGGAGGTCGATGTCGATGGGGCGGTCGAAGTGCTGGAGTGTGCCCTCGGTGCAGATGCTCTTCTGTGTACGTCCCAGTTCCTGCTCTATTTTCTGCGTTTCGCGGAGGCAGGCCATGGGCGACATCATGGTGTGTATCAGGCATACGAGGTTTATGAACTTGTTGGTGCTGGAGAAACCCACGGGGTCCGTCTCTATGGGAGAGGATACTCTATAGACAGAACCCACGCGCTCATCGATGAGTGCGAGGGCTCTGCGTAGGTTCTCTTCCCTGTTGCCCAGGTTAGAACCAAGGCTGAGGTAGAGTTTGTGTGTCATTTGTCCTATAATATATATAAGGTGGCGGTTGGGGTTAGTCGTTAAGTATCAGCATGGCATCGCCGAAGGTGCCGAAGCGGTAGCGGCGCGAGGGGTCGCTCTCGTTGTAGCGCATGGCTTCCTTGTAGGCCTTCATCACCAGGTCGTAGCCGCCATAGGCAGCGGTGAGCATGAGCATGGTGCTGAGGGGATTGTAGAAGTTGGCCACCATGGCATCGGCTATGTGGAAGTCGTAGGGAGGGATGATGAACTTGTTGGTCCATCCGTCGTAGGGTTTCAGGTTGTTGTCGGCGCTGACGGCGGTTTCTAATACCCTCTGTACAGTTGTACCCACGGCAACGATGCGGCGGCCGTTTTTCTTGGCATTGTTGATGATGTCGCAAGCCTCCTGTGTGACGTGCATCTCCTCGCTGTCGGTCTTGTGCTTGGTGAGGTCCTCCACATCAATGCTACGGAAGCATCCCAGTCCGCAGTGCAGGGTAACGAAAGCCTGCTCGATGCCCTTTATTTCCATCATCTTGAGCAGCTGGGGCGAGAAGTGCAGACCCGAGATGGGTGCGGTTACGGCACCTTCGTTCTTGGCGAAGACGGTCTGGAAGTCCTCCAGGTCCTCTGGTTCGGATGGGCGGTTGATGACCTCTCTTGGCAGTGGCGCCTCGCCCAGGGCATAGAGGGCATGCTTAAACTCGTCGTGCGGGCCATCGTAGAGGAAACGCAGTGTGCGTCCGCGGCTGGTGGTATTGTCGATAACCTCTGCCACCATGCTGTCGTCCTCGCCAAAGTATAGCTTGTTGCCTATACGTATCTTGCGGGCGGGGTCTACCAGCACGTCCCAAAGGCGCATGTCGGCATTCAGTTCCCTGAGCAGGAACACCTCTATCTTGGCACCGGTCTTTTCCTTGTTGCCATAGAGGCGTGCAGGGAACACCTTGGTGTCGTTGAAAACAAACACGTCCTTCTCGTCGAAGAAGCTGAGGATGTCGCGGAAGGATTCGCGATGCTCGATCACACCGCTCTTGGCATGAACCACCATCAGGCGGCAATCGTCGCGATGGAAGTAGGGACGCTCTTCGTCGGGTCCGAACTCACATGGATACTGTGCGATGCGCTCCTCCGGGAGGCGGTACTTGAACTGGGAAAGTTTCATATATATGTGTGTGGGTATGGTGTTATTGTTGTACTGTTTCTTTAGGAAGTGTCTCCAGCCATTGCTGGAAGGTGTCCAGAGTGTGGCAGTCCTCCACCTTGTAGTCGCCGATGCGTGTGCGGCGCAGGGCCGTGAGGTGTGCGCCAGACTCCAGTGCCAGACCGATGTCGCGTGCCAGGGCGCGAATGTATGTGCCCTTGCTGCATACCACACGGATGGTGGCCTGCATGCTGGAGGAGTTGAAGTCCTGCAGTTCTATCTCGTCGATGACAAGAACCTTGGCTTTCAGTTCCACCTCCTTGCCTTGGCGTGCCAGGTCGTAGGCACGCTTGCCGTCCACCTTGCATGCAGAGTATGAGGGTGGCACCTGCTCAATGCGGCCGATGAAGCGCGTCAGGGCCTCCTTCACCTTCTCCTCGGTGATATGTGCGGTGGGGTAGATGGCATCCACTTCCGTTTCAAGGTCAAAACTGGGTGTGGTGGCGCCCAGCTGCAGAGTGGCAATGTACTCCTTGGTCTTTGCCTGCAGGGTGTCTATCTGCTTGGTGGCCTTGCCCGTGCAGATTATGAGCACTCCGGTGGCCAGGGGGTCGAGAGTGCCAGCATGGCCCACCTTCAGCTTCTTCTCCCCGATGTGCCTGCACAGGAGATAGCGCACCTTGTTGACCAGACCGAAGGATGTCCACTCAAGGGGCTTGTCGAAGGAAAGTATGGTACCGTTTTTGAAATCCATTCAATGGTGTGTGTTAGTTGTTTACATGATTTCCAGATCGAATCCGGCTGCCATCATAACCAGGATGAGTCCGCCCACGATGATGCGGTACCAGCCAAAGGCCTTGAAACCATATTTCTGGACATACTTGATGAAACCCTTTATGGCGAGCATTGCCACAATGAAAGCCACGGCATTGCCCACGATGAGGGTGGTCATGTTGTCCATAATCATTTCCATGCCTCCGGTCTTCAGAATCTTGTACATCTTGTAGAGTGTGGCGCCGAACATGGTTGGTACGGCCAGGAAGAAGGAGAACTCTGCTGCTGCCTTGCGCGTAAGGCCTTGCGACATGCCACCCACGATTGTTGCCATGGAGCGTGATACGCCAGGAATCATGGAGATGCACTGGAACAGGCCCACCATGAAGGCACGCTTCTCGGTGAATGGAGTGTCCTCGCTGCCCTTGTTGAAGATCCTGTCGCAGAAGAGCATGAAGACGCCTCCGAGTACCAGCATTACAGCCACTACGCCTACGCTTTCCAGCATGGCATCGATGGCATCGCTGAACAGCAGTCCCAGGACGGCTGCCGGAATGAAGGCAATGAAGAGCTTCCAGTAGAAATTGAATGTGTGCAGAAAGCGTTTCACACAACCTGCCCCTTCTGGTGCCGGTGTGTGGTTCAGCTGGAAGAAACGCTTCCAGTACAGGACCACAACGGAAAGGATGGCACCAAACTGGATGATGAAGGTGAAGGCCTTGACAAACTCTGTGCTTTCTACGCCCAGAAGGTTCTGTGCTATAATCATGTGGCCAGTGGAGGAAACGGGAAGGAACTCGGTTAGTCCCTCTACAATGGCTATGATGATGGTTTCCAATATGCTCATAATGGTATAGTGTTATTTGTTCTTTTGTTTAGCCATGATGCCGTAGATAATGAATACGAATCCTGCAAAGCATACGGCAGGGGCAACCTTGATGCGGCGTACGCTGAAAATGTCAGGATTGAAAGCTTCTTCGGTGCTGCCGCTGCCACTCATGAGTATCATGCCGGCTATGATGATTACCATGCCGATGGCAAGCAGGATGTAGTTCTTTTTGGTAAATGCCAGATTGTTCATTTGATAGTATTTGTGTGTAGGTGTGTATTGTATTTATCTGTACAGGTCCTTCTCGCCCATTCTGAGGAAGCGTGTCACGCTGATGTAGGTGCAAGCCTGTGTTATGACCAGTGCAAAGGCAAGTACGCTGGCTGCCATGATGATGATGTTGCGCTCGGGCACGAACTGTGCCAGACCGTGGTCGTAGCGTACCATCCACAGGATCAGGGACACAAGTATGCCGTCGGCTATGACGGTGGCTATCAGTCCCATCCTGAGACTGCGCATCATGAAGGGGCGACGAATGAAACCCCAGCTGGCACCCACCAGTTTCATGTTGTTTATGAGGAAGCGGTGGCTGTACACGCTCAGATGGACAGTGTTCTTTATCAGACTGATGCTTATGACGGTGAGCATGGCAGTAATGGCCAGCAGGACCAAGGTGATAGTGTTCAGGTTGCGGTTCAGGCTTTCTACCAGTTCCTTCTGGTAGATGACATCAATGATTGCCTCCTCGCTGCCCAGTTCGTCCACTATCCATTGCAGGCTGTCGCTGCACACATATTCCGCCTTCAGCTTCAGTTCCATAGATATGCTGAACGGATTCTTGTCAAGCAGTTCCCTGGGGTCTATGCCCATGGCCTCCACCTGCTCCTCGAGAGCCTGTTCGCTGCTGATGTAGGTGATGCGGTGGATGTAGGGCCTTTTTGCTATCTCGCCTTCTATGGCATGTGCCTCCACGGGTGTGGTTCCGTCTGCCATAACTACAGTAACGGTAAGGTCCTGGTGCACATAGTCGCGAATCTCCTTTGCCGTGAGCACGAAGATTACCAGCACACCCATCAGTGTCAGAACCATAGTGGTGCTGATGGTGCTGGTCAGGAACTGCCAGTGCAGTACGGCTTTTCTTTTCATACCTCTATACCTTTCAGTGTGGCGCTGGAACTTTCGGTTATCCTTACTCTTACGGTTTCTCCTATGCGGTGACTGCCGCGGTCTATAATGACCACCTTGTTCTGCTCCGTACGGCCAAACAGCTGTTCGCGGCTGCGCTTGCTCGTGCCTTCAAGCAGTACGTCGTATTCCTTGCCCACGCACTGGCGGTTGCACTCGGCGGAGAGTTCGTTCTGCAGGGCAATGAGTTCGTTCAGGCGACGTATCTTCACCTCCTCGGGAATATCGTCGGGGAAGTGCTTGCTGGCATAGGTGCCAGGGCGCTCGCTGTATTTGAACATGAACGATGAGTCGTACTGGCACAGGCGCATCAGGCTGAGGCTCTCCTGGTGTTCCTCTTCTGTCTCGCTGCAATAGCCGGCAAAGATGTCGGTGGATATGGCACACTCGGGAATGATGCGTCGTATGGCCGCCACGCGGTCAAGATACCATTCGCGGGTATACTTGCGATTCATCAGTTTCAGTATCCTGTTGCTTCCGCTCTGTACTGGCAGATGAATGTGCTTGCACACGTTGGGCTCCTCGGCAATGACGTGCAGAGTCTCGTCGCTCATGTCCTTGGGATGTGAGGTGGTAAACCTTACACGCATATTGGGAACGGCCTGTGCCACCAAGCGCAGGAGTTTGGGGAAATCGGTCTCGCCGTAGGAGTAGCTGTTCACATTCTGTCCGAGCAGGGTCACCTCCTTGAAGTTTCTTGCCTGCAGATCGCGGCACTCCTTGAGTATGCTCTCCACGTCGCGGCTGCGTTCGCGTCCTCTGGTATAGGGCACGATGCAATAGTGGCAGAAGTTGTTGCATCCGCGCATGATGCTGACGAAACCGCCTATGTGTCCGGTGTGCAGACGCTGCGGTATGATGTCGCTATAGGTTTCTGTCAGGGAAAGTTCCACATCCATGGCCTTCTGTCCGCACTCGGCCTGTGCTATGAGGTCGGGCAGTGCCATGTAGCTGTCAGGACCAGCAACCAGGTCGACACCGTATTCCTGGATGAGTTTCTCCTTCACACGCTCTGCCATGCAGCCGATGACACCAATTATCAGCCTGTGGTCGGCACCGCGCTTCTTCTGTTGGCTGTGCAGGAATTCCAGACGCGACAGTATCTTCTGCTCGGCATTGTCCCTGACGCTGCAGGTGTTCAGGAAAACAGCATCTGCCACTTCCAGGTCCTCGCAAACTTCATAACCCGCCATGTCCATGATGGAGGCAACGACTTCGCTGTCGGCCACGTTCATCTGGCATCCGTATGTCTCTATAAGGAGTTTCTTCATGTTTCTTTTCTTAGCATAAAAGGGAGGTGCGCCTTGGGGCGACCTCCCTTGATGGTGGTTGGGCTATCCGGGCTCGAACCAGAACAAAGACGACCAAAATGTCTTGTGCTACCATTACACCATAGCCCAATCCTATACAAATCATAGCCTCGCGGGCTTACATTTGCGGTTGCAAAGGTACAAAAAAATATTCAGTATCGTGCCATTGGCACATGATTATTTTGTTTTCGGCGTTTTATTTTGCCATCTGTACCTTTTATACTCTCTATAGGTTCCCCCTTCGGGAGGAAAGGCTGAAACCTATTTGACGATAATCAGGAAGTATTTCTTCTTGCCCTGCTGTGCAAGGATGTACTTGTCGTTAAGCAGGTCTGCCTCGGTCAGTGCCTGGTCAAATGCGTTGAGCTTTTCCTTGTTGATGGAGACACCGCCACCTTGAGTGAGCTTGCGCATCTCGCCTTTGGAGGGGAAGCAAGAGGTCTCGCCTGCCAGCAAGTCTACGGCCTTGATGCCCTCGCCCTTCAGCAGTTCGCGGCTAACCTCGTACTGGGGAACACCGGCAAATACGTCAAGCAAGGTTGCTTCGTCCAGTTTTGCCAGTCCTTCCTTGGTTGCCTTGCCGAAAAGGATGTTGCTTGCTTCAACAGCGGCATCGTAGTCCTCGCGAGAGTGTACCATGCATGTTACTTCCTCGGCAAGGCGCTTCTGCAGGATGCGCATGCCGGGGTCCTTGCTGTGCTCGGCAACAAGGTTGTCGATGGTTTCCTTGTCCAGTGAGGTGAAAATCTTGATATAGCGCTCTGCATCCTCGTCGCCAACGTTCAGCCAGAACTGGTAGAAGGCATAGGGAGTGGTGCGGTTGCGGTCCAGCCAGATGTTACCTTTCTCGGTCTTGCCGAACTTCTTGCCGTCGGCCTTGGTAATCAGAGGACAGGTCAGTGCAAAGGCGCTGTTCTCGCTACCCAGTTTGCGGCGGATAAGTTCTGTACCGGTGGTGATGTTGCCCCACTGGTCGGAACCGCCCATCTGCAGACGGCAGTTCTTCTCTTGGTAGAGGTGCAGGAAGTCATAACCCTGCAGCAGCTGGTATGTGAATTCGGTAAAGGACATGCCATCCTGGAACTCACCGTTCAGGCGACGCTTCACGCTGTCCTTTGCCATCATGTAGTTAACGGTGATGCACTTGCCTATCTCGCGAGCGAAGTCCAGGAAGGTGTAGTTCTTCATCCAGTCGTAGTTGTTCACCAGTTCTGCCTTGTTGGGAGCATCGCTCTCGAAGTCAAGGAAACGTGCCAACTGGTCCTTGATGCAGGCTACGTTATGGAGCAGAGTCTCCTCGTTGAGCAGGTTGCGCTCCTGGCTCTTGCCGCTGGGGTCGCCAATCATGCCTGTAGCGCCGCCCACAAGAGCCAGAGGCTTGTGGCCGCAACGCTGGAAGTGGCGCAGCATCATCACACCGCAAAGGTGACCGATGTGCAGAGAGTCGGCAGTGGGGTCAATGCCCAAATATGCTGTTTGCTGTCCAGATGCCAGCATTTCTTCTGTGCCAGGCATCATCTGATGGAGCATTCCTCTCCATTTCAGTTCTTCAACAAAATTCATTTAATTGTTCTTTAGGGTCTTTAATGTCATTAATGTCCTTAGGGTCCTTAGGGTCTTTAAGGTCCTTAGAGTCCTTAGGGCTTTATGGGTTTAGGGGGGTTACTTAACTTCCCAAATGTCGTTTGTCTCGAGGAGTTCGGCAAAAGTGTGATACTTCTTCTGGGCCTTAACCTCTTCAATCTGTGCCTCTACGGCATCGTTATATGTGGGAGCGTCAACGTCGCGAATCACACCCAGGGCTACGGGGAATCCGTCGCCATCGCCCATCAGGGCAAGCTTGAGCTGCAGGGTGTTGTCCTCGCACTTAGCATCGTGAACGAGGATATCGTCCATGGTGATGCCGTCCTTGCCTATTTCAACAACCTTCAGTCCGAAGCCTTCCTGTGCAAGACCATACTCATTGTTTTCGCCGAACACCAGGGGCTGTCCATGCTTCACGTAGATGGTATTCTTGGCACGGCTTGCCTTGTCGTAGATGTTGTCGTGAGTGCCGTGGTTGAAGATTACACAGTCTTGCATAATCTCACACACAGAAGCGCCCTTGTGGTTATAGGCCGCCTTCAGTATTTCAATGGTTCCAGGTGCATCTGTTGCTACAGCGCGTGCAAAGAAGTGTCCGCGTGCACCAAAGCAGAGTTCGGCAGGACGGAAGGGGTCCTCCACAGTACCGTAGGGGCTGCTCTTGCTGACGAAGCCACGGGGACTGGTTGGAGAATACTGACCCTTGGTGAGACCATAGATACGATTGTTCAGGAGAATCATATTCAGGTCTATGTTTCTGCGGTTGGCATGTATGAAGTGGTTGCTGCCAATGGCAAGGCCATCACCGTCGCCACTTACCTGCCATACGGCAAGGCGTGGGTTTGCTACCTTGCAACCTGTTGCAATCGCTGCGGCACGGCCGTGTATGGTGTTCATGCCGTAGGTAGCCATATAGTGGGGCAGACGGCTGGAGCAACCGATGCCGGAGATAACTGCGATGTTTTCAGGTGCAACGCCAATCTCGGCCATAGCCTTGTGCAGAGAGGCGAGGAAGAAGTGGTCACCACAACCGGGGCACCATCTTGGCTGTCCCTTCTTGAAATCCTGAGCTGTATATGTTGCCATGATAATGTCCTATTGCTTATTTGTTAATAATGGTATTGAAAGCCTCTACGAGTTCGGCAACCTTGAAGGGCTGTCCCTTTACCTCGTTGTACTGTTCGGGGCAGAAACCGTCCACCTTCATGCGCAGCCAACCTGCCAGCTGACCCATGTTCTGCTCTGCAACGACAACCTTGGGATACTTCTTCAGCACCTCATCAGTGTTCTTGGGCAGAGGGTTGATGTAACGGAAGTGTGTCATTGCCACCTTCTTGCCTGCAGCTCTCATCTCGTCCATAGCAGCACGCAGATGTCCGTATGTGCCACCGAAACCTACAATCAGCAGTTCTGCATCCTCTGTGTCGCCCAAAACCTCCAGGTCGGGAACGGGTATGTTTGCTATCTTCTGTGCACGCTTGCGTGTCATCAGGTCGTGGTTCTCAGGATTAGTGCTGATAGCACCTGTCTTGTCGTCCTTCTCCAAACCGCCCAGGATGTGTGCAAAGCCTTCGCGTCCGGGAACTGCCCAGTAGCGTGTGCCGTCTTCCTTGCGCATGTATGGTGTCCATGTGCCCTTCATCTCCTCGGGTACATAGGGAGGATTGATAGCAGGGTATTCGTTAAGGTCGGGCAGGCGGAATGCGCCAGAACCGTTTGCTACGTATGCATCTGTGAGCAGGATAACTGGAGTCATGTGCTCCAGGGCAACCTTTGATGCCTCGTAGGCAGCCTCAAAACAGTCTGTGGGACTTGTTGCAGCGATTACTGGCATGGGACTTTCACCATTACGTCCGAAGAGGGCCTGCAACAGGTCGGTCTGTTCGCTCTTGGTGGGAAGTCCGGTTGCGGGACCGCCGCGCTGAACGTCCAGAATAACCAAGGGCAACTCCATGATAACGGCAAGGTTCATAGCCTCACTCTTCAGGCACATACCAGGACCAGATGTGCTGGTTACCGCCAATGCACCGGCAAAGGAAGCGCCGATACTTGAGGCACAGCCAGCAATTTCATCCTCGCATTGTACTGTTGTTACGCCAAGACTCTTGTGCTTTGACAGTTCGTGCAGAACGTCGGTGGCAGGAGTAATGGGATATGAACCAAGGTAGAGTTTCAGACCTGCCTTCTCTGCTGCTGCAATGAAGCCGTATGCAGTGGCCTTGTTACCGGTGATGTCCATATAACGTCCGGGAACCTTGTTCTTGGTTTCTATGCGATAAACGTTAGTAGCATTGGAGTGTGTGTTGTGACCATAGTCATAGCCAGCCTGGATTACCTTGATATTTGCCTCTGCAATAGCAGGCTTCTTGGCGAATTTCTCCTTAAGGAAGTTGAATGCAACCTCAAGGTCGCGGTCGAAGAGCCAGCAGACAAGGCCAAGGGCAAACATGTTGCGGCACTTGTTGATGCTCTTTATGTCCATGCCGGTATCCGCCAGACATGTCTTTACCATGCTACTGAGAGGGCATGCTATCACGCGGTCGGGGTCAATACCCATCTCGCCCAGATAGTCCTCGCTCTGGAACTGTGCCTTTTCAAGGTCCTTGGGACCGAAACTGTCGGTATCTATGATAATTGTGGCATCGGGCTTTGCATAGCGGTACTGTGTCTTCAGCGCAGCGGCATTCATTGCCACGAGCACATCGCACTGGTCACCGGGAGTATATACCTGCGATGCACCAATGTGTACCTGGAAGCCACTGACACCAGTCAGTGAACCTTGCGGAGCGCGAATGTCTGCGGGGTAGTCTGGGAAAGTGCTGATACTGTTTCCCACTGTTGCGGATACGGTGGAAAATATATTGCCTGCAAGCTGCATGCCGTCACCGGAGTCGCCAGAAAAGCGAACAACCACTGATTCTCTTTCAGTTATGTTCATAGCCTTAAAAATAATAAAGTTGTACCCCCGCCGGGAATCGAACCCGGATCAAAGGTTTAGGAAACCTTCGTTCTATCCATTTAACTACAGGGGCATCACTATCACCCTAAGGGTACACACCCATTGGGGTGATAGTTAGTATTGTAGCGGTACACCCTATTATATAATATAAGGTGTACCGGCAGGTGTCTTACTTCTTCTTGCTGGTCTTGTTCAGGCACAGGTATGCAGTGGGAGCTGCAACGAAGATAGAGCTGAATGTACCGAATACCACACCAAGCATCATAGCGAAGCTGAAGCTGATAATGCTGCCTGCACCACCACCGATAATGCCGATCAGGAAGATCACGAACAATACCAGGAAGGTAGATACTGAGGTATTGATAGTACGGTTCAATGTGTTGTTAACCGAACGGTTGAACAGGTCGAAACGGTCCTGAGTGGGATGCAGACCCAGCTCCTCGCGGATGCGGTCGAATACAACCACCTTATCGTTGATAGAGTAACCGATAGCGGTAAGGATAGCACCGATGAAGGTCTGGTCAATCTCCATGCTGAAGGGCATGATACCCCAGAACAGAGCGTATGCACCCAAAATCAGTAAAACGTCAAGTGTAAGAGCCACGATAGAACCGATAGAGAAGGCAACATTGCGGAAACGAACCAGAATGTAGATGAAGATGGCGATGATAGCCAGGATCACACTCCAGATAGCACCATATGTTATGTCCTCAGCTACAGAGGGACCTACCTTCTGGCTGCTGATGATTGAACCACCGGTACGTACGTCACGGTTGATGAAGGTTTCCAGGGTAAGATCCTGAGCCAGCATGTCGCCAGCCCTCAGCACCTCATAGAGCTTAGCCTCAATCTCGCTGTCAACCTCAGTACCGTCTTCGTTGATACGATAGTTGGTGCTGATACGCAGAGTGTTACCGTCGGTACCCAGAGCAATTGCACTGATGTTGCTGCCCTCGAAAGCATTTGCCAACAGTGCGTTTGCTTGCTCGGCAGTTACCTGCTTCTCAAACATTACCACGAAGTTGCGGCCACCAGTGAAGTCAATGCTCTTGCTGAAACCACGGAACATCATGCCGCAAACAGCAACAACAGCTGCAATACCAAAGATTGTGAAGCTCTTCTTGTAGGCAGCCATGAACTGGAAGCTGGGGTTCTTGAAACTGATCCAGTTGCCGATGGGAGTCTTGAACTTGAGGTTCTGCCACTTGCCACGCTCCATCATGTTGGAGTAAACCACACGAGTCATGAACACAGCTGTGAAGAAGCTTACAACGATACCGATAATCAGTGTGGTAGCAAAGCCCTTGATAGGACCTGTACCGAAGTTGTACAGGATGATACCAGTGATGATACTTGTCAGGTTAGAGTCGAAGATAGCGCTGAATGCATTGCTGTAACCGGCATTGAGAGCCTCGTTCAGCTTCTTGCCGGCCTTCAGTTCCTCCTTGGTACGCTCGTAGATAAGCACGTTGGCATCAACAGCCATACCCAAGGTCAAAACCATACCGGCAATACCGCTCATGGTGAGGGAAGCCTGGAAGCTGGTCAGGATACCTGCAGTGAAGAACAGGTTCAGTAACAGAGCACCGTTGGCAACCATACCAGGTACGGGACCGTACATGGCAATCATGTACACCATCAGCAGAACGAATGCGATAGCACAGCTCCATACACCCAGGCGTATAGACTCGGCACCAAGTGTGGGACCAACGATTTCCTCGCTCACGATCTTAGCAGGAGCAGGCATCTTACCAGACTTCAGCACGTTTGCAAGGTCGCGTGTGTCCTCTGCGGTGAAGTTGCCGGTAATCTGGCTGTTACCACCTGTAATCTCGCTCTGTACTGTGGGAGCGCTATATACATTATTATCAAGAACAATGGCAACGCTACGGTGCAGGTTGGCCTTGGTCAATGCAGCCCAGCGGCGAGCACCATCCACGTTCATCTGCATGCTTACGCAGGGACTGCCGTTCTGGTCGAACTCGTCCTTGGCATCGGTGATAACGTCGCCCTCCAGAGGAGCACGGCCATTGCGCTCTGTCACGCGGATAGCGTAAAGTTCATACCAGTCAGAGCTTTCGCCTTCGCCCATGCCCTTGACACCCCACTTCAACTGAACGTCGGAGGGGAGAATGTCCTGTGCTTCGGGAGTAGCGAGCAGTTCGCTGATGGCGTCCATATCGCGCTTGTGAGCGAAACCTACTACACAACCATAGGCGCCCTGAGTCAGCTGCAGCTTGCTCAGCAAGGGGTGCTGCTTCTTGAAGCGCTCGATTTCAGCCTCGCTTGCCTGTGATTTGTCGCTTGCGTTGTTAGCGATGGCAGAAGCCAGGTCGCTCTTATTTGCGGTAGAATCGGCAGTTTCAGCAACGTTTGCCTCAGTTTCAGCCTCAGTTGCCTCTGCGCTCAAAGTTGCTGCCAGCTTAGAGTCGAGCTGTGCCAGGAAAGGAGTAATCTCCTGAGAATTGTATGTCTCCCAGAACTCCAGATTTGCAGAACCCTGCAGCAGCTTGCGGACACGCTCGGGTTCCTTTACACCGGGCATTTCCACCATGATGCGGCCTTCCTGGCCTTCCAGAGCCTGAATATTGGGCTGAACCACACCGAAGCGGTCGATACGGGTGCGCAATACATTGTAACTGTTGTCGATTGCGCTCTTCAGTTCAGCACGCAGAACGTTTTCAACCTCCTTGTCGGTGCTCTTGGGAGAAACCTTGTCGCGCAGCTGCTGTGTAGCGAACAGTTCGGCAAGGGTACGCTCGGGAGCCATCTCCTTGAAGTTTTTAACGAACAGGGTAATAAAGTCACTCTGGCTTTCAGTAGCCTGCTTAGCAGAGAGTTCTACTGCCTGACGGAAGGTCTCGTCGTTTTCCTCCTTGTGGTCGGCCAGAGCCTTGATCACATCGGGAACGCTGACTTCCAGGATCACATTCATACCGCCCTTCAGGTCAAGACCCAGACCGATACCCATTTCGCGGCACTCCTTCAGATTCCATGACCACAGGTAAACGTCGTGGGTGTTCAGGGAGTCCATGTAACGGTCAGCAGCCTCCTTGCCCTCTGTCTGTATCATTTCCTGGTACTTGTTGTCGTAATGATTTGTTACGACTGAGAAGCTCAGGTAAAAGGCACAAACCAAGGTAAGCAGAATGGCAAAAGCCTTTACAAATCCTTTGTTTTGCATTTTTGTTTTAGATTAGTTATTTTTTGAAAATTATTGATAATTCGGTTGTTTTTTGGGCATAAAAGCACGCAAATGTATGACAATTTCCCGATATGCCCAAGGTAAAGTAAGGAAAAAAGTGTTTTTACTGCCTATTTTGCTTATTTGTGCTGTTATTCAGCAACATTAAGCACTTATTTTCCTTTAGGGCTTTTGTATATGTTTGTGATTATGGGTCTATGGTCAGATGATGAAATCTTGGCGTTTACAAAGGTTCTTGCTGACTTAAGCCCATTGCTTGTAAATATATGGTCTATTCTGACGGGGAACCCTTTTCGGTTAAAGGAGATTCCCAGTCCGGTTCCGCTTTCCTCGTATGCGTTGTTCAGTAAATTGGATATCTGCTGATAAGTGTATGAAATGGGTGTGTCGTTCATGTCTCCGCACACAATCATGTCATAGTGTTGGTATTTTCGTATCAGGTTGCACAGGCTGTCGGTCTGTTCTGCTCTCTGTGCCGTTGCATGTGAGAGTCTGGATAGCAGCACCCGGCCGCTTGCCTTTACCTTGTTCTTGTCATGAAATCCAAGAGCTTCGTTATAGTCATCCTTCTCCTTCTCTGTAATGGCGCTGCTTTTTAAGTGATTGTTAATCAATACTACGGTATCTCCTTTGATGTCCACCATACATGCAAAAGTACCGTTGCCATTTGTCTGGGCATTCACGTAAAGGTTCTCTCCCACAAAGGGCCACTTGGAATATATCCGTAATGGTCCATTCGCCCTTACGTCATATCCGGAATCCTTCATCTTCTTGGATAATTCATTGTACTTTTTGCCACTTGGGGGGCACTCTTGCAGAAATACAATATCAGCATTGCTTTTGGTTATATACTCTATAGTCTTGTTTCCTTCAAGGCCATTTTCTTCGTCATCGCAAAAGCTGGCAACGTTGTATGAGATGATTTTACTTGCGGATTCTGGAATATTCTCCTGCAGATTGATAGGGCAGTAATCCCTTACGTAGTTCCAGCAGAATACTATTCCCATAATAGGCAAAAGAATATGCCGGCATGAAACTATCAGCCAAATAAGCACGAAAGCCAGATTGAGCACAAGAAAAACGGGGAAGAGAAGGCCGCACAATGACAACTTGGGGTATAGCGCTGGGTTTAAATGGGTTGACAGACAAGATGCCCATAGCAACAGGATGGTTACGGCGTTTGCGCCAGTCAGTATACTGACAAGCATTAGACGCAATCCATGTCCTATCTTGGATTTTACGGTATCCATGGCCATAAGCGGTCGGTCCTTAGTTCTTTCGGTAAACGTGAAAGTTATTTTTGGGTTTACGCTTGAATAGGTTTCGTATTTTGTCCAAAGGACCGCCCTGTCCGTTGTCCTTCCAGATGAGCAGGATGATAAGTCCCACAAGCATACCGCCGAGGTGGGCATAATGCGCCACTCCGTCGTTGCTCCTGGTCATGAAGAGCTCTATGATGGCATAGCCGATGACAAAGAGTTTTGCCTTAATGGGAACGGGTATGGGGAAGATGAACATCTTCTCGTTGGGGAATATCATGCCGAAAGCCAGCAGTATGCCATATACGGCGCCCGATGCACCAACAGTGTTCCACATGTCTATACTTACTGCCAGTCCTTGCTGTACAACATATTTGCCATAGACCAGTTCATTGCCCATGCGTGCCACGTCTGTGTGTTCCAGGCTGATGTAGTTGAACCACTGCACCAGTTCCTGGATAAGTCCTGCACCCACGCCGCATGCCAGGTAATAGAACAGAAAGCGCTTGCTTCCCAGTACCTGCTCAATGATTCTGCCAAACATCCATACGGCAAACATATTGAAGAAAATATGTTCGAGATTGCTGTGCATGAACATGTAGGTCAGCAGCTGGTATGGCATGAAACTATCTGCCATGAAGAAGTGCAGGCCCATCAGTCTGTTCAGGTTCACGCCATGTTCGCCAAGCGCCAGCAGACCCAGGTAGCACAGCACGTTGATGATAAGCAGGTTTTTGGTTACGGGAGGCATCATATTCATAGTGCGGATGTCTGTATTACGTTATTCATGTTGCGAAGTTACGCTTTTTTGTGTACTAATCAAGGAGTTTTTAGAGTCTATTCTGCTATTTTTTGTTAAATCCTATATTTTTCTATCTCAAAACTTGGTTGTAATGTGTGGAATATCTATATTTGTGATGCAAAATGCTGTAAAGCAACAGGAACGACATAATTTTAACCAATAAACAACTGATATTATGAACAAGACAGAATTGATTAACGCAATTGCAGAAGGTGCCGGTTTGTCAAAGGCAGATGCTGCTAAGGCTTTGAATGCAACAACTGCTGCTATTGCAAATGCAGTGAAGGCTGGTGAAAAGGTGGCCCTCGTTGGTTTTGGAATTTTCGCTCCCGCTGAGCGTCCTGCACGCACAGGCAAGAACCCTCGTACCGGTGAGGTTATCGAGATCGCAGCAAAGAAGGTTGTGAAGTTCAAGGCAGGTGCCGACCTGGCTCTGTAATTTCTACTGATAGACCAGCGAAGGGGAATGTGTTCCATGGTGGAGCGGCATTCCCCTTCGTCGTGTTTTGTGCAGCGTCGCTTGAGAAAAGATTAACGGGACTCCCGAAGGCGGGGTCCCGTTAAACGTATGTAATGTATAGCACAATGCTTGTGAAGTCGTAGGGTTACTTCAATCCGCTATTCAGCCATTCAATGTATGAGGGGATGTCCTCGTTGAAACTGTAGCTGGGAGCCAGGGGTTTGCCTTCTGGGCTCAGCAGTACGTAGAAGGGCTGTGCGTTGGCGCCGAACTTATAACGCTGCAGGTAGCTCCAGCGGTCGCCCACGGTGCGCAGTTTGCGTTCCTGGCCGTTTTCATTGACAACGACAGGCTCTGCCAATGGGGTCTTGTCGTCAACGTGCAATGTTACGAGGATATATTTCTCGTTGATTATCTCAGCCACCTCGGGGTCGGTCCACACGGCTGCTTCCATTTTTCGGCAGTTGACGCATCCATAGCCAGTGAAGTCAAGCATTACAGGCATGTTCTTCTCTTTGGCATATGCCATGGCAGCATCGTAGTTGTCGAACTTGGGTGTCACCTCCTGGCTGTGCAGGTTGAAGTCCTGTGTGTTTACTGGAGGAGCAAAGGCGCTGACGGCCTTGCATGGAGCACCCCAGAGACCGGGAACCATGTAGATGGCAAATGCCAGCGATGCCATACCAATTGCGAGGCGTGTAATGCCGGTACGTGGGCGTGTTACGATGTTGCCCTCTTCGTCGTACTCGTCCTCGTCGTGGGGCAGGCGTATGATATTGAGCATGTACAAGCCCATCATGGCAAAGATAACTATCCACAGGCACAGGAACACTTCGCGGTCCAGTATGCCCCATCCGTATGCAAGGTCGGCAACGGAGAGGAACTTCAGTGAGAATGCCAGTTCCAGGAAGCCCAGCATCACCTTGATGTTGTTCATCCAGTTTCCGCTTCTGGGAGCGCTCTTCAGCATTGTGGGGAAGAGGGCGAAGAGTGTGAAGGGAAGTGCCAGGGCTATGGCAAATCCCAGCATGCCCATTGTGGGGGCGAGGATGGAACCGCTTGTACCCACCTCAACCAGCAGGAAACCGATGATGGGACCTGTGCATGAGAAACTTACCAGTGTAAGTGTGAAGGCCATCAGGAATATGCTCAGCAGACCTGTTGTCTTCTCTGCCTTTGAGTCAACGGCATTGCTCCATGACGAGGGCAGAGTCAGTTCGAAACCGCCCAGGAAACTGAGTCCGAAGAGCACGAGCAGCAGGAAGAAGAATATGTTGAAGATGGCATTGGTGCTCATGGCATTCAGTGCGCTGGCTCCGAAGAATAGGGTCACGAGCATGCCCAGGCCCACGTAGATGACAATGATGGAGATGCCATATGTGATGGCATCCTGTATGCCCTTGCGGCGATTGTCCTTGCTGCGCTTCAGGAAGAAGCTCACGGTCATGGGGATAATGGGCCACACGCAAGGGGTGAGCAGGGCAAGCAAACCGCCTGCCAGACCCATCAGGAAAATCCAGGCGAGTGAAGTATCTGCCTGGTTTGCAACATTGTCCTCGGACTGCAACAGGTCGGTGACAGGTGCCCACAGGTCACTGGTTACAGCAGGGTTGCTGTTGGCAGAAACCTCTTCTCCAGACACTCCGGCTGCGGCTTCGCTCTCTGTTGTGCCCTGGTTTTCTGTACTATTGGCGGCAGATGCTCCCTTGGCGCTGTTGCCTTTGAACTTGAAATCTACGCTGGTAGGGGGCAGGCAGTTCTGGTCGTTGCAGGCACCATAGGTCAGATAACCCTCAACGATATATTCGCTGGCGGTAATGTCGTATGTCTGCACGAAGGTTACTTCCTTCTCTATTGTTTCCACCTCCATCCCGAACATGGGGTCCATGCCGCGATGCACGTCGCCGATGGTATTCATTGCTCCAGCTTCCTTTACGCCCTCGGACTTTTCCAGGGTGATGGTTGCACGTTGTGGTCCGTCGTCCTTGATGTTGGTGCCATACACGTGCCAGCCGTCATCGATAGTGCCTTTGAAGGAAACCTCCAGCTGGCCCTTGTCGTTGATCTTCTGGGCAACGGTGAACTTTACGGGTTCTGCCATCTGTGCCATACAGCCCATAGCGCCCATAATAATAATAAATAAGGTGTAAATTCTCTTTAGCATGGTTGTGAAATTAGTTTTGTGCGTGCAAAGATACGAAGATGTGTGTATAATACAAAGGAATAGTATGTAAATCTTCTTTTTCTGCATGGCGTATGCAGTTGTGTAGAATTGCTTTTGTGCATGTTGTCTGATGCATCAATGCTTGTATAATGAGTGAAAGTCTTTGAGTAAAATGCACAAAAATCGCAAAAATGAGCATCAAAACCTAAGATTTTGTATTGTTTTCTTGCTAATATGCCTAAAAAGTCTTTACTTTGCACCCAGAAAAGAGAAAGACAAAAAGAGTACATTAATTTAAAAGTAAAGAATATGTCTGAAATTGAAGTAAAAGTAAAAGAGATTATCGTAGACAAGTTGGGTGTTGATGAGGCAGACGTAGTGCCCGAGGCAAGCTTCACCAATGATCTGGGTGCAGACTCTTTGGATACCGTTGAACTTATCATGGAGTTTGAGAAGACTTTCGATATCACTATTCCCGATGACAAGGCTGAGAAGATCTCAACCGTAGCTGACGCAATCGCTTTCATTGAGAGCAACAAGTAATCTGTTTTTACACTACTAATCTATAATAGTTGTCGGGTGGCCTTCTTTCGAGCAAGCCACTGGACAACTATTTACCTTTTATATGGAGTTGAAGAGAGTTGTTGTTACCGGCATAGGCGCTGTTACTCCTGTCGGTAATACTGCTGAGGAAACGTGGCACAACATGCTGGCTGGTGTCAGCGGAGCGGCCCCCATCACGCATTTCAATGCAGAGAAGTTCAAGACACAGTTTGCCTGTGAGGTGAAGGGTTTTGACGCAACCCAATTTATTGACCGCAAGGAGGCTCGTAAGATGGACCTCTATTGCCAGTTTGGCCTTGCTGCCGCACAGATGGCAGTAGAGGATAGCGGCATGGACGTGGAAACTCTGGACAGGAAGCGTGCTGGCGTTGTCATGGGCGTGGGCATTGGCGGCATGAGAACCTACGAGGAGGAAGTCATATCTTATGCCAAGACTGCCGAGACCATCGGCCCTAAGTTCAGTCCGTTCTTCGTTCCTAAGATGATTGCTGACATTTGTGCCGGGCATATCAGTATCAAGTACGGTTTTCATGGTCCCAATTATATTACCTCCAGTGCCTGTGCCAGCAGTACCACTGCTTTGGCAGATGCATTCAACCTGATTCGTCTGGGCAAGGCTGATGTAATTGTCACCGGTGGTTCCGAAGCAGCCATCACCGCAGCAGGTGTGGGCGGTTTCAATGCAATGCACGCGTTGAGCACCCGCAACGATTCGCCCCAGACGGCAAGCCGTCCGTTCAGTGCCAGCCGTGATGGCTTTGTTATAGCAGAAGGTGCCGCCTGCCTTATCCTGGAGGACCTGGAGCATGCCAAGGCCCGTGGCGCTAAGATATATGCAGAAATGGCTGGTGCAGGCATGAGTGCCGATGCACATCACATTACTGCCTCTCACCCCGAAGGACTGGGTGCAATTCTGGTCATGCAGAATGCCCTGGACGATGCCGGCATGAAGCCCGAGGATATCGATTACATCAATGTTCACGGTACCAGTACACCTGTTGGCGATGTCAGCGAGATCAAGGCTATCAGATCGCTTTTCGGCGAGCATGCCTACAAGTTGAACATCAGCAGTACCAAGTCCATGACTGGTCATCTCCTGGGTGCTGCCGGCGCAGTAGAGGCATTGGCTTCTGTCATGTCAGTGAAGGAAGACATAGTTCCTCCAACAATAAATCATGAGGACGGTGACGAGGATCCCGAGATAGATTACAATCTGAATTTCACATTCGGCCAGTCGCAGAAGCGCGAGGTGCGAGCAGCACTAAGCAACACCTTTGGTTTTGGCGGTCACAATGCGTGTGTGATTTTCAAGAAGTACGTAGAATAAAGAATACAGGCCGGCGGTGACCGGTTTCTGTGGTATTATAGTGCTGTATCTGTGAAAGCAGGAAATATAATAGATGCGATAAGGTTGCCTTTCCGACGTGACAGGCAGCTTTATCGTTCTTTTTATGGAATATTGGGATTTTACCCACGTAAGATAGACCTCTACCGCCAGGCGTTGACCCACAAGAGCCTGTCTGTCAAGGAGGGTGGAGGCAGGCTTTCCAACAACGAGCGCTTGGAGTACCTTGGCGATGCCATACTGGATGCCGTAGTGGGCGATATCCTCTACAATCATTTCCGTGGCAAGAGGGAAGGTTTCCTCACCAGCGTTAGAAGCAGGATGGTGCAGCGTGAGACCCTTGGGCATCTGGCAGATGAGATGGGGCTTACCGATCTCATCCGCAGCAATCTCATGGGCAAGGCGCACAACAGCTACATGGCTGGCAATGCCTTTGAGGCCCTCGTTGGTGCGGTGTATCTGGACCGTGGCTACGAGTATTGCCGTTGGTTTGTGAAAAACCGTATCCTCGGCAAGTATATCAATCTGGACAGTGTGGCCGTCAACGATTCCAACTACAAGAGCCGATTGCTTGAGTGGTGCCAGAAGTACCACGTAAGTGCCACCTTTGAACTGATAGAGGAAACCAAGGATGCAGAGACCCTGTCGCCCAGATTCCTTTCCAGGGTGCTCGTCTCTGATGTGGAATGTGGCAGAGGTGTGGGATACAGCAAGAAAGAGAGTCATCAGCAGGCAGCCAGGGAGGCCCTGGCCAAGTTGAGAAAGAACGAAGCTTTGAGGACAAAGGTCCTGGAGGTGAAAAAATAGAAGAGAATGGCATTAACATCAATAATACGCCCCCTGTTTTCACTGAGAAGAAGGGAGCTTGACAGATACCAGTCCCAGGCAGAACGCTTGCAGATGCAGGTGCTGGGCAGATTGTTGCAGAAGGCGGAAGCAACGGAGTGGGGCAGGGAGCACGACTTTGCAGAAGTAAGTACATACCAGCAGTTTGCCAACACCTCTCCCGTCAATACCTACGAGGATCTGAAGCATTTCATCGACCGCATGCGCCAGGGTGAGGCAGATGTGCTTTGGCCCGGCAAGGTGCGTTGGTATGCAAAATCCAGTGGAACCACCAACGACAAGAGCAAGTTCATCCCCGTCAGCAAGGACGGTCTCAAGGATACCCACTATGCCGGTGGCAGGGATGCCGTGGCATGGTATCTGGGCAACAATCCCAAGAGCCGTATCTTCGATGGCAAGGCACTGATACTGGGCGGCAGCCATGCACCCAATTACAATGTCAGGAAGTCTTTGGTGGGCGACCTCAGTGCCATACTTATTGAGAACATCAACCCTCTGGTGAACCTGGTGCGTGTGCCCAAGAAGGAAACTGCATTGCTGGCGGATTTCGAACTGAAGCGCGACCGCATTGCCCACGAGGCTGTTAAGGAGAACGTTACCAACCTCAGCGGTGTGCCTTCGTGGATGCTCTCCGTGATGAACCGTGTGCTGGAGATTACCGGCAAGGACAACTTGTCAGAGGTGTGGCCCAACCTGGAGATGTTCTTCCATGGCGGTGTGGCATTCACTCCCTATCGCGAGCAGTACAGGAAACTGATACCGTCTGCCAACATGCACTACATGGAGACCTACAATGCCAGTGAAGGCTTTTTCGGTATCCAGAACGACCCCTCTGACCTGTCTATGAGCCTGATGCTGGATTACGGCGTCTTCTACGAGTTCATCCCCATGGAGGAGATAGAGAGCCCCAATCCGCAGGTTTTGCCCCTGTGGGGTGTGGAGACTGGCAGGAACTATGCCATGGTCATCAGCACCTCCAGTGGTCTGTGGCGATACATGATAGGCGACACCGTGCGTTTCACCAGCACAAACCCCTACAAGTTCGTCATCACCGGCAGAACCAAGTTTTTCATCAATGCCTTTGGCGAGGAACTTATCGTGGACAATGCAGAGGCAGGCTTGGCCGAGGCTTGTCGCCAGACAGGTGCCCAGGTGCTTGAATACACGGCAGCCCCCGTCTTCATGGACGGAGAGGGCAAGTGCCGTCACCAGTGGCTTGTGGAGTTTGCCAAGCGGCCGGAGAGTGTGGACGAGTTTGCCCGGATTCTGGACGAAACACTCCAGAAGGTCAATTCCGACTATGAGGCAAAGCGCTACAAGGACATCACCCTGCAGTCTCTGGAACTTGTTGTGGCACGCAAGGGGCTCTTTCACGACTGGCTGGCTTCCAAAGGCAAACTGGGCGGACAGCACAAGGTGCCACGCCTGTCCAACAACAGAGTCCATATAGAGGAAATGCTGGCTTTCAACAATTAATATTAAGGTATAGGAAAATAATGCGCAGATTCACCATATTGCTGCTTGTATTGTCTGTTGCGATGCTCGCCATAGTGTCGTGTGCCAATATCGGCATGCCGGATGGAGGCAGGTACGACGAGGAACCGCCCGTTGTGGTAAGCGCCTCGCCTGCGGACAAGGCAGTGAATGTTACAGCCAAGAAGATGAGCATCCTCTTCAACGAGTATGTGAAGATATCCAATGCCAGCGAAAAGGTGGTGGTGTCACCGCCACAGATGGAGGTGGCAAATGTGCGTGCCGCCGGAAAGCGCATCAAGATTGACCTCTACGACTCGCTTCAGAGCAACACCACATACACCGTAGACTTCAGCGATGCCATCGAGGACAACAACGAGGGCAACCCCATGGGTTTCTACACCTATAGTTTCAGTACCGGTCCTGTCATCGACACGATGGAGGTGTCGGGGCATGTGCTGACGGCAGAGAACCTGGAACCCGTAAAGGGAATCCTTGTGGGCCTGCACCGTGCAGACAGTGCCTACGACGACAGCCTGTTCAGGACAAAGCCCCTAATCCGTGTGTCGCGCACCAACGGCAGCGGGCACTTCTCCATCAAGGGTGTTGCCCCTGGCGGATACCGCATCTTCGCCTTGCAGGATGGCGATGGCGACTACCGTTTCAGCCAGCGCTCCGAGGCGATAGCCTTCGACACCACGGTCTATGTCCCCTACAGCCGTCCCGACCTGCGCATGGACACCTGTTGGCGCGATACCATCTATTACGATTCCATCAGGGTTGTGCCATATACGCACTACTACCCGGATGACATAGTCCTGCGCTCTTTCCTGGAGCCCAACCAGGATCTGCACCTGCTGAAGACCGAACGCACCGAACCCGACTGGTTCCGTCTTTACTATACTGCACCGGTGGACACCCTGCCCAGGATACGCGGCCTGAACTTCAACGACTCGTGCCTGTATCTTGAGGTATCCGAGAAGAACGACACGCTCACCTACTGGATAACCGACACAGCCTTTACCCATAGGACCGATACTCTGGAAATGGAGATGACCAGTCTGGACACCGACACGCTCGGACAGCCCTCGTGGCGTACGGACACACTGCTGCTTGTCGCGCGCAACAGTTGGGAAAAGATAAGTAAGGAGAAGCAAAAGAAGATAGATGACTGGTACAAGGAACGCGAAAAGCGTGCCAAGAAGAGCAAGACTCCGCTGCCTCCCGAGGAGAATCCGCATGAAAAGGAGTTCCTCGACCTGAAGATTTCTCCCAGTGGTGCTCTGGATCCCAACAGGAATATCGTACTGAAGGCCAGTCAGCCCATCACGGTCATTGATACTGCCCGTATCCATCTCTACCAGCAGCGCGATTCCAGTCTGTACGAGGAACCGTACATGCTCATGCCGCATCAGCATGACCCCAAGGTGTATGTCCTCTATGCCGAATGGCAACCGGATGTGAAGTACTCCGTCACCGTGGACTCTGCTGCTATGACGGGTGTAATGGGGCATCACAACAAGAAGCAGAAGGGCGATGTGCGTGTGCGTAAACTCGAGGAGTACGGCACGCTGTTTGTAAATCTCATTTCTCCCGATACCTGCATGGTGGTGCAGCTGCTCAATGGTTCCGACAAGGTGGTGGCGCAGCAGCCTGCCTCTGCCAAGGGAACTGCTGAGTTTTATTACCTGAAACCAGACAATTACTACATGCGCTGCTTTGCCGACTACAACGGCAACGGCATCTGGGACACAGGCGAGTACGACACGCAGTTGCGCCCGGAACCCGTCTACTACTTCCCCAAACCCATGAACGTGCGTGCCGGTTGGGATGTGGAGCAGGCGTGGGATGTGCTGGGCATACCTGTAATGCAGCAGAAACCGCAGACCCTGGTCAAGCAGAAGGGAGACAAGAAGAAGACTCCCCGAGACCGCAACAAGGAACGCGAGGAGGAAAAGAGAAAGCAGAAAAGATAAACGGTGAGCGGTGAGCGGAACACCCCGCATGGCAGTCGTGGCGAAGCCTGCGACAAAATCTGCGGATTCCAGCGCCAGCGTGAACTAACGACTTGAAGACTGGTAAATTCTGCGAATTCTGCGGATTCTGCGTGAGAAAGAACGATGACGGGGACGATGGTTGTTTAGGGTTTAGAGTTGTATCCACCCCCTCCGCTACGCTCGTCCACCCTGTCTCAGGGGGACAGTTCTCTAAACAAAAGCGCAGCGCCCCACTAAACTATAAACAAAACGATAACGATGACGGGGACGGAGAAAAGAGAAAGAACAAGAGGAGTTAAAAAGTATTCGTAAATGCTGAAAGTTGGTTAAAAATCTCCTAATAGTGTTTAGGTATATGGAAATGTCCTGTGCCTTGTGAGCATAAAGTGCTAACTTTGTACACAGAAAACAAAACCATATAATGCTATGAACGACAAGAGATTTTTGACCCGCTCCGAATTCGAGTGCATGCAGAACCTTTGGACACTTCCCACCAAGGGGGGATTTGTCCGCGACATACAGGAAGGCTTTGAGGAACCCAAGCCCGCCTATACCACCACAGCCACCTTCATGAAGATTCTCGTTCGCAAGGGATTCTGCAAGATGGACCGCGTGGGCTCCATGCAGTATTACACTCCTCTGGTAACGAAGGAAGAGTACTGCGGCCGTGTTCTGGACAAGGCTATAGACGATTATTTCGAAGGAGACATCACACGCTTCGTGGACTTCCTGCTCAGACACAATGATGTGAGCAGAGAGCAAAAGGAAGCCATTGTTGCAATGTTAAAGTAGCAAAAAACGGGTAAAAGGCAATTTATTATTAAAAACTTCAATACCTTTCATTATAAATTATTATATTTGCAACGAGAAAAAGATAATACTTAAACTAATAAACACAAAGTTAAACAAAGAACTATGGCAACATTAGATTTGACACAGTATGGCATCACCGGTTCTACCGTGATTGCACACAACCCCTCTTATGAGCAGTTGTTCGCCGAGGAGACCAAGGAGTGTCTTCAGGGTTACGAGAAGGGTCAGAACACCGAGTTGGACGCTGTTAACGTAATGACTGGCGTTTACACTGGCCGTTCTCCTAAGGACAAGTTCATCGTTATGGACGAGAACTCTAAGGATACCGTATGGTGGACTTCTGATGATTACAAGAACGATAACAAGCCCATCACCGAGGAGGCTTGGGCTGCTCTGAAGGATATCGCTAAGAACGAGCTGTCTAACAAGAACCTCTATGTTGTTGACTGCTTCTGCGGTGCAAACCCCGACACCCGTATGGCTGTTCGTTTCATTGTTGAGGTAGCATGGCAGGCACACTTCGTTACCAACATGTTCATCCAGCCCACCGCTGAGGAGTTGGCTAACTTCGAGCCCAACTTCGTTGTTTACAACGCTTCTAAGGCTAAGGTTGAGAACTGGAAGGAACTCGGCATCAACTCTGAGACTTGCGTAGCCTTCAACATCACCAGCCGCGAGCAGGTTATCATCAACACCTGGTACGGTGGTGAGATGAAGAAGGGTATGTTCTCAATGATGAACTACTACCTGCCTCTCCAGGGCATCGCTTCTATGCACTGCTCTGCAAACTGCGACATGAACGGTGAGAACACCGCTATCTTCTTCGGTCTGTCTGGTACAGGTAAGACCACTCTGTCTACCGACCCCAAGCGTCGCCTTATCGGTGATGACGAGCACGGTTGGGACGACAACGGTGTGTTCAACTTCGAGGGTGGTTGCTATGCTAAGGTTATCGGTCTGTCTAAGGAGCACGAGCCCGACATCTACGGCGCTATCAAGCGCAATGCTCTTCTCGAGAACGTAACTGTTGCTGAGGACGGCACTATCGACTTCAACGACAAGAGCGCTACCGAGAACACCCGCGTTTCTTACCCCATCAACCACATCAACAACATTCAGCCCGGTGGTTCTGCTCCCGCAGCAAAGAACGTTATCTTCCTGTCTGCTGACGCATTCGGCGTACTGCCTCCCGTATCTATCCTGACTCCCGAGCAGTGCCAGTACTACTTCCTGAGCGGCTTCACCGCTAAGTTGGCAGGTACAGAGCGCGGCATCACCGAGCCCACTCCCACATTCTCTGCTTGCTTCGGCCAGGCATTCCTGGAGCTGCACCCCACAAAGTATGCTGAGGAGCTGGTTAAGAAGATGAACGTATCAGGTGCTAAGGCTTACTTGGTTAACACTGGTTGGAACGGTACCGGCAAGCGTATCTCAATTCCCGATACACGTGGTATCATCGACGCTATCCTCGATGGCAGCATCCTGAAGGCTGAGACCAAGAAGATTCCTCTGTTCGACTTCGAGGTTCCCACCGCTCTGCCCAACGTAAATCCTGCTATCCTCGATCCTCGCGACACTTACGCTACTGCTGCTGAGTGGGAGGAGAAGGCTAAGGACTTGGCTGCTCGCTTCATCAAGAACTTCGCTAAGTACACTACCAACGAGGCAGGTAAGGCTCTCGTTGCTGCTGGTCCCCAGCTGTAATTGCAAGGCAAGGATAATTAATCCCCCTATATTCCGGTTCCCCATCCTCACAGGTGGGGAACTTTTTTTTTAGCCTTGGCAAAAACAGTCGATGACAATCAACTTTTTGTAGTATGTTGATATAGCATACATTATTTATAGTGAGATTAGAACGATAATGCCCAATTACATTTTTGAGTCATAGTGTTATTATTTTTATGTTCTTCTTGTATGTTATCAATATAATTTATAATTTTGTGCACAATTACTAAATAAAATCATGACAGATCAGTACATAAACATAGGGCAAGACAGTGCAAAAGAGTTTATAGGCATAGCCGAGAACTCCGTTATGCTGGTTGTTGCATGTGCGTTTTCGTGAAACAAGGACTATATACATTTAATATACTAAACAAACAAAATTATCATGAAGAAAACTTTACTTTTTTTGGCCGCATTACTGACAGGTGTCAGTTCATGGGCACAGATTACAGCATTGGAGGGCTTGAAGAATGCGAGCTCTTATACAATCAAGTGTGTAAATCGAGGATTTTTGTATTATGATGCAAATAATTCTGGTTATATCACATCTTCGTCACACACAAATTTAGTAGATGCAACACCAACTGGTAAAGAGGAAGAATTGTTCGCCTTTTTGGCTGGTGAAAAGACTGTAGATGGTGAGTATTATTTATACAATAAGACTCCTCTAAGTTCGTGACCCATAAGAGTGGTGATGTAGGACTGCAGCTGACCAATGAACCCGTACATACTTGGGTTGTTGCATCTGTAGGTTCAAATATGTTTACTATCAAATATCCAGAAACAGACCAGACATATATAAATATAACCAATTGGGAAGCAAAATATGGTTGTAAGGTAATTTCTACCGCTCCAGATGATGGCAATAAGATGACCATTATAGAAGTGAATGCTGACGAGGATTTTAGTTTGGCGTTAAATAAAATTGAGATAAAAGAGCAAACAACTTTAGGTTATCCTAAGGTAGACACAGACGCTTATACAAATTTGATGGCAGCTTCCAGCGCAGAAGAGTTTAATTCTGCTAAGGAGGCTTATGACGCTTGTACAGATATATATATGCCAGAGTCAGGTAAGGCATATTATATTAAGGCTTGGTGGCGTACAGATGGTGAACGTGGAATGACCTTTGTGGATAACATGTTTAAGCCCACAACAGATACAAAGGGTGTTGCTTTTGTATGCCAGAAGGTTGACGACAAATACATTTTTGTTGCTGACAATGGATATTATCTTGCCTGGGAGGCAGATGGTAAGACAGGTTTTACGGAAAAATCATATGTAGAAGGTCAGAAATTTACTGTTGAGAAGGCAAATTTAACAAAGACAGGTGGTGATGTTGCCAGCGATCTTGCTTTGAATGAGTTGTTGGGTAAATTCTGTTTGAAGGCAAATAATAATCACTATTTGATGTTTGGCTCTCATGACAATAAGTATCATAACGGCAATGCTGGTGATAAGTACTACGGACACACCAATGCAAATACCGTTTTCTATACCATAGAAGAGGTTCCTGCATACAAGACCAATACTTTCAGAATGACTGATGCCGAATATGCAACATTCTATGCACCATATGCAACAGTTCTTCCCGAAGGATACACTGCTTACATTGTGACAGGTTCCACAAAGGATTATGCTGTATTGCAGGAGATAGAGACAGATATTCCAGCGAACACAGGTGTGATTATTGCAGGTGCAGAAGCTGATGCAGTTAAGATGGGCCTTTCTACAAGCAACCCTGCTTCATTGGAGGATAATTGTCTTCGTGGCAGTGTTAACGATGAGTGGGTAAACGGAGCAGCATATGTTCTCTCAAACAAGGAGAAGGGCATTGGTTTCTACGCAGCAGAACTGAATTGGGGTGCTGATGGTGCTGAGGGCAACACTCACTTCAAGAACAATGCTAACAGAGCTTACCTGCCTGCTCCTGCTGCTGGTGCTCGTTTCCTGAGCTTCGACTTCGGTACTGAGACAGCTATAGAGAACATCGAGGGTGCAGAGAACGATGCTAACGCTGTAATCTACGACCTCTCTGGTCGTCGCGTTCAGAAGGCTCAGAAGGGTCTGTACATCGTAAACGGTGCTATCGTAATCAAGTAAATTTAGAGTTTAATGTATAGAGTTTAGTGTTTGGTGTTAATACCGCTTAGCGGTCTTTCGTGGAGGCGCTTTGCCTATCCGTTCTATAATACAAATGCAAAAACTCTAAACCAACACAAAAAATATTAAATATAAATATGAAAAAGACATATATCACCCCCTCTGTTGAGGTAATCAAGGTAGATGTTGCCAACATGATGGCAACAAGCATGCCTATCGTTGATGGTACTGTAAATACAAACGACGTCGCTAACCAGTTGAGTCGCGAAATGAACAGAAGCATTGAGATGCTGAATCAGGTGTGGCAGTAATATCTCAGGCGAGACAGAAAGATTTTAGTTATAGTTGATAGTATGACAGACCGTGGTACGGAGTATTCTCGTGCCACGGTCTGCATGCTATATATCGTAATTAATTATTAGCATTTTATGAACGAATAATCCCAAATTACGTTAGGGGATAACAGCAGCTCAGATAATGCTCGGTAGTAGCTTGCCGAACAGATAGTAGCGGTTCGCCGAACGGCTGATAGCGGTTCGCCGAACGGCTGATAGCGGTTCGCCGAACGGCTGGTAGTGGTTCACTGAACGGCTGATAGCGGTAAAATGAACGCCCGATAGGTCTTTCGGTAAACACAAAAGACCAAAGTCCCTGAGCACATATAGAGGCGCTCAGGGACTTTGGTTATACGTAGGCTATGTTGTACAATTGTTATTATGTCTAATAGATCAGTTTCACGCCCAGGTGATAGCTGCGGGGAGTGCTGGGGCCGTACATGTAGTCGGAGTCGCGTTCCCAACCCTGGTCAAAGTCGTTCTGGTAGGCATTGGCAATGTTCTGCACGCCACCGCTGACTTGCATGCGGAAGGTGTCCACGATGGGCATTTCATAGGTCACCTTGGCATTCAGTGTCATGAAGGCCGGTGTCTCCACTATCTCGGGGACGGGAGTGCCAGAACCTGCATTGTGACCTATGTGCATGCTGCCGGTGTAGTTGCCGGTCAAGGCAACGGTGAGGTTCCGTATGGGGGTAAGCGATGCGGTGAAATAGCCGTAGGCATCGGGACTGCGGAGTATGCGCTTTGTCTTCTGGTCGGGCACGTCCTCGTTCCACACAATCTCGCGGTCGTACTGGCTGCGTTGCAGGGTGAAGCCTGCCTGCAACTGGAACCACTTGGTCAGCGAGGCACGGGCTTCAAGATTGGCGCCATAGACGTGGGCGCCGTAGGCATTGTATCGCTCCTGTACGATATTGCCCTGTGCATCTGTTCCGCTGAGTTTGCGTAGGGCAAAGACATTGTTCAGTTTGGTGTAGAAACCCTCCACGAGGAAGTTGGTCTGCACGCTGCCGAAACGGAAGTACATGTCTGAGGACAGGCTGAAGCTGTGTGAGCGTTCCTCCTTGAGATTGTCGGCCAGCACGGTGACAAGGCGTTCACCGCCTACTACACCAACATGCAGGTCCTCGTCGAAAGCCTGTGGGGCGCGAAAACCGCCTGCATAGGATGCACGGAGGTTGATGGCCTCCGTAGCGTTGTAACGGAGGTTGACACGAGGGCTGAAGATGACGTTGTCTATAAGGTTGTGCTTGTCCAGACGGCCGCCCACAAGGAAACTCCACTGCTTGTTCTTCCACTCGTTCTGCAGGAAGGCACTGGTGATGTGTATGTCCTGGTTGAAGTTGCGGTTGTAGCCCAGGATGACGTCGTCCAGACCGTCGAAGTTGTATTCTATGCCAGCGGTAAGGTCGGCAGGCATGAAGAGGCAGCGGTCGAACTTATAGACATACTGTGTTCCCACGACATAGGTAAAGTCCTTGGTATTGCCATAGGCAAGGTTTGCCGCTTCCACCTCCTCGGGCGAACCAGAACCTGTGCCACCATAGTAACTGTCTCGATTGGTATACTGGAAGGAGAAGTAGGCATTCAGGTGGTGCTTGGTGTTGTCGCTGAAGAAATCATAGCCAAGACCGCCACCATGGATGTTGTGCTCGGTCTGCTCTGCAATGTTGGCCATGTGGGGAGGCTGTTCCATGAGATTGCCGCCACGGCGGAACTCGTTGATGCCATGGTATTCCATGGTGAGGCGCGAGTTGGTGCTGAGTCGCAGGAAGGAGTTGAAGCCAAGGGTCTTGTTCTTCATGCCAGGCAGTTCGGTGTAACCGTCACCATCGTGGTCATATGCATCGCGGTTGCGTATCTGCCCGTACAGGAAGATGCCAGCCTTGCGGTTGTCCGTTACCAGGGAGGCATTGGCTGTGGTGACGTTCTCAAAGGAGGAACTGCCCCCAATGTTCATGAGTGTGTGTCCCACTTCGGCAGAGTTGTGCAAGGGATCCTTGGTGATGACATTGATGGTACCGCCTATTGCAGAAGCGCCATAGAGTGCAGAGCCACCTCCACGAACCACCTCTACACGCTCTATCATGTTGGCAGGAATCTGTTCCAGACCGTACACGCCGGTCAATGCGGAGAAGATGGGGCGCGAGTTGATGAGAATCTGTGAGTAGTGACCGTCCAGACCATTGATGCGCACCTGTGTGAAACCGCAGTTCTGGCAGTCGTCCTCGGTACGTACGCCGGGTTGGTAGTTGAGTCCCTGTGCCAAGCAGGTGGATTGGGTGGTCTCGAACTCTTTGCCGTCCATCACGTTTACCAGATTAGGCGCTTCGCGGCGCTTTGTCTCGCTACGGTTGGCAGAAACCACCACCTCGTCCAGAGATATGTCGTCGGGCTGCATGACGAAGTTCACCTCGCGGGTCTCGTTCCTGCGGATGACTACCTGACGAGTGATGGTGCGGAAACCGGAGTAGCGGACCTCCAGGGTGATGGTATCCTTGGGCAGGTTCTTGAAGAAGTAGTGACCGGTAGCGTCTGTTGTGGTGGAGATGGTGGTGCCCAGGACGCGAATGGCCACATAGGGCAGGTGCTGCTTCTCGTCGGCATCGATTACATGGCCGATGATGTGTGCATCGCTTTTCTTGTCGTCGGCCCAAACAAAAGAAACTGGCAGAAACGCTGCCAGCATGAATAGGAGTCGTAGAGTTTTTGTCATATATATTATATAATGTATTTTTCCTGTACTCGGGTCGTTAGTTTACGCTGGCGCTGGAATCCGCAGATTTTGTCGCAGGCTTCGCCACGACTGCCATGCGGGGTGTTCCGCTCACCGCTCACCGTCATCGTATTCATCAGCAAAGTTACGATGAATTTACGAGATACAAATGCCTGTAAAATCAAATTACCCACTATTGGGTATAGTTAATAATGGGTAATGCAGTATGAATAAGTGTAGGAATCACTCTTATTGATTACCTTTACTCTTTGCATAGATTTTTATGGGCAGGAAGAATTGTGTGGTGAGGGGGGATAGCAGTTCTTCCAAAAACAATAGCAGCAATTACTCTTGATGGAGCGATCGCTGCTATTGTCGTAAAGATAGGTAGTGCTTACCTATTGGTGTCTGCTATTCCATAAATCTGCATCTGTATGGCACGGGCAATGTCAGATCTCCACACTGTGACATAATCCAATGGTTGCCATTGTCTCCTAATGACAGACCTTGGTAGGTGTCAGGATTCGCCAAGTCCTCTTTGGTTAGGATATTCGTAGAGTGATTACTTGTATTGTCAGAAACTTCACCATCTGCCCAGTAGTATACACCCTCCATATCTGCACTGCTATTCTTTTTGTCGACATCATAACCATTCCAGCTCTTGCCGCCAGCAAGGACACATTCTTCAATTTCGCATCTGTTTTGAGCAGTGGTGGTTATCTGTCCATAGGAAGATTTCTCTGTTGCTTCAATGCCGCCCAAGTTCAGACATTTGTTAATCATGCCGTATTCGTGCATAACGCCGACAAAACCACCGATGTTGCAGTCATTCTCTGCTTTTAATGTACCTTGGTTGACGCATTGAGACAGTATGACGGTGTTCTGATCAAAATCGGTGGTAGAACATGATATGTTATTGGCAAATTTGGTCAATGTACATGTATATTTAATTATCTTAGCAACAGTTGCAGCTGTGGTACCTGCCGCTGCTCCGCCTGTGGCAATAGAAGTGGCAATAGAAACAATTGTTATTGCTGAACCAACGGCTTTATGAATAATGTCTTCTACCTTTTCCATATGAGCAATCTCGTCGGCGCGCTCACCAAGGAAGTCGTTGACTGACTGGAAGTATTCATCGGAAGTAGCTTCTGCTACAGAATAATCAATCAAATCCTGATTGTACTGGGAGAAACCTCCATATATCTCATGTTCTGCACGGCTTAAGTTCAAAGTGGCTTGCATGGTACCGATGTTCTGGTCGTTCAGAGAAGAGATGCCGTCAATATATGCGTCGTACTCGTCATTGTTCATAAATGGCAGGAGTCCGGATGTTATAGAAGAGAAATTCTCCTTAGTGATGCCACCTTGGCGGGCGAGTGTCAGATTATAATTCAAGACGAATCGGTCCGCATCAGAAGAAGAGCGGGTTGTGGCGCGTGACGCAAAACTATTCATTGCAGCAGCAAGTGAACATGAAACATAGTAGTTAATAATTCCTTTTGTAGCACGAATAGCACCTATGGAGCCCGTGATGATGTTTTTGGTGTCATCGCTTGTCCAATTCTTGGGGTCGCCAATCTCACCTGCAATGCCTCCCACGCTGGCATCTTCCATTGTAGATGCTACTATGCCGGTATTGGTAGAATAATGTGCAATGAAATATGTGCCAGACAGACCTACGATACCACCGACATAATTGCCGGTAGCACTGATGTCGGCAAAATTCTGCGTACTGGTAATGGAACCCATGACGCAGTTTCCTACGATACCGCCTACATAGTCTGTGCCGTTGACAGAACCTTTGTTGATGGTATTGTGTGTAGCACACATGGGAGCCTGACCGATGATACCTGCAACGTAGGATTCGCCATTGACGGCACCGCTATTCTGCACGCCATATATGGTACACTGTGACTCGCCGTTAATGCCACCGACAGATTTCACACCCTGGATATCGCCACGGTTCTCACAATTATACACCACAATGTCATTGTATGAGTATTCTTCGTCTGTCTCTGAATTGCCGGTCATTCTAGCACTGCCGACAATGCCTGCCACGCCTTCCTGACCAGAGATATTGCCATAGTTAATGCAGGAGTAGACCTGTGCCGGTCCTGAACCGCCGATTATACCACCTGCACCAATCTTGGTGGCATTCTCTCCTTCAGTGCCTCCCACATTGGCCTTAATCTCGCCATAGTTGCTACAACCGACCAGGAACAGGGAGTCGGCAGAACCTACGATACCACCGCAGGGAGCATAGTAAGAGGAAACGTCGGCCTTGTTCACACAGTCTGTAATTATGGTCCTGGAACCAACGGCTCCGGCTCCGAGTATGCCGCCAACTGTATATCCGCCTGCAATCTTGTTGCTTGATGCCACCTCACAGTGGTTGATGAACAGTCGCGCATGCTGCTCTACCGCACCTATAAGTCCGCCAATGGCAAGTCTATTGGGGTCATTGTCGTCGCTGCCCGAGATCGTGGAGTTCTGGACCTTACAGTTGCTGATGTAGGTGACATCATCGAAATCTGCCCTTGTCATGGCACAACCAACAAGGGCTGCAGAACAGAAGAAACCCTCCATATTTGCATTATCGATGGTGAGACTGTCGATACGAGCGTTCTGCGTACAGCCAAACAGGGCGACGAAAGCGCTTGCATCGCGTTCGCTCCAGAGATTGCTGATCTTGTAGCCCTTTCCGTTATATCTACCTCTGAATGGTGTCAGGTTAGAGCAACCAATAGAGTTCCATCCATATCCGTCTGCCACTTTCCATGAGGCAAAGTCCATGTCGAGGTCACATGCTTGGGCATAGTGGTAGGTGGAGTCCAGCAGACCGTTTGTATTGGCATCGTTGGCAAGTTCGGCAAGGTTGAGAAGATGACTATAGGAAGACACTATGAAGGGGTCTGATGCAGTACCCGAACCATACATGCCCATCTCTTCGTTATAGGATGAGACCACGGCGACTTCGTCTCCAGAGACACTGACGGTACATCCCATACCGTAGGATTCTTTGCCGTCCTCTTCTGCTTCAGAAACGCTACGGACTGCCTTTTCGTCGTCAATGATATCAATCCTGAAGGCCAAAAGGGTGTACTTGCCTTCTTTCAGACCTTTGTCCAGTATAACCTTTGACTGTCCGTTTTCCTGGGTGTGGGCAAACTCCCTCTTGAAGATGATTCCATTGGGAGCCTTGAACAGGCATTCACCATGTGTCGCAGATAATTTGGGGCTTGAGGCACTGAAGAGAATAGTCTTTGCCATGCCCTCAAATGTATCCTGACTGCTTCCACCAGGTTCTATTTCATTGTTTTCGCATGCGATAAGGAGTGTTGCCGCAAGCAACATGAAAAATAACTTCTTCATAATTGTCATTTATTAAAATTTGGTACGCTGGAATGGATTGTTTCTGAGATATGGATAACCGTCTACCATCTCCCAAACTGAATTAAAGTCAAAATTCTTGTAAGTTGAGGAACTGCCTATCTCGCCTTCGGAGAAAGAATCGGTCGCCTTCCAGTCACCACCGCTTCCTTCAAGGTAGTAGTTGTCGTCGAGATAGAGTACTGCGATGTTTTTCTTGCGGCATCCGATGATGGCATTGCCGTGATGCACCTTGCCAAAGTTGATGTTGCGGTAGAGTGTGTTGTAGTAGTCGGCATGTCCGAGAATGCCACCAGTCTCCTCGCTGTGGTTCGAAAGGATTTCACCGCGGTTGTAGCTGTCATAGATACAGCAGTTGCCCTTTGAGGCTGATCCCTCCTGCATGAAACCTACAATGCCTCCGACATAGCTGTCGGAATGGTTGCCTTGAAGGTTGCCAAAGTTGGCGCAATACTTGACATAGGCATTATTGCTGCAGCTTACAGTACCAGTATTGTGGCCTACTTCGCCGCCGATACCGCCGATACCCTTGTACTGGCCTGATGCTGTGATGTCGCCATGGTTGGTACAATAATATATATGTGTACCCTTGAGTTTGGCGAAAGCAGCGATGCCACCTACAGCATAGTCATCAGCACTGACGCTTGCAGAGATGTCGCCAAAGTTGGCACAATACTGAATGGTGGGGCCGTTGCCATCTCTGTTGACATAGGCAACGATACCACCGACATCTCCAACACCTATCAGGCTGGCAGTGTTGACACAGTACTGGACTGTAAGACTGGAACTGTTGGGGTGCAGATAGCCAACCACACCGCCTGTACTCTCTTCACCATCGACGCTACCATAGGTGATGTTGTTGTTGAGACCAGAATAATTGAACCCTCCTGACTCAGAGTATGCTTCCAATTTTCCTACTATGCCAGCGACATTGACCTTGCCGATAACGCGTCCTTTGTAGGCGTTGCTGGATATTTCGTCCCCAGCCTTGCAGGCTAAGGCATAGCCTACGATACCGCCAACATAGGAAGAACCGTCAATGTCGGCCTTAACGGCAAAACCGTTTATCTTGCTGTTTTCGGCATAACCAGCGACACCACCCACATAGTCGCTGCCATCTATTTTACCATTAAACGACAGGGTGAAGTCGTCGAAGTTGGGAAGGGCAGACTGGTGAGCGCTGTTGAAACTGAGCGCTGTTGTGGAATAAACCTCAGATCCAGATACATATCCGGCTATACCGCCGGTTTTGTTGCCGCCGTTAACATTCATCATATCGTTGAACTGCTGGTTGTTAAAACGGCATACAGCATTCTCTATACTTCCGCATAAACCGCCACAGATTTCATTGGATTTGACATTGGTGTAGATTATTAGGGGATTGTCGACAGTCAGCGATGTCTTGGACAAGTGGCCTATGGCGCCGCCAACTACATTCTGGCCTGAAACTAATACATAGGAGGACTCCTCAGACTGGATGGTGTTTGTGCCACTGAAGGTGATGGTTTCACTATTTGTTTCTGCACCTATAAATTCTCCGATAAATCCGCCTACATATCCATAGCCTTTGACTTGACCGCTGATCTTGGTGTTGCAGATGTCTATCTTGTTAGACGTGTTGCAATATCCTATGAGACCACCTACATATTTTCCAGTCTCGCTATCGGTTCCTGTTCCACTGCTTCCTACAGAGGTTCTTACAAGCACATTAGAAAGACTGCTTTCTTTGCACTGCTCTGCGCATCCGATAATACCGCCTACGAATTGGTTTGTGGCGTAGATTACAAGCACATCCTTGTCCTGTTCTGTCATTATGTGGCTGATGCTGACATCGCTGATACTGAAACCTGAATTATAGGTCTTACCAGCAATGGCTCCTATGTAGCTATTGCCGTTTATGGCAAACTGGTTTGTGTTCACGGTGAACTGGCTGCACTCGAATGTGGAGTTCTCTACATATCCAACCACGCCGCCAACCTTGGTGTTTGCAGCATTGATAGAGAGGTTGGTGGTGATATTTGTTATTTTCTGCACACCATTATTGGCATAGCCCAATATACCGCCTATGTTTTCACCCATCTTGTCAAACGACATGCTACCGGAGATGGTGATGTTGTCAATGGTGACGTTGCCGCTTGACGAACCTGCTACGGCACCGCAGTTCTTGTAAACATTAACGAAGGAGATGGTGCCCAAATTCAGGTTTCTGACCTCTGCACCGTTCTTCAGTTCAGTGAACAGACCCACATTGGTATGGCTGTCGTTGTTTGCGCCCTGATAGGTCATGTCATTGATGCTGTTGCCATTTCCGTCGTAGATGCCGGCAAAGCTCTCGATCTTGTTCATGCCTGTGCTAATGCTCTTCTCTTCCACATCTGTCCAGGATATGTCACCAGTCTGCTGGAAATACACACCTGATGCATCTGTGTCGTCCTTGTAGAGATTGTACAGAAGCATATAGAAGTCATCTGCATTGGCAATCTGGTAGGGATTCTCTTCGCTGCCATCTCCATATTGGAAACCAGTCATGTTATTGGCCTTGGTAACGGAAGTTACGATGTTGTCGCTTACCTCGATGACATATCTGCTTGCCTCTTCTTCACCTTCATCGCCTTCTGATGCTCTGGTATTGGCAGAGGCTTTATATAAAGGTGTGACGCACAATACGTATCTTCCGTTTAGATTGCTCTTACCTTCTGGAAATTCTATTTCAACATTGGTCCTATCGGTGCCATTAGGAAGGAACTTGGTTCTTACTGTCATCAGATCAGAGTTGCTCTGCGAGATGAGTCGTAATTCTAACCACTTGTTTGCCATATCGCCTGAATGGATTTTGTCCATGGCAAATGGCATGACAAATTTCATTGTGAGTTTGCCGTCCTTTTGCTCAAGAGTTGTTTCAAAGGGGTTCTCATACTCCTCCTTAGAGCATGCTGATAGTAGCAAACCACACAGAAGAAGAAATAAAATTTTGTGTTTCATAAGTGTAAGTTTGATGTGTTAATATATTAACTGTTTGTTTTGTTGACAGTAAGAAGGTAGTGTTTTTATAGAGTCTGGTATTTCCGATTGTAAAGGTATGGAGAAGTGAGAATGTGAAAAAAATATTTGCGTTGTTTTTTTACAAAAGGACGTTGCAATTTTACAAAAACATAAAAACAGCCTGTTTTTGATGAAACAGGCTGTTTTATTACTTAATTTTTTTATGAATTCTGTAGGGGTAATTCCCGTGATCTTTTCCCCAAGTCCGTTGTTATAGGTTTCGCAACATTGATGCTCTTCAGGCTCTAATACGGCCGTTAGCAGTTCGTGTTCCGCTTCCTGTGTTGCAGTTGTGGCATCCTTTGGCACGGTTATTTCCCGCCCCCTACTCCGAAAGCAATTGGTCCAAGAGCGTGTAACTGCTCTGCAGAATGGCCTGTCCGTGTGCCAGACGCTTTTCCATAAAGGTGGAGTCACCACCGTGGATGATGTAGTCTGCGAAGAGATCGTATGAGGAGGTGCCCGTCTTGTCCACGAAGATATAGCCCGATGGCCATGTGCTGTAGGCAGAGGGACGGGTGTAGGCAGGCGAAAAGACATTCCTGCTCCAGGGATAGTCGTCGTGTGGTATTCCCAGCTGTGCCAGCAGGGTAGCCGCCATGTCGCTTTGGTTCATAATCTTGTCTACACGCACACCTCCCTGGCGTAGTGCACCACCGCACCAGATCATGGGGATGTGGAAATAGTCGGGGTCTTCATAGCTGCGATGGAACATGCAGCTATGGTCGGGGATGAGCACCATGAGCAGGTTGTCCCACACCTGCGGGATGGTCTTGAGACTGTCCACCAGGCGGCCTATTGCCGCATCGGTGTAGGCGAAGACATTCAGTGTGTCGTTCTCCAAGGTGCGTGACGGGGCCTGGAAGGGTTCGTGGCTTGTGATGGTCTGGTAGGCTATATGCCACTTCTCCTCCAGAGGTTTCTGTTTTATGAGTTGGAAAACGTGCTGGGCGGAAAGGCTGTCGGGGGCGGCAGAGACAATCTTTGTGCCTTTGGGAGCAAAGTGGTGCATGTCGGTCTGACGGGTATAGCCCACGGCATTCAGGTATTTGTTGGCCTGCATTCCGCTGAGATTTCCGCCATAGACGTACTCGGTGGTGTAGCCTGCCGAGGCGAGGCTTTTTGCCAGTGAAGGCAGTTTGGCATATGCCTCGGGGTTGAGCATCAGGCTTGTGGTGGGATAACTGATATTGCCGGAGAAGGTGCTCACTGTGCCGCGGTCGGTGCGGAAACTGTTGGCATAGACTTGCTCAAAGAGTATGCCTTCGCCAATGAGCTGGCTTTGTCTGGGGGTGACGCCCTTGAAACCTCCCAGTTCCTCTATAAAGATACTGCTCTGGCTCTCCAGCTGCACGATGAGCACATTAGGACTGGAAGTCCTGAGCAGTGTGTCCGTGATGCCCTCTGTGGAGGGATAGAGGCCATGGAAGTATTCCGCAGCTTCTTCCTGCTCCATTGTCTGGAACTGGTCGTGCAGGTTCCTGTTAGATTCGAAACCGCTTGCCATCAAGGTGTAGAAAGGATTCTGGGTGGCGTTGTTGAGCAAAAGTTTGTCGCAATAATATCCGCGCAGACAACAATCCTGGGGTATGAACCAATAGGCGGAGGCGAGCAGGCACAGGAATGCAGTCACCAATACGGTTTTGCCAAGTCGTGCCCTGCGTCTCTCCTTGAGCTTCAAACGTTTTGGAGTTGCCCAGATAAGGCCGCCTCCAAGCACAGCCATAGTCCCCAGCACCAGCAGTGCACGGCTGATGATGTACCACCATGTAAGGCTTGCCGTGCCCTCTCCAGGTGATGACATATAACTGAAGATCGCATAGTTGAGTTTGAATCCCCATGCCTCATAGAGCATGACATCTCCCCAATACAGGAAGGCAAGGAGGAAAGTCTGTAGCATGTACCATGGTGCCAGCACAATTCTCAAAGGAATGCCCGGGATAAACAGCGCAGCAACGGTGATAAACCAACTGAAAGCAGCGGTGATGACGGATATGCTGATGTCCATAATGAGACCATGCCATAGTACGGAAAGTACGTCGGTAAGCTGAAAAGGACATAGTTTGGCATTATAGTAGAGGAAAACAATCTTGACAATTACCGAAAAAACGATAAACATCAATATGACCGTCAGTATGTATTTTGTGGCCTGCTTCATATGTTTGTGGTGAACGTTTAGCGGATGAGCGGCTAGTTTACCGTTTACCGTTTCCCGTTTTCAGTTTGTGGTATTGTATCGTATGACTTCTGTATCACGGTACGGAGGTTCTTCAATCTTTCCTCGCTTGCCTCTGGTTCGTCTGCCATAATGTATCCCGACTGCACATCTATCATGGTCTTGCCGGTGCCATCCACAAACAGCGCACCTGCAGGGTAGCAGCAATAGGCAAAGGGATAGGTGTAGTTGCGGCTGAAAACATTGCGGCTCCAGGGGAACTCCTCGTTATGCGGTATTCCCATCTGGCTCAGTACGGTGGCAACCATATCGTTCTGTGCTATGATGGTGTCGTAGGTCTGCACCTTGCTTACCGCACCGCCCACGAAGAACAGGGGCATGTGGAAGAACTCTGGGTTGTCGAACGTCAGACCGTAGGTGTGTCCGTGGTCGGCATAGACAACGACAAGCAGATTATCCCACAGAGGTGTTCTGCTCAGGCTGTCCAGGAATTGCCCCACACAATGGTCGGTATAGGCAAAGGCATTGTGCACCTTGTTGTCCAGACGCTGGTATGGCACTTCCCAGGGCTCATGGCTACTTATGGTCTGGCATGCCCAGAAGAAAGGTTTGTCTGCTCCGTTCTCCTGCTTGGTACGATGGATGAGGCTAAGCATGCGGTTCATGGCAATGCTGTCGTTGGCGCCCCACACATCACGCTCCTCGGGGGCAACGTCGATATCCTCTATGTCCCACATGCGGAATCCCACTGCCTCCATATACTTGCGCTTGTTCATGTGGTTGGAGTTTCCACCATACATATAGTCGGCGGTGTAGCCATAGGTTTTCAGTGTCTTTGCCAGACTTGGGAGCAATGGCAGGCACGAGTCGGTCATCATCAGCGAGGTGGTGGGGTAGGACACGTAGCCCGACAAGGCGCTCACCGTGCCGCGGTCGGTACGGAAACTTGTTGCCCAGGCGTTGGTAAAGTTCACACCCCGCTTCATCCACTGGCAAAGTTCGGGTGTTACGTTCTTTGCACCGCCAAGGCTCTCAATGAAGGGCGCTCCCATGCTTTCCAGCTGTATGGTCAGTATGTCGGGGCGCTTGGCGCGCAGCAGTGTGTCTGTTATGTCTTCGGTGTCAGTGGGGAATATTCGTGCGAAGATACTATTGCATTCGTTCTCGGGCATGAGGCGGAACTGCTCTTCAAAGTCCTTGCTGTATGTCCACAGGGAGCGGAGCATGTGTCCTACTGGATTTATGGCAGCATGGTTCAGCAGTATTTTCTCACTATGGAAGGCACTGCGCTCATCGGCACGACGGCCGTTCACCCCCCAAAGCATGAAACAGAGCAACAAGCCTGTCAGACAGAATGGTAAGCGGTAAGTGGTGGACGGTGAGCGTTTAGATTTCCGTTTTCCGTTTGTAACGGTTTTCCGTTCTATGCTCTTTGGTGTGATGACTATCGATAGGAACGACAACAGGAAGGAGGACAGCAGGATAAGGCCGATGCGTGTGACTATGTAGTATGTTGATGCACTGGCACTGGCATTGCCTGGTGAAGACATGTAACTGAAAATGGAGGCGTCAAGCAGGAACTTCCAGTTCTCGTACATTATGATGGTGGCTCCGGTTACACATCCCATCAGGAAGGTGACAATGCCAATGTATGGCCCCACTATCCATCGTAGGGGCATGGAGGGCCATTTCATGGTGAACAGTGTTATGAACCATACCGGCAGTACGGCCATGGCCACGGTGCTCATGTCCAACGGTAGTCCGTGCCAGAGCACCTGTATCATTTCTGACATGGTGAAGAACATGATGTCTCGGTTATATGCCAGAAACTCCACCTTGCCCAAGATGGTGGCGACAAGCAGGAGTGCTGTCAGTGCCAGGATGTATAGTGTACGTTTCATCATAAACGGAAATGTGACTGCTTTAGCTTGATGAGCGAAGGCGACTGCTTTAGCTTGATGAACCAAAGGTGAATAATAACCGACGCAGGAAGCAAGAATAGAAGCATGGTAGGGACGCTGGGCGTCCGATAACAAGACCAAGCGGACGCTGCGTGCAGTCCCCCAACGTCGCAATGGGGATTGCGACCCTCACGAGGCACAGATTGACATCCCAGTCAATCTTCCAAGGACCTCGTTCGCCCTACCGCTCACCGCTCACCGTTTATCTTTTCTCCTTTCTCCTTTCTGCTTTCTCATTTCTCCGTCCCCGTCATCGTCATCGTTTTTTTCTCACACAGAATCCGCAGAATCCGCAGAATTTACCTGTCCTCGGGTCGTTAGTTTATGCTGGCGCTGGAATCCGCAGATTTTGTCGCAGGCTTCGCCACGACTGCCATGCGGGGTGTTCCGCTAACCGCTAACCGCTCACCGTTAACCGCTCTACTTTCGTCCGAAATCGGCAGGTATCTCGCCCCAGTTTTCGGTGTCCCACTTCATGATGGGCACGTTCACCTGGTGTGTGCGGAGCCAGTTCTCTGCTCTTGCAACAAGGTCGAGGGCTTTCTCTGTCTCGGGCGTGCGAGCCAGGGTGGTCTTGGCCTTTTTGTTCCTCACCCATGCCTGACCACTGACACTATCGCTATAGATAGGCATGCGGATACCCTTCTGCTCCATCAGTGCCAGACCATGCACAATGGCCAGGAACTCGCCTATGTTGTTGGTCCCTTGTATGGGGCCGAAGCGGAACACCTCCTTGCCGCTGGGCAAGTGAACTCCACGGTATTCCATGGGACCTGGGTTCCCGCTACAGGCGGCATCCACACAAAGGGCTTCCTTTATCTCGTTCATCTGAGTTGATTACATTCTCTCGGGTACCTCAATGCCAAGCAGTGACATGCCGTTCTTCACAACCTTGGCAACTGCAGAACTGAGGGCCAGACGAACGGCCTGCTTGTCGGCATTCTCCTCGCGGAGCACGCTGAAGTCGTGATAGAACTGGTTGTACTCCTTCACCAACTCATAGCAGTAGTTTGCTATAGAAGCAGGGTTGTAGTCGGCACCAGCCTGGCGCAAGGTAGCGGTAAAACCGTTCAGGTGCTGGATGAGGCTGATTTCCTTTTCGCTCAGTTCTGTGCCAGTGGGCAGAGTCTCGGGAATAGCGATACCCTGCTCGGCTGCCTTGCGCAAGATGCTACGGATACGGGCATAGGTGTACTGGATGAAAGGACCGGTGTTGCCGTTGAAGTCGATACTTTCCTCGGGATCGAAGAGCATGTTCTTGCGTGCGTCTACCTTCAGGATGAAGTACTTCAAGGCACCCATGCCCACGATGCGTGCTATTTCGCGAGTTTCCTCCTCGGTGATGCCCTCAAGTTTCTTTATCTTGTCCTCGGACATCTTGTATGCGTCCTCTATCATGGTTGCCACCAGGTCGTCTGCATCAACAACGGTGCCCTCGCGAGACTTCATCTTGCCGTTGGGCAACTCCACCATACCGTAGCTGAAGTGAACGAGGTCCTTGCCCCACTTGAAACCCAGTTTGTCCAGCAGGATGGAGAGAACCTGGAAATGGTAGTTCTGCTCGTTGCCCACCACGTATATCATCTTATCGATGGGGAAGTCCTGGAAACGCAGTTTGGCAGTACCTATGTCCTGAGTCATGTACACGGAGGTGCCGTCGCTACGGAGCAGGAGTTTCTCGTCCAGACCTTCGTTGGTGAGGTCTGCCCAAACGGAACCGTCCTCACGGCGATAGAAGAAACCCTTCTCCAGACCTTCCTCCACCTTCTCGCGGCCCTCCAGATATGTGTCGCTCTCGTAGTAGATCTTGTTAAAACCTACGCCAAGTGCCTTGTAGGTCTCGTCGAAACCGGCATACACCCAGTCGTTCATTGTTTTCCACAAACCACGAACCTCGGGGTCGTTCTGTTCCCAGCGTACCAGCATCTCGTGAGCCTCCTTGATGAGGGGAGCCTCCTGCTTTGCCTTCTCCTCGTCCATGCCCTGGGCAACAAGCTGCTTCACCTCCTCGCGATAGTGCTTGTCGAAGGCAACGTAGTAGTCGCCAATCAGGTGGTCGCCCTTCTTGCCGCTGGTTTCGGGAGTTTCGCCATTGCCATACTTCTGCCAAGCCAGCATGCTCTTGCAGATGTGTATGCCACGGTCGTTCACGATGTTGGTCTTCACCACACGGTTGCCGTTGGCTTCCATTACCTGTGCCAAAGCCCAACCAAGAAGGTTATTGCGCACATGACCAAGGTGCAGAGGCTTGTTGGTATTGGGGCTGGAGTACTCTATCATCACCAGGGGTGACTCCTCGGTAACAGGCACGAAACCGAACTTGGGGTCATGCTCAATCTCCTCCAGCAGTTTAATCCACTGCTCCGATGCGATGGAAAGGTTCAGGAAACCCTTGACAACATTGAACTTGCTGATGAGTTCGGGGCACTTTTCTGTCAGATATGCGCCCAAATCCTGGGCAGTTGCCTCAGGAGCCTTCTTGCTGGTCTTGAGCAAGGGGAATACCACAAGGGTAAGTTCGCCCTCAAACTCGGGGCGAGTCTCCTGCAACTGTATCATCTTCTCGGGAACCTCAACGCCATAGAGTTCCTTCACGCCGCTCAATGCAGCAGCGATAATCTTTTCTTGTATGCTCATATTGAATGTATTTATTTCGCGTACAAAGGTACGATTAAGTGAGCGAAATATCAAATTTATTTGAATATTTCCGAACGTGAGTACCTAAGACAATAGTCAAAGTTACGATTAAGTGAGCGAAAAAGCAAAAGAATTTTGTTTTTTCCGAACCTCCGAACGAAATAAGGGCAGAGTATGCTTGCATGCTATGCCTTATGAGGAGGAGGACGACGCAGTCAACGTTAGTACCTAAGACCGCCAGGTCAAAGGTACGATTAAGTGAGCGAAAAGTATAAAAAAGAAGAGACTGCCCGTATGGACAGCCTCTTTGTGCATTACTTCTGTTTGCCAGAAGACCGGATGATGCATTACTTACGCAGACCCAGAGCCTTAACGATAGCACGGTAGCGGTTGATGTCGCGCTTCTTCAGGTAGTTCAGGAGGGCACGACGCTTACCTACGAGACCAGTCAGGGCACGCTCGGTGCTGTGGTCCTTGCGGTTCTGCTTCATGTGCTCGGTGAGGTTCTTGATGCGGAATGAGAACAATGCAATCTGGCTCTCAGCGCTACCAGTGTCAGTAGCACCCTTGCCATAGGTGGTGAAGAGCTCGGTCTTCTTCTCTGAATTCAAATACATAGTGTTTGTTGAATTTTGAATTGTGTAACTTGTTTGCCGTGCAGCTTCCATACATTCGGGCACTGCCTCCGGTCAAATGCGGGTGCAAAGGTATGAAAAACTGCTGAAAATGATGCATGTGCGAGGGAGTTTTTTATGTTAAATGCCTTAATTTGTGCATTTGGCAAGTGTAAAATCGGCCATATTGCCATTTTTCTGTATCTTTGTGCGCGTTTAGGTATTAAGATTGTACATAGAAAAAAGACATAGACATGCAGAATATCCGTAACATAGCGATTATTGCCCACGTAGACCATGGCAAGACTACCTTGGTGGACAAGATGCTTCTGGCAGGTAACCTGTTCCGCGAGAACCAGCAGTCTGGCGAACTGATGCTGGACAACAACGAGCTGGAGCGTGAACGTGGTATTACCATCCTTTCCAAGAATGTGTCCATCATATATCGCGACACAAAGATCAATATCATTGACACCCCGGGTCACTCCGACTTCGGTGGTGAGGTGGAGCGTGTGCTCAATATGGCAGACGGATGTATCCTTCTGGTGGATGCTTTTGAGGGTCCCATGCCTCAGACACGATTTGTGCTGCAGAAGGCTCTGGAGATAGGTTTGAAGCCACTCGTTGTTGTCAATAAGGTGGACAAGCCCAATTGCCGCCCCGAGGAGGTGTACGAAATGGTCTTTGACCTGATGTGCGACCTCAACGCCACCGAGGAGCAGCTGGATTTCCCTGTGATCTATGGTTCTGCCAAGAACAACTGGATGGGCGAGGACTGGAGCACTCCCACCGAGGACATCACCTATCTTCTTGACCAGATACTGGAGCACGTGCCTGCTCCCCAGCAGCTGGAGGGTACGCCCCAGATGCTCATTACCAGCCTGGACTACTCCAACTATACCGGCCGTATTGCCGTAGGCCGTGTGCACCGCGGCACCCTGCGCGAAGGCATGAACGTGACCATCGTGCACCGCGACGGAAGCAAGGAGCGCACCAAGATTAAGGAAGTACACACCTTTACCGGCATGGGACGCAAGAAGACGGATGAGGCAAGCAGTGGCGACATCTGTGCGCTGATAGGTCTGGAGCGTTTCGAGATTGGCGACACCATCTGCGACTACGAGAACCCCGAGGCTCTGCCCAGCATAAGCATAGACGAACCCACTATGTCCATGCTCTTTACCATCAACGACTCTCCCTTCTTCGGCAAGGAGGGCAAGTTCTGCACCAGCCGTCACATACAGGAACGCCTGGACAAGGAACTGGAGAAGAACCTGGCACTGCGTGTCTCTACCGTGGAAGGCTATACCGACCGCTGGATTGTGAGCGGACGCGGTGTGCTGCATCTTTCTGTATTGGTGGAGACCATGCGCCGCGAGGGGTATGAGCTGCAGGTGGGCCAGCCACAGGTTATATATAAGGAGATTGACGGTGTGAAGTGCGAACCCATCGAGGAACTTACTATCAACGTGCCCGAGGAGTTCAGCAGCAAGATGATAGACATGGTTACACGCCGCAAGGGCGAGATGACCAGTATGGAAAGTCAGGGCGACCGTGTGAACATCGAGTTCAACATCCCCTCACGCGGCATCATTGGTCTTCGCACCAATGTTCTCACCGCTTCTCAGGGCGAGGCCATCATGGCGCACCGCTTCAAGGAGTACCAGCCCTTCAAGGGCGAGATAAACCGCCGCATCAACGGTTCGCTCATATCTCTGGAGAGCGGCAATGCCTATGCATATGCCATTGACCATCTGCAGGACCGTGGCAAGTTCTTTATCGAACCCCAGGACCAGGTGTATGCAGGTCAGGTTATCGGTGAGCATGTTCACGACATAGACCTTGTAATCAATGTGTGCAAGGCCAAGCAGCTGACCAACGTGCGTGCCAGCGGTACCGACGAGAAGGCACGCATCATCCCTGCCACCATCTTCTCTCTCGAGGAGGCTCTGGAGTACATCAAGGCCGACGAATATGTGGAGGTTACTCCCCAGTCCATGCGCATGCGCAAGGTTATTCTCGACCACCTGGAGAGAAAGCGTGCAGGAAGGTAAGGGGAAAACGGAATAGTTAATATAGCCTATCTGGTTATTTGAAATGAAAAACTACAAGAAATACTTAATTGAAGTTGGTGTCGTGGCATTGTTTGCCATCATCAGCGTGGCCTATTTCTGGCAACCTGTCATGGATGGCAAGGTTCTTTCCGGTCACGACCATACCGGTGCCGTGGGTTCGGGTGTGGAAATGAACGAGTATCGCGAGAAGCACAATGGCGAGCGTACCCGCTGGACCAATACGCTCTTCTCCGGTATGCCCACTTACCAGATGGCTCCGTCCTACGACAGCACCGACTCGCTGGCTGGGCTGAAGCAGCTCTACAGCCTCTATCTGCCCACAGTGGCATCCTATGTGTTCATTATGCTCCTGGGCTTCTACATCATGCTCCGATGCTTCAACTTCAGGGTGTGGATGGCAGCCCTCGGTGCAGTGCTATGGGCATTCTCCAGCTACTACTTCATAATCATTGCAGCAGGACACATCTGGAAACTCTACACTCTGGCGTTCATCCCTCCCACCATTGGCGGTATGGCGCTTTGCTACAGAGGCAAGCGCAGCTGGGGCATAGTGGTGAGCGCTCTGTTCATGGCATTGCAGATAGTTTCCAACCATGTGCAGATGACCTACTATTTCCTCCTGCCCATCTTTGCCTTGTCCATAGGCTGGCTGCTCTCAGATTTGAGTCGTGAGGGTGTGCAGCGCTGGCTCAAGGGCAGTTTTGCCTTTGCCGTTGGTTGCCTGTTGGGTGTGGCCATCAACCTGTCCAATCTGTACCACACTTGGGAATACAGCAAGGAGAGTATGCGAGGCAAGAGCGAACTGACACATAAGACCAAGAATCCAGCCGACCAGACATCGAGCGGTCTGGAACGCAGCTATATCACTGCATGGAGCTATGGCATAGGCGAGACCTGGACTCTGCTTGTCCCCAACACCAAGGGCGGTGCAAGCATGCCCCTGTCGCAGAGCGAGAGCGCCATGTCCAAGGCCGACAGCCAGTACCGTCCTCTGTACAACCAGTTGGGGCAGTATTGGGGCGAACAGCCTGGCACCAGCGGTCCCGTATATGTGGGCGCCTTTGTGTGCATGCTCTTTGTCCTGTCCCTGCTCATAGTGCGTGGACCCATTTGCTGGGCTTTGCTGTTTGCCACCATGCTCTCCATAGCATTGTCGTGGGGCAAGAACTTCATGGGGCTTACCGACTTCTTCCTGGACTACGTGCCCATGTACGACAAGTTCCGTACAGTTGCTTCCATACTGGTGATAGCAGAGTTCACCATTCCTCTGATGGCCATGATGGCGCTGAAGAAGTTTGTTGAGGACCCGTCGTGCGTGCACGTGCGCATACGTATTATAAATAAGGAGGCAAATGCCCTCTGGCTCAGTTTTGTCATCACTGGCGGAATCTGTCTCCTGTTCTGGCTCATGCCCGATGCATTCTTTGGCAACTATATCTCCACCAGCGAGTACAACGGCATACAGGGTCTGGTCGGCGCAGGTTATGTGGACCAGCATTATGTAAACGGCCTCTTGGACAACCTCAGCGAGATGCGCCGTCATGTGTTCTCCGTTGATGCCATGCGCTCCTTCTGGTTCATAGCGGTTGGAACAGCTCTGATGGTGCTGCATTATTACGGCAAGCTGAAGGCGGTGCCCATGACTCTGCTCATCACTGTTCTGTGTCTTGCAGACATGTGGACGGTGAACAAGCGTTATCTCAACGATGGCATGTTTGTCGCTCCCCGTCCTGTGGAGCAGAATTTCCAGCGCACCCATGCCGACGAGATGATTCTTCTGGATCCCAATCTCTACTACCGCACTTTGGACATGACCGTGAGCACCTTCAACAGCAACGATGCCTCGTATTGGCACAAGAGCATTGGCGGTTATCATGCTGCCAAGCTGCGCCGTTACCAGGAGGTGATAGAGGCACACATCAGTCCCGAGATGTCTCGTCTGCAGAAGGCTGCGATGGACACTGGCGGAGACCTGCTCAGGGTGAATGGCGACAGCATCTTCCCTGTGCTCAATATGCTCAACATGAGATATGTGCTCATGAAGACCACCGACGGCAAGAAGGTACCCGTGTACAACCCCTATGCCATGGGCAATGCCTGGTCGGTGTCTTCCATCCGTTGGGTGGACAATGCCGATGACGAACTTGCCGCTATTGGCACGGAGAACCTTCATCGTGTGGCTGTTGTGGACAGGAAGTTCCAGGAGGTGCTTGGCAATGTTCCTGCCGGTGCCGACTCCTGCGCTGTCAGCGTCAAGCTCACTGGATACGATGCCAACCGCCTCACTTACCAGGTCGACTCTGAAAAGGGCGGGGTGCTGGTATTCTCCGACATCTACTATCCCGGATGGACGGCAACCGTATCCGGCAAGGAGGTTCACGTGGCACGTGCCAACTACATCCTGCGTGCCATCCAGGTTCCTGCCGGCAAGCACGAACTGGTCATGACATTCGATCCCCAGACCGTGCACACCACCGAGGCAATAGCCTATGGCGCGCTTGCCTTGCTGGGACTCATAATCATAGCAAAGATAATAACACTAATATTAAAGAAAAGAAAATGCCAGAAGTAGACCCTGCTTCGCCTGTGCCTCCGTCGAGCACGAAGACACAGTGCAACACTTTGGACGAACCATCACTTCCAAAGATTACCGTAGTTACTGTAACCTACAATGCCGAACAGACACTGGAGCGCACGCTGCAGAGCGTTGCCTCGCAGACCTATCCCCGTGTGGAGCACCTGATTGTCGACGGACTCAGTGTCGACGGTACCCTGTCCCTCATCCAGGAGTATGCCGAGGACAATTCGGTGTGCGACACTCCTCACGAAATCCAGTTTATCCGCGAACCCGACAGCGGACTGTACGATGCCATGAACAAGGCCATCGACAATGCCAACGGCGACTATCTGGTCTTCCTGAATGCCGGGGACAAGTTCCACTCGGACGACACGCTGGAAAGAGTTGTCGAGACAGTATCCTCAGTTCACGGCAATGAGTTTGACGAGGCAACATGGCCGGCTGTGCTGTATGGCGAGACCGACATCGTTGACGACAACGGAGAGTTCCTGCGACACCGCCGTCTGCAGGCGCCCGAGGTCCTGACATGGCGCAGTTTCCTCAGCGGCATGCTGGTGTGCCACCAGAGTTTCTGTGTGCGCACGGACATGGCACGCCAGTTCCACTACAACCTGCGCTACCGTTTTAGCGGCGATTTCGACTGGTGCATACGCATCATGAAGGACGCCCAGCAGCAAGGACAGTCCCTGTTCAACACACGTATGGTGCTGACGGACTATCTGTCGGAGGGCATGACAACGAAGAACCACCGCAAGTCCCTGATGGAGCGCTTCCGCATAATGTGCCGCCATTATGGCTGCCTGGCAGCTGTAGGACAGCATCTGTGGTTTGTGTTGAGACTGGTGGTGAAGAAGTAGACGAAAGCAAAATCAATGACAGAACTTATAATATAGAAGTAGGCACGTTTGCCTGCCTCTTGTTTTTTGGTACTCGGAATCTGCCTATAGTTCTCCATTTCCATGTTCCTGTCCTTTCTGCAGTTAATATTTATTAAATTCTGTGTAAGGACAAAAACAATTTGCCAAAAGTTCTGTATTTTTACTTGCTAAAATTACCCTATATGGGTATATCATGTATGTGAAAATGCTATGACTAATTAAACCCAAACAACAATATGAAGAAAGTTCTGTTATCATTGATGATGACGATAATGCTTGTGTCAATTACGGAAGCAACACCCAAGGATACTATCCGTGGGGCACAGACTCTGGCACATGTTACCAGCGCTGATGCGCTCCCTGGCGATGGCACATTGCGTTTCTATCGTTTGGCCATCCCCGTTACCAAGAGTGCCTACGAGGGAGACCTTGAGAGCAACTACGACAAGGTGAAGGCCTTCTGGCAGGAGTGCGAGCAATATATAAATAAGGTGTTCGTCCCCTTGGGCTTCTGCTTTGATGTTGTTGAGAGCGAAAGCCTGGTCAATCTGCCTGATTTGAACATTGGCAATAGCGGTTTGCCGGAGATAGGCAACTGCACATCTGACCTCAATGATATTATTGGCGAATCTAACTATGATGTGGCAATGTGGGTGATGCATCGTGATGATGTAGAGGAGAACTCTGGTCTCTCTGCACTGAAGGGCGCATACAGCAGCAGCACAAAGGGCAGTGGCTATGCCAAGACAGACAAGTGGGTGGTGGCGCACGAACTGGGTCATATGTTCGGTGCTGTGCATACATTGCAGGGCGAGGGCAGTCTGATGGACAATCTTGGTGATTTCTTCTCATATCCTTCCATCAAGGCTATCCGCAACAGTGCCAAGGCTACAGCCTCTTACAGCAATGTTAAGGTGGCAAACAACGCTCCTCAGTTCGACGAGGAGAAGATGCAGCAGACCTACCGCATCCCCCAGGGTGCATGCCTCGCTATTGATGTGCATGCTGCCGACAAGGAGGAGCACAAGTTGATGTACACCGCTATCGGTTGCAACGCCCAGAATGTGGATAATGTACAGGAGGGTGAGAATATGGCTCTTCCCTTTGCATCGTTTGCACCACAGGAAAGCAACGTTATCAGTTATTCCCCCATCTACACTGCCGACTTGTTCTACGAAGATTACTTCTATGTCAAGGAAGGAACTGCTATTCACGAGATGGAGGCTGGACGCTATCCCCTCAGCATACTTGTCAATGATGTGCCAAGCACCAGTTGGACTTATGCATCGCTCGCAGAGCAACCTTTCTATAGCACCTATGCTATTTGGGAAACCGAGGTTGAGGTAGTAGATGGCACAGCCTTCAAGGCATCAATTGCTTCTGATAAGACCAACTTCACCGCAGGTGAGAAGGTTACAGTAGAGTGGGGCGTAAACGAGGATTACTTCACTGCTGACAGCCGCCTCCGCATTACCATGTCCGACGACTACGGCAAGACCTTCGAGTATGTGCTTGCAGAGAGTGTTGAGGCACTAAGCGGTGAATGCACCGTGACTATGCCCAATGTTGAGGTAGGCCAGGCAGACGTAGACTTCTCTACAGCAGTGCGCAAGATGAACGCTGGCATAATCAAGGTAGAGGAAATCGGTGGCAATGCATTTACATTGACCGTACTTGACCCCAACACCGACAAGGGCTTTACACTGGACAATACCTCCATTACAAGCTACATCGGAACCTATAAGATGGGTACCTTCTATGCCAACGACCCCATGACTATCCCGTCGGGAGTGAGAGCTTATGTGGCAACAATCCTTCCCGTAATGGATGGCGACGAGGGTACAATAGCCATGACAGCTATTGAAGGCATCATTCCTGCCAACACAGGTGCATTGCTCTGTGCAGAGGAAGGTGAGTATGTCTTCACCAAGGCAGAATCAGAAGGTACTCCCGTGACAGGCAACATGCTGTGTGGTTATGCAGGTGCCAACGAGTATGCTGAGGTAGAAAAGCCTGAAGGTTCCACCAACTATGTTCTTACAGTAGAGGATGGTAAGGTTGGTTTCTACAAAAAGGACTCTGCCTTCAGGGTTTACAACAACAAGGCTTACCTGAACCTTCCTGTCAGCGTAGCACCTGCCCGTGCTATCTACTTCTCGTTCGACGATGATGCAACTGGCATTAGGGAAACGGAAAACGGAGAGGTAAAAACGGAAAACTGCTATGACCTGTCCGGCCGCCGTGTGGAAAAGGCACAGAAGGGTGTCTACATCGTTAATGGCAAAATAGTTGTGAAGTAGTGAGAGCAAAAGCAAAGTTTACTTTGACTTTGCCGAAAGTATAAGAGAAACGGACTGTGAAGTAACAACCGGTTACAACACAGTCCGTTTCCATGTCTATTTATGCCCGTTATCTTTTCCGCTGAAGTTTATGACAGATGAGCAATATGACAAATGCACATAACGCACCGAAACTGTTGGCATACACGTCCAGCCAGTCACCATGGCGGCTTGTGGTTAGATAGGCCTGACCCAATTCCATCAGTCCGCCATAGACGGAAGCAAAGATAGCAATAACGAGGAACTGCCAGATGGCGGTTCTTTTGCTTTTGTGTACAAGCCTTTGGTGACTGGAGGCATAGGGTTTTGTGCTTAGGTATTCGTCTCTGAGCACATAATCTATGCCCATCACCAGGGTGAGGAAACCATACATGACCCAGTGTGCCCACTTGTCGGCAAACTGAATGTCGGTTTGCGGGAACTCCTGTGCCGGCATCAGGCTCAGCACGGCGATGAGCAGGAGGGTGAGAAGGCTGAATATGTGTCGTCTAATGTATTTCATATGCTTTGGCGTATTCTTTGGCAACACGGTCTTCGCTATAATCGTGCGCGGCACTATGCATGGCAGCCTCTTTCCATTCGGGATGGGACAGGGCGCATTCTATGCCGTGTGCCAGGTCTTTGCTATTGCAGTATTGTGCCACGTAGCCGTTCTTCATGTGCGAAATCATCTCTGGTATGCCTCCGGCATTGAATCCTACGCATGGTGTGCCGCACGACATGGCCTCGGCAATGGTATTGGGAAGGTTGTCCTGCAAGGAAGGTGTTACAAAACAGTCCACCGCCGAGTACAGGCGTGCCATTTCCCTTTCGCCGTTCACGTATGGTATGAAGTGCAGGTTGCCCTTGTCTATCCCCAGATTGGAGTTCAGCAAGTCCTCCGTGTTTCCGCCCACAACTACCAGATGAGGCTTGGGCTCGTTCAGATACTTCAGTGCCTCGAGCAGATATGCCATACCCTTGCGCTTGTCCGTAACCTTCTGGCATGTGAAGAGTATCAGTTTCTGGTCTTGCGGCAGGGAGAAGGCTTTCCTGGCACCCTGTCGGTCTTGGGGATGGAAGATGTTGTGTGGTATGCAGTTGTTGATGTGGCGCACGTTGGCATTCGGCATTGCTTCCTGTGCCAGGTTGGTAATCCACTGGCTGCACCCAACGAACCTTATATTGCCAAGTTGGTATATCTCCTGCTTTGTCCTGAAAAGTCTTTCCTCCAGGGCAGAGACCTTCTTGTCTTCCATGGCATTGCCCTCTTCGGTGTAGTGCCTTATGCCACGGAAAGGCCACTCGTCGTGCATGGTCCATACGATGCGTTTGCCAGAGAGCAACATCTGCCGAAGTTGCTTCAAGGATAGCATGCCCTGGTTCACCCAGTGCAGATGAATGACATCCGCTTCCTTGTATTCCGGGGTGGAAAGTATGTCTATTCCGTCCGATGCCAGGTCGTATTGCCATGTCTGCCGGAATGGCTTTAGCAGGCGGCACATAAGGTGCAGACGTTCCATCACCTTGGGTATGACGTTGCCATACGATGCCACGTTGACATCGTCCGTCTGTTTGTCGCGTACCAGCATCTTGGCCTTGATGCCGTTCTTGTTTAGGGCGGTAAGCAGGCGCTTGGCGGCAATGGCACCGCCACCGGTGCGTTCTGTTGTGGATATTATCAGTACCCTCATCTCTCCTTTAGTTATATTCCTTTTGTCCCATCCATTTCTTTATTCGGTTGCGTATGGCCTGGCCTATGTAGGAGAAGTTGCCATAGCGAAGGTTCAGGAACAGTTCCTCGAAACTTCGTGCCACCTTGATGCCTGGATTCATCCATCCCATTATGCGGTACACACGATGGCGATAGAGCAGATGCTCCATAACATGTGCAGGGTGCTTTATCTTGCAGGTGTCCTTTGTCTCGGGCAGCAGGCAATCCATCTCAAAGCGTTTCATGGTGAAGATGCGTCGGTAGCCTCGCGGCAATGTCTCCAATGTGCCTCCAAAGTGTGTGCTGTCTGCCGTGGCACCGAGGTTGTTTATGAGGTTCTGCCTTGGAACTATGCTGAGACCGTTGTTCCTGAGCATGTGCGACCATAGTATGGTTTCGTAGAATGCCTTGTTCTGGCTACGGTGCTTATAGCACATGGGCAGGAAGTCGTCTCTGTAGCCACGCTCCTTGACGATATTGCCCAGTTGCCTTACCGTCTGCTCATCGTCCAGCCAGGTGTAGTGCTCGTCCCACTGGTCAACGACCCTTCGCCATGATGCCCATCCCCAGATGCTGAAGTTTGTGGTGAAGAAATAGTCCTCCTTCACGTCCTTGGTCTCTTCCTCCACATTGAAACCCGTAATCATAGTTATGCGCGGGTCATGCTCGTAGCGATCCAGCATCTCTTTGCAGAAGTGGAAGAAACTTACCGAAGGTATGCTGTCATCCTCCAGGGCTATGCACTTGTCTGAAATGGAGAACGCCCATTTCTGTGCCAGATAGTTGGAAGGGTCGCAGCCAGAGTTCTTTTCTTGAAAGGCAGTGTGCACCTCGCATTCCCAATCAATGTCGCTTACCACCTCGCGGCATGCCAGTATGCCAGGCATGTCCTTTTCGCCTCGGGGACCGTCCTGGTAAAGGAAGAGTCGCGAAGGGCGTGCCTTCTTCACCTGCTCAAAAACCTGGCTCAGTTGGTTGGGACGGTTGAAGAACAGGATAAGGACGGAAACGTCTACTAATGCTTCTTTCATGGTATATATATATGGTTAAGGCGTATCAAAGGTAGTTATTTTTTTTCTTTTCCCTATTAAGTAATGAATGTAAAAACATGAAATACCCCAAAGTAGCATCGTCTAACATTCTTCTTTCTCTCTTCTGCATGCTTGAATGTGCAGTATTGGGCGGTAATTGCACGCTGCAAAGTGAAATAAACGGAAATAATTGCATGTTTTGTTGTGCAATTTGGTTTTTGTCGGTATCTTTGTGCCAGAACTTAATATATAGGATAGGGAATGGAAAACTTATTTGCAGTATCGCGTGAACTTGTCAGCAGGGTAGATATAACTTATGTGCGCGACAAGCACCAGGAGATAGATTGGGATAGTCGGTTGATTGCCATTTTAGGTTCTCGGGGTACTGGTAAGACAACATTGATGTTGCAGCATATCCGTTTGCATGACAATACTCCTCAAACCCTTTATGTAACTGCCGATGATTTTTACTTCACTACCCATAGACTTGAGGATTTTGCACATAGCTTTATGCTTCAAGGCGGCAAGCACCTGTATATTGACGAGATACATAAGTACAAGGGGTGGTCGGCTGAGATAAAGAACATCTACGACAAGATGCCCGATTTGCACGTTGTGTACAGTGGTTCCTCAATACTCGAACTTGAGAAGGGTGGTGCGGATTTGAGCCGGAGGAAACTGGAGTATGTTTTGCCTGGCTTGAGTTTTCGTGAGTATCTTAATATCTCTCAGGGTTGGAATCTCCCTCGTTACACACTGGACGAGATTGTGTCAGGCAAGGTGGACTTCCCATACAGCACAGCACGTCCTCTGCCTCTGTTTTCGAATTACCTGCGAGAGGGTTACTATCCTTTTTTCCGTGAAGGCAACTACCATATACGTCTTAGCGGCGTGATCAAGCAGATAGTGGAGGACGATATACCCAAGTTTGCCGATATAGAGATTGCTTCCATACAGAAACTGAAGAAGTTGCTTTATGTACTGGCTCAGAGTGTGCCTTTCAAACCCAATTATTCAAAGTTGGAACGTGATTTGGGCATATCCAGAAACACCCTTCCTCAATATATGCTATATCTTGAGAAGGCAGGACTGATAAGGCTCCTGCGAGAAAAGGCTGCCGGCATCAAGCTGTTGGAAAAGATAGAGAAGGTATATTTGAGCAATCCCAACGAGGCATATGCCCTTTCCGAAACAGTGCCAGACATTGGTACCATTCGTGAAACGATTTTTCTTGCATGGATGCATGTGGGGCATTTCGTGTCATCTTCTCCTGTTTCCGACTTCGAAGTGGATGGCATGACATTTGAGGTTGGGGGGAGAAGCAAGGGCAAGAAACAATTGGCAACGTTACCAGTTGACAAGAGTTTCGTAGTTAAGGATGATGTGGAATACGCTTTCCAAAACTCCATCCCCTTGTGGATGTTTGGCTTTGTGTACTAAAGCGTTGCACCCGATTGTCGTTATGTATTAAAAATTCCTAAACTGAAGATGAAAGTTTATTTCTACCATACGCGTCTGACCACAGAAAGTTATTTGGAGTGGCAGAAGGGATTGTTCCCAGGGCATTTGCTCTATGGACAGCCGGAAATGGAAAAGTACGGCATAGAGTTTGTGATGCACCCTTATCGTCATTTCCCCAGCCGTTTGCGCCTCATGCTTTATGTGCTTTGTGCCGTGCTGAAGCGCAGGAGCAGGTTCGAGGCTATCTATGCTACCAGTTTCCGTGGATTGGAACTGGTTATCTTCCTCAATGCCCTTGGCTTGTTGCGTTGTCCCATATATACCTGGCATCACACGGCGGTAACTACGGCCAAGAGTGTTTGGCGCGAACTTCCCTCGCGTCTCTTCTACCGTGGCATACAGGGCATGTTCTTCTTCTGCCAGAAGCACATAGACGAGAGTCTGAAGAGCGTGAAGGCTCCGGCGCATAAACTGCACCTCGTGCATTGGGGACCTGATGTGCCCTTCTATGATGGTATCATGAAATCGGCCTCCTCGCCCCAGGTGCCGGTCTTTATTTCCACAGGCAAGGAGAATAGGGACATACAAACCTTGATGCAGGCTTTTGCAAACCTCCCCCACCGCCTGGACATCTATATCGCTGAGGAGTGCGGAGGCATAAACTACCGCAGGGTGATAGAGTCGCAACCCAAACCGGACAACATCAATGTGCACTACACCGAGGGTGTCATACCGCACCGCCTTGCCCAGATAGTGGCAGAGTGCAGCTGTGTGGTCATTCCCTGTCTGGACTTCCCCTACACCGTGGGCTTGACAACTCTGGTGGAGGCTCTGGCGCTGGGTTTGCCGCTGATCACTTCGCGCAATACATATTTCCCCATGGACATAGATAAGGAGGGCATAGGCATTACTGTGCCCTATGGCGACGTGCAGGGATGGGCGGATGCAGTGGAGTATATTGCCGGACATCCCGATGAGGCAAGGCAGATGGGGCGCCGTGCCCGTCTTCTTGCAGAGAAGGTGTACAACATGGAGGTGTTCGGACGCGAGTTGGCAGAGGTTATAAACAGTAGACAATCATAGCATATTATGCAGAAAAGCAAGGTAATAGCCATTCTTTTGGCAGGAGGTAGCGGCAGCCGCTTTGGTGCCGACCGTCCCAAGCAGTTTCTGGAGGTTGACGGATGCACCGTGCTCGAGCACAGTATCCGTGCCTTTCATCGCTCGCCCCTGGTGGACGAGATGGTAATAATCACCCGTCAGGATTTTGTAGATGAGGTAAGACAGATAGCCTCTGCCTATCCCAAGGTGAAGCACGTTCGCCCCGGTGGCAAGGAGCGCTATCATAGCACCCTGTCGGCATTGGAGGTTTGTACGGAGGGCGATGACCTTCTGCTTATCCATGATGCCGTGCGCCCTTTGGTCAGCGACGCCATCATTGCCCGTTGCGTGGAGGCCTTGAGCACTTATGATGCCGTGGGAGTGGCGGTGCCCAGCACGGATACCATCGTCCGTGTGGACGAAAACGAGTGTATAGTGGAGACCCTGCCACGTGTGGTGCTCAGGAACATGCAGACCCCCCAAGGTTTCCGTCAAAAGGTTCTTCGACAGGCATTCGACCTTGGCTTGCAGGACCCATGCTTCGCCCCCACCGACGATTGTGGTGTGGTGCGGACATATCTGCCCCATGTGCCCATCCGTATAGTAGAAGGCGAGGTTACGAACATCAAGATAACCTACCCCAAGGACCTGGAGATGATGAGGAAGGGTTGAGCGTTTAACGTTTAACGTTTAACGTTGAAAGTTTAACATTGACTTGCGAAGCTTGATGAGCTTGCGAAAAAGGTTGAGGGTTTAGCGTTGATTGTTGAACGAATGTGAAAAAGTTTATGTTTTGTGCCGAACGGAAACAAATAGAACTGAAGGATTGCATTTATTTGCTTTTTTGCTTACAAAACCATAACTTTGCCTGACGTGTTGTAAAATAATTAAAAATATACTATGAGAAAGATTGCACTTTTCTTCCTGTCATTCTTATGTCTGGGAAACGTACTTGCCCAGCATCCTTGTTTTCCTGTGGATTCCATTCCGGAATATCTGAAGAGCAACCAGAATTACGAAGGTGCATGCAAGGGAGATCCGGAGGCGCTGACCCAATTTGCTACTTCGTGTAGGTTTTCCAACCCCGAGATTTCATTGCTGTGTTTCAAGAATGCTTCAGAACAAGGCTATTCTATTGCGACTGTGAGACTGGCAGACTTGTATCTTCAGGGTTTGAACGGTATCCAAAGGGATATAGAACTTGCAAAGCATTATTATCAGGTTGCACTGAAACAGGATGTGACTGGTTGGGCACATTTTGCCTATGGCTATCGCTGTGCAAGTGGAGCTTTGGCGAAGGCCGACATTGAACAAGCGAAGTCTTACTGGCTTAAGGGAGCCGAAATGGGTAACCTGGAAGCCCAATGCGAACTTGCACGCTTCTACTATGAAGGTGAATATTTTGAACAGGATTATGTGGAGGCAAAGAAATGGATAGACAAGGTTCTGATGCAACCAGCAGCATCGTCAACTGAATACACGAAAAGTACTGTGAGAAAAATGCTTGCAGACATGTATGAGCGTGGTTTGGGCGTGGAGAAGAGTCCTTCAGATGCATTTCTGGTATACGTGGCCGATAGCAATTGGGTGAAGATTGCAGAGTGTTACGAGACGGGCCATGGCGTAAAGGCCAATGTCAAAAAGGCGTTGTTATATTACGAGAAGGTCTTGGCGAACAACTTCATGGAAGTTGATGATGCATGTCAAAGGGCAGTTGATTTCCTGGAAAAAAACAGCAAATCCAACAGTGGACACATACACTTCATTCTGGGTGAACATTATGCAAGGCAGGCATCCCTGTTTGACAATCGTTTGGCATATGATTATAGACGGCAGAACGGTGAATACAAGTCTTTTTATGGTGCTTCTCCCCTTCATGATAAGGTTATAGAGAATTGGGAAATCTCAGCCAGAAGCGGGTATGCCAAGGCTATTTCTCAATTGGTAGATTGCTACTTGACTGGCAATCATGTCAAGGCAGATACATTGAAGGCAACCGAGTGGCTGAAATTTGGTGCCAGCAAGACAAAAGACAAGGATCTGCTGTACAAGATGGCCTGGCATAATGCAAAGGGAATCGGTATGCCGGTTAACGAGGCGGAAGCCGTGAAGTGGTACACTAAGGCGGTAAAGGCCGGGCACCATGTTGCCGCCACCAACTTGGGATGGTGCTACGAAAATGGATTTGGCTGCAAGGTGAATAACAAGAAGGCGGTTAAATACTATCGCATTGCCGCCGAGCATGGAGAGGCATTGGCACTCAATAATCTGGGATTTGCCTATATCAGAGGTTTGGGGGTTTCTGTTGATCAGGAAAAGGGTATTGCTTTGGTTCAAAAAGCAATAGAGAAGGGTTACACTCAGGCTATTCCCAATCTCAGTCAGGTGTTAATATTTGGAAGGTTTGATGTCAAGCCGGATTATGAGAAGGGTGCGGCAATATTCCGTTCTTTGGACGACAGTTTGAGACATTCCAATTATGAATGTCTGGCATCCTTAAATACGATTATCGCTCATAAGCCAGAGTTGGCAACAGATCCGACAGAAATGCTGCGTCGCTACACGGAGCATATTAAATATATTAATCCTTATTTCAGCGGTAGCAGAACAGGGACGTTGCTGAGCCAATTCGAGGATGCTATTGTGCATTGTCAGCATACCACATCTAAGGACTTCCTTGATGCGATGCAATGGCTGAGGACAGAGAACGCAGCAGGAAATAATACGGTAAAGGCTATCTTGTATGATGTGCTAAATAGGCGTCCGGAATTGGCCAATAATGAAAGCGAAGCGTTTGAATGTCTGCGTGAATTGGCAGAAACAGACGATTCGTATTACCAGTTCCAAATGGCATGGAGCTATGCTAAGGGCTTGGGCGTGCAGGTGGATTCGGTAGAGGCAGTCAAATGGTATACAAAATCGGCTCTCAACGGTCATTCCCAGGCAGCATTTAATCTGGCATGGTGCTATGACTTCGGCTTTGGATGTACTAAGGACTCCAAGAAGGCTCTTGGCTGGTACGAGAAATCGGCGGAATTGGGAAATGTAACAGCAGTTTACGAATTGGGCAGACGTTATTTCGTTGGATACGAGGTGGAAAGGGATGTTGAGAAGGCAATGCCGTATCTGAAGAAGGTTATGTCGGGCAAAGGTACGCATGCAGAAGCGGCTGCTCTAATGCTTGCCAAGCATTATTGGGAGACTAAGCAGTACGATTCGCTGATTGCAATGATAGAGGGCATTCCCAACAGTTGTACCCCCAATACTGTCCCCTTATATTTCTATCATGCTATGGCTTTGCAGGAAATGGGCAAAGAGGATGAGGCGCTCAGGCCTTTGGTACTCGGATACAGGAATATGCAGATTCTTGAAAGTTACGATAAAGCAGATGCTTCTGCTGAAGCGGGAGATAACAAGTGCATCTTTGTAATTGACAATATTCCTTATGTGGAATCCGTTCCAGGTGCAGTAGGCAATTATGTTGACTATGTCTTTGAGAAGTTCAAGATTCAGGAAAAGGATTTTATAGATATGTCGTGGAGTGATGGCAGGTACATTGTACGAACCAAGAGATATTTGCTGGAAGACAAGACAGGTGTTCTTGTAGCAGAAACTTCAGTTGAAAAGTTCCCTGAAATCTATAAGCAATATGCCTATACATTAAGTATTATCGTGCCGGAAGACAATATATGTGAAACCGCATATGAAAAGGCCCTTGGATATGATGCCTCAGACTTGTATCTGCTAAACAACTATGCGTACAAATTGTGTTTGGCGAACAGGGAACTGGAGAAGGCCTTGGAGATGAGCGGAAGAACCTTGCAGGCACAGCCGGATGAACCTGACTACCTTGACACCTATGCGTGTATCCTTTTGATGATGAAGAAGTATGCTGAGGCAAAAGTGTATATTGACCGTTGCCTGGACAATATCAGAAGTACAGACAACAATCTTGAAGTGTACGACCATGCTGGAGAAATCTATGTTGGTTGTGGTCTGACAGACAAGGCTAAGGAGTTCTGGAAAAAAGCAATGGGCTGCACTGACGACATGGGGATACTGCAGTTGTTGCAACAAAAAATAGATAACTGTAATAGTTTGAAGTAATAGAATGTAGGAAAGTTTAACCCAAATCGGTCATTAGCGTATCAGTCTAATGACCGATTTGGGTTAACTACATGATGCTGTAGGTGAACTACAGCCTGTCTTTTTGTAAATAAGGTTGACACCTAAAGTCCCTTATTTATGAAAGAAATCAAACCAATTCATTATCAAAAATCACAGTTACGAAACTTTAATTACAGAGAAGTTTATGAGCTCTATCATATCCATGGCCTATCTT
>JAZRJU010000004.1:0-8297 GCA_045645965.1 Bacteroidaceae bacterium
CGGGGTTCCACCTCTTCCCATTCCGAACAGAGAAGTTAAGCCCGTCCGCGCCGATGGTACTGCACACCCGTGGGAGAGTAGGTAGCCGCCGTTTTTAGAAGAGAGAAGTCCTTTGGAGATTGTTCCAAGGGACTTCTTTGCATTTGATGGGGAGTGTTTAGAGAGTTTAGAGTTTAACGGTGAGTGGTGAGCTATCTCTACGAGGAGTGAATAATCCAACTATCTAACAATCCTTAAAATACTTGAAATCGAATTAAAATAGTTGCATGGTAGAGGAATATTTTCTAATTTTGCAATCAAGATGATACAACCACGTATAGAAGATTCAAGTCAGGAGGAAAGAAACAACAATAATTGATTTAATAACAAATAAAATACAACAAAGATTATGGAAACAAAGGATAAAGTTTTGGCCGTAATGAAGGAGGCCGGTGAAGCACTGAATGCAGGTAAGATAGCAGAGTTGAGCGGACTTGACCGCAAGGAGGTGGACAAGGCCATGAAGCAGCTAAAGGAGGAAGGTGCTATCATTTCTCCAGTGCGTTGCAAGTGGGCTCCAGCTCAGTAAAGATTCAATGTAATATCAGTTCATTCTTATAACAACATTAGGCCCCGATGAGATTGGGGCCTAATGTGTGAATGATGTTTTATGTGTGTACGATGTGCAGAGGCTTATTCCTTCTTGTGTGCATTGGCATTTAGGATAGCCATGTATTCTTCGTAGGGGATGTGCTGGCCTCCCATGGATAGGAGGTATGGGGTTTCAAACTGACAATCTATGAAGGAATAGCCTTTCTTCTCAAGATGCTGGGCCAGATGGATGAGTGCCAGTTTGGAGGCACTGGGGGTAAGGGAAAACATGCTTTCGCCAAAGAAGGCTCCGTTGAGGTCTATGCCATACAGGCCGCCAACGAGACGTAGAGGGATAGATGTATTGTTTTCCGTTTCTTTAGCCTCCCACACCTCTACGCTATGTGCTATACCCATTTGGTGTAATTGGGTGTATGCACGAATCATCTGTGGGCCGAGCCATGCTCCCATGTCGGTGTTGCGGGAATCTGCCTTAGAGCAAGCATTGATGACACCCTTGAAGTCTTGGTTCATAGTAATGTGGTACTTGCCCTGGCGCATGAGTTGTTTCATGGAGTGGCTTATGTGTATCTCTTTTGGGAAAATGACAAAACGGTCCATTGGACAATACCAGTGGGGTTCGTCATACAACTGATAGGCATACCATGGGAAGATGCCGTGGTTATAGGCCAAGAGCAGACGATTGACAGAGAGGTCGCCCCCCACGGCAAGGAGCCCGTCGGGTTCGCCATATTTGGGGTTGGGAAACCATAGCCCCTCATCTAATTGATAAACCGGCATCTTTCAGTTCTATAGTGATATTTCCTCCGTTTTGAAGGCTTCCAAATAGAATTTCCTTCATGAGGAGAGGCTTGATGCGTTGTGATATGACGCGGTCCATTTCGCGTGCTCCGTATTCCGGTGTGAACCCTTCGTGAAGAAGGAAGTCGAAGGCCTCCGGTGTGAGGGTGAGGTTTACGTTCTTTGCCACAAGTCTCTCGTGGAGTTGGCGCAGTTTCTTCTCGAGGATGAGTTGTGCCATGTGCATGTCCATGTCGTGGAAGACGACGATGGAGGAGAGGCGGTTGATAAACTCGGGCTTGAAGGTTTTCTTCACCTGTTTCATCATAGTTTCTCCACGGCTGACGCTGCCGCCAAATCCCACCATTACCTGCGATGCTTGCGATGCTCCAGCGTTGGAGGTCATTATGAGCACCACGCCACGGAAGTCGGAATGCCGCCCCTTGTTGTCGGTCAGGCGTGCATAGTCCATCACCTGAAGCAGAATGTTGTAGATATCCTGATGTGCCTTTTCTATCTCGTCGAGCAGAAGCACACAGTTGGGCGTTTTGCGTATGGCATCGGTGAGCAGGCCGCCATCTTCGTATCCCACATATCCAGCAGGCGAACCAATAAGCTTGGCTACGGTGTGTTTCTCGGTGTATTCGCTCATGTCGAAGCGTACGAGTTCCAATCCCATCTCTTTGGCCAGCACCTTGGCTATCTCTGTCTTGCCCACACCCGTTGGGCCAACGAAGAGGAGCGAGGCGAGAGGCTTGTTGTCCTCCAGCAGACCGGCCTTGGACATCTGTACGGACTGCACCACCTCCAGTACGGCATGGTCCTGTCCATAGATTTGCGAGAGCATGCGGGAATGGAGGTTCTGGAGCAGAGTGTTGTCGTTGTCGTATGTTTCGGAGAGCGACTCCGTCTTGCATATTTTTGCCAGTACATGCGATATGTGCTCCTTGTCTATCTCCCCCTCCTTGCACATGGCCTGCATGGCGGCACCAGCCTCGTCAATGAGGTCTATGGCCTTGTCTGGGAGGAAACGCTCGTGGATGTGCTTGGCACTGGCCTCTACGGCATAGCGCAGAGCCTCGTCTGTATAGTGCACACCATGGAATTCCTCGTAGCGAGGGCGGAGCTGCATGACGATGTTTGTGGCTTCCTCAATGCTTGGTTCTGCAATGTCTATCTGTTGGAATCGGCGTGTGATTCCCTTGGAACGCGAGAAGTACTTGTTGTACTCCTCATAGGTGGTGGCACCGATGAAGCGTATGGAACCGGTTTCCAGATAGGGTTTGAGCATATTGGAAGCATCCATGGCACTACCGCTAACGGCACCGGCTCCAACAAGGGTGTGTATCTCGTCGATGTAGACAATGTTGCCATCTCCTTCTTGCTCTATGCCGTCCATGATCATCTTGATGCGATTTTCCATGTCGCCACGGTATTGTGTGCCTGCCAGCAAGGTGCCGATGTCCAGTTGGTATATTTTGCTTCCTTGCAGTCGTGGGGGAACATGTCCTTCTTGAATCCTCCTGGCCAATCCCCATACGAGGGCCGTCTTGCCCACGCCAGGTTCGCCGATGTGCAGAGGGTTGTTTTTGTCGCAACGGCATAGCACCTGTATGGTGCGCTCCAGTTCTGCCTCTCGGCCGATGAGAGGGTTACGCTCCAAGCAGAGGTCGTTCATGCAGGTAACGAGTTTCTCCCATTCCGATAGTGTGTGTTGCTTTTTCTCCTTCTCAAGATGTGCATCGTAGTCGTAGATGCTTATGAGTTTCGTCAGGAAATGTGAATCTTTCCCATAAAGAGCATTCTTGAGCATGTATGCTGCCCACGACTCTTCCTGGTCCAGCATGGCCTTGGCAAGGTGTGGAATGTCTATTGCCTCGGCACTGCTAAATACAACCTGCTCCCAACTTTTGTCGATCAGTTCGCACATCTGAACGGAGAATTCCGGATTGTAGTCTGTCTCGTCGGGCATGCTCTCCATTTCTGCAAGATGCTTTTCTATCTCCATAAGGAAGGTGTCTGCATCGTAGAAAATGTTCAGTATACGGGAGAAGTTGTCATCCTCCACCATGAGAGCGAGCAGAAGGTGTTCGGGCGTAACAAATTCGTGTCGGTAGTCGTAACTGCTGTTTACGGCGGCACTGACAACCTGCATTGTTTTCTTGGTTTGTTTTATGCTTGGCATGATGTGAGGTGATTATTCTTCTTCTTCAACGGTGAGGCGCAGGGGAAAGTTTTCCTCCCGTGCCAAGATAGTGGCCTTGCGCACCTTGGAATGTGCTATATCGTAGGTGTATATGCCAACGGTGCTCTTGCCCTCGTTGTGTACTTGTAGCATGAGTGTTTCCGCTCTGTCGTCGGAGTAGAAGAAGATCTGTTTCAGTATCATCACAACAAAGTCCATAGTAGTAAAGTCGTCATTGTGAATGACCACCTTGTATCTTCGAGGTTCTCTCAGGTTGATGTCTTGGCGTTCTTTTATGTTGGTGCTTTCTTGTGCCATGGATTCTGTCAAATTTGCGTGTGAGTGTTGTTAGGAACTGCTACCTTTTGTCTACAGCCTGGCGAAGTTGCTCAAATGCTTGGCGGAGAACACTCAGAGGGCATCCCACATTCAGGCGCATAAAACCGTTGCCCTCCTGACCGAAGATGCTTCCATCGTTTAGCGCCAGACCAGCCTGGTCTACGAAGAGAGAAACCAGTTTGTCCTGCTCTAATCCTAGACCTCTGCAGTCAAGCCACACAAGGTATGAGGCCTGTGGACGTACGGGGAATATTTGTGGAATGTGCTTGTGGCAGAAATTCTCGACGAAGCGTATGTTTTCCTCTATATAACTTAGCATTTCCTTGCGCCATTCCTCGCCATGGAGGAAGGCCGCCTGCGTGGCAATGGTGGCAAACATGTTAGGCCAATTCAGTTCGTTGGCATTTAGCCATCCGTAAAAAGTATTGCGAAGGGTATCGTTGGGTACTATGGCATAGGAACTGACTATTCCTGCCATGTTGAAGGTTTTGGATGGTGCACCAAAGGTAATGCTGCATGCCTGGGCCTCGGGCGATACGCTGGCAAAGGGGATGTGCTTGTTTCCCCAAAGCGCCATGTCGCAATGTATTTCGTCGGAGATCACCAATATATTCCTCTCGTGGCAGAACTCGGCCAGGCGTACCAGTGTTTCTCTGTCCCAAACCATACCGCCAGGGTTGTGTGGATTGGAGAGTATCAGCATACGGCATTTATCATCGCAGACCTGCTCCAGGTTGTCAAAGTCCATCTCGTACAATCCGTCAGTCTTCCTGCGAAGGGGATTGAAGACCACTTGGCGGTTGTTGTCTGCAGGCACCAGGCGGAATGGGTGGTATACTGGTGGTTGGATGATAACTTTTTCGTCTTCTTTAACGAATACGTTTATGGCCATGCCTATTCCCTTTACTATGCCAGGGATGAAGGTCAGCCATTCGGTCTGGACCTCCCATCCGTGATGCTCTCTGATCCATTTGCTCACGGTGGGCCAGTAGTCTTCGGGTATGGTTGAGTAGCCAAAAATGGCGTGCTCCATTCGCTGTTTCAGCGCATCAACAATGAAGGGAGGTGTCTCGAAATCCATGTCGGCCACCCATAGGGGAATCAGGTCTGACCTGCCATATCTCTCCTTGAGATCATCATACTTGATGGAACCGGTACCTCTCCGGTCAATTATTCTGTCAAAGTCGTATTTCTTCATAAAGAGGGTGGGGGGATTCTCTGTTGATGGCATTCTGGGGTCACCTCCATTCCCCAGTCTTGAAGTTCAGTTCGAAGGAGTCGCGGTATTGGAAGTCGCACGAAGTGTACGTAAAGGTGACAGGGAAGATTATTGTCTTGCTTTGTGCCAGATTGGGGTCTTTCCATCGGTCGCCCACGTACAGGTAGGTGGTGCTCTTAGTTCCCTTTACTTCCAGAATGGCAGCAGGTTGGGTGCGGAAGGCTTTGTTGTCGCCGATGTTCTCGAGCGTGCTCCATCCTTTTTTAAGATTGTCGCTCCAGGAGAGTTTGCACTGGTTGGGTGCCCAGCCGGTACAGGCCGAGGAGAACATGAAGTAGCGTTTGCCCAACTTGACTATAGCGGGTGCTTCCCGTCTTTGCCATGGAAAGAGCTGTGTGTGCTCCACCACGGACAGGTAGTCGTCCGAGAGGCGGAATAGTCCAAGGTGCTGGTTTTCTTCGGTAGTAGAGATGAAATACGCTGTGCCGTCGGTGTCTACAAACACGTTGCAATCCCTGCTTTTTATGCCCAATGGGCGACCGCTCCACTCCAGACGGTAGGTGCCGTCTATCTTGTCGCAGGAGAAGCATGCCGCCTCGGAGGCACCGTAGTTGCTTGATTCCCAGTGGCACCATACTACGAAGCGCTTGGTCTTCTTGTTGTAAAGCAGTTTGGCGCGCTCTATCATGCGGCTTGTGCCAAGGTCGGGGCTGGTAACGCCGTTCTCAATGATTTTCTTCTCGAACTGCCAATTCTGCAGGTCCTTGCTGCTATACAGATTCACGTCGGGACGCCATTCCCGTCCACGGTCTTCTCCCACCATGTACCATGTGTCGCCAAGGCGAAGGAACCCCGGAGCATGTGCTTGTACTGTGTCTCCTTCGGCAGTAAGCCAAAGGTTGCCGTTTGTAACACGCACCCAATCGTTTTCAGATGTGGTGCCGTATTTAGATGCAGAGCAACTGGCAAGAGTGCAAGCACCAAGGACAAGAAGGAAGTTTAGCAGTCTTTTCATGCCTTTAGCGTTTTTATGATCAGATTACGTACTTGCAGAGTTTGATGAGCGAAAGCGAATAAAAATGAAAGAGTTCCTCCAATCGCTTATCGCTCATCATTCACCGCTCACCGCTTCAATTATCCGCAGTGGAAATACTTCTCCACCAGTTTCAACATTTCCTCCTGGTTACCGTTGATGTCGGCACGGAGGGTCTTGTCGCCGTATGAGCGCAGACGCTTGATGATGCCGTCTATCATGGCAGGACTGAACACATTGTACTGCTCGAACACATTACGCTGCTTTTCCAGACAATCGGCACTTGCCTCGCAACTGTCGGGCAATTGTGCCAAATTCTTTAGTTTGTCCTCGTTCTCCTTCTGGTGTATGTTCACGTTTACGTAGGTCTTCTCGGCAATCTCCAGTGCGTTCTCCAGTTCAAAACCATGACGGCATGCCACGCAAAGTCCGGCGATCAACTGGTAGATGTCAGCAGAACCGTCTGGCGAGCGCATCTCTACCGTCTGCTTCTGGGTAGTGTCGTAGTTGCTCTCGCTCTCCAGTGGGTTGGCAATCTTGCACATGTCGCTCTTAGCCGCCCAACCGAGGGGTACGCGTACCAGTACGGAACGGTTGCGGTCGCCCCAGCAGATGTTCGTGGGAGCCTCCTGATGTGGAACCAGACGGAAGTATGAAGTGGGGTTGGTATTGCCGAAGGCGGTGATTGAAGGAGCCAGTTCCATCATGCCGGCAATGGCACGACGAGCTGTAGCGGAGAGCACCCCGCCGTCCAGCATCTGGTTTTGTCCGTCCTTTACAATGCGCATGTGAACATGCAAACCAGAACCGGCCTTGCCTGCTGTTATCTTGGGGGCGAAGGTTATGTCATATCCCAGTTCGTATGCCAGGTTGCGGATAATCCACTTGGCTATCATCAGCTGGTCGGCGGCATCCTCGGCACGCACGGGCAGGAACTCTATCTCGTTCTGCTCATATATCATGCCGTCTATGGTGAAGTTGCCCACCTCCGAGTGACCATACTTTATCTGTCCGCCTGCCTGTGCAATGTATGCCATGCATTGGGTGCGGAACTCGTTAAACTTGGCATAGGGGGCAGACTCGTGATATCCCTTCTGGTCGGTGGCTGGGAACATCTCTGTGTCGGGTGCTATAACGTAGTACTCCAGTTCGCCCATGGCCTGGAACTCCATGCCGGTAACCACGTTAAAGGCACGGCAAGCCTTGCGCAGGGTGTTCTCTGGCGAACTCTCCAGGGGCTCGCCGTCCTTGTTGAAGTAGGAGCAAAGCATGGACAGGGTGGGGATCTCTGCAAAGGGGTCCAGGAAGGCAGTGCTGAAGCGAGGCAGCACGTACAGGTCGCTGCTGCCAGCCTCGATGAAGGGGAACAGACTGCTTCCGTCCACACGCTCACCGCAGGTCAGTATGGCATCCAGATATGCCAGGTTGTTTATAACGAAGTTCAGTGTCTTCAGTCTACCGTCGCCGGCAGGGTACATGAAGTTAACCATGCGAATTTCGTTCTCTTCGATGAAGCGGATGATGTCCGCCTTAGTGAACTCCTTACAGGGTTTGCCCAGGTAGGACACCAGCTTGTTGGGGTTCATTGCAAGTTCTTTGTTCATAGTATGTATATTTATTGTTGTAGTTTCCATTGGTAGCAAGAATGTTTCTTGCGTGTTGTATGCCTTTTACAAATCTTGCACATATGCAAAGTTAGTGTTTTTTCGTATAAGGTGTGTATAACTAAAGCAGAAATATCGTTTTTATTTGTTATATTGTAGAATATGTGGTTTATGCGTTGTTTATTTTATAAAGCTAGAGTTTGGAGAAGCATGTGTCGTATGTCATATAGAACTCATAACTTTGTTCGGGATCATATAGTTTTTGTCCTTACAGTATCGAGTTTTGGTTCTCGGTATCGTCACACCTTTGCATATAGTATTGTCTCGCCTAACGGATACTATATTCACCCCTTTGTTCTCGGTAAGTACTAATTAACCTCCCCGTATCCCTCCCAGATGTATCCGCTCCTCTCTCTTGCAGAGGGGCTGGGGGAGAGTCTCTCTATATATAATATAAATAAGGTGTATTCTTCCCTTTATTGTCCCTTCTACACCCCTTTTTAGTTATTTCTTAAAATTTCTTTCATGTTTCTTTGCCAGTTTGTG
>JAZRJU010000005.1:0-25116 GCA_045645965.1 Bacteroidaceae bacterium
ATTTCTGTCTACGAAAATCTTTCAAAGAACGCTTTCTTTTATTGCGTAGGAAAACCAACTCCGCCGGTCTGTAGGAGTTGTTCCCGTTTTGCGAGTGCAAAGGTAGAACTTTTCCGCAAACCGGCAAAGAAACACGAAAGAAAATTTAAGAAAATAACAAAAAATGAGTGTAAAAGGGACAATAAAGGGAAGAATACACCTTATTTATATTATATATAGACGAGGACGATGACGGTTAATGCACCTGCGGTGCGGTTAATAGCGCTTAGCGCTGGTTAATTGCGACAGAGTCGCAGGTTAATGTGGCAGAGCCACGGTTAATCGCAATCGGAGATTGCTGGCTAATGCTGCTTGGCAACGGTTAATAGCGACAAGTCGCAGGTTAAAGGTGAGCGGATGAGCGGTGAGCGGTGAGAGGTGAGCGGTGAGCGATTTATCCACCCCCTCCGTCGCTTCGCTCCTCGTCGGCCTGTCTCAGGGGGACAGTCAGTATGGTGTATAGCCGTCCCCGGTTGTAACCAACTCTCCCCCTGAGACAGGCGGGAGTACCCCGCAGGGGGGAGGGGGTGGATAAGACTATTTGCGCACTTTGTCGTAACGAAGTTTGCGACACCTTCAGCGCCAGCGTGGAATAAGAAGGGAAATAAAAACTCTGCGCTCTTTGCGACCTCTGCGTGAAAAACAAAACACTCTTATCTTATCTCACGCAAAGGTCGCAAAGGACGCAGAATTCACCATGCAAACAACGCTCTCGCTGGAGTAGTCGCTCGCTATGCGCGAGAGAGAACGCAAAGGCGAACTAAAACGATAAAGATGACTCTAAACACAACGCTCTAAACTTTAAACACTACACTCTAAACAACGGAAACCATCCACCCCCTCCGCGCTCTGCGCTCGTCCCGCCTGTCTCAGGGGGACAAATAAAGGAGAAAGGAGAAAAAAGAAAGGAGAAACAGTCTACATGCGTGTGCAGAGATATACGGCGAGGGCGAGCTGGAGGAGGAGGATGGCAGGGAGACCGTACTTGAATTTAAGGTGCATGGTCTTGTGGTGCCAAACCTTCATGCCGAGCCACGCCCCAACGCTTCCGCCCACAATGGCGAGCAGGAGCAGTGTGGCTTCCGATATGCGCCACCTGCCCTTCCTGGCCTTGAGCTTGTCAATGCCATAGACAATGAATGCCACGGCATTGATGACAAGCAGGTAGTATATGACCATGTGGTTTATGTTCATCTGGCAAGGGTATAACCGAGCACAACGAGGAGCATGCCCAGGACAAGACTCAGTGAGGCATAGGCGGCAAAAGCACCGAGATTTCCGCCCTGAAGCATCTGCACCCCTTCGTTGGCAAAGGTGGAGAAGGTGGTGAAACCACCGCAGAAACCCGTGGTGAGCAACAAGCACATGGCATGCTGCACGTTGCTATGGCGGGCAAAAAGTCCGTATATCACTCCGATGAGCAGGCACCCCAGCAAGTTTACCGTCAGCGTGGCCCAGGGGAAGGACGAGGTGCATGCCCCCTTCATCAGTATGGAGATGAGGAACCTCAGTGCACCGCCCAGGAAACTCCCTGCCCCGACTATCAGAATAGATTTCAGCATAGCGTCACTTCAGTTTCTTTCCGTCCTGAAAGGCATTCCCCACCCTACTGCCCAGTTCTATGTAGCCATGATGGATGGGATCGTAGACGATGAGGTGCATCTTCTCCACATCCGGTTTGCCATCCTCGGCAAGGAAGTCCTCGTTCACCAGCACGTTCACTATCTCCGCCACTATGTAGTAGCCCTCCTCCGACTCGTCTATCTTGCGCAGTATACGGCACTCCAGAGTCATGGGAAAGTCAGCAAAGACGGGAGCCTCCACGTTCTCCGCCTTCTGCACCGTCCACCCCGTCTTCTGCATCTTCTCGGGATCGTTCTTCGCGCTGACTATGCCCACGAAGTCCGCCGCCACCATAGTGTCCCTGGTTGCGAAAGCCACGGTAAACTCCGGGCATCGCGCCAGATTCTCCGTTGTGGCATGCGCCCCCATGCTAATCATTATCTCCTTGGCGTCCCATTGTCCGCCCCACGCCGCATTCATGGCATTCGCAGAGCCATCGGCATTGTATGTGCCCAGAATCAGCACCGGTTGCGGCAACATCCATGCCTTCTGTCCAAAACTTTTCATAAGGTTCTACTTCAAACTATATTATTTTCTGCATGAAAACACATATTTTACACACCAAAGGTAAAGGATTTAGGCAAATCTAACAAGCATTCTTGCATGTTTTTCATAGCGTCCCATGATTTTGGGGACTACCCTTTGCTTGGCGGTTTACATGATATGTGGAATAAAATCAGCCTGCGTTTCTGTTGTGAATTGCTTTTGAAAATGAGAATTACAACCGTATCAAGGAAGAGGTAAAACAGATAGTCAAGGACGAACTGGCACGAATTGCCAACGACAAAAATCTAAGACATCTGTTACAGAAGAAGTAAAAAATATCGGGAGAGCCTTGCCGGTTCTCCCGATATTTTTATTGTCTAAACCGTTCTTCCAAAATTTTCATTTTGCTTATTATCTCATGAAAAGCAGGTTTGTCAGAACCGTAAATCATATTAACCAACATCTCAGCATAATCCTTTTCCCATATGGTGATAATATCTTCACGAGGTATAAGGACTATTCTTTTACGTATATCTGGTGTATAATCCATACCCTTAACAGAAGTAAATATCTCTCTGTGGTGTCGGATGGTTTCCCATAATTCATCATCCTTGACCGCTGCCATAGCAAAATCCTTGTCCATCATCATATAGAGGTCATATAAATGACGTGATTTTCTGTTGGCATTTACACCATGACCTTCTACGGAGAACAGTTCGTGCAACAAGAATACCTTTTCCAAGAATGTTTTTCCTGCAACAGCAGTAACGACATCAGCATCAACCAGCGATGTTTGTATTGTCGGAAAATTTTCTTCAACAAGACTACTTACCTTATTTAGTTTATACGGTTCAGATAATGATCGTGCTCCGATTTCCAACATAACAACAGGTTTCAAGTAATCCAATTCACCTTGAATGACACTCTTGTATGTTATCCATATCTTTCGTGGTTCAGGATAGGTGTTATCACCTTTACCATCTTGCTCTGGTTCTATTGTACATAAAGCATCTAAACCATATTGCTTGATGGCATCAGACAATACCGTGTAGAAATCTTCACGAACAAAAACTGATGATTCTTTACGAAGTTTCTTTATCTGTTTCTTTGTCAGCTCTCCCTCCAATCCAAATAAAGAGCGGTCAACCGCAAGGTCTATATCCTCTGAAAATCTGCTGATATGTTTTCCTACTTTACTCAACGAAGTACCACCTTTGAATATCAGTTTATCCGCAAAGGGCAGAGTAAAGACTATCTGCAAGATGGTTGTAACCCACAAGTCTTTTTCTATGGCTTGTGCCGGTAATCCAATACGTCCTTCTGCTGCTTGTAGTACTTGCCTCTGTTCCTCTATTGTGAGTGAAAAGTAGCTATTCATACGCTTGTTTAATTATGTTTCTAATCCATACAGGCATTAACTTAAAGTCTGCCATAACAGAATCTTTAGGCTCGTTCTGTAATAGTTCACCAATTCGCTTTATATGCCAATCTTCAACATTCTCTTTCTTCAATGATTTAAGAGCAAATGTAATCAGCATTGCCAGACGACTTTGAAATGCTAAATTCTTTGGTGCAGTATTCTTAAACGTTATTCCACTGCCATTGGAAATTTCGATATGCCTCTTTGAGCCATCTGTGAGATAAACATAGTTCATAGGTACTTGTGTTGAAAGTCCAAGTACATTCAGTGCATAAGCACCTGTCGGAACGATTCGGGCGTGATCTCGCTTCGCCATAGCTTCCGCTATTTGCTCAAATGAAGGTTGCAAAATGCCTAATCCTAATTTTTCTTCAATTTCGGGATAACAATATATACCTTGTGCTACTCTTATTATTGTACCTTCTTTACAAAGTCGTGTCAGACTTTGCCTAATGGCATCAGGTGTACCCAAATCAACAAAATCATCTGGAAAAAATATACTTCCTTTCTCCAATGACAAAATTTGTTGCTCTATTTTAGATGTTACACTATCCATAAAATCTAATTTTGTCACAAAAATACGGCAAATTTGTGACAAAACCAACAAGTCTGTGATGAAAACTTTTAGTAAAGTGTCACAAAAATACAGATTGTTTGTGACGGGTCACTTTACTATTGCCTTCCATTTTAACTTGTGCAATTTTTGCACAGGTTGCTTCGCGTTCCAATTTCTACATTTTATAGATATTGTTGATGTGGCGGAAAATGGCTGTTCTGTCCGTTTGAAACAACTCCACCATCTGTGCCTGAGTCAGCCACACGGTATCATTCTCCATGCGGACATCCACCTGTGTCTGCCCGTCCTCCGTCTGATATATGATTATTTGGTTGTTTTCGTTCATTCTACTTTGTCGTTTCCTATCGCTTCAGGCACCTCTAAGTTTAAGCGTTCATAAGGTTTATTTCATACTATCTGCCAGTTCCTGCAGATCTGCGGAAATCTTTTTCAAAGCCTGCAATATCTTCTCGCACTGAGCTTCTCTGGGGCAGACATCACCCGTGGCGTAGCTTTTGAGAGCGGAACGCCTCAATCCACTTGCACGGCTTATTGCCTCCAATGTGGTGTACTTCAATGCTCTGTGCAACAATGCAGATGTGCCCATCTTGTACTCTATTTCATAATCCCTATCCACCGCCCACTGAGGCAACGAATCACCATATTCCTCCATACCTTCAAGATGGAAGTCCATAGCTTCGGCAAACTTCTGTTTGAACTCCTCCCATGTGTCGCCAGTTGCCACGCATACGCCAAGGTCAGGATTGCCATATCCTCCTGAATAATTTGAACCGCACCATTCTACGTTTATAACTATCTTCTGCATAACAATCATGTTTTAACCACGCAAAAATAGTGCTTTTTGCCTACATACTGCAAGCATTTTCACAGTATTTTCAGGGTGTCCCATGATTTTGGGGACTACCTTCCCTTGTTTACTAAAAACATAATCGCTAACTTTGGCATGAAAAACATAACTTTCAGCACCAATACAATCTATGAACAAGCGCCAATACTTGATGATTGAGGCCATAATGACCACACCCGAAGGCATTACCAGAGAAGAAATAAACAATTCTCTTTTAACCTTTGGATATCCGCCACTCAACCGCAAACGTTTCTTTGCCGAACTGAAACAAATCAGGGAGAGCACCACCCTAAAGATTGTATCCAAAGATTTTGGCAAGAATATCTGGCGATATACCATAGATATAAAGGACGAGGCAGACAGGAATCATGTCGAGCACATGTACCTGCTCATCGCCAACCTGCACGAAAGCCAGTTCCTCAACGAGTTCCGCCAACTGGGCACTCGCATACAACCCACCATTATCCCATCTGGCAACCGCTACCTTGGCATCATTGGCACCGCCATGGCGGAAAGCAAGGCACTACGAATCACCTACCAGAAGTTCTCCGATACAGAACCATACACCACACTGGTTCACCCCTATACCCTGAAGGCCTTCCAAAACCGCTGGTACATACTGGCTATGAAGGCAGAAGAAGGCGTACTGAAGCACTTCGCACTGGACCGTATCCAGTCCCTTGCCATCACAGAGGAAAGTTTTACCCTTGAACCCACATTCAATGCCATTGACTACTACACACACTTTTTCGGCATCTGGTGCGACCAGTCGCTCACACCGCAAGACATCCTCATCACCACCACACCCGAACAGGCACACTATTTCCGCACCCTCCCCCTACACCATAGCCAAAAGGAGCTCTCACCCCTACTCCACCCCGACGGCACACAAGAATGCCGTTTCCTCCTGCACATGTGCATCACACCAGATTTCAAAATGGAGATGCTGAAGTATCAAGGCAAGGCGAGGTGGGAGAATCCAAAATATGGGGAAATAAAAAACCTCTCCGAAGAGAGGTTATAGGAATTATCCTTCGGCATATAGCCTTATTGTGATAAGATGATGATAAATGTGATTTATCTGTTGCAAATGTAGAAAGTATTTTTGAAACGACAAAGAATATACAAATAAAAATAATATGAAACAACGAATTTTAGGTCTTGATACCGGTACAAACAGCCTTGGATGGGCTATTGTTGACCGATATGACGACAATCACTACGAATTAGTGAAGAAAGGTGTTCTCATCTTTCAAGAAGGTGTAAAAGTAGAGAAAGGAATCGAGTCAAGCAAAGCAGCAGAAAGAACTTCCCATCGTGCTTTACGACGCCAGTATTTCCGCCGTCGTCTGCGCAAGATTGAGGTTTTGAAAGTGCTTGTCAAGCACAACCTGTGCCCTGCCCTGACCGATGAAGACCTTAAGTTGTGGCATACACGCAAAATATACCCAGCAAAACCAGAATTCAGGGAATGGCAACGCACAAGCGACGAAGAGGACAAGAACCCCTATCATTGCAGGTATATTTGCACCAGCCAATCCCTTGACCTAAACAAACAGGAAGACCGCTATATTCTTGGACGAGCAATGTATCACCTTGCGCAACGTCGTGGTTTCCTTAGTAACCGATTGGACAATAGCGAAGACAATTCAGAGAAAAGTACGGTCAAGAAGAGCATCAAGGAACTAAGCGAAAAAATATCTGAGGCCGGTTGCACTTATCTTGGAGAATACTTCCATAAAATATATAAGGAGTATGGGAATACTGCCAAAATACGTAGCACCTACACCGATCGTGAGAATCATTATCTCATCGAATTCGAAGCCATCTGCCAAAAGCAGAACCTGCCCAATGATCTTAGGCAAGAACTACGACGTGCACTTTACTTCCAACGCCCACTAAAATCACAACGCCAAAGCGTGGGCAAGTGTACGTTTGAAAAGGGCAAGGCACGTGTCAGCACCTCACATTATGCTTTCGAGGAATTCCGCATGCTTTCCTTTATCAACAACATCCGCATTTGCACGCCCTATGACACGGAAGGTGCACGTCCGCTCAATGCCGAGGAAATAAAGAAGATGGAATCGTGCTTCTATCGTAAAAGCAAGCCCAACTTTGACTTTGAAGACATAGCCAAGGCTATTGCAGGCAAGGGCAAATACATGTCCTCTGGGGATAATACTGGCAAACCCTATGTCTTTAACTATCGCATGACACAAGGTGTAAGCGGTTGCCCCACCATTGCACAGTTACGTTCCATCTTTGGAGAAAATTGGATGGAAGGCATTGCAGAGACATATACCCTAAATACCCGTAAGGATGGTACTCCAAAGACTTTAGAAGAAATGGCAGACGACATCTGGAATGTGCTTTTCTTCTTTGATAGCGAAGCCAAGTTGAAAGAGTTCGCCACCGAGAAACTCCAATTGGACGAAAAGCGAGCCACAGAGTTCTCAAAGATACATCTGAACAGAGACTATGCATCACTTTCACTTAAGGCGGTACGCAACATACTCCCCTTCCTTCGCATAGGCATGTTATATAGTCATGCCGTCTTCCTGGGCAACATTCCGCAAATGGTTGGAAAGGACATCTGGAACGATGATGCCCATCAGCAACACATTTTGGACGAGGTGGCACGCCTAACCAACATTCCTGCTGACAAGGAACAGGGACAACGACAGACAACTGAGTTCTGCATCAAGGACTTCCTTATGCAGGAATATGGTGTGTCCGAGGAAAAACTGGAAAACCTCTATCATCCATCCATGATAGAAACATATCCCGACCCGCGCCCCAACAAGGACGGCGTAATCCTACTTGGCAGCCCACGCACAAATGCCGTGCGCAACCCCATGGCCATGCGCTCCCTGCACCAGTTGCGCAAGATTATCAATTCCCTTATTCTTGAAGGACTCATCGACCATAGCACCATCGTACATATTGAGTACGCACGCGAATTGAATAATGCCAACCAACGTGCCGCCATCAACCAATGGCAACGCGATTTGGAAAAGAAGCATAAACAATATGCTGAAGCAATACGCGAACTTGGATTCGAACCTACAAAGACCGACATCCTTAAATACCAGCTTTGGGAAGAGCAAAAGCATATCTGCCTGTATACCGGAAACGAAATTGGCGTAAAGGACTTCCTTGGTGCATCCCCAGCCTACGACATAGAGCATACCATACCACAAAGTGCAGGTGGCAATAGTACTCAGGAAAATATGACTCTGTGCGATTCCAAGTTCAACCGTGATGTCAAAAAAGCGCAAATACCTTCTCAACTTAGCAATCACGAGGCCATCCTTGAACGCATTAAAGAATGGAAAGAGAAGGCAGAAGATTTGTCAAAACAGATAGACAAACTCTCACACGGCCGTAGTTCAGACAAGGCCAGCAACGACAAGCGCATACAGAAGAAGAACCGCTTGAAGATAGAACGTGACTACTGGCGTGGCAAGTACGAAAGGTTTGTCATGACTGAAGTACCCGAAGGCTTTGCCCGTCGCCAAGGAGCAGGCATCGGCCTCGTATCCAAGTATGCAGGTCTGTACCTGAAAAGCTACTTCAAGAGCATAGACAATCCCGAACGCAGACAGATATATAGCATAAAGGGCGCTACCACCGCCGAGTTCCGCAAGATGTGGGGGATACAGGACATGTACGAAAAGAAATCCCGCGATAGCCACACCCACCATTGCATAGATGCCATCGTCATTGCTTGCATAGGCAAACGAGAATATGATGCCATGGGGCAATACTATCATCAGCAGGAGGATTTCCGCTATGGCAGAGCCGACAAGCCCCACTTCCCCAAACCCTGGGCATCCTTTACCGAGGATTTGAAGGCAATATCCGAGGAACAGATTGTTGTCCACGACACACCCGACAATATGCCGAAGAAAGCCTCACGCAAGGTGGAGGTAAAGGGACACGGAAAGGTTGTTGCCAAGGGCGATAGCGCACGAAGTAGTCTTCACAACGACACCTACTATGGCGCAATAGAGCGTGATGGAGAAGTTCGCTATGTAGTAAGACGCTTACTTTCCTCGTTTGAAAAGATATCAGAAATTGAAAACATCGTAGACGAGGCTGTCCGCGAGAAAGTGCGACAAGCCGTAGAAGGCAAGGATTTCAAGAAAGCCATTGCAGAACCCATATACATGAACAAGGAGAAAGGGATTCTTATCAACAAGGTCCGTTGCTTTGTGCCATCAGTTAAATCTCCCCTCAACATTCGCCACCATCGCGACCAAAGTAATAAAGAATATAAACAGCAATTCCATGTTGCCAACGACAGCAACTATTGCATGGCAATTTACGAAGGAGAGGTTAAAGGCAAGAAGAAGCGTGGTTTCAAGATTGTCAATATGCTGGAAGCATCCTCGCATTTCAAGTGGAGCAACGAAAACAGATGCACCAATATTGTTGATGCACAGAATTCAGCAAACCTACCATGGAAACAAACAATTAAGATTGGAACTAACGTACTACTTTATGAATCAAGTGTCACGGAATTATACGAGGCAAGCGACAAGGAACTATCTCGTAGACTATACAAGGTTATTGGCATGAGCAGCATGTTGGTTACTGGGTGTATGTATGGAATTATCAACTTAAGACACTCCACAGAATCAAGACCTGCAAAAGATATAAAGTCTAAAAACGGCGCATACAAGTCAGGAGAAGATTTTAGACCAGCAATAACAATGCTACATACCCAACTGAATGCCCTTATAGAAGGCCAAGACTTTGATCTAACTCCCCTTGGAGAAATTAAATTTAAGAAATAAGCATGCTTAAGCGAACACTTGTCTTTTCCTCGCCAATGCACCTGTCATTACGCAATGCTCAGTTGGTGGTTTCCACAAAGGAAGCCCCCAACGAGCAACGCACTGTTCCCATAGAAGACATCGGATTGGTGATGATAGAAAACCAAATGGTAACTGCTACCATGCCCTTGCTCAACGCCTTAGTAGATGCTGGAGTTGCCGTCATACTTTGCGATGCAAAGGGCATGCCCCATGCAATGCTTCAAAACATGGATGGCAACAATCTCCAGGGCGAATGTCTCCGAAACCAGATTTCCATGGGCGAGGTAGCACGCAAGCAACTCTGGAAACAGATTGTAGAGGCAAAAATCAAAAACCAATCTGCCTTATTGCAGAAAATACATGGCAAAGGCGACGTACTCAAACCATACTATACCAATGTAAAGAGCGGAGACACTGACAACAGAGAAGGTATTGCCGCACGCATTTACTTCTCGGAACTCTTCGGCGAAGACTTCATCCGAGACAGAAACCAACCCGGTATCAATGCCCTGCTCAACTATGGATATAGCGTACTTAGGGCAGCAACGGCACGTGCATTGATTTCCTCTGGCCTGACACCCTCGCTGGGCATATTCCACCACAACAGGAGCAACGCCTTCCCACTCGCCGATGATTTGATGGAAGCCTTTCGCCCATTTGTAGATGAGACGGTGTATCGTTTGTGCGAACAAGGCATATTGGAAGTAAACAAAGATGCCAAATTTGAACTCATTAGTGTACTTTCCTCTGACACCTATTACCCGAAAGTAACACGTCCGCTTCAAATAGGACTCTCTATCACAATGGCATCTTTGGCCAGATGTTTCAGTGGAGAAGCCAAACTCCTTTCCTTACCTATGCTAAAGTGAGCAATGTACGATTAAATGCATACAAAATCATGTGGCTTATAGTCATGTTCGATTTACCAACGCAAACAAAGAAAAACAAGCGTGACTCAGCCATATTCCGTAAGAATCTGGAAAAAGACGGATTTGTTATGCACCAATATAGCGTGTACCTAAGATTTTGCGCCTCATTGGAAGCGGCTGAGGCACACATAAAGCGCGTGAAAGTCTTTATGCCAGAAGCAGGCAAGGTGAGCATCTTAACCATTACAGACAAGCAATACTCCAATATCGTAAATATTTGGGGTAAGATAGAGCAAAAAGTCCAGAAGAAACCCGTACAATTGGAGTTTTTTTAATACATTTGCAGAAAAAGGAACGTCTTCATTCCACTTCCTATTTGCCAAATGCATCACATAACATAGTGATAAGCATGCTTTTATACGACATAGGTTGTGGTTTGATGATGATTTAGGATAAGATACAACACTTGCGACATATCAAACAGATGCTGAAAAGTTGTGGTTTGATGATGATTTAGGATAAGATACAACGACGTTGGGCGGAAGAAATGCCGCAAGTGGTTGTGGTTTGATGATGATTTAGGATAAGATACAACTCGTGGGCGAACTCACTGCCAAGTAATTAAGTTGTGGTTTGATGATGATTTAGGATAAGATACAACGAGAAAACTAATACAAGAGCAGGTTCGGAGTTGTGGTTTGATGATGATTTAGGATAAGATACAACGTGATGCAAAGATAACGAAATTATTTCGCAGTTGTGGTTTGATGATGATTTAGGATAAGATACAACGTTACGACGACATGAAGACGCGACATGTAGTTGTGGTTTGATGATGATTTAGGATAAGATACAACCTCCTTTCCACTCAGGAGATAGTGTTCAAGTTGTGGTTTGATGATGATTTAGGATAAGATACAACAATTATTGAAAGTTATTATTATACACTGGTTGTGGTTTGATGATGATTTAGGATAAGATACAACTATCTCAATACAATTTCCGTCCTCATCCTCGTTGTGGTTTGATGATGATTTAGGATAAGATACAACATATAGCTACCGTCTGGCATTGCTCGGAAGAGTTGTGGTTTGATGATGATTTAGGATAAGATACAACCCTCCTGAGGCACAAATAAAATATGGCGGGGTTGTGGTTTGATGATGATTTAGGATAAGATACAACGTTGATACTTCATATAATGCTGCTGTAACAGTTGTGGTTTGATGATGATTTAGGATAAGATACAACAGAAATAAGAACACTTTAACCGCAGACGAGTTGTGGTTTGATGATGATTTAGGATAAGATACAACTCCAAAACAAAAATCCCGCTAAGCGCGAAAGTTGTGGTTTGATGATGATTTAGGATAAGATACAACGTCGTGTACACGATGCCATCGGACAGATTTGTTGTGGTTTGATGATGATTTAGGATAAGATACAACAATTTTCATTTGATTGTTGAGAAGATGAAAGTTGTGGTTTGATGATGATTTAGGATAAGATACAACTCAATCCCATTTCAATGCGTGGCTTAAGAAGTTGTGGTTTGATGATGATTTAGGATAAGATACAACAGTACTTGCGTGTGGATAAATACATTATAAGTTGTGGTTTGATGATGATTTAGGATAAGATACAACGGCTGAGACTGAAAAGTACGAGACTAACAAGTTGTGGTTTGATGATGATTTAGGATAAGATACAACTGAAGTGCGAGTGTGTATGTACACATAGCCGTTGTGGTTTGATGATGATTTAGGATAAGATACAACTTAAAGTCACGTGTAATTTGAGATTGTTCGTTGTGGTTTGATGATGATTTAGGATAAGATACAACATGGCAGAGCCTCGCAGATTGACGCCAAGAGTTGTGGTTTGATGATGATTTAGGATAAGATACAACGGGGACAGAGAGAAGAGGAGCAGGTGGAGGTTGTGGTTTGATGATGATTTAGGATAAGCCTCTCCCACCCTACAAGGAGGTACTTACGATATAAACATTAGGTTGCCCTCGTCCTTTATCGGGGGCATTTTTTGTTGACAGCACTTCATTGTTCACAAAATGCGATTCAGCACAGACAGGGTCACCCAAAATACATACAAACCACCCTTTGAGAATCGCGTATTTATAGTCAAAAGTTTTCTGTCGTACAAATACCTTGTTCTCTGAACAGGTAAAAAGGGAAGACGGGAGGGGGCAATGGGGTCGTCGGGAGGACTGGGACGAACCAGCGGTAGCTGTTAAACGAACCAGCGGTAGCTGTGCGACGAACCAGTAGTAGCGATACAACGAACTAGCAGTAGCAATACAACGAACCGGCGGTAGCGATACATTGAATCAACGGTAGGAATACAACGTAGTCTGGTTATAATTGGCTACAATGAGATGACTTTTCAACGCATTACATAGTAACTGATTCGGAAGACGAAACGACAAGACTTTCTAAAACAGAAGTTGGGGCACGAGTATTTTCTAACAAAATATCCTGACAATGACAATGTCGCCCACAGATGACACTGATTGGACGGGATTGGCACAGATTTAGTTATTATATCAACGGATTAAACCCCACACACTAAACACTAAACACTAAACACTAAACACTAAACTCTAAACTCAAGACGAAGACGATTACGAAAACGAAGACGAAGACGAAGACGAAGACGAAGACGAAGACGAAGACGATTACGAAAACGATGACACAAAAACTCAATCCGCAGACACTTGCCATCACTGGGTGGTGCCTGCGGATTGTGTGTTATTTTATCAAGATGTTCTTGGCAGAGGTTTAATCAACCATCACCTTCTTGCCGTTCTGGATGTAGATACCTTTCTGGGCATTCTGGATGCGGCGGCCGGAGAGGTCGTAGGTGGCGGCGGGAGCAGCGCTCTCGGTGTCCTGAAGGATGTCGCCGATGGAAGTCTCGCTGGTGGACTTGATGGGAATGAAAGGAGCATCCTCGGTGAACTTGTACTTGCCACCGCTTGCCCATTCCAGAGAGAAGCGGACAAAGCGCATGGTGTAGCCGCCAAAGACACCGTTCTCCTCGAAGTAGACGCCCAGGGTTCCGTCGGGAAGTACCACAGCTGCGCTATATGCCGAACCGCGAGGACAGATGGTCTTGGGAGTGAGGAAGGTGCTGCCTTCGTCGGTTGACAAGGCTATGCTGACGTTCTGACGGCCGGCGTTGTTGGGGAGTGTCTGGAAGGCAATGTCCCAGGGGTTGCCCTCAAGGGTTGAGCACCATACCATGTACTCGCCATCGCAAGCATTGCCAGAGATACCGGAGGTGAAGCGTGTGCGAGGAGCCAGATGCCATGTCTTGCCGTCGTTGGAGGTGTAGTTGTGATAGTTGTAGCCGCTGGAGCGTACGCTGATGGCAAGGTCGCCATTGTTGCGCTCCAGAGTCTTGGGCTCGTCGGCACCGTCGGTACCGCTATTGCCGCTGACATACCAGTTCTTGCCGCCATCCTTACTCATGAAGAAGTAGAAATGCTGGCTATCGTCCGCCTGGCGGTTTACGAAACTTGAAACCAAAGTACCGTCACGCTTCTGCAAGGCAGCACCCGAACCAGAGAAGCCGCTCTTCCAGGTCTTGGTCTTGGGGTTGGAGCACTTGGCACCGAAGAGGTCATCGGTATGGTCCACGGGAGCGTCCCATGTGAGACCGCCATCGCGGCTGGTGATAGTCTTCCAGCGTGGAGGCTGGGCAGCAGTACCGGCAAAGAAGCCATGGCCATAGGTGCCGGCGCTGGTCATGATGCCCACGATCTCGCCATTGTCGCGGTTGGTGACGATAGAAGCATCGCCATGACCGTAGTTGCCACCGGTGGTGGCGGTACCAGCCACGGTCTGAGGATCGCTCCATGTCTTGCCGTTATCCTCGGAATACTGAGCAACCAGGTAGCAGTGCGAAGGAAGGTCGGCATTGTGGCCCTTGCGGTCGTCGGTAAGAGTAACCAGGCGCTTGCCGTCCTTGGTGACTGTGATGGAAGGGATGCGGTAGTAGAGCGAACCCTTGTCCATGGGCATGAGCACGGCGCTCTCAGAGAGGAAGATGGTTGCCTGATGAGCAGGATGACCGTTGCTCTCCTTCACTTCCTCGCCATTGAAGGTATAGTTCATCACACGAGCGTCGACCTTGTTGCCCTCCTTGGCAGAGTCGGAAATGTCGTATGCTATCCACAGATAGTGCACACCAGGGGTGAGGTCCTTCTTGCCGGTGATGGTGAAGGTGCGGTCGGAATTGAATTCTGTAGTCTCGCCATAGAGTTCGCCGTTCTGCTCGCGCCAAGGCATAGCGTTCTCCTCGTCGATGAAGAGTTCGCGCTCGTTGGTGGCAAAGTAGGCACGCACACGGGTAACATCGCTGATGTTGGTACCGGCAAAGAGGCACTTGATGCCCTCGAAGGAGACGCTGCCTGTCAAACCGCCGACACGGATGGCGGCACGCACCATGGGCTGGTTCTTGTTGCCGATGGCGGTGGTCACCTTACCCTGGACAACGGTGGTGCTTGCTATCTTGGCATCAGCATCGCTGACGTCGACAGGCTCCATCTTCCAGAGGGATGCACCACCCTCTTCAGCAGCCCAACGAACGATTCTCTGTCCGCTCTCCTGGGCATGCAGTTCCACGCCGCTATCCTTGATGGTGTATGCGCCGAAGGCCTTCTGTATGGTGTAGATGTAGTTGGGAGTGCTGACCACACCAAATGCCGTACTACCTCCAGTACCTCCAGGAGCAGTGCCGAAATACTCACCCTTATAGTTCTTTATTGCCAGTTTGCCGTCCTTCTCCCAGAAGCTCCAGATGCCGTCGGCACTGAAAGCCTTGTCGCCGAAGCGCAGGAAGCCCGAGGCAGAGTCGTAGTAGATGGTCTTGCCCTTGCAATAGCCCTTGGTGGAGGCGCTGGTGATGTAGTACCAGTGCACGTTGCCCTCGGTGCTGACCTCATAAGCCTTGTCGGAGGCAGTCTCGGTACCTACCTTTACCACGAAATCGCTGAGGACGACACCATTGCCGTTATTGCCTGCCAAGGTGAAGGAAACGCTATAGGCGTTAAGACCAGAGGCACTGATGGCCTGAGGAGTGGATGATGTGGTGTACTCCTGGCCGTCGTCCATGGTGAGGGTGAGAGCGGTGGAGTGCCCGTTGTTGGCAAAGTTGAAGGTGTACTCCTTGATAACATAGCCGTCGGGGGCGGTGATGGTGTAGGTGGAGGAGCCAGCAGTGCCGGTCATGAGCTGCACATTGTTGTCCGCCCAGTTCATGTTGTTCACGCCGCATCCAAACTGCAATTGCGGAGTGGCATTGCTCTTCCAGGTGCTGTTCCACGTGGAGTTGGCCTCGTTGCCACGGTAGAGATTGCCGTTGGCCTTGTCGACAGTGTAGTCGATAGTGCTGGCCCACGACCATAGCACGCTGACGCATGCCAGTAACATAAGTAGACTTCTCTTCATAAAGTTCTGTTTGTTTTAGGTTTTGTTTTGTTTTTATGGTTATATCCGTTGCAAATATACAAATAAGGCAGATAATACCGACATGCCCTGCACTTAAAAAATGTTATGGCTACAAAAGTAACATCTGCCCAATAGCAGAATGCCGCCCCACTGACATTGTGGAACGGCATTCGCGTTATAACTTTCGGCCTGGGGGTAAATGCCCTACATGCCGATTGTGTCTGTCTTTACGGAATCAGGAGTTTCCAGCACCCTCTCGCCCATGGTCTTATAGGTGGAATCCATGCGGAGGCTGTCCTGCTCGGCGGCTATCTCCCTTTGGATATATGCCTCGGCCTCTACGGTATGAGGCACTCCGTCGCCCCAGACGAGTTCGTAGTAGCCACGGTCGATGGGACGGTGCTTGCCATCGTAGAGGAAGGCAAAGACATACATGAATCCGCCGTCGGCATTGCCGCCAAACTTAGAGTACTCGTTGTCCAGGTGCAGCAGTGCGTATGACACCTCGCCCTGCAGGGCCTTCTCGTTGATGCGGACAAAGAAGAAGCGGTTGTTCTTCTCGGCATAGGCATTGGTAACCACGATAGAGGAATCCTGCTGGTTTACACGGAACTCCAGGTTGGTGCCCTTCTCGCCGAACCAGTCCTTGGCAATGAAGGTGCTGTCGTCCATCATGGTCAGTTCTATCTGCTGGTTCTGGGGCATGTTGCACAGGGAACCGTTGGTCTGCACACTCCATACCGGAGCGGGAGCAAACAGGGTGCTGATGTACATGATGAGTACATATACCCAGTGGGCAAAGATACCGGCGCAGATACCGCCCAGGAACGAACTGAGGAAAGCCTTGGGAACCAAGGGACGGTAGCCCAGAGAGTCCAGCGTTGCGGCATCGGTGCTCAGGTAGCCGCTCCAGCACATGCCCATGGCGGTGCACACGGCTATGGCATTGCCGTCGATGATGCCCTTGGCGGTGAACTCGGGAATCAGACCCAGAGCAGCACCCACGGCACCCAGTGCGGTGATGGGGAATGCCACCAGTTCGGGGGCAGAGAAACCGAAGAGCCACTCAAACACGAAACTTATCTTGCCAGCCAGCCAGGGCAACAGCTGTGTGCCCTGGAAGGCACCGCCAGTGTAAACGATAATCTCGTTGCCCATCTCGTCCACACCCTCGGCAGTTCCGCCAAAGGTGAGCATCATCACCAGGGTGCTTATGATGAGCACACCGGGAATGATGGCCATACCGATGGTAACACCATCCTTGCCGCCGTCGAGCATAGCATTCAGCACGCGCACGAAGAGGCTGGTGTCCTGCTTCTTCTCTGCACCTTCCTGAGCGAAGCTAACGTCGGGCAGAGCCTCGCCACCGGTGTAGTTGGTAACGGCCACGGCATCCTCGTGCTTGTAGTTGGGATACATCTTCAGGGTGAAGTGCTGCATCAGTCGTGTTGCCACAACGCAACCGAACAGTGCACCGCCAAGTCCCACAAAGGGAGCAAGGAAATAGCCCTGGCCTATCATGAACACCAGCACCAGAAGGCCCATGCCAAAGGCAGTGCCGAAGTTGACCAGCGACACGTGCTGGTACTTCTTGAAATAGCGTGCAAAACCCTTGTCCTGGCTCAGGGCAATGATGGCAGGATTGTCGCTGAGGAAGGTGAGCACCGCCGCCAGCGAAGCCACACCGGGCATGTTGAACACGGGGCGCATGATGGGGCGCAGGAGACGCTGAAGCAGGTCCACCACACCGAACTCCACGAAGATCTTGCCCAGTGCACCAGTGATGACACACATGCCCATAAGGTAGAACACGGTGTTGAGCAACAGGTCGTGTGCCGTGTGCATGATGGTGTTGAGCATGTTGGTCAGTCCCATCACACTGCCCATGTAGCCAAACAGGGCAACGATGATAATTAGGCACGGAATGCCATTTGGAATCTTTTTAAGCATATTTTTTCTTTTAGTTATATTCTGTAGAGTTTAGGGGTTGGACCCTCCCCCTTGCCCCTACCTGTATGGAGGGGAGTATATACTACTCGGAGGTAGGGATTTTGTTAAAGGGTTAAATGGTTTAGAGTTTAGAGTGTTTAGTGTGTGGGGGTTAATCCGTTGATATTACTAAATCTGTGCCAATCCCGTTAAATCTGTGTCATCTGTGGGCGACGTTGTCTCCTTTTATCCACCCCCTCCCCCCTGCGGGGTACTCGCCCCTGTCTCAGGGGGGAGAAAGTGGGTGATAGCGTTACTCAGTTGTTACTGACTGTCCCCCTGAGACAGGTGGGACGAGGAGCGTAGCGACGGAGGGGGTGGATAGTTTTCCGTTTTGACTTCAGCCCCTTCGGGCGTCGACCTTTGGTTCACCTTTCCGTTTTCCGTTCGAAAAGTCTTCTACCAAAGCGTCATCTTCTCCTTGTTTATCGCCCATCTTAGGCCCTTGAGGAGGTCGAGGTGAATCTTGGCGCCGATGTTCAGGCGTATCTGTCCGTCCAGCATGGCACCGTTGGGATTGGTGTTCACACCCCATGAGTAGCCGCACGAACCGAATAGGCGCAGCACCTCGGGGTGCTTCTTGAAGGGCTCGTACTCTATGCCTCCGCTCACGCCGTGCATCTCGGTGCCCGACATCACGTAGAGGTCGGCATCCGTGCCGGTGTTGTTCACGTCATAGGTGTACTTGCCAAACAGGCGCACGGTGCTGTGGGGCTTGCCGCTCATTTCGGCTATCACGCTGCAGTCCTCAAACAGGAAGGTCTGATGGCTGCTGGCACGGTTCACATAGTCCAGTTCCAGCCACAAGCGCTGGGGCAGGAAGTTGAACTTGTTGCCCAGGGCTATGTAGTTCATCCATCTGCCTCCCGTGCACTGGAAGGCATTCACCGACCAGATTGTCTCCCACATGCCATGGCTTCCGTTCCACATCAGCGACAGACCGTAGTTGTTGTTATTGCCAATATCCGTGCGGAAGGGGCTGTTGCTGAACTGGAAGGTCAGTCTGTCGTCCTTGCTGAAGTTGTATGCCACGCTGGCGCCAAACTGATAGCACCCTATGTGGTTCCAGTACTCGCTGTTGCTGTTGTATATGTCTATGGGCGGACGGTCATACTCGTATCCGCCAATTGCCACCACCTGCTTGCCGGCAGAGATGAGCCAGTCCTTGTTGGGAGCATAGTTCAGCACCATCCAGTCGGTGGAGTTCCAGAAGTTGCGCTCGCTGGTAATGTTCAGGCGCTGGCGCCACGAGAAACTCAGTCCCTTGTAGAGCCTTGCATCCAGGCGCAGGTTGAAGAACTCGCCACGGAAGCCCGTGCGGTCATCTTCCATCACACCAGAGGTGCGGAACATCTGCCAGCCAAAACGCCCCTCCACGGAGAACTTCGTCACCTCGGGACCAACATATTGAACCACCTTTCTCGCCTCACGAGAAACCGGTTCCTCTGCATGTACGCCCATCGTAGCGGCGCACAGTGTAAGTAAAGATATAAGTAACTTTTTCATAAAAACGCGAACAAAGGTACGAAGATTAAGGCACTTGGGCAAAAGAACAGCAACACATTTTTGCAATTACATTAAAATAATGTAACTTTGCAACGATGAAAAATCGCTCAAATCATGAGCGGCTAACTGTGAACTATTAGGTAGGTTCTATAATTAAATACAATATATGAAGATACTTGTTACCGGAGCCAACGGCCAGTTGGGTTCCGAAATGCGTCTGCTTGCCAAGGACAGTGCAGACGAATATATTTTCACCGACGTCAACCAGGTGGAGGGACACGAAACCACCTTCCTGGACATCACCGACCGACAGGCCATCATGCAGATGGTGCAATCCCAGAGCATTGATGCCATTGTGAACTGCGCCGCATGGACCAATGTGGATGCCTGCGAAACCGACCCCGCACTTGCCACCCTGGCACACAAGCTCAATGCCCTCGCACCCGAGAACCTTGCCCTTGCCATGAAGGCTGTGGGAGGACTGCTCGTACACATCTCCACCGACTACGTCTTCGGCACCGAGCCCTACAACACCCCCTGCCGCGAAGACCAGCAGGGCACTCCCACCGGCGTCTACGGCCGCACCAAGAAGCAGGGCGAGGAGCGCATCCTTGCCACCGGCTGCCAGCACGTCATCATACGCACGGCATGGCTCTATTCCGAGTTCGGCAAGAACTTCTGCCGCACCATGCTCCAGCTCACCGCCGAGCGCCCCACCCTCAATGTCGTCTACGACCAGTGCGGCACCCCCACCTATGCCCTGGACCTCGCCCGCGCCATCTGCACCATACTCGGGGACTACAACACCTCGCTCACCGCTCACCACTCACCACTCCCCGCTCCCCCCTACCCCAAAACCGGCATCTACCACTACTCCAACCTCGGCGTCTGCTCCTGGTACGACTTCACCCAGATGATACAGCACATCGCCAACACCCTCTCCACGGAGCTGCGCCATTGCAACATCCGTCCCTGCCTCAGCAGCCAGTATCCCTCGCCCGTAAAGCGCCCCTCCTACTCCGTCCTGGACAAGACCAAGATACAGGAAACCTTCGGCCTAGACATCCCCTACTGGACAGACTCCCTCAGGCAATGCATCGCAAACCTGCTGAAAACGGAAAACGGAAAACGAGAAACGGAAAACTAACCTCTCACCTCTCATCCGCTCACCGCTCACCCTCTCACCGCTCACCTCTCACCTTTAACCAGCGACTTGTCGCTATTAACCGCTGCCAAGCAGCATTAACCAGCAATCTCCGATTGCGATTAACCGTGGCTCTGCCACATTAACCTGCGACTCTGTCGCTATTAACCAGCGCTAAAGCGCTATTAACCGCACCGCAGGTGCATTAACCGTGGCTCCGCCACATTAACCCTAAAAATTATGAACCTCATACCCTCTTTCCAAGTTGACCACCGCAATCTCATGCCCGGTATCTACATCTCCCGTCAGGACACCATGGGCGAGTACACCATCACCACCTACGACATCCGCATGACCGCCCCCAACCAGGAGCCCTCCCTGCACATTGCCGCCATCCACACCATAGAGCACATCGTTGCCACCTTCCTGCGCAACGATCCCGAGTGGAAGGACCGCATCGTCTACTGGGGCCCCATGGGCTGCCTCACCGGCAACTACCTCATCATGAAGGGAGAGTGGTCGTGCCACGAAGTGCGCACCCTCATGCTCCGCGCTTTCCAGTATGTTGTCGACTACACCGATGAAGTCCCCGGCACCACCGCCGCCACCTGTGGCAACTATCTCCTGCACGATCTCCCCATGGCCCAGTGGGAAGCCAAGCGCTACATCCAGCGCCTCACCACCGACTTCCACCACGAATACCCCGGCATAGAACGCCCCGAAGACGCCGGAGGCATGATGTTCCACGATGCGTAAGGTTGCATAATTGGAATAAAATACTATACATATATGAATCTTAATCTACTTAGAGACTTCTCAACAAGAAGTTTACTGTTCTTGTTATTGTACATAACAGGAGCTGGGAACGTGTGGGGAGAAGAGGTGACGGTAACCTTTGATGCAAGTACAAATGAACTCAACTGGGGGGTGGGAGGAGCACAAACCGGCACAAAAGATGGTATCACCATATCAACAACAGCAGGGGCATATAACACTAACAACAAGGATTACCGTATCTACAAAAGCGAAACATTAACTATAACGTGTGATAATGCAAACATTACAAAAGTAGCGATAACCTGCTCTGCAAGTGGGACGAACGAGTATGGTCCAGGAAACTTTACCAACCCAACAAGCGGAACATACTCCTACTCCCAGAAAATGGGAACATGGACAGGAAGTGCACAAACTATAACTCTAACAGCATCGAAAAGTCAAGTTCGCATGAAGAAAATAGTTGTAACTTACGAAAACATTACTCCACCATCTGCAGTCAGCGCACTTTCCATCACCGATCTCTATTCGGAAATAAAACGCGAATATTATATTGGTGAAACTCCTTCTGCCGAAGGACTTACCGTTACCGCGACATACAAAGATGGCAATACTGGTGATGTTACCTCTTTAGTTTCATGGACATTTGAACCTGCGATCATTAAATCCAGCACCTCATCCGTTATCGCTACTGCCAGTTACGGAGAGAAGTCTGCTCAACATTCATACGACATCACCAACAAGGGAGAGAAGGAAATCCATAACTACACTTTAGACCTGAGCACGAATAGTTATTCATCTTCAACCGTACAAACCGTCAGGTGGGATGCTGTCGTTGCAAGCATGACACTAAGCAAAGGGGAAGGAACTACTAATGCAAACCACCATTTAGGAGGCAATAACACAGGAACCAACTTCTATACAGGCCACGTTATTGAGATTACACCCAAAACAACGATACACAATATAGTTTTTACAACTACTACATCTGAAGGTAATACATTTGCCAGTATACTTTGTAGCAGCACATATACAAATGCTACTGCAAGCAAGGATGGCAACAAGGTCATTATTACACCAAAAGACGGCAACAATAGCATCTCATTCACTTTGAATGGTATGTGTGAATGCACGGCAATGACGGTATATTATAAGCCAGTAGTTTCTACGTTGACCGACGCCGGCTATTCCACCCTCTGCCTGCCATACAATGCTATCGTTCCAGAAGGGGTTGGTGCATATTCCGCTTCAGAAAACGACGAGTATATCAGATTGACACCTATTCCAGGCTACACTATTGCCGCCAACGAGGGTGTTGTGCTAAAAGGTGCCCCTGGCACATACTCTTTCATCGCTACAAGAGATGAGGCAGATGCCACCAACGATAACCTCATGACAGGTGTAACGAAGGATACCCCTCTAAGAGCTGTTGACAATGCATACATGCTAACACGCAAGAAGGAGGACGGTTCTGTTGCCTTCCGTCGGCTGAACACAGACTATACCCTTGGTGCAAACAAGGCATATCTGAAACTAAAGGAAAGCGACAATGCACGCGATGTTATATCCGTACAATGGGATGATGACGAGACAGGCATCATAGAAACTATAACTCTGGATAACAACAAGGAGACCGTCATCTATAACCTGTCCGGGCAAAAACTGAAACAAACACAGAAGGGCATAAATATCATCAATGGCAAACTGGTGATTAGATAAGATACACCTTATATATATTATAGAAGATACTAGTTAAGAATGAAAAAAAGATATATAATGCCTTCAGTGCGAGTTCTCTGTACAGACAACTCAGAGATTATTGCACAATCCGTTCTTCTCAGCAATGAGACAATCGACAACACCGCCGAGTATGATTTCCTGGGAAGAGACAACAAATCACAACATAGGAATAACGACATCTGGAACTCCGGATGGTAAATTTACCCCATTACAAACATGCAAACCTACCTCCCCAACGAAGAGCGGTACAGCAACGGAATGCAATTCCGCAGATGTGGAAAGAGTGGAATACTGCTGCCCAGTGTAAGCCTGGGATGGTGGCACAACTTCGGTGCCGAGAACGATTACGACCATTGCCGAGAGATTGTGAGATATGCCTTTGACCATGGTATAACGCACATGGATCTGGCCAACAACTACGGGCCTCCTCCTGGACATGCCGAGGAGATGATGGGACGGATGATGCAGGATGACCTGCGTCCGTACCGTGATGAGCTGTTCATTGCTTCAAAGGCGGGATATGTGATGTGGCCGGGGCCTTATGGCAACTGGGGCTCGAGGAAGTCGCTGATGGCAAGTCTGGACCAGAGTCTGAAGCGCATGAAACTGGATTACGTGGACTTGTTCTATACTCACCGCTACGACCCGGAGACTCCTCTGGAGGAGACGTTGCAGGCGCTGGTGGAGATAGTGCGACAGGGAAAGGCTCTGTATGTGGGTATCTCCAGATGGCCCTTGCATGCGCTGAAGGTGGCAATAAAGTATCTGAACGAGCGCGATGTGCCACCTCTGATATACCAGGGACGCCTGAACATGCTGGACAGGGCTCCGCTGGAGGAGGGCATACTGGAGGAGTGCTACAACAATGGCCTGGGCTTCATATCCTTCTCGCCCTTGGCACAGGGGTTGCTGACGGACCGCTATCTGCAGGGCAGCGTTCCACAGAATAGCCGTATGAGCCAGGGACGCTTCCTGAAAGAGGAGATGCTGACACCCGAACTGCTGGCCTACCTGAACGAGCAGAATGCCATTGCGCAGGCAAAGGGACAGACGCTGGCGGAACATGCCTTGCGCTGGATCCTGGAGCAGAAGGGGGTTACCTCTGTGCTGGTGGGCGCAAGCAGCGTGGAACAGCTGAAGAAGAATATCAAGGCGGGGGGGTGAATAAAACGGAAAAGGGAAAGGTGAAAGGGAAAGGACTCTCCCCCAGCCCCTCTGCAAGAGAGGGGAGTAGATACTGCAGAGCGTGAGCAGATTTGACGAACCAAAGGTCGACGATAAGTCAAGTCAAAACGTGAAAACGGAAAGGTGAAAACGATGACGATGACGAAGACGATAACGAGGACGAAAACTTACTGCTCACCACTCTGCGCACTTTTGTCGTAACGAAGTTTGCGACCACTCCAGCGCAAGCGTGAAACATAAGGGGAAATAAAACTTTGCGCTCTTTGCGCTCTCTGCGTGAAAAACAAACGCTAGTTATCTTTATCTCACGCAAAGGACGCAGAGGGACAAAGTAAACGGAAAAGTCAAAACGGAAAACTTTGTAAAACGAATTAAATAAGAAGAGGTGCAGGACCAGACAATGGTGCTGCACCTCTTGCTTATAAAGGGAGTCGGAGTACTCTGAGTAATTGGATTTCTTTCAACGTTAAACGTTAAACGTTAAACTCTCCTGACTTCATCACTTTTTATTGCCATTAAATGGCGGATATTGAAAATCAGTCAGTTAATCATTTAAATTGGGTGACTTTGGGTGACGCAAACCTATTTTTTCTTACATTTGCACCATGTTTGTACGTAAAAAGTTTAAC
>JAZRJU010000006.1:0-71277 GCA_045645965.1 Bacteroidaceae bacterium
CGCCTGCTAACGGTATGTCCTCATACCATCGGCAAACGGAGATATTTGTTTCGGTTGTGTCATAAGTCCGATGGGTGTTTGTCTGGATTCATTCAGGTTACACTTATCGGACTGCCAACAATGGCTTTACCTAAAATGCGGCGGAACGGAATTTTTCTTTGGGAGTTTTTTGTGAAATGAGAGATTATAAGTACCTTTGCGATACAGAAAGAGTTATTTGAAGTTATGCAAAACGCAGAAAACCAAAACACTCTGTATATTGCTAATTCGTAACCCAATACATATTCAACCAAAAGGTCGTTATTCATTCTCAATAATTTAGACCTTTTTCGTAACTTCCAGTAACAAAGATACTAAAAAAATGTGTATATAGTGTTGCGAGTGTGTTTATAAAGTTTAAATATACGGAAAACGCGGATAATTTCATTTCTTGCCTTAAACCCTATCCGAAAGTCTGTGTCATAAAAATATCTGGACAAGAAAAGAACAAGCGAATATCACAAACACATAAATAAAAAATAGAACTATTATGAAGAAGTATCTCATTCTTTTGTTTGCCGCATTGGCACTCAATGTAAGTGCACAGGAAGCACAGAACGGTAAGTCGGAAAAGCGCGAGGGTGCAAGACATGGCATGATGCACCAGCAGCGTGGCAAGAACAATCCCAAGGCTATGCTTTGGAATAGCGTGAAGGAGGAGGACAAGGAGGCATTCAAGGCTCTCATGAAGGAGTACCATACCGAGCGCAAGGCCGTAATGGAGAAGAACCGTGGCAAGAAGCTGGAGAAGGGCCAGAAACCCACCGAGGAGCAGATGGACGCTTTCATGAAGCAGGGTTATGCCAACCGCAAGGCTCTCCTGGAACTGGAAGAGAAGTATTACGGTAAGTTCCGCAAGTTCCTTGCTCCCTGGCAGGCAGCACAGGCCGTTAAGGTTGAAGGTTTCAATGGCCAGCAGAACAACCGCAAGGCTTCTCGTGGCGGCGAAAAGGGCAAGAAGCAGGGTCGCGGTGCCAAGAAGTAAACACACCACTGAGAACGTATAATTTAGAGGTTGAAGAAATCCCCGAAGTCTCCATGATAGAAAGGCTTCGGGGATTCTTTTGTCGTATTGTTTACAACGTGATGTAAATGTATTTACCTCGTTGTGTAAAACTATTTACATCACTATGTAAACACATTTACATGGCAGTGTAAAACAATGTTCCTCACTCTGCTGCACTGAGCAGTATCTCGCTAAGTGAGGGGTGGGCATGGATGGAGTCGGCCAGGGTGTGCAGTGTGGCGCCTGACTTCATCAGCGTGGCGGCCTCGTGGATGAGGTCGGCGGCATGCTCGCCAAGAATGTGGCAACCTATTATCTTGCCATCAGCGTCGGTGAGGAACTTTGCTAAACCCTCGTCGGCACCCATTGCCAGAGCCTTGCCATTGGCACGGTAGAAGGCCTTGTGGGTGGAGTAGGGGATTCCTTGTGCCTCGGCGGCCTCTTCGGAAAGTCCCACGGTTGCAACCTCGGGAGTGGTGAACACGGCGGCGGGGATGATACCGAAGTCAATGCTATCCTCCTTGCCAAGGATATGGTTCAGTGCACGGTATGACTGGAATGTGGCGGCGTGTGCCAGTTGGCAGAGGCCGTTGATGTCGCCCACGGCATAGATGTGGGGCAGGGAGGTTTGCATGTTCTCGTTCACCGTGATACCCTTGGGGGTGTAGGCAATACCTATGTCGTCAAGGTTGAGCGATGAGAGGTTGGCACCCCTGCCAACGGCCATGAGCACGAGGTCGCAGGCTTCCTGCTTCGTTGTCTCCTTCTCGATGAATTCCACCACCTTGCCTTCTGCTTCGGTGCGGATGGCACTGACGGCACAGCCGGTCTTGAAGTTGATGCCCTGCTTCTTCAGCGAGGTGCGCAGACGCTTGGCAATGTCGTGGTCGAAGGCAGGCAAGATCTCCTTGCAATACTCCACTATGGTGACCTTACTGCCGAAGGCATTGAAGATGCTTGCAAACTCCAATCCTATCACACCGCCACCTATGATACAGAGGCGCTGGGGCACTTGGGTGAGGTTGAGCATCTCTGTGGATGTTACTACTCCCTCGCCGTGCGCTCCTTCGATGGGCAGGAACTTGGTCACCGAACCCGTGGCAATGATGATGTTGGGGGCAGAGTATTGTGTGCCCTCCACCTCGATGGTATGCTGGTCAACAAACTTGGCCTTGCCCTGGACCAGGGTGATGCCCGGAGTTTTCATCAGTGTGGCAATGCCACTGGCCAACTGCTCCACGATGCCATCCTTGCGTGCTATGGCCTTGGAAAGGTCAAATTGCACCTCTCCTGCCTCTATTCCGAAGGCATTGGCTTCCTTGAGTTCCTGCAACAGGGAGGCATTCTTGCAGAGGCATTTCGTGGGGATACACCCCTCGTTGAGGCAAGTGCCGCCAAGTTTGCGTGCCTCAACCACCAATACCTGCAAACCAGCCTTGGCGGCTTTGACGCCGACCTCGTAACCTCCGGGGCCGGCGCCTATGATGATGAGTTGATGTGTCATAGTTTTAACGAACGGAAAAGTGAAATGTGAAAACGGAAAACTGCTCTTTAACGGGGAGCGTTCAGAATATTCATATGCTCAAAATACTTGGGTTACTTAGAGTTTTCCGTTTTCCGTTTTCACCTTTCCGTTTTATAAAGTTTTATACGTAAACTTCGGTTCCTTCACCGCCTTCACATCGTCCAGACGACGGACGGGGGTGTGATGCGGAGCGGTCTTAAGGAGTTCGCGTTGGTCGCGAGCCTCGATGGCTATCTTCTTCATCACGTCGATGAACTCGTCCAGTGTCTTCTTGCTCTCTGTTTCGGTAGGCTCTATCATCATGGCCTCGTGGAAAAGCAGAGGGAAGTAGATGGTGGGTGCATGGTAGCCATAGTCGAGCAGGCGCTTTGCCACATCCAGTGTGGTGACATGTCCAGGGTCGTGATGGTCGCCACCATATTCCTCGCGCAGACCGTCGAAGACAAACTCGTGCTTGCAAAGCACATCGATGGGCAGTTTGTAGTATTCCTTCAGGTGCTCCTTGATGTAGTTGGCATTCAGCACGGAGAGTTTGCCTGCCATGGGAACATACTCCTTGCCAAGAGACAACAGATAGGCATAGGCACGGATGACAATGCCATAGTTGCCAAGGAAGGCAGAAACGCTACCCAGCGACTCGGGGTTGTTTACCAAGGTGAAGTAACCGTCCTCCTGACGCTTTACCTGTGGGTTGGGTAGGTACTCCTCCAAACCCTTGCGTACACCAACAGGACCGCTGCCCGGACCTCCGCCGCCATGAGGTGTGGAGAAGGTCTTGTGCAGGTTGATGTGCATCACATCGAAGCCCATATCTCCAGGACGGCACACACCGAGCATGGGGTTCAGGTTGGCTCCGTCGTAGTACATCAGACCACCGCACTCGTGCACCAGTCGTGCTATCTCGGGAATCTTTGTCTCGAAGATGCCCAGGGTGTTGGGATTGGTCATCATCATGCCGGCAATGTCATCGCCAAGCAGAGGCTTGAGGTCCTCCACATCCACGGTGCCGTCGGCGGTACTCTTCACCTCCACAATCTGTAAACCGCACACGGCTGCCGAAGCAGGGTTGGTGCCATGGGCAGAGTCGGGAACGATAATCTTGGTACGCTTCAGGTCGCCACGCTTTTCGTGGTAGGTGCGTATCACCATCAGGCCTGTCAGCTCGCCATGAGCACCGGCAAAGGGATTCAGCGTGAACTCGTGAAGCCCGGCTATCTCGGAGAGTGATTTCTGTACATTATAATATAGTTCCAGTGCGCCCTGTGTGGTGTACTCCGGCTGGTGAGGATGCAGGGTGGTGAAACCTGGCAGGGAAGCCATCTCCTCGTTAATCTTAGGGTTGTACTTCATGGTACAGCTGCCCAAGGGATAGAACCCGGTGTCCACACCGAAGTTGTTGTTGGACATGTTGGTATAGTGGCGCACGGCGGTGAGTTCGTCCACCTCAGGCAATATTGTCTCGCCCTCGCGGAGAAGGTTTGCAGGCAGGTCCTCCAATGTGTGACCGCTCCACTGGTTCTCAGGCAGAGAATAACCAATACATCCGGGGGTGGAAAGTTCGAATATGAGTTTTCCGTAATATGTGTTGTTCATAATGCTTTCGGATACTTTTATTGGTTAATACTATAGTCCTTGCTCTGCGCAGAAGGCAGCAATGCTTTCCACCAGAGCCTCCACCTCTTCAGGCGAGCGTTGCTCGGTTGCGGCAAAGATAATCTCGTCCTCCTTCGCTTCTGCCTTCACACCGGCAATGAAACCGTCAATGTAGGCATTGTCCTGCAATGCGGAGATGTTCAGAGAGCATTTCAGCGTGAACTCGTTTAGGAAGGGTTTGCCTGGATATGCCTCGGAGAAGCAGGGCAAGGCAAGCAGACGCTTGTGCAACTCGTGTGCTGCGCCATAGGACTGCTCGTTAACCTCGCGCAAGCCCTTCTTGCCCATCAGAGCAAGGTAGGAAGCGACATACAGGCACATGATGCCCTGGGCGGTGCAGATGTTGGAAGTTGCCTTTTCGCGGCGGATGTGCTGTTCGCGTGCCTGCATGGTCAATACGAAGCAACGCTTGCCATCGGCATCGGTGGTGGCGCCAACCAATCGGCCTGGCATCTTTCTCACCAAGGCATTGGTGGTACAGAGGTAACCGATATATGGACCGCCATAGCACATGGGTATGCCCAGACTCTGTGCCTCGCCGCAAGCGATGTCGGCACCCCACTGGCCGGGAGACTTCAGTACACCAAGGGCAGATGCCATGGTGTTGATGGCCAGCAGAGCCTTGTGTGCATGGCACATGTCGGCAAGTCCGGTGAAGTCCTCTATGATGCCGTAGTAGTTGGGTTGTGCCACCAGCACGCCAGCAACATCGTCGGCTTCGAGCAATGTCTGTATAGCACACATGTCCGTAACGCCCTCCTTGGCAGGAACCTTAACGAGGTCCACGCCATGGAACTTGGCATACGTCTCCACCACTCGCATCACGGCAGGGTTGTATGTCTCGGAGATGAGCACACGGTTGCGCTTCTTTGCGGCAGCCACGCACATCATCATTGCCTCGGCGGTGGCGGTGGAACCGTCATACATCGAAGCATTGGAGATGTCCATACCGGTAAGGTCGGCCATCATGCTCTGGTACTCAAAGATGTATTGCAATGTACCTTGCGAGATCTCTGCCTGATAGGGAGTGTAAGAAGTGGAGAACTCCGAGCGCGATGCAATATATGGCACCACACAGGGTGTGTAGTGGTCATAGACACCGGCACCGGCAAAGGAGATGAGTTGCTCATTGGATTGCTCCAGAGAACCAATAACCCTTCTCACCTCTATTTCCGACATGGCAGAGGGCAGGGCAAGTTCCTTGTTGAACTTCAGTTCTTCGGGAATCTCGGAATATAGTTCCTCTAAAGAACTCACGCCGACAACCTTCAGCATCTCCTGAAGGTCATCGGCGGTATGTGGGAAGTATTTCATAGGCTTAACAATGTGAAAACGGAAATGTGAAAACGGAAATCTGCGAGTAAGTTTTCCGTTTTCCGTTTTCACCTTTCCGTTTTAATAATTACTTGCAACAGTTCTCGTAGTCAGCAGCGCTGAGCAGGTTGTCCACCTCGGAGGGATCGGAGAGCTTCACCTTCATGATCCATGTGCCGAAAGCATCCTGGTTGATGAGTTCGGGCTGGTCTTCCAGTTCCTCGTTGATTTCAACAACCACACCGCTGACGGGAGAGATGAGGTCACTGGCAGCTTTCACACTCTCTACGGCGCCGAAGTCCTCGCCTGCGGTAACTTCGTCGTCCACCTCGGGCATATCCACGTATACCACGTTGCCCAACTGCTCCTGAGCATAGTCGGTGATACCAACATAACCGTACTCGCCTTCAACTTTCACATACTCGTGGCTCTCGCTATAGTAGAGGCCTTCAATTGTCTTTGCCATAATTAGATTAGGTTAAGACCCTCCCCCTTACCCCTCCCTCTATGGAGGGGAGTATAATGTATAGGGATTGGGTAGGTTAATGATTTGCTTTGTTTATTTTGTGTTGTTGTTGTTTAATGTTTTTCTACTCCTCCCTTTTTCTTGACCATTTCCCTGTCTTTATCAGTCAGTAGTATCTACTCCCCTCCATAGAGGGAGGGGTTGGGGGAGGGTCTTTTTTTCTCACTTCTTATAATTCTTTTCGTAGAAGCGCTTCTTGCATACCACGCCATCCTGCAACTTCTTGTGGATGCGGATTTGCACGGGGGTGTCGAGTTTGGCGTATTCTATGTCCACCATGGCCATGCACACGCTCTTGCCTGTGGAGATGGAGTTGTAGCCCGTGGTGACGGTTCCCACCACCTTGTCGCCCACCACCACATCGTAGCCATGACGGGGTATGGCACGGCCAGCCAGTTCTATGCCCACAATCTTGCGTGTCAGTCCTTCTGCCTTCTGCTTGGCAAGAGCCTCCTTGCCGATGAAGTTCTCCTTGTCGAGTTTCACGAACATGCCAAGACCAGCCTCCAGAGGGGTGATGTCGTCGGTAAGTTCATCGCCGTAAAGAGGCAAGCCAACCTCAAACCTCAATGTGTCGCGGCAACCAAGGGCACAGGGTTTCACGCCATGGGCAATGAGCTTGTCCCATGCACCTTGTATGTAGGCATGGCTTCCGTACACCTCGAAACCATCCTCGCCCGTGTAGCCAGTACGGCTCACGATAAGAGTCTCGCCCTCCGTTTCTACGGTCTTGAAGGTATAGAATGCCAGGTCCTCGCATGCCAGCCCTAGGCACTCTGCCATCACCTTCTCCGAATCAGGTCCCTGCAGGGCTATCTGTCCGTAGATGTCGCTCTGGTTTACGGTAACCACATCGAAAGCCTTTGCCTGAGCCTCTATCCATGCATAGTCCTTGTCGATGTTGGCGGCATTGATGACGAGGAAGAACTTGTCATCCGCCATCTTGTAGACAAGCAAATCGTCTACGGTGCCGCCGTTCTCATGCAGCATCATGCCATAATATATCTTGCCCACGGGAGCACCGGCAATGTCGTTGGTGAAGATGTATTGCACAAACTTCTCCGCCTCGGCACCGCTCACCAGCACCTCGCCCATGTGGCTCACGTCAAACACGCCGCTTGCCTTGCGCACGGCATTGTGCTCATCCACGATGTCGGTGTACTGTATGGGCATCTCAAAGCCCCCGAAAGGCACCATCTTGGCACCCAGTGCAATGTGCTTGTCGTAAAGACATGTTCTTTTATCAGTCATAGTAGTGTTTTGTATTTAAGGTTTTCTAAAAAAAAGTCTTGTCAAAAGGTCTAAAGACCGTTGTTGGCATTGAATAGCGTTTCTATAAGCTCCCTGAGCCTCTCGGTCGCCAGTCCTCTGATGGCGATGTTTGGCGAGTGTTCAGTGGTTTGCTTTATCAGGGCATCTTTTGTGAACGGACAACTGGCAAAAGCATTGTTGAACGCGGCATGCGCATCGCCCAGTTCAAAGTAGTCGCCACTGAGTGAAACGGCCGTCACCTTGCCCTCCCTTGTTTCAAACTCGATAGCCAATGTGCCACATCCGTTTATTCTGGCTTGGCACAGATGCGAAGGCTCCGTCTTCCTTGTCTTGCCCCAAAGGAACGCAGGCGTATAGTATCCGCTTTCTATTTCGCGTATCTTGTCAATGTCTTCCTCTGTCAGCACGATGCTTCCCTTGCAAAGGTGCTCCCTTATGCTCTGGCGCAGTTTGCTTACGTCAATATTCTCGTGCAAAGCATCCTTCAGCAGTGCTATGCGGCTCTCCACGCTCTTCACCCCTTTGGACATGAGTTTGGCACGTTCGGGGGTCAGTGCACCACGCATCATGTGCGCATTCGTGTCGTAGAGCATGGTGCCGTGCACTATGTTGCGCTTGGCCATATGGTAGAAGGCATTTCCGCAAATCTTGCCGCCACCCTTCATGCAGATGTCGTTGCGTCCGGAGACCTCCACCTCGGCACCAAGTGCGTTGAGGCATCCTGCCACATTGTGGGCATACTCGTGGAAAAGCTCCTCCACCGCACCCTCTCGTGTCACGAGGCTTGTCATAATATTGCCTCTGTCGGCAAAGATGCTTCCGCCACCGCTCTTCCTGCGAATCACGTCTATTCCCTCCGCCTTGCAAAAGGCAAGATCTATCTCTGCCTCGGCATCCTGGTTTCTGCCCATCACCACGGTGGGAGACAGCTGCCATGTGAACAGATAGCTGCCCTCTGGCATGTGCGAGGCAACGTACTCCTCCACGGCCAGATAGAACGCCGCCCTCTCGCCATCGCAATGCGGTGGCAACTCAACGAATGTGGCAGGGAAGGTGTGTTCAGTCATGGGGTGGGGTGTTGTTGTGATTAAGGTTTGGTTTAAAGTCTTTCTTTGGCACGTTTTTGTGCTTTTTGTGCATCAAATTTACAGAATAGTCCTCAATCGGGCAAATAATCGGTCTTTAATTTTGTTAAAACTTTGAATAGGCCCAAAATGGAATTGCACTTGGAGAGAAGTTTCCGGCTCTATATACCTCTTTATATAGGCAGACGGAGCAAAAACAATGCTTTGCTCCGTCTGTGTTGCTTTTCATTATGGTGTGCCCGAAAAGTGTGTCATTTGAAAATGCTGAGCACGTGGGCTGGCATGGCGGTGCGGTGCCAGTTTTCGGTGTTGGTGTGACCGTTGTACTGGTAGGACAGTGTGTGCTTGTCCTTGCCTTGCCATGAAATCTGGCATGGGTTGCCGCCTTCCCTGGTGTGGCCATCGGGTGTGTATTCCACTTCTTCCATGGTGAAGATCATGGATTGTGCATTGCCCACCTGTGCGAGATGCAGTGTCATGCGTACCTCCTTGTCGTAGAACTTGTAATATTTGGTTCCTGTCATCTCGGGTGCGTGCCATGCGCCCAGGAGTTTGTTCTTCTTGCCTGGCTTTTTGTCCACTCTGTCCATCAGGTCAAGGAAGTCCTTCATGTTCTCGGACATGATTTTCTTGGCAGGCGTGTAAACGTTTGTCACCTTCACGGTGTTCTGTCCGCCGGGATAACCGCTCGGGTCGTATGTCCATGTGTAACTCAGGCCCTCGTCGGTTACCGTCAGTGCTTTCATTTCCTTTTCAACAACATAAACCCTCTCAACCCCCTCCACTTCGTATGTCTGTATCTCGTATGTCTTTCCGTTCTTCAGCAGCAGGTACAGGTCCTGCGGATTTTCCATTTCCTTGCCGTCCAGAGTTGTAAACTTGGTCTGCTTGTACAGACCGGGCTTTGGTTGTGCCATTGTGGCCATGCCAACCATGAGCATCGCGATTGATAGAAAAAGTGTCCTTTTCATAATCGTGGGTATTAGGGGTTATACTTTTACTTTTTCTGCTAACAAAATTAAGATAATATGTTCTCCGTTATTATTTGCATGTGGAGATATTTTCAAAATAATATGTAAATGCAATCTCCATGTAGCAAAAGTGGGGTGTCGTGATAGTGCTGGCGGTGGGCAAAAATAGCAGAAGAGCGAACATTCGGTGTGGAATGTACGCTCTTCTTTGTGTGACTCCTGCAGGATTCAAACCTGCAACCTTTTGATCCGTAGTCAAATGCTCTATTCAGTTGAGCTAAGGAGCCATCCTCTTGGTTTTGTGGGCGATGACGGATTCGAACCGCCGACCCTCTGCTTGTAAGGCAGATGCTCTGAACCAGCTGCGCTAATCGCCCGTTGTTGAAAGTGAAGAGGGTCAGGTGACGAGAGTCGTCTGTCGGTTGACCGTTCCTTTCATAAAGAAGAGAACCTCGTCAGGTTCTCGCTCTTTTGTTTTGTTTTGGCGGTGCGGACGGGGCTCGAACCCGCGACCCCTAGCGTGACAGGCTAGTATTCTAACCAACTGAACTACCGCACCAATGTTGGTTTGTTGTTTTGAGCGGAAAACGAGGCTCGAACTCGCGACCCCAACCTTGGCAAGGTTGTGCTCTACCAACTGAGCTATTTCCGCATTCTTTTGTTTCTTTCACACTTTGGTTTGTGTGAAGTGGGCAGGGACGGATTCGAACCGCCGAAGGCGCAAGCCAACAGATTTACAGTCTGCCCGTTTTAACCACTTACCTACCTACCCAGTGTGCTTTGATTCGTGACTCCTGCAGGATTCAAACCTGCAACCTTTTGATCCGTAGTCAAATGCTCTATTCAGTTGAGCTAAGGAGCCATCCTCTTGTTGTGTGGGCGATGACGGATTCGAACCGCCGACCCTCTGCTTGTAAGGCAGATGCTCTGAACCAGCTGCGCTAATCGCCCGTTGCTATCAGTCTTGTTTTGTTGTCTTCTCTAAGACTTGTTCCTGATTTGCGAGTGCAAAGGTAGCGCTTTTTATGATACCCGCCAAATATTCTAATGATATTTTTCTAAAAAACTTTAATAATTCTTTCCTATGCGATGTTTTTGCCTCTGTTACACCTTATATATTATATATAGGGAAAGCGTAAGTACTGTTAGGGGTGAGTGAACTGACAAAATGTGTACCTGTAGATTGCTGACAAAATGCCCTTCTTCTTGTGTCAACATGTCACGAAGTATTGATTTTCGTCAATTAAAGGGGAAATTCCTATTCGGTTTAGAGATTTACCCACGGGTTTTCCCCCGAAATGGCATTACCTTTGCAGCAGAAAAGGTGAAAGACCTGACCTGAAAACACAGAAAAGACACACAACAAGTAAGGATAACACAGGTGCCGCCCAACACACGGCACATACAAAGGAAAGGTGCCGACAGAGGTTGGCACAGGAAAAAAGGAAAACACAATATTAAGGTAAAAAGATTGAAAATATGAAAAAGATTATGACTTTGGTAGCCGCCATGTTGATGGCCGTTGCCGTAAATGCAAGCAATAAGAGTGTGGAATATGCAACAGAGGCTCCCGGCAAGGTTGCTCCCTTCAGCGAGGTGAATGTAAATGTTCCTTCACGCGTCAGAGTGATCCAGGGCGAAGACTACGGAGTGATGGTAAACGGTACGTCCGTGTACGACTCCACTCAGCTGGTCTTCGATGTAAGGGACGGTGTTCTCTACATAAGCACCAAGTGCACTGACATGCTTTCAGCATCGGGCCGAGGAACGGTGATTACCGTCATTACCCCTGCCAATGATATTGACATCAAGACAGGTGACGACGTACAGCCGCTCCGCAGAAAGAGATAGAAAAGTTTTTGGTTAGATTATAGATTGTTTAGGTTTTTAGGTTTCTGTACCATCCTTTAGGTAATAAAACAGAACATAAGGAAATGGTTAGGTCCGTGAAACCCTCCGTCTCGCTAAGGGATTGGAGGGTTTCTTGTGTTCTTTGTTTTATCAACACCGAGGACACAGGCTTGAATATAGTATTTGTTCGCCGAACGAATACCGAGGACAAGGACGTGACAATACCGAGGACAAATAATGCTCTTATTTTGCTTATAGGAACGCAACACGAGGCGATGCCCTTCGTAACGTGAGACGAAGGCAGTTGTGTCGTGAGGCGATGCCCTTCGCAACGTGAGGCATTTGCCCCTATCTCTTTGCTTCCTCCTCCAGGAGTTGGCGCTTGCGTTCAATCATTTCTCCTTTGCGCTCGCCATGGAATCCGCCAAGGGAACCGTTCGAGGCTACAACCCTGTGGCAAGGCACTTCGGGAGCAAAGGGGTTGCGCCTGAGTGCCTGCCCCACGGCTTGGGCGCTACGGCATCCAATGCGCCGTGCCAGTTCGCCGTAGGAGATGGTTTCTCCACGTGGCACGTTCAGGAGTTCCAGATACACACGCCTTTGAAATGGGGTGATGTCCGTGGAGTGAAGTACCCTCTGCCTTATGTCCATGTCCTTGCTCATGTCTCAGGGCGCTATGACGAAGGTGGTGTGGTACGAAGGCATGGGGCGCTCGGCCAGGGTGAGTTTCATGCCCTGCATCACTATCATCTGTCGGGACAGGGACAGGCCTATGCCCGAACCGCTCCGTTTGGTGGTGAAGAAGGGGATGAACATTTCCCTGCGCACCTCTGCCGGGATGGGAGCACCGTTGTTGCTAACGTACAGAGCCTTGTTCCACCTGATGTCCATGGCGGTGGCACCTGCCTCCACGGCGTTCTTAGTAAGATTGGTGAGCACCTGCATCATCATGCTCTCGTCGGCACGGATGCAAGTGTCGGGGGCAATGTCCGTATACCATGTGAGGTCGGGGTAAAGCGACCTGAGTGAATGGCAAAGGTCTGCCAGGTTCACCTCCCTTATGTCCGGTTCCTGCACCAGGGTGATGGTGCGGAAGTTGCGCACGAAGTTGGAAAGGCTCTCGCTGGTCTTCTGTATGGCCAGTATGCCCTCCTCGTAGGGAGTGCCCTTTATGTTGGGGTCTGACAGGTAGGCCTGGCTGATACTGCTTATGGGCGTGGCGGCATTCATTATCTCGTGTGTCAGCACACGGGTCAGTTTCTGCCACGACTCCACCTCCTTCTGTGCGGTAAGCACGTTTATATCCCGGCTCAGGTCGTTCAGCGCATCCTGCATGGCACGCTCGCCGAAGAACAGGCCTCTCAGGGGCAGGCGGAAGGTGAAGTCGCGATTTCTCACCGCCTCGCGCATCAGGTGAGCACGGTCGCGTAGCAGGCACTGGTGGCGGTAGAACCTTATGCCTAGATACACCAGACACAGCACCGCCAGCGCGGCCACCGCTATGTGTATTTCCATCTCTGTCATCTCTTCATCTTGGCATAAAGGGTTTGTCGTGTGATGCCCAGCATTTCGGCAGCCTTGCTGATGTTGCCGTGGCACTTCTCCACGACACGGTGGATGTGTGCCGTCTCCACCTCCTCCAGTGGCACTATCTCCTTGCTCTTGTCTATGGCATCCTTCAGTGTGCGCACCAGTTCGGCATTGTCCCAGGGCTTGGTGACAAAGTCTGCCGCTCCGTCCTTCAATCCCCTCACCGCCAGTTTGATGTCGGCGTATGCCGTTATCAGTACCACGGGCACATCGGGGTGCAACTTGTGTATGCTACGGAGCCATAGCAATCCGTCCTGCCCCGAGTTCACGCCCAGGGTGAAGTTCATGTCCAGCAGAACAATGTCTACGTTCTCCTGATTCATGGTGGCAGGGATGCCCTCCGGTGAGGTCAGCGTTATCACCTTCTCGAACACGCCACCCAGACATATCCTGGCCGCGGTGAGTATGGCAGGATTGTCGTCCACCACCAGTATGGTTCCGTAGTTCTTCATAATCTTTTGCTTGTGTTACGCTACAAAGGTAAAGAAAAGTTGGCAAAGACGTACATTTTTCCCCTCCAACCTCTTTCATCTGTCCGATAGTGTATGATTTTTAGACACTCTTGTGCGTAAAGTTCGTCCTATAAACCTAAAGACAGCACATATTATAAAAATATTCAAGAAGAATCATTGCTTATGAATTAAAATGTTGTACCTTTGCGCTGACAGTTTCCGCCACGCTTCCCATAGAACAGCGAACCAGGGCGGAACTTTTGCTTTTTATTGCTATGATATACTCAAAGGCTCCATTAGATTACGAAGAGCAGATTAAGATGCTGAAAGAGCGTGGACTGATTATTGCTGACGAACAGAAAGCCGTAAATAGTCTGAAGATTATCAGTTATTTCCGTCTGGCAAATTACCTTCGCCCGATGGAATACGACAAGGAGAATCATTTCTATAAGCCAAACAGTTTTTTCGAGAATGCCATAGACCTCTACTATTTTGACAAGGAACTACGAGGAATCATTTTCGCAGCGGTTCAGTCCATAGAAATTGCGTTGCGCTCAAAGATGATACACCACATATCGATGAAATACGGCGCGTTTTGGTTTATGGAACCGTCGCTTTTCAAAGATAGGAATATCCATGAACAATGCCTGGCTGCTATGCGACAGGAATTGGCTCGCAGCAAGGAGGAATTCATTACCGAACATAAGGCAAAGTATACAGAACCTGATATGCCTCCTGTATGGAAGGCATTGGAAATAACATCTTTTGGAACTCTATCCAAGTTGTTTTGCAACTTCAATGATAATTCCCTTAAAAAGAAGATTGCGCGAGAGTTCAATGTGCCACAACATCTTGTATTGGAAAGTTGGGTGAAATGCGCAGTCAACATACGCAATTGTCTTGCTCATCACGCACGAGTCTGGAATAGGAAATTTCCAATCATGCCACAACTTACTGGTTCATTCCGAGGCAACTGGATTAAGAATACCAATTTGCCAATAGCGAAATTGTATCCCCAACTCTGCTATATGCAGTATATGCAAGTCCAAATTCATGGCAATGACGATTTTAAACACAAACTGAAGGGACTATTGGAGAAACATCCCAATGTTGATATCATGGCTATGGGATTTATTGAAGACTGGGAAAGTGAATCGTTATGGAAATGAAGAACCGTTCCGATAAGTAAGAAATCATACAATCGTACTTTGTCACACAACTCTGATATAGGGATAGCCAAACTTATTGATTTAGCAAAGAGTTTGGCTATCCCTGCTTTGTGTGCCTATATTCGTTTTCGTTATACCCAATTGTGTATGATTTTCATACAAGACGCTGTATGATTTTCATACAATCTGCTTCCGTGCCGTGCTTTTCTCTTGGAGGCAATGGGAAGTTTGCCATATCTTTGTTGGCAGAAAGCGCAATGGTATACCTTACATAAACATTATTAAACAAAAAACAGACGCATGATAAGAATAGAGAATATCACAAAGACCTTCCGTACCGAGGAGGTGGAGACCATGGCACTGAACGGTGTGAGCATGGAGGTGAAGGAAGGCGAGTTTGTTGCCATCATGGGTCCGAGCGGATGCGGCAAGTCAACTCTGCTGAACATCCTTGGCCTGCTGGACAATCCCGATGGCGGCACATACATGCTCGATGGCGAGGAGGTGGCAAATATGAAGGAACGCGAGCGCACACGTCTGCGCAAGGGACGCATAGGCTTCGTGTTTCAGAGTTTCAACCTCATAGACGAACTCACCGTGGAGGAGAACGTGGAACTCCAGCTCAAATACCTCGATGTGTCCAAGGCCGAGCGCAAGCAGAGGGTGCTGGACATCCTGCGCCGTGTGAACATGAGCCATCGTGCCAAGCACTATCCCCAGCAGCTCTCGGGCGGTCAGCAGCAGCGTGTGGCCATAGCACGTGCCGTGGTGGGTAAGCCGCGCCTTATCCTGGCCGACGAACCTACGGGCAACCTCGACTCCAAGCACGGACAGGAGATTATGGAACTGCTCTCCCAACTGAACGCCGAAGGCACTACCATAGTGATGGTGACCCACTCGCAAAAGGATGCCACACATGCCCACCGTGTCATCAACCTCTTCGACGGTCAGGTGGTGGAGAATATGAACGGGTTGCTGTAGATGGGGACCCATCCCGGCCTTCCCTGTTTTATCCACCCTCTCCCCCCTTCGGGGTACTCTCCCTGTTCAGGGAGAGAAAGTGGGTGATAACGTTAGCAGTTGTTGCTAACTGTCCCTCTGAGACAGGGGGACGAGGAGCGAAGCGACGGAGGGGGTATGATAATACCTTTGCCAAATCTATACTCCAATACAATTACAATACAATTACAACAATGAAATCATACTTTGTTTTTCTAAAGCGCAACAAACTATACACCGCCATACAGGTCTTCGGCCTTGCCATGGCTCTGGGCTTTGTCATTCTGCTTGCCTCGCATGCACGTAATGAGTATATGGTGGGCAAGACGCAAGCCATGGCGGACAAACTCTATGTGATGGGCTCGCACAATTTGGCAGGCCTGACGGTGGGCACGGGCCCCGAAATATGCCCCAAGATACCGCAGATAAAGGGCTACACACGTGTGGGCGGCATCCGTCCGTGGGACGTGAAGGTGGGAGAGAACGGTTTCTCCACCAATGCCATGGCCCTGGACAGCACTTTCTTCCAGTATTTCGACTATGAACTGCGCGGATGCGACCGCAAGAAGGTGCTGGCTTCGCCCACGGACATCCTCGTGAGCGAGGAGTTCGCCAAAAGGGCCTTTCCCGACGAGGACGCCATAGGCAAGACCATAACCCTGTTGGGGCAGGAGGAACCGCTGACCATCGTTGGTGTGATGGAGACTTTTGACGAGGACGACATCTTCACACGTTCGGAGATATTCTTTTCCATGCAGGTGGAGGAACAGAGCCGTGCATGGTTGGACAACTTCGGTTCCATCGTCACCTTCGTCACCCTGAACGAGGGTGCATCCGTGGAGGAGGTAAAGGAAGCCTTGCTGGATAAGTATATGGAGGTTTGGAACATGTTCTGGACACGTGAGCCCAAGGACGGAAGTTTCCTGGGCGGAGTGTCACTTATCCCTTTGAACGAATTCTATTTCTCCAACCTGGCCACCAACTCAGGCTTCAGGCATAGCGATGCCACAATGGTGTGGATACTGGTGTGTGTGGCATTGGTGCTCCTTGTGTCTGCCATGTTCAACTACGTCAACCTCACCACGGCCCTCATTGGCAAGCGTGCCAAGGAGATAGCCACACGCCGCCTTCTGGGCGATAGCATGGCAGAGGCCGTGGGGCGCAATCTGTTGGAGTCGCTGGTGTTTACGGCAGGGTGCTTTGTGTTCGGATGCATGGTGGCATTGATTATGCGCCCGTGGTTTGAGGAGTTGATGGATTTGGAAATACCCCTCTTTGACGACTTCTTCTCCATTCTGGCCGCCGTAGCCCTGCTTCTGGTGGTATCGCTCGTGGCAGGCTTGATTCCTGCGGTGATAGTGGCTCGCTTCAAGCCCATCGATGTGGTGAAGGGTTCGTTCCGTTTCCAGGGCAAGATGCGCCTGAGCCGTGTGTTCATCGTGGTGCAGAACCTCATCAGTACCACCCTTATTGCCATAGGGCTTGTCATGCTTGCACAGATGCACCACCTTGCCACCCTGCCCATGGGTTATCGTACGGAAGGACTGGCGGAGATAGAGTGTTATACGTATTCTTTCAATGTAGAACAACTGACTCCCATCCGCGACCGCTTGTTGGCCATGCCACAAGTAAAGCGAATCGGGTGGGCAATGAACATGCCATGGCAATGCCAGACAAACGGAGTGCAGGAAAAGGGCAGTGGTGATGAACCTGTGTCTTCATGGACCTTCTATTCCGCAATGGATACAACCTGTATGAGCATGCTCGGTTTCGAGATAGTGGAGCAGTACAGTGCCCCCGAAGACGGCAAGCATTACATTACAGAGGAAACGCGCGACAGGTATGGCGTAAGTGCCGACAATCCCCTTGTGGGCGGTCAGGTATCGGGCACGGCCAGTTATCCCGTTTGTGGTGTCATCAAGGACTATCGTTCGTTTAATCCCGTCAGTGGCAACTCCATGGCCGACGGACACAATATCATTGCCGTAATGATGAATCCCCCCCGTTCCGCACGCATGATGGTGGAACTCTCCGAAGAGGGCATGGAGGATGTGGATGAGAGCATCAAGCAGATGCAGGAAACATGCCGTGCCGTAACGAAGGAAGCATGCGGAGTAGAAAAGGACTTCTACATCCGCACCGTGGACGACATCCTTGCCGAACCCATGGAGGAACTGGAGAGCCTGCTCCTGATAGTTCTGTGCTTCATGTTCGTCTCCGTGCTGATTTCCGCCCTTGGCCTCTTTGCCATGTCCATCAGTTATACCGAGCAGCAAAGCAAGCAGATAGCCATCCGCAAGGTGATGGGTGCATCGGTGGCGAGTGCCTCATGGCAATTGGCACGCCCCTTCCTTCTGCTTTGTCTTCTGGCCGCCGTATTGTCCGCACCCCTGGCCGTCAAGGGTTCGCAAATGTATCTGGAACTATTCCCCAACCGTATCGGCTTCCCCTGGTGGCTTCTCTTCGTCTCCGTGCTCGTTACCCTGCTCATAGCCTTCCTTTCCATCTGCTGGCACACCCTCTCCGTAGCACGCCGCAATCCGGTGGAAAGCATAAAGACGGAGTGAGGGGAACGGAAAAGTGAAAACGGAAAAGTGAAAACGGAAAACGGAAAACGGAAAACTGGAACAGGACGAAGACGAGGACGAGAACTGCGACTAAACGGGTTCTGGAACATGGTAGGGACGCTCACCGCTCATCCGCTCACCGTTTATCACTCTAACATAAATATATTTGTGATGATTAGCATATATCTGCCCTCCCGATTGTGATAATTATGGAGTAGGCTTCCCCAAAAACGCCCCGAAGATGTGATATCCTCGGGGCGTTGTTTTATATTAGGGGGTGTTCTTATTAATCGGCGATAACGTCCTTGATGCCGGTCTGGTCTTCCCAGATAATCTGGAAGTCTGGGTGGTAGCCGGTGAAGGCCTTCTCGTCAACCTCTGTGCCAACGGGAATGTATGCTGCCAGCAGGTTGGGACAATTCTCCACTGCCCAGGCCTCAATCTTCTTGGTGCCGGCGGGGAATATTACCTCCAGTACGTTCTTATGACCGGTCATTGTCTCCTTGCCATAAACCTCGGCAGGAATCAGTTCTACGCAAAGTTTGGCAGAGGGGATGTAGAGGGGAGATGTGCTGTACTTGTCGTACACAACACCCTTGTAGCTCTTCAGAACCTGGTTTTCGGGATCCACGTGTGCTTCCTCAACATTGGGGCCATGCTCCTTCAATCCATAGATGCCATCCTGGCCTATGCTGATGATGTTCTTGCCAATGTAGATTTCCTTCACGTTCTCGGGCAGGTCCTGTGTGGGGCTGAAGCAGTCAATCTTGTACTTAGCGCCATTGTTCAGTGTCACGCTGAAGGGCACCACGAAGGCATCCTCGGCCATGTTCACGGCATTCAGGTTCAGCTTCTCCTTGTCGTAGTTGTAGGAGTAGAGCTCTGTCTCCAGGAAGTTGCCGTCGGCAGATACAGGGATGAACATCTGCTGGTACTTGTCCAGTTCCTCGGCCTTGTATTCAAGGCTGTTTGTGGGGTCGCTCAGTCTCCATGCTCCGCTATAGTAGGCATAGTTCCATGCATGTCCCATGAAGGCTCCGCTGTTCAGCCAGCCGTTGGCATTGATAACGGGGATTCCCTGGGTGTGGAGCATCACATTGAGCAGGTTGGCATAGCCCTGGCAAACGGCCTTCTTGTTCAGGAACACGTCGTATGGCTCGTTGCTTACGTATCCGTCGGCATATTTCACGTTCTGTCTGACATAGTTGTAGATGAGGCGGTAAACTCGTGCATCGGTTGTGGCGTCCTTGACAAGTTCGTCGGTAAAGGCCTTGATTTCCTGGAGCTGTTCTTCTGTGGGAACCTTGAAATTGCCCATTCTTTGGAAGAAAGCGCTGTCGGCACCCTGCAGTATGTGGAGGAGCCTCTCGGCAGGCATGCCGGGCAGTGACTTTGCACCGTCGTCCTCGGGGAAGGCACGGGTAAGGTTGGCCGCAGGCTGTTCTGTGGGTTCGTTAGGGATGATGTCGCCTGTGCCGTTGATGTCGTTTGAACAACTGGCCAGGAGACCTGTTGCCAATGCAAGTGACAGGATGTAGTAGTTTTTCTTCATGTCTATTATTGTGTTATTGGTTTGTATTCGTTGCAAATATATGGAAATATACTATAAAACACGGAAATAGGCGTGTTAAATATTGCAAAGAGGTAGTAAAGAGTTACCAACAGGCTAAATGCCGCCTCTATTGAACGGCTACGAGCGGACCCACCGGTGGTGGTGGTCCGTAACACCTTGAAACGAAAAAGGAGAACCATTTCTGATTCTCCTCTTTTGCGGTGCGGACGGGGCTCGAACCCGCGACCCCTAGCGTGACAGGCTAGTATTCTAACCAACTGAACTACCGCACCATTGTTGGTTGCTCCTTTCGGTTTGCGAGTGCAAAGGTATGATGTTTTTCCGAAACTACCAAATGTTTTGGCAAGTTTTTTTCATTTCTTCTGGAAATAAGTCTTCGGATGGCGGTAGGTGTTGTGGCTGCCTTGTGCTAAAGGGGTGGGGCGAAAGTGCTCATTTGATATTTATGTTGCCATGCATGTTTTCTATTTGGAAGAGTGTGGGGGCACTGTAGGATGTTCCGAAGTATCCTTCCTTGGAAGAGAAGAAGTCCTTTTCCACTATGTGTGTGTTCTTGTGTTTTATTAGCCCATCAATGCTTATTGAACCGAACTGGCTGCTCAGTTTGTAGCCGGCATTTATCTGTTTGGGTATACGGAGGTTCAGGTCGGTGAAGGTGCCCTTCATGTAGAAACTCTCAAATTTGGCTTTCTCGCTGATGCTGACTTTAATCTTGGAGTGCTGGCTGTTGGGGATGTTGACGAGTGTGCCTGCCTGACTGAGTTCTATGGACGAGTGCTGGCTGGAAATGGTTGTCTTTCCTGTAGCCAGGATGATGTCTATGGTTGAGTGTTGTATGTTCATGTCCGCATCCTTGAAACTTCCTATGCTGACATGTGAGAAACTTTCTTTAAGGGCAAGTGTGTTGCAGGTTCCTATGCTTACTTCTTTGCAATGGGCGTTTTTCATCTCCAACTGGGTGCATTTGCCGATGCTTACATTGCAGAACGATGCGTTTACCTTGGCCCGGTTGCTTCTGGTGAGATACAGGTTGCCATGTGCGGCCTCCAGAGTACATTCTCCATCTGCTTTTATGTTCTGGCACAGCAAGGTTCCGAAACTGACCTTGGCCTCCAGTTTTGCGCATTCGTAGTCGGGGATGTGTATGTCTCCGAAAGCGTTTAGTACGGTAAGCGACAGTTTGTTTTCAGGCACATATACCGCCCATGTGGACTCCATGCTGTTTTGCTTGTCGTTGTTGCCTGTATCGTTGCGTCTGAGTTCCAGGCTATATGTGTTGCCCTCCTCCTGACGGATAATCTCCGTGCTTTCCAGCATTTTGTCGGCATAACTCTGGCTTTCGGCCTTTATGTGTAACTTGTAATCCAGTTCTATCACGTCCTTGTCCCAGACGTAGATTCTGATGTTGCCAAAGCGGTTGTTTAGTTTCAGCGTTGCGCCTCTCTTTACGTTCCGGAAGGTAATCTTCCCGGTCTTGCTTCTCTCGAATTGTGCCTCGCTTGCAAGGGCATGCGGCATGGCTATGGCGAGTAGTGCCAATAGCAGGCATAGTGTTCTGGCGATGTGTCTCATATTTCTTGGGGTGTTTATTGTTGTTTGCTTAGACGTGCCTGTTTGCCTTCGTTCAGTATCGTGTGTATGTATTGCAGGCTTCTAAGGTGCGACTGGTATATTGATGCTATATGGTATATCTTTTCGTCTTCGGAGAAATGCTCTCCGTCAATGTCGGCAACGAGCGAATCCGGTGCCATGTTAATCTTGATGACTTCGTCCATGAGCCTGTCTCTGGTTTTGGGGTCAAGTTCCTTGCACAGGTTGGCGATGAACTCGGTTTCGTTCCACAACAGGGACCTGTAATAGCCACGTACTTCAGCAATCATCAGATCGGTTTCGGTGGGAGGGGCTTCATCCCTGTGCATGCCGGGTGTGACGAAGAAGAACAGCAACAGGGATGCGGCAATGGCCGCGGAGGTTAGCAGGCGCCATGTTTTCCGCCGCTTCTTCTCGTGCTCGGCTTTCTCCAGCCGTTTCATGAACCTTTCCCAGCTTCCCAGTGGAAGTCGGGGAGTGTCAATGCTTGACTTGATTAGAAGTTCCAGTTCTGTGTCATTTATGTTTTTCATATCGGAAGCATGTTATCAGTTTCTGTTTCGCCCGTGTCAACTGTGTCCTGATGGTAGAGGGTTTGGCATGGAGCAGGGAGGCAATGTCGTCCGAACTCAGGTCCTCCACTACGGATAATAGCAGCACCGTCTTGTATTTCTCCGGAAGGGAATCGATGGCCTGACGCAGATTTCCGCTCCTTTCCGCATCAATCAGCATGTCGTCTGTCTCCTCGTCTGCGGTGATGTTAATGCCGTCCTCCCAACAGTCCGATCTGTTTTTCTGCTTTCTCAGGCGGTCTATGGTTTCGTTTATGGTTATACGCCTGAGTCTTCGTTCCATGTCTGCCTGTCTGTCCAGCATCTGTATTTTTCCGGTAAGCGGGAGCAGCAGGACTTCCTGTACTATATCCTCCGCTTCGTACTCATCGCCTATGAGACGGCATGCCGTGGAGAACATGGTTTGTGCAAACAGATTGTAGAAGGCCGTTTGTGCACTTCTGTCCCTGTTCCGGCATCCCTTTATGATTTCATCGTAACTCACTTCTTGTCGTTGTAATAGGTAATGTTTCTGTCTATATAACGTAAACCGGCGGTGTTTTGCTACAAGGAAAAGCATTTTTTTTCGCGCTAAGGGGCTAAATAATTCCAGTACCGATTTCTGTGCCCTGCATTCGGTACTGGAGTACCGCCGTGTCGGTATTGGAGTACCTTCGTGTCGGTATTGCAGTACCGACGTGAGAGTACTGGCTCTGTAAAGGGGAGCATGCCGACGGGGGCTGGTACATTATAATAAATGATGTAGGGACGAAGTGTGGGTATTGGTCCGATTGGGGGGTAGACATAGAGTGAGGCTGTATCGGACCTTCTCCGGTACAGCCTCACTTGGATTGTCGCATGACTCGCTCTCTGTTACTTCTGGGCATCCAGACGCCAGTCGCCGTCGGCATTCTTCACGAGTTTGAACTTCTGGTCGTCGGTGGTACCGTCGCCATAGGTAATCTTAGCCTTCACTACGGCGGTGTTGCCGTCCTCTGCGATCTCCTCACTCAGAATCTCGCAGGATGCTATCCCCTGCTTCTTGTCCAGAGTCGGGCCCAGTTTCCCATGTAGCAGGGCAAGGAGCTGCTCCTTCTGCTCCTCCACGCTCTTGCCTTTCTTCTCTTCAATCTGGATAAGGTCCACGTAGGCCTCGTAGTTCTTTGCCTTTACGTACTCGATGGAATTCTCCACCACCTTTGAGGGGGTGTTGCCGCCGCCGCAACTCCAGAAACACACTGCCATTACCACGAGGGCAAGGATTCCGAATACTGATTTCTTCATAATCTTTCAGGGACTTAAGGGTTAATATATAGGTTTGTTAAAATGCGCATATTGTACAGAGGTGTCTGGACGAGGTAAAGTCCGAGGGCAGTATCACGCCCCTGAACGTGAAGACCGGCAGGTTCACATCGTGCCTGGCACTGTCCGTTATGGACAGCCCTGCCGCCTCTTTGTAGGTATGCTCCACCAGTTCCGAGCAGTACATCCTTGTGGTGTCCTCCGCGTCATAGTCGTGGTCGAACAGGACTCCCTTGCGGTAAATCCTCAGCGCCACCTCTGCCGCGCTTCGTGCTACAATGCTGTCGGCATGCCTCATTATCCTGCCGTTGCAGGTCCTCATGGAAGAGAAGAACACCTCCGGGGCATCCATCTTCACCCTGTCCACGTCCCCAGCACCATCGTGCTCGTCGGGCACGGCATGCACTATCATCATCACTCCCGACGAATCCACCGCTATGCCCACGTGCGAGTAGCATCCTCCGCCGTCGGCCATCCTCACGGCCCTGCTTGTCATACCGCTTCCGCACCTCAGCACCACATCGCCGGCCCTCAGTTGCTGCCCCTGGTAAAGTGTGTGTCCGTCCCTCTCCCGGCACCCCGTGGTGAGTACGGCCGCCAGTATCAGGATTATGTGCGGAAGGCATGTTTTCATAGTTAGTGCGGTGTAAATGTAATGAAAATATGCACAAAAGCAAAGGAAAGTGTACAGGAATTTGCTTGGCGGACAGATTTGCCTCTGTCGGTCCGTGTCATCTGTTGCCATCTTCAACGACATGACAAACTCGTGTGATATTCCCAAAATGGAGTCTGGGAACTAATCTTGCTCAGTAATACAATACACAATCCGCAGCACCTCAATGGCGAGGTACTGCGGATTTGTTGTTTTGTGTGAAGGTAGGGCAAACGGTGGACTTGGAAGATTGGCCAAATGTCAATCGGTACATCGTGAGAGACGCAATTCCCATTGTGACGTTGGGGAACGGCATGCCGAGTCCGCTTGAGGATGGTTGGTCTTTCGTCCGCTTGCTATTGTTCTTCGGACACGGCGTGCCGTGTCCCTACCATAAACAGTTTTTCGTTTTCCGGTTAGCGCTCGATGGTCTGGGCGCGGTCGGGACCTACGCTGACGATGGTGATGGGGCGCTCGAGGGCCTTCTCCAAGTAGTCGATGTAGTCCTGGAAGGCCTTGGGGAACTCGGTGGGAGATGTCATCTGTGTGAGGTCGGTCTGCCAACCGGGAAGTTCCTCGTAGACTGCCTCCCAACCCTCGGTGTCGTAGGGCATCTCGGTGGTGCGCACGCCGTTCTTCTCGTATGCCACGCAAGCCTTGATGGTCTCGAAGGTGTCCAGCACGTCGCTCTTCATCATGATGAGCTGGGTGACGCCGTTTACCATGATGGCATACTTGAGGCCCACGATGTCCACCCAACCGCAACGGCGGTTACGGCCTGTTACGGCACCGTACTCGTGACCGATGTCGCGAATCTTCTCGCCTGTCTCGTCGAACAGTTCCACGGGGAAGGGACCAGAACCCACACGGGTGCTGTAGGCCTTGAAGATACCGAAGATCTCGCCTATGCTGTTGGGGGCAACACCAAGGCCGGTGCAGACGCCGCCGGTGCAGGTGCTGCTGGAGGATACGAAGGGGTAGGTGCCGTGGTCGATGTCGAGCATGGTGCCCTGTGCACCCTCGGCCAGTACGTTCTTGCCCTCGGAGAGAGCCTGGTTGATTTCAAACTCGGTGTCGCGCAAGGGGAACTGGCTCATGTAGCGTATGCCTTCCATCCACTTCTGCTCCTCCTCGGTGATGTCGTAGTCGGTGAAGTGCAGGTCGCTCAGAATCTGCTCGTGGCGTGCCTTCAAAGCCTGGTACTTCTGCTCGAAGTTGTCCTGGATGTCGCCCACGCGCAGGCCGATGCGGCTGGCCTTGTCGCTATAAGTGGGGCCAATGCCCTTGCCGGTGGTGCCAACCTTGTTCTTGCCCTTGGCGGCCTCGTAGGCACGGTCCAGCACACGGTGTGTGGGCAGGATGAGGTGGGCGCGGCGGCTGATGTGCAGACGGCTCTTCAGATCGTAGCCAGCCTGCTCCAGTTCCATGGCCTCTGCCATGAACAGGTCGGGAGCGATGACGCAGCCGTTGCCGATGATGTTCAGCTTGCCCTCGTCGAAGATGCCAGAGGGGATGCTGCGGAGGACGAACTTCTTGCCCTCGAAGATGATGGTGTGTCCGGCATTTGGACCGCCGGCAAAACGTGCCACAACGTCGTAGCGTGGGGTGAATACGTCTACAACCTTACCTTTGCCTTCGTCGCCGAAGACGATGCCCAGCAGGGCATCAACTTTTCCTTTTGCCATATTTAAGGTAGACCCCTCCCCGAACCCTCCCACAGGGGGAGGGAGTATGATGTACTGGGGAATAGGGATTTTTTAATGAGGTTATTTGTTCTTTTCTATTTTGCTGTTCTCGGAGTAGTCTGAGTAATCTGAGTAATCTGAGTTTTCCGTTGTTTGTCTGGTGAGTGTTAGTTGTAACTACTCCCCGCCCTATAGGGAGGGGTTGGGGGTGGGTCCTTCCATTGCTTCCAGTGTCTGCATCACTGCTTTGCGCAGGTATAGGGGTGCGTTGGCGGAGAGGGCCGCAGCATGGTCGCGCAGTTCTGCTTCGGAACGGGGCATGAGCCTGTTGCCCTGGCGGAGCAGGCGGCAGATGGTGAGCCAACCGCAGAGCGAGGCAAGTTCATGTGTGCCTGCTATCCAACGGAAGGCCATGTCGGTGGCCCAGGGCTGGGGTGAGATGAGTTCCATGGCCAGAAGCGACACCGCCTCGGGTGTGCGGGCCTCGTGAACCCAGATGTCTGCCACCTCGGGCAGGAACTCCTGTGGGGGAGTGAGCAGTATGCCCAGCAACTGGCTCTCGCGCACGTTCTCCGCCCATAGACGTTGGCCAAGACGGCGGTTGCGGGGGAACTCGGCGGCGATGTTCCTGAGTCGGGGCAACTCTATGCCCCACACCACATGGTGAGGCATGCCGCCACGGCGCATCTGCGAGGAGGCAATGCCGTTCATGTTGGCACGCAACTCCTTTTTTATATTACGGATGGTTTCGTCCATCCAGTTTGTGTCAATTGTATTCTCTTCCATATCTGAGCATCTGCTGGTCGAAGGTCTCGTCGTAGGACACGCCAACGTCCGTGACCTTGCCGTCAGTGTCTGTTACAAGTGTGTATCGGGGGTTTATGAAACCCTTGTAGGGAGCCAGGTCCAGAGCCTCGTAGCGCTGGAGCACCTCCTGGTGCAGGGTGCTGTCCACCTCCACGCCATACTTCTCCACCAGATGCTTGGCGGCCAAGGTGTCGCCCTCGCTCTTGATGCGCTGTATCTCGGCCAGCAGTTGGCCTATGAACTGGCGCAGGGTGGGGTAGTCGTGGATGACCAGGCGTGTCTTGCCATCTTTCCTGACAAGTTCCATGGCAGGTATGGTGCCAAAGACCTGTGCCCAATATGTGGACTGCTCCAGGCACCAGTGCGCTATGAGGGCACGGTTGCGCATGTGCGCCTCCTCTATGTGGCATCCGGGCTTGATGCGCACGAGTTGCGTCATCAGACCGTTGAGCATGTAGGTGTAGTAGTTGCTATGCCATGCATCCAGGGTGGGAGTGAGCCCCAGCTGGTGCATCTTCTGGTCGGCAATGTAGTAGAGGGCGAAGAGGTCGGCACGTGTCTCCTCGATGGTACTGCCATGCACGCCAAGGGCATCGGCATCCACGCCGGGCAAGAGTTGTCCCGAACCATGTCCGAGGCACTCGTGCAGGTCGGTATGCAGGTCGTCCAACTGGTGAGCATAGAGGTTTACCTGCTCCAGCACCTTGGCATCGGGGATGAACTCCTGGCGGAACCCATTGCCCTGCGCAGCCTGGTCGTAAGCCTCGGTGAGGTTGCCTATGGTAACGCTCTTGCTTCCGTATACGGAACGCACCCAGTTGCTATTGGGCAGGTTGATGCCTATGGCAGAACTGGGATAGAGGTCGCCACCCAGAATGGCAGCCTGCACCACACGCGCGGTGACACCCTTGCATTCCTTCTTCTTGAAACGAGGGTCCACAGGGCTGTTGTCCTCGAACCACTGCGCATTCTGGCTGAGTATCTCGGTGCGGCGTGTTGCCTCGCGGTCCAGTATGTTCACATAACCCTCCCACGAAGCCTTCAGGCCCAGAGGGTCGCCATATACTTCGGTGAAGCCGTTGACGAAGTCCACCGTGCCCTCCACCTCGGAAATCCATTGGATGGTGTACTGGTCGAAGGTGTCCAGCGAACCGGTGCGGTAGAACTGGAGCAGAAGCGAGATAACCTCTCTCTGCCTGTCCGTCTCGGCAAACTCCATGGCCTTCTCCAGATGCGAGCAGATGCGCTCTATCTGTCGCCCGTAGAGCCCTGTGGAGGAATATATGTTCTCGTACAGATTGCCCTCGGCATCCCTTTCCAGACGGCTGTTCATGCCGTACATGACAGGCTGGTCGGGCAGGGGAGCGGAAGCCTTCTGCTGGGCATAGAACTGCTCTGCCTCGTGCTGTGTGACACCCTCGCCATAGTAGTTGCATGCCGAGGCAAGCAAGAGGTCGTCGCCGCTCTGGCACACACGCTTGGGCATGACGGAGGGGTTGGTGATAACCTCGGCAAGGCGCTCGAACTCTTCGGCCCCAACCACGGGAGAAGGAATGGCACGGTATGCCTGGCCAAGCCACTCGGCAGAGAAGGCAGGCAGGAACTTGTCCGTGCTATAGTGATGATGTATGCCGTTGGCAAACCACACCTGCCGCAGGTAGGTGAGGAAAGCCTCCCAGTCCTTGCCCTCGTGCACTATGGCCGAGTTCTGCAGGATGTCCTCCAGCAGACGGCGGATGGCCAGGTTGTGGCGGCAGTTCTGGTCCCACAGGATGTCGCGTCCGCACAAGGAAGCCTCCGCCAGGTGGTAGACATACTGCTTCTGCCCCAGGCTCAGGTCCTGGAAGGCAGGCACACGGTAGCGCAGCAGCTGTATGTCGGCAAAGCGCACCTGGGCGTATGTGAAGGTGTTATTCTTCATCTGTCTCACTTTCTTTCTTGCCCTTCTTGGAGGTGGCGTTCTGTGCACGGTACTCCAGCGGAGTCATACCGTTCTTGCGGAAGAATGCCGAGTAGAAGCACTGGCGGTTGGCAAAGCCCGTGGCACGGGCAACGTCCTCCATCTTGAGGTCGGCAAAGTGCCTGTCGGTAATCATGTACATGGCCTCCTTGATGCGGAAGTCGTTGATGAGCTGCGAGAAGTTGTCGCGGTACCTGAGATGCACCACGGCACTGATGTAGCGGGCGTTGCATCCGATTTCCTCAGCCAGCTTGGCCGCGGTGTATTCGGGGTCGCGGTATTTCTTCTCCACCACGAACTTCAGCAGGATCTTCTCGTATATCTCCTCTACAAGTGATGTGCTCAGGGCACCGATGTAGGATGCCTCTTTCTTCTTTCTCTCTGTGATATTATATTTTGCCATGGTAAATTAAAGTCCAAGTTCTATTTTCAGCCTTGCTATCTGCATCATCACATCGCGCAGGGCCGTTTCCTGTTGTTCTATCTGTGTTTCGGTTATAATCTGCTTTTCGGTAAGCTGGCTATTGGTCATACTGCCCGTGTCCACTTCCAGTGCAATGATTTCCGACTGTATGGCCTTCACCCTCTGTTGTTGCAATGAGGTGGCAAGACGGTTGTCGCGAATGCGGCGGCGCTTCTCGTTCCAGTCGATGTTCTGCGTGAGCACGGCATTGAGTTCGGCATATTGCACGGGAGGGTTGTTGGCATTGTATGCTCTTATCCACAGGTCCACGAGGTTGCGCTGTGCGCTGGTCTTCTGGTCCAGGCTGTCGCCGAACCTGCGTGCGTATGAATAGGCACCCTCCCTGTCTTTCTGTTCCAGTGCCAGGACCTGAAGGTTTTCGGCACACTGAGCGTGCTCACGCTGAGCCTTGTAGTAGGCATTGAGCGAGCGGTCCAGAGCCTCGCCCGTACTCATGTCGGGCAGCAGCAGCTGGCGGCGCTCGTGCAGTTCGCTATATTTGCTTCTTTGCTGTCTTGCCTCGTCGTTGATGCCCTCAATGCCCGCCTGGCACTGTTGCAGCATCGTCTGGTACATCTCCTTCCTGATGCATGCCTCTGCCATGTTGCGGTCTATGTCGGCAATGCTCCGGTTGACGAGCTTCCAGTCCGAGGCCATCTGCCTGATGTCCAGATAGAGGTTTTCGGCATTATGCTGCCATTGCTTGAACCACTCCGGGATGGAAATCTCCTTTTGCAGGAGTTCGTAGAGGTTGTGATACTTCTCCTGGGCCAGCTTGCGCGACTCGTCCAGGCGGTCGCTTTGGGCAGCGAGTATGGTGCATAGCGACTTTGCCTCGTTGGTGCGTGCGCTGATTTCTGCCTTCTTGGTCTCCAGTTGGGCAATCTTGCCAGAAAGGTTGGTAATCTGTGTGGTGTGGTAGTTGAACTCGCCCAGTTCTGCCTCGGCGCTCTGCAGGTCGCGCTGTGCATTGTCCTGCAGCTGCCGTATGGTGGCCATGCGTGCATCGCTGTCGGTGCTGGCCGAACAGTCGTAGAACGTGGGGTCCAGTTGTGCAAACACCCTCCACTCCTTCACGTCCTCGCTTTGTCTGAGGCGCACCACCTCCAGGTTCTTCTGTTCGGCAATCTGCTGGCCCAGGTTCTGCGTCAGCTTGTCATGCAGTATGGCCAGCTGCTTCTCCTGTCCCTGCAGTTCACCGGAGAGAGTCTCGTAGTCGCTTCGGAAGTCGCTGATGAGCTTGTACTGGTCCTGCATCGTGTCGCTATGGTAGGGATGATGCGTGGCGCCGCACACGGAGCACGCCGTTCCCTCCACCAGGTCGGCTCTCAGGTTTATGAGGTTCTGGCTCTTGCTCATGTTCAGCGAGTACTCCTTGTCGGCCACCTGGCGCTTCAGCGTGCTTACCACGATGGTCAGTTCCTGTTCGGCCTTCAGGTCGTGCTCTATCTCCAGCCGGAGCGAGTTGATGAGCTGTGTCTTCTCCTCTATGTTCGCGTATCCCGTGCTGATGCGCCTCCACAGGCTCTGTGCGGCAGAGAGCATGAGCATGCGGCTCTTCAGCTTCATCACACGCTCCTGTACATCGTAGCTCTGCATGCCACGGATGTTGGTGCGGTGAATCTCTGCCTCGTCCTGCAGGGTCTGTATCTGCTGGTCTATCTCGTTCTGCTGGGCTATGATGCGAGCCAGGTCTTCGCCAGCTCTCATCTGCTCCTCCGAGTTCTTGGTGTACTGGCCGTTCCTGCGTTTGAGGTTTTCGGACAGTTCCTCCAGCCTCTGCAGCATGCCCAGTATCAGTTCCGAGCGTTCCAGCATGGACTCGTGGCTTTTCAGCACGTGCAGCTTGCTGTTCTGCTTCTCCAGGTTTTTCTCCAGTTCGGCTATGATGGCGTTCTGTGCTGAAATGTGGCTCTCCAGGCTCTTCTTCCGGTCTTCCTCCACGCCCAGGGCCAGCTGCAGGCGTCTGCTCTGCTCCTCTATGATGGCGCATGCACCGTCGTGCTGGCTGCATTCCTCCACTATGCGGCAGAGGTCCTGGTGCTGTGTTTCGGTGAGCTTGATGTTGTCGCGGCTGGTGGTGAAGTGCTTGCGCAGTTCCTCAATGTCGTTGCCCACCTTGCGTATCTGCTGTTCCAGGTCTATGCCGGCACGCCGGTTTTCCTCGGCCTCGTCCTCGAGCAGCTGCATCCTCAGGAAGGGAGCCATGATGCTCTCGAAGGTCTCGAAGCGGTCCATCTCCGTTGCCTCGTCCGATATGGAGGCAAATTCCTTGTTCAGCACAAAGAGCTGCCTGGTGTTGATGTCCAGTTCGGAATTCAGTTGCTGGTGGCGGTATAGTTTTTCCTGTAGCGAGCGCAGACGCTTGATGTTCTCCTCTATGTTCTGCTGGCGGCTCTGTGCCAGGCGGAGAGTGTCCCTCAGGCGTTGGTGCTGGGCGCTGGTTATATCTGGATTGTTGGAATTCATCAGTTGGGTTTATTTTTGGCAAAGATACATAATTAAATGCACAAACCCTTGTGCGCGATGGCATAAAATAGAGTTGCGAGGCGTATTTTGTAAATATTTCTGTCGTGTGTGTGTATAATTAGGCGAATAATCCTTATCTTTGCACGAAATAATAGCAGATGTCGTTTAAGAAAAACAAAACAGAATAATGAAACCAAGCATACCAAAGGGCACGCGCGATTTCGGTCCCGTTGAAATGGCGCGCCGCAATTACATTTTTGATACTATACGTTCCGTTTATGCTCTCTACGGCTTCCAGCAGATAGAGACTCCTGCCATGGAGAACCTCTCCACGCTGATGGGCAAATATGGCGAGGAGGGCGACAAGCTCCTGTTCAAGATACTGAACAGCGGCGACTTCCGCTCGCACGTTTCTGCCGAGGAATGGACAGACAACACCCTGGGCCGCCTTACTTCCCAGTTGTCCGAGAAGGGCTTGCGCTACGACCTCACCGTGCCCTTCGCACGCTATGTGGTGCAGCACCGCGAGGAGTTGCAGATGCCTTTCCGCCGCTACCAGATTCAGCCAGTGTGGCGTGCCGACCGTCCTCAGAAAGGCCGCTATCGCGAGTTCTACCAGTGCGATGCCGACGTGGTGGGAAGCGACTCTCTGCTGAACGAGGTGGAACTGATGCAGATTGTGGACACCGTGTTCACACGCTTTGGCATCCGTGTGTGCCTGAAGATAAACAACCGCAAGATACTAACCGGCATTGCCGATGTCATCGGGCAGGCCGACAAGATAGTGGACATCACCGTGGCCATTGACAAACTGGACAAGATTGGCCTGGACAAGGTCAACGAGGAACTCCTTGCCGCTGGCATACCCCAGGAGGGCGTGGACAAGCTGCAGCCCATCATCAACCTGAGCGGTACCAACGAGGAGAAGCTACAGACCATGCGCGAGGTGCTGGCACAGAGCGAGACTGGCCTGAAGGGCGTGGAGGAGGTGGAGTTTGTGCTCTCGGCCTTGAAGAACATCTGCTCGCTGAACAACCCCATCGAACTGGACCTCACCCTGGCACGTGGCCTGAACTACTACACGGGCTGCATCTTCGAGGTGAAGGCTCTGGATGTGCAGATAGGCAGCATCACAGGTGGCGGCCGCTATGACAACCTTACCGGCATCTTCGGTATGCCTGGCCTGAGTGGTGTGGGCATCAGTTTCGGCGCCGACCGTATCTACGACGTGCTGAACCAGTTGGACCTCTATCCCGAGCAGGTGCGCACCGCCACACAGTTGCTCTTCGTCAACTTCGGCCAGGCCGAGGTGGAATACTCCCTGCCTATCATTGCCAAGGCACGCCAGGCAGGCATCCGCACCGAGATTTATCCCGACTCTTCCAAGATGAAGAAGCAGATGCAGTATGCCAATGTAAAGCAAATTCCATACGTTGCCATCGTTGGCGAAACGGAAATGGCTGAAGGCAAGGTAATGCTGAAGAACATGGTCACCGGAGAGCAGAATCTCGTTACCCCCGACGAACTGGTGACAATGATATAAGGCTAAATACAGACAGGAAGGTCCCGCAATCGGCAGAACGGTTGCGGGACTTTTTTGTTATCGTATGTTTATCGTTAAAAATGACTAAAAAAGCAGAAAATAATACAATAGTACGCAGCTATTTGCTACAGTTATTTCTAAAAGAACTATTTTTGCACAGCGAGTAGCTTCATGATGTGCTTGGAAAGCCAGAAGAGGCTCAGGGTGATAAGTAAAGAAAACATACTAATTAGCCATGAAAAAGATATTTAGGAAGGTGAGCATGTTTCTGCTCATGATGTCTATGCCGGTAAGTATTGCGCTTACAGGTTGTTGCGAGGAATCAACAACTGCCCCTGAGTCCAAGGAAAAGTACAACATTATCCTTATTACTACCGATCAGGAAGCCTATATGCCGACTTTCCCTCAGGAGAGCAATTATGAAGCCAGGGAGCGTTTGCGTAGCTTGGGCACCACGTTTGAGAAACATTATGCATGCTCCAATGTGTCCACTTCTTCTCGTTCGGTGATGTACACAGGTCGCCATGTGACGGAAACCAAAATGCTTGACAATACCAATCTGGTTTTCCAACCTGATATGGATACTAATATCAAGACCGTGGGCGATATGATGACCGAGGCTGGATACTATGCCGCCTACAAGGGAAAGTGGCATATCTCCCGTCATGAGGATTCGTTGGAGGAGTATGGATTCAAGGACTGGACGGAGGGCAATATATATGGCTCCGTGTGGGAGGGTTTCCATGCCGATAGCACCATTGCTGCCAGGGCATGTGAATGGCTCACCACCATAGGTGTGGAAAGGAACCAAAGCGGACAACCCTTCTTCCTGGCTGTGAACTTTATCAATCCTCATGATATCATGTATTTCTGTGAGAGTGAGAAGACCGGTTCCTTTGGCTCAGCCACAGCTCCCGATGCTCCCGTCTACAAGAAAAAGTATCCATCAGTGCCTGTGCCTGCCTCATGGAACGAATCTTTGAGTAAGGCCGGCCGTCCTTCGGCTCATTTTCAGTATCAGAAGGGTTGGGATTTAGTAACTGGCGAGTCGCCCAATACCGAGGAAGAGTGGCGTACTTTCCGCGACTATTATTTCAATTGCATCCAGGACTGCGACAACCAAATGAATCGTCTGTTGGACCACATTCAGGAATTGGGATTGATGGAGAATACCATCATTGTGTACACTTCTGACCATGGTGAGATGATGGGCGAGCATTGCATGAAGGGCAAGGGAGGCAATATATATGAGAATAACATCCATGTGCCTCTGGTTATATATCATCCTGACTATGAGGGTGGCAGAAGTTGCCAGAGTGTTACTTCCCATCTTGATCTTGCTTCCACATTTGTGGATATGGCAACAGACAATGCCAGTGATGCCAATCGCATAAAGGCAGGAGTGGTGGGCTACAGTCTTATGGAGGCCATGCAAAACACCGATGCTCCCATGCGAAACCAGGAAGGCGCACTCTTTGTATATGATATGATTTCCATGATGGATGACGACCCTGAAGTGAAACCTCATCCCAATGGTGAACTGGAATTGCACGTGGATCTCAATAATCGTGGTTATCTGCGTGGTATTATCACTCAGGACTATAAGTTCGCCCGCTACTTCTCTCCGCTTCATTTCAATACTCCAACGGATGTGGAAAGCCTCTATGAGAACAACGATGTGGAACTCTATGCCATGGGTACGTCCGAGTGTGACAATCTGGCACATCCAAAGGGTAATAACCCGGAGCTTGTGGAGGCCTATAATAGGAAACTTAACAACATAATAAGCAGGGAGATAGGAGTGGACGACGGACGAGAAACCAGTAACTTCATTGATGGTATAGAGAATTATGGCAAATAACGAAGACAAACGTCATTATTCCATTATAGTAAAACCAGTAGGCGCGGCGTGCAATATGCGTTGCGCCTATTGCTATTATTTGGGTAAGGCACATGAGGGCGAAACGCCTGTTATGACAGATGAGGTACTGCGCAAATATGTCAGTGAAACCATTGCCATTCATGGTTCCGAAGCCGAAATAGAATTTGCCTGGCATGGTGGAGAACCCCTTATGGCTGGAATGGCATTTTATGAAAAGGCATTGGCCTTGCAGAGGGAATATGGCACAGGCAGGAGGATATTGAACACCTTGCAGACGAACGGTACCTTGCTAAACGATGAGTGGTGCCGATTCTTCAGGGACAATAAGTTCCGCATAGGCATAAGTCTGGACGGACCGGAGCATCTGCACAATGCATTCAGAAAGGATGCGCAAGGCAACGGGACTTTCCATCAGGTAATGCGTGGTGTGGAACTGCTCCGCAAGCATGAGGTGGAGTATAATGTGCTTGCTACGGTAAACTCGGTAAATGTGCATCATCCTCTGGAAGTGTATCAATTCCTTCGTACGGTGTCCGATTATATCCAATTCCTGCCGGTAGTGGAGTGCTCCGGCGATGAGGCCAATGTGGCACAACCTCCTGGAGTGTATTCCGCCTCCCAGAGTGCCGTGCCACATGAGGCCCATTTTAATGTTTCTGCCGAAGGCTATGGAGAGTTCTTGTGCCGAATCTTCGATGAATGGGCACGGCATGATATAGGAAAGAAGTTTGTACAGATTTTTGAAGCAGCAATAGGCAATATCATGCGCAGGCCTGCAGGATTGTGTGTCCATGAGGGTGTATGCGGACATTGTGCCGCCATAGAGCGCGGAGGCAATGTCTATCGGTGCGACAGGTATGTCTTCCCCGATTATCTTATGGGTAATATCATGCACGATTCATTGTATGAGATGATGCAAGGTAACCGTCAGTTTGGTGAGCACAAACTGGAATCGCTATCCACGGAATGCCTGCATTGCGATGTGGTAGACCTCTGCTTTGGTGGTTGTCCCAAGGACAGGTTCATTCCTGTGCAATCTCCAGGGCAAGGAAAGGAGTATCAAAACTACCTTTGCCCAGGCTATAGGAAGTTTTTCCGTTATGTAAGGGAGAGAGTGAGGAGAGGGGAAAGGAGAAATGAGAAATGAGAAATGAGAAATCTGCAAGTAAGCGAGAGCAATCAACCGACGCAGGAGCGAACGCAGAATCAACCGACGCAGGAGTGAGCGCAGAATCAAACTTGTTTGAATTATGCCGAGCGACAAGGAGGAAAACAATAGTTAAGTTTGTTTGAATTATGCTGAGCGACAAGGAGGAAAACAATAGTTAAACTTGTTTGAATTGCCGAACCGACGCTCGAAACAAGAGCAGAGAAAGCTTGCTTGCTATGCGGTGAACGGTGAGTCCGTTTTCTCCTTTCTCCTTTCTCCTTTAATCCCGCTCACCGTTCTCTAATCCCTCCAGCATGTTCATCATGCGCAACATCTCGTCGCGAAGCTGGGCGGCAAGGGTGAAGTCCAGTTTCTTAGCGGCCTCCTGCATGCGTTTGCGTGTGGTGTCGATGGCTTTCTTGAGCTGCTGGGGCGTCATGGCATCGATGATGGGATCTGCCACCTTCATGCTTGGGGTCTCCACCTCCACATAGGCACGCTTGTCGCCAATCTCCTTCTGTATTTCAAGCAGGTTGGTCATGGTGCGAGCCTTCTGTATCTGTGTGGGTGTGATGCCATGCTCCATGTTGTAGCGCATCTGTTTCTCGCGCCGGCGCTCCGTCTCCTCGATGGTCTTTTGCATGGAACCGGTCATGTTGTCGGCATAGAAGATGGCCAGGCCGTTGAGATTTCGTGCCGCACGGCCAATGGTCTGCGTCAGGCTTCGGTAGCTGCGCAGAAAACCTTCCTTGTCGGCATCCAGTATGGCCACGAGCGACACCTCCGGAAGGTCTAGACCCTCGCGAAGAAGATTGACACCCACGAGCACGTCGTACACGCCGCTTCGCAAGGCATCCATGATGCGTATGCGCTCCAGTGTGTCCACGTCGGAATGGATGTAGGTGGTCTTAATGCCATGCCTCAGGAGGTACTCCGATAGTTCCTCTGCCATGCGCTTGGCTATGGTTGTGACGAGTACACGCTCGTTGCGCTCCACCCTCTGCTGTATCTCCTCCATGAGGTCGTCTATCTGGTTCTTGGACGGGCGCACCTCTATCCTTGGGTCGAGCAGGCCTGTGGGACGTATAAGTTGCTCTACCACAACTCCCTCGCTCTTCTCCAGTTCGTAGTCGGCAGGTGTGGCGGAGACGTATATGGTCTGTGGGGTGAGTTCCTCAAACTCGTTGAACTGAAGCGGACGGTTGTCCTTGGCGGCTGGCAGGCGGAAGCCGTATTCCACCAGGTTCTTCTTGCGTGCCTGGTCGCCACCGTACATGGCGCCTATCTGAGGGATGGACTCATGGCTTTCGTCCACAACGAGCAGGAAGTCGTCGGGGAAGAAGTCCAGAAGGCAATAGGGTCTCTGTCCAGGCTGGCGTCCATCGAAATATCTTGAATAGTTCTCTATGCCCGAGCAGTGCCCGAGTTCGCGAATCATCTCAATGTCGTAGCGCACACGCTCCTCCAGGCGCTTTGCCTCGAAGGTTTTGCCTATTTCCGTGAAATACTGCACCTGTGCCTCCAGGTCTTCCTCGATCTGTCGGATAGCCGCCTCCTGCGTGTCCTTGCTGGTCATGAACAGGTTGGCAGGGTAGATGCGGTAGTCCTGAAACGAAGTGTGCGCCTGCATGCTCTGAGGGTCCAGTTCCTGTATGGACTCTATCTCGTCGTCCCAGTAGGTGACCCTCAGCACCGTGTCGGCATAAGCCAGCCAGATGTCCACCGTATCGCCTATGGCACGCACGTCGCCACGGTTGGGCGTGACATCGTTGCGCACATATAGCGCCGCTATGAGTTTGCGCAGGAGATTGTTGCGGTCAAGGCGCTGTCCCACGCGGATATCTATGCTGTTCTCGCTCAGGGTGAGCGGGTTGCCCATACCGTAGATGCATGACACGGAACCCACCACGATGACATCCTTCCTGCCCGAGAGCAGGGCAGAGGTGGCGGCCAGTCGCAACTTGTCTATCTCGGCATTGATGGCCAGGTCCTTCTCTATGTAGGTGTCCGTGCTGGGGATGTATGCCTCGGGCTGGTAGTAGTCGTAGTAGGAGACATAATACTCCACGGCGTTCTTGGGGAAGAACTGCTTCATCTCGCCATAGAGCTGGGCGGCAAGTGTCTTGTTGTGCGAGAGTATGAGCGTGGGCTTGCCTATGTTGGCGATGACGTTTGCAATGGTAAATGTCTTGCCGCTGCCCGTTACGCCAAGCAGCACCTGGGCTGGTGTTCCGCTCAGCACTCCGTCGGTCAGTTGGCGTATCGCCTCGGGCTGGTCGCCGGTGGGGTGGAATTGGGATGTCAGTTCGAAGTTCATTCTACAAATGTACGTTTTTCCTGCCGTATGGACAAGCAAACCGTGTGCTTTGCTCCATAAAAAGCCTTAAAACGCATGCTGCCGAAGAAATAAAAGCGCAACGATGGAGGGTTCTTCATGTTTTTTTTGTATCTTTGCACGCTGAAATTGCGCGCCATGTGTGCGTGTTTCCTAATAATTGACAGATAAAATGAAAAGATACTTCATACTGATACCCCTGCTGGCCATAGCGCTCGGTTCATGCAGCAAATGGACTGCCATACAGAATACTCGTGACTATGAGTACAAGTACGAGGTGGCCAAGGCATATTACATGGAGGGCAAGTACAGCCAGGCCAGTGTGTACTTTGCTGAGGTGCTTGCTTTCATGAAGGGTACTGTCAATGCCGAGGAGAGCCTCTATCTGGCCGCCATGAGCAATTTCATGAACAAGGACTACGATGCCGCCTCGCAATACTTCCGCAAGTACTATCAGGTCTATCCCAAGGGACTGTATGTGGAGTATGCCAGATACTATTGCGGCCTGGCGTTGTACAACATGACCCCCGACCCGCGCCTTGACCAGCAGAGCACGTACGAGGCTATCAAGGAGTTCCAGGATTTCCTCGACTACTATCCCTATACTTCCATCAAGGAAAGCACCCTGGAGATGATTTACAAGCTGCAGGACAAGCTGGTGGAGAAGGAATACCTCAGCGCCAAGCTCTATTACGACCTGGGTTCGTACACCATGAACTGCGCTTACGGAGGCAGCAACTACGAGGCTTGCGTGGTAACGGCACAGAATGCCTTGCGCGACTTCCCCTTTGCCAGTGCCGACCGGCGCGAGGAACTCTCCATCATGATACTCCGCTCCAGATTCCACCTGGCAGAGCAGAGCGTGGATTCCAAGCGAGTGAACCGCTATCGCGACTGCATAGATGAGTACTATGCCTTTACCAACGACTTCCCCGAAAGCAAGTATATCAAGGAGGCTGCCAAGATTATGGAAAAGAGCACGGCGTACGTGAACAAGCACGCCAGCAAGGACGAACTTGTGGACTGACACGTCCAATGTTTGCACATTAAACGACCAACGAATTTAAGAAACAATACACAATATGGATTACAAGAAGACTAAGGCGCCCACCAACACGGTGACACGCGACATCATGAACCTCTGTGAAGAAACCGGCAACATCTACGAGAGCGTTGCCATCATTGGCAAGCGTGCCAACCAGATTTCTGCCGACATCAAGCAGGAACTGAACCAGAAGCTTCAGGAGTTTGCTACAACATCGGATTCCCTGGAGGAGGTTTTCGAAAACCGCGAGCAGATAGAGATCAGCCGTTACTACGAGAAGTTGCCCAAGGCCACCCTCATTGCCATCGAGGAGTTTGAAGAGGGCCGTGTGCACCACCGTAAGCTCGTTCAGGACCTGGCAATGGACGACGATATCTGATTTCCTCTCCGATAGAGCCTTACTCTAACCATGATACAGAGAATACAAACCCTGTACCTGCTGATATGCTTCGTGCTTTCTGCAGTGTGCATGTTCTTTGAGATAGGAACGGAGAACCATCCCTGGGCACTTACCGCTATCATGGGCATCACCTGTGTGCTGGAATTCATGGGCATCTTCCTATTCCGCCGCCGTGCCCTGCAGATGCGTGTCTGCACCTTCTGCATCATCCTGCTCGTTGGATGGTATCTGGCACTGGTTGCCTTTGCCTACATACAGGGAGACGGACTGGTGGGCGAATATCGTCCACAGGTGTGGGCAGCCATTCCTGCCATAAACGCCATTCTGCTCTATCTGGCTTTCCGTGGCATCCTGCACGACGATATGCTGGTGAGAAGTCTGGACAGACTCAGATAGAGGGATTTTTCACATAGAACATATGTACTTACAAATAAAGCAGGCAATCATCCGTAGGTGGGTGATTGCCTGCTTGCTTTTCTTATAGGGATTATTTTATCTTGTTGTTCTTGGTCTTCTTTACGTCAAAGAAATAGGATAGTTTAACTACTATGCTTGAGTTGGCCGAGCGTCCGAAGTAGTCTTTCTTGCCATTGTTGAATATGTCCGACAGACCGAAGAAATAACGTCCGTCCAAAGCAAAATGTCCAACCTTGGGGTGACTGAACTCTATGCCTGCACCACCAACTATACCATACTCGAATTTCTTCTCCACTCCGAGGTTGTACTGTTGCCAAGGCCCTTCGGGCGACTGGGGCACGTTGATTGTAGGGCCTTCCGGGTCGTAGGGGTTTATGGCATCGCCCCAGTTGCCGGTGCGAGTGTCGGTCTCTCCTATGCAGAAACCAAGTTGCGGACCCAGGATGATGTATCCCATTGCACCCTTTCTTTCACGTCCGAAGCCCAGGCGTGCCATGAAAGGTATGTGTATGTAGTTCATGTTCCTCTGGTAGGCATACTGGCCATTCTCCGGTTCCTCCTTCCATCCCTGGCGGGAGAAGTTCACCTCGGTTTGCAGGGCACACACCATGGCAAAATACTTCTCGCAGGTATAGCGCACGGTAAGGCCCACTTCCGGTCCTATCAACATGCTTTGCTGTATTTTTGGCGAAAAGGAAACAGTGTTCATCACTATACCTCCGTTCACGCCAATAGCCAGATCGGAACGGTATTCTCCCACCTGTGCCGAAGCCAATATGGGAGCAAGGCATAGCAGCAATATATGTAGTATGCGATTCTTCATGAGTGCAAAATTACGAATAAGTGAGCGAAATCCCAAATTTATTTGAGGATTTCCGAGCGTGAGTACCTTCGAGGCGCAGCCTCAATGTTACGAATAAGTGAGCGAAATCCCAAAGAAACGATTAAAATAGGCACATTCTCGCTCCTGTTGATTTTGCTCTATAAATACTCATAGATTGCCCCTCGGCTAAGATTTTTCTAAACTACACTATCCAAAGGCAATAAGAACGGTAAGTATAAGCGTGAAGAGCGCATTCTATAAAATGTACTCAATATTGAGGAGTATTGTACTGAATGTTCAGGAGAAATGTACTCAATGTTGTGTACAATTGTACCTAAGTTGAGAACAAATTCATGAAAGCGTATTTCAACTGTTTATTTCACGGTCTTAATGCTTTTGGTAACTATTGTTGTCACCTTTATCCCGCAAATGGAGAAATTGGTGCTACGTACGACATTTCCAACATTGCTGGGTGGTTTATTGAACGGAAAGGCGAGAAACATCCACCCCCTCCGATTTAATGAACGGAAAAGTGAAAACGGAAAGGTGAAAACTATCCACCCCCTCCGCTTCGCTCGTCCCACCTGTCTCAGGGGGGCAATAGGCTGGCGCGGTGATATTCTGTTGTAACTGGCTCTCCCCCCCTGAGACAGGTGGGAGTACCCCATAGGGGGGAGGGGGTGGATAAAACAGAGAACGGAAAACACCATCCCCATACAGGCAACTTTCCTTGGTACAAATCACTTTCCAATAGGAAATGTTGCTTTTTTCATTTCATTACGTTATCTTTGCATGGAATTATCATCAAAGCAATAGCGATAATAGAATGGGAAACAAATATCAAATTCCTTATACCAATGCATGTATTCGGGCATTTGCAAAGCGCTTCAAACTCTCTGTTAAAATGGCGTTTGAATATTTGTATGCCTTCAAGGGAATAGACTTCCTTGTTGAGTTCTACGAAATAGAACACTTGCAATCCATAGAGGATGCCGTAGACGACCTGATAGTATGTTGTGCTAATAACGGAGGGACACTAAGATGATATTGTATCATGGAACAAACGTGGATTTTAAGGAAATAGACATTTCCAAATCCAATAAGTACAAGGATTTTGGTCAAGGTTTCTATCTTACCGACATCCGTATGCAGGCAGAGCAACTCGCCGTGAAGAAGGCAAGACTGTTCGGTGGATATCCCATCATACAAGAATACGAATTTGATGAATCTCTGCTCAACGCAAGCGATTTGAACGTTCTAAGGTTCGAGAGTCCATGCAAGGAGTGGGCAGAATTTGTATTTAACAACAGGAACAAGGCTATCAACTTCTCGCACGATTATGACATAGTTACAGGACCTATTGCTAACGATGGAGTTGCTTATTTGTTGGGTCGCTACGAAGAAGGAACGCTCACCATTGACGACCTGACAAAGGAACTTACTTTCAAGGAACTTAACAACCAACTTTTCTTCGGTACGGAAGAAGCCATAAAACACCTCAGGAGATTATGATTACCACTGCTCAGAGAAACTTCCTGGTAAACCATGCTGTTGACCAACTTACGGAGTTTGTTATAAAGGACTATGGCTCTGATTTGCCATCTGCCCTGAAAACAGTTTACGAATCCCAAGTATACAAATTGCTCCAAGATAGCGAGGGCGAACTTTACACGCAGAGTTCTTCCTATCTATATGAACTTTTGAAGCAGGAGATACAATAAAGTCATTTCGCCGGTTTATCTCCGCACCCTAAATACACCTTATATAATATATTACACATGCGATATATACACCTTTTGATTCTGTTGCTCGTGTCCATGATGAGCATGGCACAGACGATGCCTTCGCTGAGGCCCGAGGTGACGTACACCAATCCCGAGGGCGAGGTGCTGACGGGCAGTTATCCCGATGACCTGCAACTGGCGGATATACAGAATGCTCCGCTCAACGGACTTTTCTTTGCCAATCCTCAGGATGCAGACGGTTGGGATGTGACGTATGACTGGGTGGTGCAGGTGGATACCGTGACCGGTTCCATGGGCAACCATTTCTTCGAACTGGTACACCGCTTTGAGGAGAATCTCGACTATGACTTCATCCACAAAGGCACGTACAAGGTGCGCCTGAAGGCCACCTTCACCAATGGCGAGATGAAGTGGGAGTATCCCTCGGAGGACATGGATTCCATCATCTTCACCCTGCAGATAAGCGGAAGCAAACTGGAGTTCCCCAACACCTTCACCCCCAATGGCGACGGGCAGAACGATGTGCTCAAGGCCAAGGAGTACCAGAGCATAGTGGAGTTTCATGCCGCCGTGTTCAACCGTTGGGGCCAGCGTCTCTATCAGTGGGAGAATGTGGCAGAAGGCTGGGACGGACGCGTGGGTGGCAACTATGTGCGCAACGGTGCCTACTACCTTGTGGTTAACGCCAAGGGAGCCGATGGCACCAAGTACCGATTGAAGAAAACCATAAACGTGTTCACACACAAGAACCAGGATTATGTGGAGGAGTGAGGGAAGGGGGACCCCTCCCCAGCCCTCCCGCAAGGGGAGGGAGTACGGACCCCTCCCCGGCCCTCCCGCAAGGGGAGGGAGTGGTTACAACAGAGAGAAAGAACATCCGATGGTAGGGACGTAATCATAAACGTTAAACATTAAACATTAACCTCAAAACATAGATACTAAACCCTAACAATACATTATACTCCCCTCCCTTGTGGCGAGCAAGGTCTTTAGAAGAAGCACCGAATGTGCTTCTGTACCTTGTGAGGGGAGAACTTCCCAGTTCGACGCGCGGACAGGGTAAGGGGGAGGGTCTGAGAGGGTCTGAGGAATCTTTCCTATGTCAAACAATAAAATCATAGTTGAAGGTGCCAGGGAGCACAACCTGAAGAACGTGGACGTGGAGATACCACGCGGATCGCTCACCGTGATAACTGGCTTGAGCGGGTCGGGCAAGTCCAGCCTGGCCTTCGACACCATATACGCCGAGGGTCAGCGCCGATACATAGAGACCTTCTCGGCATACGCACGCAATTTCCTCGGAGGCATGTCGCGCCCCGATGTGGACAAGGTCAGCGGTCTTTCGCCCGTAATCAGCATTGAGCAGAAGACCACCAACCGCAATCCGCGCTCCACCGTGGGCACCACCACCGAGATATACGACTTCCTCCGTCTGCTCTATGCCCGAGTGGGCGAGGCGCATTCCTATGTGAGCGGAGAGAAGATGGTACGCTACACCGAGGAGCAGATTGTTGCCCTCATGCTGGAACGGTATGAAGGACGCCGTGTCTATATCCTTGCCCCCGTGGTGCAGAACCGCAAGGGCCATTACCGCGAACTGCTGGAGAGCGTGCGCAAGAAGGGCTATCTGTATGCCCGCATTGACGGAGAGATGGAGGAACTCCTCCCCGACATGCAGCTGGACCGCTACAAGAACCACGACATAGAGGTGGTGGTGGACCGTCTGCGTGTTGCCGAAAAGGATGGCGACCGTCTGCGCCAGAGCGTTTCCACCGCCATGCAGCAGGGTGGGGGATTCATCATGGTCCTTGACCTGGAAACGGGCGAACTCAGGCATTATAGCCGTCGCCTCATGTGTCCCACCAGTGGCATAGCATACCGCGACCCTGCACCTCACGACTTCTCCTTCAACTCCCCCCAGGGTGCCTGCCCCCGATGCAAGGGCCTTGGCGTTGTCTCCTTGATAGACGAGGAGAAGGTATTTCCCGACCCCAAACTTAGCGTCCGCCAGGGTGGCATAGCACCCCTTGGCAAGGCACGCCAGGCAATGATATTCTGGCAGATACAGGCAGTGCTGGAACGCTACGATGCCACACTGGACACACCCATAGGACAATTGTCGCGCGAGGCAATGGACGAGATACTGAACGGCAGTACCGAGCGCCTTCGCATACCTGCCGCCGTGGCTCGCACATCGAGCGATTACTTTACCGACTACGACGGTCTTGTAAAGTATATCCGTCAGATGCTCGACTCCGACATGAGTGCCTCGGCACAGAAATGGGCCGACCAGTTCAACCGCAGTGCTCAATGCCCCGATTGCCACGGTCAGCGCCTCAGAAAGGAGTCCCTGCACTTCTTCATTGCTGGCAAGAACATTGCCCAACTGGCAGAGATGGACCTTGGCGAACTCTACGACTGGCTCATGTCCCTGGATGAGCACCTCAACGACCACCAGCGCAAGATAGCACCTGAGATACTGAAGGAACTCTGCACACGCTTGCGTTTCCTGCTGGACATAGGTCTGGAATACCTCTCTCTCTCACGCACCAGCGTTTCGCTCAGTGGCGGAGAGAGCCAGCGCATACGATTGGCCACACAGATAGGCTCGCAACTGGTGAACGTGCTCTACATTCTGGACGAACCCTCCATAGGTCTTCACCAGAAGGACAACAGCCGCCTGATAGCCTCCCTGAAGTCCTTGCGCGACATAGGCAACTCGGTCATCGTGGTGGAGCACGACCAGGAGATGATGGAGAATGCCGACTGGATAGTGGACATCGGTCCTCGTGCCGGTCGTGCTGGCGGACATGTGGTGTATCAGGGCACATATCCCGATATGCTCAAGGCCGACACACTGACCAGCGGCTACCTCTCTGGCAAACTACGCATAGAGGTTCCTGCTATGCGTCGCCCTGGCAACGGCAAAAGCATTACCATACATGGCGCCAAGGGCAATAACCTGAAGGACGTTACCGCCACCTTCCCCCTTGGCAAACTCATCTGTATAACGGGTGTGAGCGGTTCGGGCAAGAGCACGCTCATCAACGACACCCTGCACCCAATCCTTTCGCAACACTTCTACCGCTCGCTCACCGACCCCTTGCCATACGATTCGGTTGAGGGTCTGGAGAACGTGGACAAGGTGGTGGATGTTGACCAGACTCCCCTCGGTCGTACTCCGCGCAGCAACCCTGCCACATACACCAATGTGTTCAACGACATACGCAACCTCTTCGTGGACCTTCCCGAAGCAAAGATTCGTGGCTACAAGCCCGGCCGCTTTTCCTTCAATGTGAAGGGTGGAAGGTGCGAGACTTGTTCGGGCAACGGATACAAGAGCATAGAGATGAACTTCCTGCCCGATGTGATGGTGCCGTGCGAGGAATGCCGTGGCAAGCGCTACAACCGCGAGACTCTGGAAGTGCGTTTCCGTGGCAAGAGCATAGCCGACATACTAGACATGACCATAAACCAGGCGGTGGAGTTCTTCGAGAACCAGCCAAGCATCTTGCAGAAGATAAAAGTGCTTCAGGACGTTGGTCTTGGTTACATCAAACTAGGCCAGCCCAGTACCACCCTATCGGGAGGCGAGAGCCAGCGAGTGAAACTGGCCACCGAACTTGCCAAGCGCGATACGGGTCGCACCCTGTACATTCTGGATGAACCCACCACGGGTTTGCACTTTGAAGACATCCGCGTCCTGCTCGGCGTGCTGAATCGTCTGGTGGACAAGGGCAATACCGTGGTCGTCGTGGAGCACAACCTGGACGTCATCAAGGCTGCCGACCATATCATAGAGATGGGACCTCAGGGTGGCCGCAACGGTGGACAGATACTCTTCTCCGGCACCCCCGAGGAAATGGCAGAAGCCGGTATCGGCTACACCGCACCTTACCTTAAAGAAATGCTTAAATGAACGTAAAACGGAAAGGTGAAAACGGAAAACTGCGAGTAAGCGAGAGCAATGAAGCATGGTAGGGACGCTGCGTGCAGCGTCCGAGAACTATAAACAAAGCGGACGCTGCACGCAGCGTCCCTACATTATCAAGCAACAAGGAGGAAAAGACGATAAATTCGGATTACTCCGAAAACTCCGAAACCGACTAATACGAAAATCTAAACAAACATACAATGAAAAGAACCTTAACTACAATGCTGGCATTGGCGATGCTGCTTCCCATGATGGCGCAAGCTGGGTTCCCCGAGGAGGGAAAGTATTATCGCCTATACAACACCGCACGCCAGCCAGGCATGCAATTGTATTGGACCTCGTCGTCCTCGCACGCTTATTCCGCCCAGTTGACGGACGCTGACAACAGCCAGGTGTGGGAGTTTGTCCTTGCCGATGGCGCAACGGACGAGTTCAAGTACTACATCAAGAGTTATGAGACGGGCAAGTTCATGAGCAACGTAACCCCCGGCGGTCACAATGTGCCCCTGAACGAAGGACTCTCCTCGGCTGGCAAGTTTGCCATCACTAAGGTGGAAGGCGAAGACACATATACCTTCCGTACGGGCAATGCCCAAGGCAATTACCTCTTCTGCGACGGACCTGGTTCGGACGGCAACTACCGTCTGGACGGATGGAAGGCGGACGGATGTGAGAACTTCCACTTTGAGGTTGTGGAACCACAGGTTATCACCTACAAGTATATTCTTTTCTCTGCCGGTATGCCCGACGGAGCCACCATCACCATAGACGGCAAGGACTACAAGGGCGTGAATGCCCAGGGCAATGTGGAGGTAGAGGTATCACGCAAACTCACGGATGCTGATATCACGGTTACCGTGGGCGGTGGCATGGGTTATGAGATGTCGGTCGACAATGTGAACATGCAAATCAACGTGGACTTCCGCCAGATGTTCATCCCCGCCCTTGCCATAGACGAGGCAGAGGCCAAGGAGTACCTCATGAAGATGCCCAAGGCCTATGTTAAGACCACGGGCAGCAACATGGGGCACACCAAGAAGAAGTCCGAGGCCGACCGTTTCCTCTTCCTTGAAGACACAGAGAATGTTGGTCTGTACTATATCTATGACAAGGCTTCGCAGAGTTATGTCTACTACACCCAGGCCTCCAACGGCGCCGTGGTGAAGCAGACATCGCAGAGCAACGTTAAGTTTACTGCCGACAAGTCTGGCGCCAACACATGGAAGATAGTCCTTGGCAACGACGGCGAGAGCGTTACCGTGGTGCCCGGCAGTGTGGCACGCCCCGATGGTAATTCTCCGGCATGGAACTTCACAGGTGGCATTGAGGACAACTGTGTGCTGAACCTGTGGACGGCAAGCGATGTGAACAGTGTGTGGAGCATCGTAGACCCCTCGTTGGGCACCATGGCATGCGCCACCACCATGTTTGCCCTGCCCGGTGCCGAGTATATGCACAAACTCGTGCCCAATGCCGGCGAGAGCATCATTGATGTGGACTTTGGCACCATCACCACCCTGGCCTTGAAGGAAGACCGCCTTGCCAAGGGCAATGCATATAAATACGTCTACGGACGTGCACCCATGGAGGAGGGCGAGTACACCTATTCCGTGAAGATTCAGGATGCCGAGGGCGATATTACGGAGACAAAGGTAAGCCTTACCGTTAGCACCCACCTGCAATCGCCCACTCCCATGATGTCTTGGCTCACCTGGAACTGGTTTGATTGCAACATCTCGCACGACAAACTGATGGGCGTGCTCCGTGGCATGAAGTCCAAGGGCCTGATAGATGCCGGATACAACACCATCGTCATCGACGACGGTTGGGCCACCACACAGATGGACAAGTCCAAGCTGACATATAACCCACAGAAATTCCCCGGCGGCATCACAGGTTTCATCCAGGACGTGAAGTCAGTGGACGAGCGCATGATTGTGGGCATATATTCCGATGCCGGCACCATGACCTGCGCACGCATCCAGCCAGGTTCCTATGGCTACGAGCGTCCTCACATGGAGATGTGGGACAGTTGGGGCGTGGATATGCTCAAGTACGACTTCTGCAACAACGAGGATGCCGCCTATGCCAGTTACAAGATGATGGGCAAGGTGATAGCCGATGTCAATGCCCGCCGCCAGGCAGAAGGTCGCCGTCCCTTCGTCTTCAACATCTGCGAATGGGGCACCAACCAGCCCTGGCTTTGGGGTGCCGAGGCAGGCGGCAGCAGTTGGCGTGCCACCTACGACCAGCGCGAGTGCTGGGTGGGCGAGGGTCTTCTGCCCGGTGTGCTCACTGGTCTTGACCAGGTGCGCGACCTGTGGATGTATGGCGGTGTGAACCGCTTCAACGATATGGACATGATGGTTATTGGTTTGCATGGCCGAGGCAATCCCAGCAACATGACTCCCACGCACAATGCCAACGGTGGCGTCATCCCCAGCCTTACCGACGAGCAATACCGTTCGCAGATGAGCCTTTGGTGCATGTTGTCAAGTCCCTTGGCACTGACATGCGACTTCCGCGACACTCCCGTGGCGGATGGCAATACCAGTGCCGGCACTCTGCCCAATCCCCTTATCACAAAGACCGACCTGAGCATAATGACCAACCCCGACATCATTGCTGTCAACCAGGATTCGCTTGGCCAGCAGGCAGAGTATATGGAGGCACTTTCTACGGGTACCCGTGACAATGTGGCTTCGGGTTACGACATCTACGTGAAGGACCTCTCTGGCGGACGTATGGCCGTGGCGGTGTTCAACCGTAGTTCTTCTGCCCAGAGTGTTCCTGCCCTTAACCTTGCCGACCTCTATATGGATGGCGATGCCGCCTACACCGCCAAGAACGTGTGGGAGGGCAGCACAGAGGTTGTTTCCGGTACTCTCAAGGCTGGTTCGCTGAAGGCATACCAGACAAAGGTGTACGTCCTCACCCGTCAGGGCGATGAAACAGGCATTACTGAAACGGAAAACGGAAAAGTGAAAACGGAAAACTCTCCTGTCTTCGACCTCTCTGGCCGTCGTGTGCAGAACATGCAGACGGGTGTCAACATCACCGAGGGCAAGGTGGTTGTAAAGAAGTAGCGGCCTGTGCTCCTTGCCTTATAAGAGGAAATTAGAGGAAGCAAGAGGAAACAAGAGGATAATACAGAAAAAATATAAAAGGAAAACATGAAACAACTATCAGTTCTTTCCATGGCTGCTATGGCGGCCCTTTCGGCTCAGGCACAGAGCCAGCGCCCAAACATCGTCTATATCATGACGGACGACCACACGGCTCAGGCACTTAGTGCTTACGGCAATAGTCACATTCCGACTCCCAACCTTGACCAGATTGCCAAGGAGGGTGTCCTGTTCCGCAACAGCTTTGTGGCTAACAGCCTTTCAGGTCCCAGCCGTGCTTGCATGCTCACAGGTAAGCATAGCCACATCAATGGCTTTACCAACAACGAGCATGGTATCTTTGACGGCTCCCAGCAGACAATGCCTAAACTCCTGCAGGCTTCTGGCTACCAGACAGCCCTCATCGGCAAGTGGCACTTGGTGAGCGAACCTACAGGTTTCGACCATTGGGATATCCTCATTGGTCAGGGCGAGTACTACAACCCCGTCTTCCATCATCAGGACGGAAGCAAGTCAGTGGAGCAGGGCTATTGCACCAACGTAATCACCGACAAGGCCATCAATTGGATGGAGCGGCGCGACAAGGAACGCCCCTTCATCCTCTTTGTGCACCACAAGGCATGCCACCGCAACTGGTTGCCCGAAATCAAGTATCTGCGCGAGTATGAGGACCAGACCTTCAAGAAGCCTGCCAACTTCTGGGATACCTACGAGGGTCGTGTTGCTGCCCAGCAACAGGAAATGGCAATTGCCTCCAACCACGATATGGACCTTGCCTATGACACCAAGGCTTATCTGCCTGGCGACCAGAGCCGTCTGTCGGGTGCTTACGTAAACTATGTGGAGCGCCTTGAACCCGAACTGAAAAAGCAGTACTGGACCTTCTACGACAGCCTCTCTTGCGACTTCAAGCGCCAGAACCTCCAGGGCAAGGACCTTGTGGAGTGGAAGTACCAGCGCTACATGCGCGACTATGCCAAGGTAACACGTACTCTGGATGACAATGTGGGTCGTCTGATGGAATACCTCCGTGAAAATGGTATGTTGGAGAATACGCTTGTTGTATATACCTCTGATCAGGGTTTCTATATGGGCGAGCATGGTTGGTTCGACAAGCGTTTCATGTACGAGGAGAGTCTTTCTACCCCCTTGTTGATGCGTCTGCCTGATGGCTACAATCGTCGTGGTGAGATTACAGATATGGTTCAGAATATCGACTATGCACCCACATTCCTGGAGATGGCTGGTGTTAAGGTTCCTGCCGACATTCAGGGCAAGAGCCTCGTTCCCCTGCTCAAGTGTGAGAAGACCATAGGCAAGTGGCGCGATGCCATCTATTACCACTTCCACGAGTATCCCGCTGAGCATGCCGTGAAGCGTCATTATGGTGTTCGTACCGAGCGCTACAAGTTGATACACTTCTACAACGACATAGACACCTGGGAACTCTACGACCTTCAGGAAGACCCCACAGAGATGAAGAACGTCTACGACGACCCTGCCTATGCCAAGGTTCGCAAGCAGATGCACAAGAAACTTGAACAGATGCAGAAGATGTATAAGGATCCTATTGCGATGAAGTAGAAGAAAGGACCCACCCCCAGCCCCTCCACAGGGGAGGGGAGTGGATACTACTGAGATTACAACGTCATTCGTTTTACCAACGAAGAGGTGTTGCATGATATAGATAATGTAATAGATAAAATATCAGGAGAATTACAATGTTATGAATGATATAGTATCTACTCCCCTCCCTTGTGGAGGGGTAAGGGGGAGGGTCCGCATCATCGTCCTCACCGGTGCCGGCATGAGTGCCGAGAGCGGTATCAGCACCTTCCGAGATAGTGGAGGTCTTTGGGAACAGTACAAAGTGGAAGATGTTGCCACGCCCGAGGGGTGGGCAAGGGATCCGGAACTTGTTACTGAGTTCTACAACCTGCGCCGCCAGCAGATGCTTGATGCACAACCATGCCTTGGACATAAGTTACTGGCAGAGTTGGAGCGTTTCCACGATGTGCAGATTATCACACAGAATGTGGACGACCTGCACGAGCGTGCTGGTAGCACCAATGTGATCCACCTGCATGGCGAGCTGATGAAGGTGACCAGTAGCGAGGCGCCCAACGCTCCCTCGCAAATCATCACCCTCACCCCCGACAATGCCGATGTGCAGTATGGCGATGAGGCTCCCGACGGAAGTCCTCTGCGCCCCTACATCGTATGGTTTGGCGAAGAAGTTCCCAACATAGAAGTGGCGGCAGAACTTTGCATGCAAGCCGATGTACTGGTGGTCATTGGTACAAGTCTCAATGTCTATCCTGCCGCTGGTCTTACCCGTTGTGTGCCCCACGGTACGCCTATCTGGCTTATCGACCCCAAACCCGTGCAATGGAATTCCTCCAGCACCTTCCGCCACCTGCAGATGGGTGCTTCCAAAGGCGTGGCACAATTTATGAAGGAGTTGTTGGAAGGGTAAGGATGAAAGCAGATTTGCGTATGAACTTTGATACCTCATGTGAGATAATATGATGATGCTAGGCAGACTTATAGCAATACTCCTTCTTGGTTTGAACCCTTTTTCTTCTTATGCCTCAAATGAAAGCGAGGACTTCTCCATTGTGGGTGTATGGATGCTGAAAAGCGAACTTGACCCTGAAGGGCGTGAGTCCATATATGCCCAATATACCAGATGCAAAATATATGATGCCGATAGTACATATTACTCGGTGCAGCTTCATGCAGTTGGTGAAGATATGATGATTATCGCACATGAGATGGGACGGTATCATCTGGATGATTCGGTATACATAGAGAACGGACGTGTGATGCCGTTTCAAGTGATTAACGACTCCACCTATATTCTCGAATTTCAGGGGTACAAAGAAACCATGGCGCGTTCCAATACAATGACGGAGGAGCGCAAGGAAGAGATACGTGAACTTGTCAGAAAATATCCGAATGACGGAGATACTCCGGTAAAGCATTTTGTACTATCTACGGGAGAGCGTAAGCTGAAGGATATTATAAGTACATACCACTACGTTTTTATAATATTGGTCCTTGTAGTTCTGCTCATTATTGCTATAGCCTTGAATATAGCATACCGCAAGCGTCTGGTTGAGCAGAGTCTCTCTGCTATCTTGGAAGAATTGGAATCTCGTCCTGCACCTGTGACCGACGCGATGAAACATGTGTCGGATAACTTTTTCATGTCTGACTATTATAATGCCATACGTCCGCGTTTAGAGGCAGGGGATAACCTGAGTGCAGAGGATTGGAGTGAAATGGAAAGTCAGTTGAATGCCGTCTACACAGGTTTCTCTCGTAAATTACGTTCGCTTCATCGTTTTTCGGAAGTGGAGTTTCAAGTCTGTATGCTCATAAAGCTGCGTGTTTCTAATCGGGACATTGCAATGGTGGTAAACCGTGCTCCGGATAGTGTCTCTTCCATACGTAGCCGTTTGCATAAGAAGGTCCTGGGGGCGGATGGTGGAGCCAAGGAATGGGATGAGTTCGTTCTGTCTCTTTAAAATCAGTAATATGTAATAAGGATTGCTTTCGTGGGTGGAGGTAATCCTTATTTCATGTATAATAACGATTTAGAGCTATTGCAAGGTTGTTGCAAGCATGCCATGAGTTGATAGCAAGAACATTGCAAGGATACTTTTTAGTCGGCCATGTAAAAAGTCTGTATTTTTGCGCCATGAAACCAAGCGTCCTTTAATAGGCTTTCGTTATTAATAAAAACTTATAAGGAAAAACATGAAACGTATTCTAATTATTTTTTGTTTCTTGCCCTTGCTTATCCTTGTGGCATGTGCTCCCAAAGAGAATCGTACAATCTTGAATCCTGATTACCCCCAAAAGGATGAATATTCTCAGTTGGAAGTGACCAGAGTGGATTTGACTGATACGGCAACAGTGGTACATTTGCGTATCATTAGCTCTTATCAACCTTGGGGATTAGCCAAGGTGTGGCTTAGGTCTGAGGGTAAACAATATGCGTTTAGGTGCGGTAGGCGTATAAGTACTGATGGTGATGGAATCATTTACACGGAAGACAGGAAACTGCCTGTTCAGACACAAAATGGTACGGAAGAATGGTTAGTTCCAATGGAGGAGCCTTTTGTAGACGGAAAGATATATATGCGTACCAGTCAGGTGGATTCCTTGGTACTCTGCTTTGAACCGTTGCCTGAAACGGCAACATCGTTTGATTTCTCCAACGACATTCAGGACATAAGCCTTATCAAATCTGCGGTTGTGGAAAACAAGGCAAGTGTTATTCCTATGCCAGATGTGACACCGGACAAGCTCTTTGAAAGTATTGTAGAGAGGTTCCCTGGCAAGGTTGTCTTTATTGACCTATGGGCAACATGGTGTGGCCCATGTGTACATCTAATCAATGCGATGGGACCTGTCAAGGAGGAACTTAAGGATGAAGACGTGGTATTTGTATATCTTACCAACACAACCAGCCCTGAAGAGTTGTGGAAAAAGAAAATATCAGGCATGAAGGGATATCATCTGCGAATGGACAAGGAGTATTGGGACAGATTGCCTTGTATAGAGGAGCATAGTGGTATACCGCAGAGTTTTATATATGACAGGAATGGAATTTGTGTTTATCGTAGCATGGGGTTTGGTGAACATGTTGCCCAAGATTATAAGAATGAGATAAGGAAAGCTTTGAAAGACTAATCAAAGTTATTACTCAATTTAGTTGAAGAAGAACCTCTAATTTCAGAACACCTCAGTTTCATCGTAGTTTTAGTATATTGAAACTCCAGTACCAATGCACTGAAATTCCAGTGTCAGTATATTGACATTGAGTTGGTACTGTAATTAAACATCTGGGGGCTAATCATTGACAATTCTCTTACAGGAATAAGACAATTGAATTCTTTATAATCATCTTTGTCATCATAGCCTTTCAGATAATGAGGCATAGAGGTTTCTGCTGAGGTTAATATAAGATGGCCATAGTAACGGTAAACTTTTGTTGTCGTATCAACAGAACTTTGTTGATACGACAACAGGGCTTTGTTGATACGACAACAAAAAGCAATCGCTACAGGGCATGCACGAGAGTTTCTATTTTGGTATAGTGAACACCTTATTTCTCGTACACAAAATCATAGTTTGTGAGGCCACATTCCTTGAGCATGGCGGTGAGGCGCTTTATGTGCTCTTGGGGGGCACCATGGCAAACGTTGATGCGTATATGGTGGTCCTTCCTGTAGGAAATGTCCTTCAACAGGTTCTTGATGTTATAGGATTTCTGAGTCCATGAAATATACTCGTATTGCTTGTGGTCGAAGGTCTCCTTTATGCCTTGGCTTTGAAAGATGCTGACGCGGAACGAGGCGTCTTTGGGAGGTGTGCCAGTAAGGAGTATGGTCAGCTGAGGGTTGATGTTTCCCTTGATACTGGCAGGTATCTCAACGGGTTTGGTGATGAGGTTTATCACATCTATTTCTCCCTCTTTACTATGTTCTATTTTCTTAAGGGCTGAGGCTGGAAGATCGGGTACATGATGGAGGTCAAACTCCACTCCGTCAAGAAGCATCTTTGTTTTCTTGGCAGGAATTGCAAAAGGGTATTGTGCATTTGGTCTGTTTTCGACAAACGATTTTCCCCAAAGTTCTATCCATGCTCCTTTTGTCCATGATACCCTGAAAAAATCTCCTCGTTTTTTTATGATAGGGTGTTTCTTCTGTTCATCGGATAGAAATACTGCTTCAACCATGCGCTCCTCAAGCTTGTGATTAGCAGTGTTTTTCTCTTCTTCAAACTTGACTCTAACCGCATTGCCTTTACCAGATATGCCTTGAACAGTATCGCCATTGCTTTGTATGGTGTAATCTTCCGTCTTTGGTTTGGCAAATGCAACAACGGCTATACCCATGAATAGCGGGAGGAACAGGCCCTTGAGCATGAGCAGGCCTGATGATTTTGTCTTTTTCATCATAATGATTCTGTCTTTTAGTGAACCGTGACTCAGGCTGTTTGTCACACTCTGCAGACGTGTTCCAAATGCCTTTATCACCAATAATTGTTGGTATCTCGTTGCATCGATGCCTAAATCCAGTACCGCCTTGTCTGCCTCATACTCGTGCACAGCTCTGAGGTCGCGTGCCAGCATCCATACTAGTGGGTTGAACCATTGTATGGTGCATACGGTCTCCAGCAGAAGTATGTCCCAGGAATGCCCCAGGCGGATGTGTGCCTGTTCGTGCGTGAGGATGGCGTGGCGGGAGTCTTCGTAATCCTTGGCGCTAATCACAATGTAGCGAAAGAAACTATATGGTGCGAAGTTGCCTCCGCGTATGATTATGGTGTTATCATACTTGTCCTTTGTCCTTATGCCGTGCTGCACGTCGTGCCGGAAAGCCAGTATCTGTCTGAGAATGGAGAGTACATGCCATGCAACACCAAGTAAATAGATACAATAAGGAATTATGTGCCACGGAAATGTGGCATGGGAAGAGGGGATGTCCCCTTTTGTTATCCGTGTAGCAGAGGGATGGTGTACTTTCTCCGTGTCATTGCTGGCTTGTGAGTATGTCTCAGGAATATTCTCCCAACTATCTGCGGAAAGTATCTCGGCAGGACGATATGCCCACTCTGGCATGAAGAGCGATTTGTTCATCCTCATCTGGCAAGCTGGCAAGAACAATGATGATACGAGTATGACAAGCAGCATGCCACGGTTGAATCTGTGGAACGTCTCACGGCTCAAGAGCACGAAGAAGCACCCATAGAGCACAGATATCAGTATAGCAGATTTCAGTAGGAAGTATATCATAAGCCAACATGTTGTATTTCATTGCCCGTTGTGATGAATGTCGTTTACCGGAGCAAGGGATTGTGTGTCCATGCTATCAGTTGGATTCATTCTCACCATTTGCATGATTTCCATTAGTTCTTCATCCGTAATGTCCTCCGTACGAATAAGGAAAGAGAAAAGTTTCTTGGTGGAATTCCCGAAGAGCGAGTCCTTTACGTCATCCATTACATTGATTATATATTTCTCGCGTGTGAAAACAGGAGAAAAGACGAAGCAACGTTTGCTTCCTTCCTTTTTGAAGTGCTCCACATAGCCTTTGGCTTCTATGATTTTCAGGAAGGTGGCAATGGTGGTGTATGCAGGACGAGGCTCAGGATAGCGCTCTATAATCTCGTGTATCGTAAGCGCCTCCGTGGCATCCCATAGTACGTTCATCACCTCCATTTCGGCTTTGGTCAGTGGGCGCAGGTCATTTCTCTTCTTCATATCCTTCATTGGTTTTGATACCGCAAATTTAGGCACTTCCTGTTTTTCGGGCGAGAAAAATATGGAAAGCCCCAGAGAATAACGCTGTTTTTTAACGTTTGTTATTAGTAATAAGCAGTGAATTCTTAGTAGTTAACGCTTGCTGCTCGTACATATTTCTTGAGAATCCGAAATAAATCATAGGATATTTCCAGATAATCTTACTCTTGACACAGATAATACATTGCCCCGTCCCGTGGTAATGCAATGAAAAATACCTATCTTTGCAAGCGTAATGGGAATAATAGAAGTACTTTTGATTGCCGTTGGCGTCAGTATGGATGCCTTTGCCGTGTCCATAGCCAAGGGAATATCTGCTCGTAGGGTAGGGTGGAGGCATGCCCTTTTGGCAGGATTGTGGTTTGGCGGTTTCCAGGCATTGATGCCATGTATAGGTTATTTTCTTGGTCTTGGCTTTGCCGCATTTATAGGCCAATGGGACCATTGGGTGGCATGGCTGCTGCTCACCTTGATAGGTGCCAATATGGTAAAGGAGTCATTTTCCAAGGACGATGACGAAGTGTCTGGCGGCTGGGGATTCTGGCACATGCTCACTCTTGCCGTTGCCACCAGCATAGATGCCCTTGCCGTGGGTGTTTCCTTTGCCTTCCTTGAAATGTCGGTATGGATGCCTATTATTATAATAGGTATCACCACAATGATGTTTTCTATCGCTGGTGTGCTCTTGGGCAAGAAGGTTGGAGAACGTTTCAAATCCAAGGCAGAGCTCGTCGGCGGCCTTGTGCTCATTGCCATCGGCATCAAGATACTCTGGGAGCACACGATGTAGTATTCCTGATTGACTTGTTTGGATAAAAAGAAAGCGGAGATAACCTGTATGAAGTTATCTCCGCCGTTGTTTCTGAGCTGCTACCGAGAGTTGAACTCGGGACCTCATCCTTACCAAGGATGCGCTCTACCACTGAGCTATAGCAGCGAAATCGGGTGCAAAGGTATGCTTTTTTTGTGAAAGTTCCAAACCTTTTCCAGATTTTTTATTGTCTTGTAGTTGCTTTTTCTGACGTGCATTGCGTGTGAGGGTATATTTTCATAACTTTACATGAGCATTTGCGCATTATGCGCGCATGCATGAACGCAGTCAAAAACAATAACCTAAATAAACAAAATCCAAAATGAAGAGATTTTTTCTTAAAAACGGCCTCAAGCATTATGCCTTGGGCATGGCTCTGATGGCTTCCATGGCAGTAAGTGCCGGTGATTTCACCCCCAAGAACCCCATGACCATGTGGTACGACGTGCCTTCCACGGCAACGGGTGTGAAGAACGTGTGGATGGAGTACTCGCTGCCTATTGGCAACGGTCAGTTGGGCGGAAGCCTGTTTGGCGGTGTCCACAAGGACGAGATCCAGTTCAACGAGAAAACCCTATGGACGGGCAAGACCAGCGACATGCAGGGCTATGGCGGTGGCTATGGCCAGTACAAGAACTTCGGCAGCATCTTCGTGGAAGACTTGAGTGGCGTGTTCCAGCCAGGCAAGGACGGTGAGGTGCAGGACTATGTGCGCAGTCTTGACCTTATTGAGGGTGTTGGTAGCGTAAAGTTTACCAGCGGCAGGCATCACACCACTTATGAGCGCACATATCTGGTGAGCAATCCAGACAAGGTTATGGCGGTGAGATACACATCTGCTGGCCAAAAGACATTGCACCTGTTGTTCTCCTATGTGCCCGGCAAGGACATCAATGCAAGTCCCGTGACCTATGCCACTGATGCAGCAAGTCTGCCCTATGCCAACTTTAACGGACAACTGGAAACCGTAGCCTATCAGACAACCATGCGTGTTGTTCCCGTTGGTGGCGGACAGGTTCGTGCTACAGAGAAGGGTATTGAGGTGTCTGGTGCAAGAGAGGTGGTGATGTATATGGCTGCTGGCACCGACTTTGCCCCCAATACCAAGAGCCGTGTGTCTGGCATATCCATGCAGGACTTGGGCAAGGAGATGATGGCACGTGTGGATGCTGCATGCAAGAAGGGCTTCCCACATATAATGGCAGACCATATAGCCAACTTCAAGTCCTACACCGGCCGTGTTTCTCTCGACTTGAACGCCAAGAGCAGCCGTCCCACCAACGAACTGATTGACTACTACAGCACACTGAAGGATTTGGACAATCCCGAGGCTCGTTTCCTGGAGCAGCTGTACTTCCACTATGGCCGCTACCTGGCAATCTCCAGCAACCGCGAACTCATGGCTCCCAACAATCTGCAGGGTATCTGGAACAACATGAGCAATGCTCCTTGGAACTCAGACATACACACCAATATCAACATACAGATGAACTACTGGCCAACTGAGCCTACCAACCTGAGCGACCTGCACATGCCTCTGCTTGACTACATCATCCAGAATGCCGGCGACGAGAACTGGCAGAAGGCAGCCAAGAAGTATGCTGGTGTGGAGAAAGGTTGGACCGTCTTCACCGAGAGCAGCCTGTTCGGTGGTATGAGCATATGGGGTACCAACTACTTCGTTGCCAATGCGTGGTATTGCACACACTTGTGGCAGCACTATCGCTACACTCTTGATAAGGATTTCCTTGCCAAAGCCTTCCCTGCTATGTGGTCTTGTGCCGAGTTCTGGTTCGAGCGCATGAAGGTGGCTCAGGATGGCACATACGAGGCTCCTGATGAATATAGCGCTGAGCAGAATTCACATCCCAAGGAAGACGGTACTGCTCATGCACAGCAGTTGATTTACAACCTGTTGCTTTGTGTAGACGAGGCCCAGAGCGTGTTGGGTAATAAGGTAACCGGTCTTTCCAAGGAGGACATCGCCAAGTTGAAGAACTATCTGGAGAAGACAGACAGAGGTTTGCACACTGAGGTGTACGACGCTCGTACCGACAAGCATCGTGCATGGGTGGATGGTCGCAATGGCATTAACAAGGGCGATATAATTCTGCGCGAATGGAAGTATAGCCCTTACCATGTGAGCGATGACCCCGACCATCGTCACATGAGCCATCTGATGGCACTTTATCCTCTGACACAGATAGCACCCACAAGTCCTTACTTCCAGCCTGCCGTTAACTCTCTGAAACTACGTGGTGATGCTGCTACTGGTTGGTCAATGGGTTGGAAGGTAAATCTCTGGGCACGTGCTTTGGATGGTGATCATGCTCACCTGATTTTGAAGAATGCTTTGCGCCATTCTACCGATTATGGTTTGAATCAGTATGCCGGTGGTGTTTACTACAACCTCTACGATGCACATGCACCCTTCCAGATTGATGGTAACTTTGGTTGCTGTGCTGGTATTGCTGAGATGCTTTTGCAGAGTCACACCGACACCTTGCAACTCCTTCCTGCAATGCCCTCAACATGGGAGGCAAAAGGTCATGTTCATGGTTTGAAGGCCGTGGGCAACTTCACCGTCGACCAGGATTGGAAGAACGGCAAGCTTACCAAGGTAAAGGTCGAGAGCCATGCTGGCCAGCCCCTCTATATCAAGTATCCTGGCATCGCAACCAAGACCGTGCGCAACTCTGCCGGCAAGAAGGTGAAGGCCAAGGCAAAGGACCAGAACACCATCATCATCAGCAAGACAAAGGTGGGAGAGACATACGAGATAGAGTTATAGGAAGCAAGAGGACACAAGAGGAAGCAAGAGGACGCAAGAGGATACAAGAGGAAATCCTCTCCCATCCTCTCATATCCTCTTCCATCCTCTCCCGTCCTCTCCCCTAAATTAAACAACAAATAACAAACAAATATTATGGAAAAGATTATCGGACTTATTGATGCGCCATTCACCCCTTTCTATGCAAATGGCGATGTGAACTTGGAACCCATTCCCGCATATGCCGCCATGTTGCAGAAGAACGGCATGAAGGGTGTATTTATAAACGGAAGCAGCGGTGAGGGCTACATGCTCACCGAGGAAGAGCGCATGCGCCTGGCAGAGGCTTGGGTAGAGGCCGCCAAGGCATTGCCTGGCGAGTTCAAGGTGATAGTACATGTTGGTTCTTGCTGCGTGCGCAACTCTCGCATGCTGGCAGAGCACGCTCAGAAGATAGGTGCATGGGGCATCGGTGCCATGGCACCTCCATTCCCCAAGATTGGACGTATCGAGGAACTCGTAAAGTATTGCGAGGAGATTGCTGCCGGTGCTCCCGAGTTACCTTTCTACTACTACCACATCCCAGCCTTCAATGGTGCATTCCTGCCCATGGTGAAGTTGCTCGAGGCTGTTGATGGCCGCATTCCCAACTTTGCCGGTATCAAGTACACCTACGAGAGCATCTACGAATACAACCAGTGCCGACTGTATGCTGGTGGCAAGTTCGACATGCTTCACGGTCAGGACGAAACCATCCTGCCCTCACTGGCCATGGGCGGTGCACAGGGCGGTATTGGCGGTACCACCAACTACAACGGTGTGAACCTCGTGGGCATCATTGATGCATGGAACGAGGGCAATCTGGAGAAGGCACGCGAGTTGCAGAACTTCTCTCAGGAGGTTATCAACGTAATTTGCCATTTCCGTGGCAACATCGTGGGTGGCAAGCGTATCATGAAGCTCATTGGCCTTGACCTCGGTCCCAACCGCACACCGTTCCAGAACCTCACCCAGGAGGAGGAGAATGCTATGCGTGCCGAACTGGAGGCAATCAACTTCTTCGAGCGTTGCAACAAGTTCTAAGCATTTGTTCCCAATAAGATGAAGAAGTTACTGTTCTTATTATTTGTGCTCTGTCCCTTGCTATGCTTGGGACAGAACCGTGTTTCTGTCTCTGCCACTCCTCCCATGCGAGATGCCGTCTCCGGGCATTATGCTGGTTGGATAAAGGGGCAGTTATGGACTTGGGGCGGATGCAACTTTCCCGATGTGCCTTGTGCCGATGGCGGAGAGAAGAAATACTATCCCATTGCTTATGGCGCCAGTGTGCCAGTGCCCGGTGGTGTTGCCATATTGGGCGGAACGGATGGTATCACCTCGTTCGACAAGTGCGGTTTCTATAGCGCCAGCGACAGGAACTATGCCGAGATAGCACCTCTGCCAAAGGGCTTGGACAACTTTGCCGCTACCTATCACGACGGTATGTTGTGGGTGGCAGGCGGTCAGTGCCAGGGTGTGCCCAACAAGGAAGTATACTCTCTTCCTTGGCCCGGTGATGCCAAGGAATGGACATTGGCTGCCACCTTGCCCGACGAGTGCCGTCTGCAGCCCTGCGTTGCGGTACAGGGTACTGCCAAGGGCAATTGCCTGTTCGTATTTGGCGGCTATCAGTCAAAGAATGATTCTTTAGGTCTTGCACCAGCAGTGCACACCGATGGTGTGTATATGTCCATAGCAGAACTGAAGAAGGGTGGGGCAGACGCTTCCCTGTGGAAACGCACTTCTCCTGCTTCTGTGTGGGTTGACAACACCCAGGATGGAGGTCGCGAACTTTGTCGCCAGGCCATTGTGGGAAGTACCAGCACGTCTATTGGATACAGTCATGTGGCTTTCTTCGGAGGTGTTGATTTTGAGATATTCCTCAGCGCCATACAGGGCCGTCAGGACAGCCTCTATCTGCGCCACGAACCCGAATGGTACCGTTTCCGCAAGGATGTGCTCACCTATCACACCATTACCGATGCATGGGGCCTGCTCCCCGGTGACAGCCTGCTGGCAAGAGCCGGTGCATGCCTCACTCCCGAGGTGGGAGGAACCGGTTGGAGTTATAGCGGTGGTGAACTGATGCCTGGTGTGCGCAGTGCCGATGTGACACATGTGGAGGTGACCAACGAGAAGAACTTCGGCTGGCTCAACTGGACAGTGCTTGCCTTCTACCTCTTGGCTATGCTCGGTATGGGTTTCTACTTCATGCGCAAGGAAAGCGGTGCAGACGACTTCTTCAAGGGAGGCGGCCGCATTCCATGGTGGGCTGCTGGTATCAGCATCTATGCCACCATGCTTTCTGCCATCACTTACATGACCATTCCAGCCAAGGCATATACTACCGACTGGACGTACTATCCCATGTTGTGGATGATTCTGCTTATCAGTTTCCCTGTGATAAAGTACTATCTGCCCTATTTCCGCAAACTGAACGTAACCAGTGCCTACGAGGTGTTGGAGCAGCGCTTCAACCTGGCAACACGCCTGCTGGCATCGTTCCTCTTCTGTGTGTTCATGATAGTGCGCATGGCCATGGTGCTTTATCTGCCCTCTTTGGCTCTGACGGCTGTAACTGGCATTGACATCTACCTGTGCATTGTGCTCATGGGTCTTATCACCATCATCTATTGCACCATGGGCGGTGTGGAAGCCGTCATCTGGGGCGATGTGGTGCAGGGCCTTATCCTGGTTGGCGGTGCCATCTTTGCCGTAATTTATCTGGCGGTGAACACCGAAGGCGGTGTGATGGGATGCATAGACATCGCACTGGAGAACGATAAGCTGCGCCTCTTCGACTGGAGCAACTCATGGTCGCAAGCCACATGGTGGGTTATCATCATTGGCGGCTTGGCCAACAACCTCATCTCCTATACCTCCGACCAGACGGTTATCCAGCGTTTCATGACCACTCCCGACGAGAAGTCTGCCGGTCGTGGTATCCTGGTGAACGGTCTTATGAGCGTGTTCGTGTCCGTGGCATTCTATATGATAGGTACGGGTCTCTATACGTTCTATAAGACGCACCCCACCGAGTTGGATGTAACCATGGGTCAGTCGGATGCCATCTTCCCCTTCTTCATGATGAGCCAGATGCCTGCCGGTGTTGCCGGTGCACTCATTGCGGCTATCTTTGCCGCCACCATGAGTACTATTTCCAGCAATATCAACAGTGTGTCTACGGCCTTCTCCATCGACTTCTGGAAACGCTTCCGTCCCAGCACCACCGACCATCAGTTGTTGGGTGTGGCACGTTGGAGTTCCATGCTCAGCGGTTTGATAGGTTTGGTTCTGGCACTCTTCATGGCAACATGGAATGTCCAGTCCTTCCTCGATTTCTTCAATAGCGCCTTGGGCCTGCTCACCAGCGGTTTGGGCGGACTCTTCTTCATGGCGGTGTTCATGAAACGTGTCAAGGGCTATGCTGCACTCATTGGTTTCGTTGCCGGCGAGGCGGTGGTATTCTGGATGAGCGAATGCACCGATGCCAACCTCTTCCTGTTCGGTGCCACGGGTATCGTAGTGAGCGTGGTGGTGGCATGGATTCTCTCATTGGGTTCCTATGTGAAGAGCAGTAAATAAAGATTAATATTCGGTAGTGCCTATGGATTGGCTATAGGCACTACCAACTTAAAAACAATAGTATTACGATATGATAGATTTCAAGCAACTTGCCCAGCAGTACAAGTCTGAGCTTCTGGACAGAGTGATGCCCTTCTGGATGGAGAAGAGCATAGATAAGGAGTTTGGCGGCTATTTCACTTGCCTGGAGCGCGACGGCGAGGTTTTCGATACCGACAAGTTCATCTGGCTTCAGGGCCGCGAGGTGTGGATGCTGTCCACATTATATAATAAGGTAGAGAAGCGCCAGGAGTGGTTGGATGCAGCCATCCAGGGTGCTGAGTTCCTGAAGAAGTATGGTCATGATGGCAACCTCAACTGGTATTTCGCTCTCGACCGCGAGGGAAATCCCTTGGTAGAGCCTTATAATATCTTCTCATATACCTTTGCCGTAATAGCCTTCGGACAATTGTCCATCGCTACTGGCAATCAGGAGTATGCCGATATTGCCAAGAAGACTTTCGACATTGTCCTTTCCAAGGTGGACAACCCCAAGGGCCGTTGGTCAAAGGCTGCTCCCGGTGCCCGTTCGCTGAAGAGTTTCGCCTTGCCCATGATTCTTTGCAACGTGGCATTGGAGATAGAGTCTCTCCTCGACAAGGACTTCCTCGACAAGACCATCGAGACCTGTGTGCACGAGGTGATGGACGTCTTCTACCGTCCCGAACTTGGTTTGATTGTAGAGCACCTTGGCACCAACAACGAGATGGTGGACTGCATGGACGGCCGTCTGCTGAATCCCGGTCATGCCATTGAGGCCATGTGGTTCATCATGGATCTTGGCAAGCGTCTGGGCGACCAGGCTCTCATCGAGAAGGCTGTTAAGATTGCCCTTGCCGAGGTAGAGTATGGTTGGGACGAGAAGTATGGCGGTATCTTCTACTTCATGGACCGCCTGGGTCGTCCTCTCCAGCAATTGGAGTGGGACCAGAAGTTGTGGTGGGTACACATCGAGACTCTCATCACCATGATCAAGGGTTATGAACTCACTGGCAGCCAAGAGTGTCTGGCATGGTTCGAGCGCATCCACGACTATGTATGGAGCCACTTCATGGATCCTGAGCATCCCGAATGGTTTGGTTATCTCAACCGTCAGGGCGAAGTGTTGCTTACCCTCAAGGGCGGCAAGTGGAAGGGCTGCTTCCATGTTCCCCGTGGTCTCATGCAGGTGTACCAGTCGCTCGAGCGCATAGCGGAGAAGAACGTTTAACGTTTAACGTTGAATGTTTAACGTTTTGTGATTTATAAATGTAAGGACGCTGCACGCAGCGTCCTTCTAAAATACTTAATGATGAAGATAAATATCCTTTTCGGTGCCGCTCTCATGAGTATGCTCATGGCATGTGCACCAGCAGAAAACAAAGAGAATATGACTCCTCAGGAAGAGAAGAACCACGTTGTGGAAACCATCATGGCTCGCCGCAGCATTCGCAAGTACAAGGCAGAGCCAGTTGCTCGCGAGGTGATGACACAGATACTGGATTGCGGTATCAATGCTCCTAACGGCCAGAACAAGCAATCGTGGGAAATCCGCGTTGTTGACAATCCCGAACTACTTGCCGAGATGAGTAAGGCTATGGGCGAGGCACATCCTCAGATAGGTATGGCCAAGGAATGTTTCCGTGGTGCACCTGTGATGGTGTTCATAGCACGCGATCCTTCCTACGACTTCTCTGCCTACGATTGCGGTCTTCTTGCCCAGAACATGATGCTTTCTGCATGGAGCATGGGCGTGGGCTCCGTATGTCTGGGCAGTCCTGTGCGTTTCCTTACAGATAATGACCTGTGCAAACCTCTCGTAGAGAAACTCGGTTTCTCCGAGGGCTATCAGCTCAGTCTTTGCGTTGGTTTCGGTTATGCCGACGAAACTCCCGATGCCAAGCCACGCGACAAACAGAAGTACCGTTTCGTAGATTGATATAGATGAAAAAAACAGTCTCTTTGTTGCTTTCTGCATGGCAGAAGCTGAACCTCATGTCGCGCATACTCATTGGTATAGTATGCGGTACACTTCTGGCCCTGTTCCTCCCCCAGGCTCAGGTTATTGGCATTTTGGGTGTACTTTTTGTCGGTGCACTCAAGGCCATTGCCCCTGTGCTTGTGGCGGTGCTTGTGGTGTCGTCTGTTGCCAAGGCCGGCAATGGACTTGGCGGACGTTTTCGCAACGTTGTTTCGCTTTACATGCTCAGCACCTTGTTTGCCGCCGTGCTGGCCGTGCTGGCAAGTCGTTATTTCCCTGTAGATATGGTTCTTTCTGGTGTGACTGGCGCTGAAAACCAGGCACCCCAGGAACTCTCCAATGTCTTCAGTACCATAGCGTCCAATCTTATGAGCAACCCTCTTCGTGCTATTGCAGAGGCCAACTACCTGAGCATTTTGCTTTGGGCCATCATCATAGGACTTGCCCTGAAGAAGGTGGCATCGCCACGCTCTATCGACATCCTGCACGAGTGGGCCGAATGCATATCTATGGTTGTGCGTTGGGTTATCCAATGTGCACCATTTGGCATTATGGGTTTGGTGTTTACCACCGTATCAGAAAGCGGATTGGAAATCTTCACTACCTATGGCCGTCTGCTCCTTCTTCTTGTAGGATGCATGCTTGCTGTAGCCCTGGTGCTCAACCCCATCATCGTGGCGGTGATGCTCCGTCGCAATCCCTATCCCCTGGTGTTCCAGTGCCTCAGGGAGAGTGCCGTCAGCGCCTTCTTCACCCGTTCCTCTGCCGCCAACATACCTGTTAATATGGCCCTGTGCAAGCGCCTCGGACTTGACGAGGAGTTCTATTCCGTGAGCATCCCATTGGGCAGCACCATCAACATGAACGGAGCCGCTATCACCATCACCGTGATGAGTCTGGCCACCTGCCACACCCTTGGCATAGAGGTGTCGCTGGCTAGTGCCCTCGTGCTCAGCATCATTGCCACACTGGGCGCTTGTGGTGCTTCTGGTGTAGCAGGTGGTTCGCTTTTGCTTATCCCCATGGCATGCTCCCTATTCGGCATCAGCAATGACATTTCCATGCAGGTAGTGGCAGTAGGCTTCATCATTGGCGTTGTACAGGACTCTCTTGAAACCGCCCTCAACTCCAGTGCCGATGTCCTCTTCACCGCCACGGCAGAAATGAGCGAGAGGAAGATGAAAGGTTGAAAGTTTAAAGTTTAACGATGACTGAAAGTTGAAATCAGAGAAATTCTGAGTCTTCCGATTACTCCGAATCTTCCGACAATTCAGTTCCCCTCTCTCAACTAATGTTTAACCTCTTTACATAGAACCTTCCCAGTTCCCCTCCATATAGGGAGGGTTAGGGCGGGTCCATTTATCCCCATGATTCAATCCAATCTCCAGGACAGTGCCCGCTACGAGGCTCTGCATCCGCTTTTTAAGCAAGTGTTTGACTACATCAAGGCCAACGACCTCAGCAAGGTTCCTGCCGGCCGTATAGAACTGGACGGTTCCAACCTGTTCATCAACGTGGTGGACACCGAACTTATCCCTGTCACCAGTGCTAAGCTGGAGGCTCACCGCAAGTACATCGACATCCACGTTCCCCTCACCCAGGCAGAACTCATCGCTTGCGAACACATCTCTGGGGTAGGAGAGAGCGAGGCTCCCTTCGACGAGGAGAACGACTTTGCCCTCTACACCTATTCCCAACCTACATGGTCTTTGGTAAAGCCCGGAGAGTTCCTTATCGTCTATCCCGAGGACACCCATGCTCCCCTTGTAGGCAAAGGCCCTCAGCGCAAGCTCATAGTAAAAGTCTTGATGCCAGAGTTTTTATAGACGCAAAAAAGGTGTAATAAGGTCCGTAATGGAATATAGTGTCCTTGTCTTTATGTATAGGTTGTGCAAGAATCTTCTTGCACAACTTGTTGTTTTCTCCCTATTGCCTTATGTTTGGATGCTGGACAATGGGGTAGGAGTGATTCCATCCATTTGCCTATATACTGTTATATACACCATCTTTTGGCATAATAAAATCTTGCGTACGCCCTTTCACGGATTGATTTTGCCATATATGTTTTATGCAGTATTTTCTGTATTGCTCTATAGCGTTTTCGACAATTGGTGCCAATCCCTATGGTTCTGCCTTGCCTTGCCTTTGTATGGTCTTGCCTGTTTTGTGTTCGTTCGTTTGTTCAGCAAATGCTCCCGTCTTTTATCTCGAAGAACGTCGTATCCAAGTACAGTGAGATGTCTGCTTTTTGTTGTGCTATTTGTTGTGCTAAAGACGATGTCCGTACTTTATATTGCCTCTGGATATGGAAGTATGGAAACGGAGAAACAGGATATCATTGAACGTCGCAACTATCTTGTGGATAAGTTTGTCAATGCTACTCCACGTGAGGTTCTGGATCATCTTCCTTCTTCCATCGGAGAACAGTTTCAAGGGGAATGGGCATTGTATTCATGTTCCATGTTCTCTGCGGCACTGGCAAACATCTCCCGACTGTATCCGGAAACAGCACAGGATAACCTATGCTATATCCAACGTCTTATTGAAACCGTTATGTCGCCCGAACTGCGAGCCTACGATACCAATCGTTGGGGCGAAGATGCTTTGGAAACTTTGCATGGCAGCAAAAGCCATATCTCCTACATCAGTCATCTTGCATGGATGATATGCGGTTACAAGTCTGTAGGAGGTGATGACCGGTACGATGCTGTTCTTTCCAAACTTTGCGATACCATGAACCGCAGAATTTTGTCGTCCTCCTCTCTTAATCTTCCGACCTATCCAGGCGAATCAATCTATGTTCCGGATATGCTCGTAGCCATAGTGGCTTTGAAGCAGTATAGCCAGATGATTGACAATCGATACTCTTCCACTGTTGACAAGTGGCTTGCCATGGCACAACGTGAATGGCTGGATGAGGAATCAAGACTGCTGGTTTCCTTCCTCGGTGCAGACGGTACACAATACACAGATGCTCTGGTTAAGGGTTCTTATTCTGCACTCAATTGCTACTACCTTACCCTTATTGACCCAACATTTGCCAATGAGCAATACACACTATTGAAAAAGCATTTATGGCGTGACAACTTCATTCCTGGGTTGTGCGAGTACAAGGAGTGGACACCTGTCTTTGGCCTGGACGTTGATGCCGGTCCGCTTGTATTCGGCCTTAGTCCTTCAGGCACGGCCTTCCTAACTGGTTCTGCCACTTATTTCGAGGACTCTGCCACTCGTGCCCATCTTCTCACCACCGCCGAAACGGCAGGCCATACCATAGCCTTTGGCAATACACGCCACTACCTCCTTGCCCATCTCGCCCTCGTAGGCGAACCCATCATGCTCGCCATGCGCACACATGTAAAGTAGGGAACCAGCACAAAATCAGCCCGCAATCGGACAATAATTGATTGCGGGCTGTTTGAGGCAAATGAGTGAGCAAGAGTCTTGTTGTACCAAATCTAAATGAACAAATAAACAAAATGTTTTGCTGAGGTCGTTAAAGAACAGAAATTTGTTGCTCTAAAATGTAAAAAGTTGTATATTTGCACAGAGACTTAGCCAGTCCCAATGGGGAAGGGCGGGTCAAATCTTATCGGAAATTGCTTCCGTTTGCATCGCTACGTGGAGATTCGTCTCTCCCATCTGCCTTGCTCGGAGCAGAAAGGACGTTTTCTAAACGTTATCTTCGACCATATCAAACTTCGCAAACTTGATCCATCAGAAGATACCGCAACAAAGCGTCCATGCTGGGTGTATTATACCTGTCATGTCTCAATCCGTATCTGGATTGCAGGACATGTTTATCCTATAATACCCTACGGCGTGGGCTGGCTAAGTTGCTTATCTCGATGGAAAGGCAATGCGAAGGCCTGATATGGTGGGATAAGCGGCAGAAGTTTCTCCCACGTCTTTTTTATGTCCATAAGCCAAGTATTAACCTTAATGCCGAGACAGGGAGAGTGGTAGGCGAATGGATATTTTTATGTTGACGGATATTGATGAAGTAACCAAGGCACTGAGAAAGAGACTCGCTTCTGGAGAAGGACTGTCCTTCTATAAGGGAAGAGAATTGCTTACTGTGAGAAAATTCAAATTGCTAACGGCAGAATTTGTTAATGATGGTAATCTTGAAGGGAATTACCTTGTGAAAGGTCGTTGTTCGTTTGAATATCAGTTAGGAGATGGCTGGGCGTCAGAAGGCGAGAAGTCGGTCTATGAAACTATACTTCAAATAGATGGTGACACTATTGTCAGTATAGGAAACATAAATGTGTCATGGCTATATTGAATGCAGAATTTGTGTACGCGCTCGAAAATGGAGGAGAGATTAGCGAATCAGAAATCTTGCAACCATTTATGATTTATATGCGAATCAAGAAACGCCCCCCAAATTTCTATGTGCTTATGCCTAAATTAAATCACTTAGGACTTAAAGACTGTTTCATTTTAACCGATGAAAAAGGTATTCGTATCTATGACAAGAATAATGATTGCAAATTGCATTATCGTATTACCCAATTGATAGACAAGGAAAATAATACCTTACGCCTTGTTGAACGATTACTCTGTGAACGTGCAGTAATAGAGCGTGTGTGTAAAGAACTAATTAATAACATAAAATACATGAATAATGAAAACAATTAAAACATGGCTGACAACAATAGTGGTGCTATTGTGCAGCATTCCAATGAACGCCCAGGACTTTGAGGTTGACGGAATATCGTATTCGATTACATCTTCAAGAGAGCATACTGTAGAGGTTAATAAAGTACCAAAAGAATATGAAGGATTAATAACAATCCCTAGTTCTGTCTATTATAGAGGGTTGGATTACAGTGTGACGAGCATAGGGGATTATGCTTTCGCTTATTGCTATGGTTTGACCTCAGTCACTCTTCCCGATGGTCTAGTTAGTATAGGTTTTAGTGCTTTCTCTAATTGTACAGGTCTTGCCTCAATTACTATTCCCAATAGCGTGAAGAGTATTGAAGGTTCCGCTTTTGCGCATTGCACAGGCCTTACCTCAATTACTCTTCCCGATAGTGTTGAGAGTATTAGTACTGGTGCTTTCAGTAGTTGTATTTAGAAGCCCTAAACAACCAAAAACAACCAGAAATAACCAAACATAAACCTTTAATTATCAATGTATTCTAAAATTTAACACTTTCAGGCTGCTTTTTGATGGTTCCCAAATTTCCACATATTTTTGATACATATTTCTGACGTGGAGAATTTGCGGAGCTTATTTTTTGTCATTTCGTGTAGATAGTTGACAAGGGTTTACATCC
>JAZRJU010000007.1:0-134154 GCA_045645965.1 Bacteroidaceae bacterium
AAGCGATGCCGCTAATGAATGCCATCGGGTATTAATCTTCCTTTCAGAAGGCTATCCCCGAGTAACGGGCAGATTGGATACGTGTTACGCACCCGTGCGCCGGTCGCCATCAAACATAGCAAGCTATGTTCATGCTGCCCCTCGACTTGCATGTGTTAAGCCTGTAGCTAGCGTCCATCCTGAGCCAGGATCAAACTCTTCATTGTAAAATATCTTAACCGTGTCCCGTATAGAGACTCAGTATAATCTGATTTAGTTTGGACAACCTGACTAAAGGGAATCGACAAGTTCAATAATCTTGAATTCCACCATATAATAAATATGGCGCTTGTACTACAATTTCTGTCTACGAAAATCTTTCAAAGAACTCTTTCCTTTATTGCGTAGGAAAACCAACTCCGCCGGTCTGTAGGAGTTGTTCCCGTTTTGCGAGTGCAAAGGTAGAACTTTTCCACAAACTGGCAAAGAAACATGAAAGAAATTTTAAGAAAATAGCAAAGAATGGGTGTAAAAAAGACAACAAAGGAAGAATAGAGGGAGATATACCTTATATATATTATATTAATACCCCTCGCTCAGACTTCTGAATGAGCAGATAGTCCCTTATAGAGGTATCACCTCAACAGCCTCTTTTAACTATATAAGCTGGCACTAAATATCCAATGCCTTCAACTCCGCCCCATCTGTATCCAAAACTCGGATATGCATACTCTGTCCTTTCTTGGTCAATACAATCATCGTAGCTTCAGATTCTCCAGGTCCTCCGCCCACACAAACGGGAAAAGGATTAGAAACCTTGCCAGCCTCATGAAAACGAAACCTGTGCGTATGACCATTCAATGCAATATCAAACTTTGCTTTCTCCAAAATTGGAGCCCACAAATCTACGCACGGAACGAACTTGTCCGAATTGCCCCACAATGGGACATGATGAATCAGCACCCTACGATTGGCATGTTTGAATTTCCGGCTTCTCAACTCTGCAGAAAGGAAATCTGCCTGTGCCTGACGAAATGCATTAAAGTCATTAAGACCATAATACACCCAATGTTCATCCGGCTTATCCTCGCCACAATCCATGATAACGAAACGAGTATCCCCCCACGAGAAAGCGCCGTAGGTGTGACCGCCCGGCTGGTCAAAAAGAGAAGGTAAAGCAGCCGAATAGAAACCTCTGATTTCATGATTGCCACGAACAAAGAACGCAGGAACACTCTCGGCTTGGAAAGCGGAAGTAAGCCGATACAACATATGCAAAGCATCCTCTCTGGAAGCAGGATCGGGAAGGCAATCGCCATTGAAAACAACAAAATCGTGTGGAATATCGTCTGCAAGTTCCGACATAAGCCTTATTGTCTCCGAGTTTCTGTGCAAATCATTGAATACAAGTGCCGTAAAATCCGATTGATTTTCTTCCGGCAAAATAAAGGAGAAAAACGGGGTGACAGAAGCATCTCCAAAAATCTTGTTGTAGGCGCCATAGTGCAGAATCTCTTGGGCACACACCCTATAGTAATACTTGCATCCCGGCTGCAAGCCTTTAAGACGAACTTTATGGTCTGCTTCATGACAGACAGCCTGACCCTCATACTCCATTCGCGCCCGACGCAGATTAAGGGTATCCTGACCGTACTCTACCCATGCATGAGCAAGGGTTCTGGTCTGAAACATAACAGAAACTGCATCTGGCGTAGGGTTCTGCAAATAAGGCTTTGCATTAAAAATCCGTTCCACCGGTGTCTTCAATTGAAAACGAGCCAGTACAGGCAGATGATCGGAAACGCGCCCACGAGGCAAAACTTGGGATTCACGCAATACAAGAGCCTCCCCACTTCCTTTGTACGAAACGATGTAATCTATGCATGCCTTGGGTGAACGTGCAGGAAAGGTGTATTTGTCCTTTTGTGAAAGGATGATGAATTCGTATTCTATCTGTTTAACAAACTCTGATTCTGGGACATCGTTGAAGTCGCCGGCTAACAAAAACGGTTTGTCACACCTCTTGGCCTCGTCCAAAATCAGGCTTAAAGACGACATGCGATCTTCGGCCGTAAGCGATAAGTGCGTACATGCAAATACCACGTCCCTAAACTCTGTAACGAGCATAACCCTGCCCTCTTCCCTGCCTGGCAATAATACCTTGCGAACTTTCTGAGGCTTATGTTTGGATAGTATTCCTATTCCATATCTGCCACCATCATAATCTATCGACGAACCGTAGACTGGATAATATCCTGAAAGCATGGCCAGTTCCCGTAGCACATCCCTGCCTTTGCTGCGACCGGTAATACTATCCAGTTCCTGCAAAGCGACATAATCGGCTTCGCTACGCAAAATAGTTGACACGACATCATGAAAATCCACTTCCCCATCATCGGTGGTAGCATTCCTAATATTATATGTCAGCACTGTATTCACCCTTGGCATATATGACGAGAGCTGTGCCACGCCAGGAATGGCATTAACGAGAAAACATAACAGCAGGAAAACGAATAAGAATAATCTATTCATGATGGTCTTGGAAAATCTGATTTTATGCAACAAAGATAGCACTAAACATCCATAAGTCAACGATTCACACCACATTTCAAGGCATCAGAAGGTTCCACTTAGGGGAAAATCGGGGAATACCTTTGAATTCTTAAATAAAAACAGTACCTTTGTTGGCATAAACAATAGTTGCCAAAATAAAAAAGAGAAGCCCCACGGACTCCTCGCTAAAATTTCCAAGAGCCACCTGCGGGACTCGAACCCGCGACCCACGCATTACGAATGCGTTGCTCTACCAACTGAGCCAAGGTGGCATGAACCTTGCAAAAAACTTTTGCAAAGATATATAAAAAAAGAGAACTTAAAGTCAATTAGAGTAAAAATTATTATATACACAAAACAAAAGTACTGAAAAAACGAATCTGCGTTGCTTTACAGCCAGCACCAAGAGGAGACTTACTATATTTTCCTGCAACTACAGCACCATAATTTTCACAGAGTAACGAACAATGGAAGGCGAACTGATCAAAACATACACATGGCTAAAACCTATATCATGGATATACGGTTGTGTGATGCATGTTCGCAATCTTCTTTTTGATTGGGGAATCCTGGAAAGCAGAAAATACGACATTCCCATAATCTCTGTTGGCAACATCACTGTAGGAGGTACGGGGAAGACTCCTCACATAGAATATCTGATCCGACTGCTCTCTCCAAGATACAAGGTAGCCGTACTGAGCAGAGGATACAAGCGTAAGAGCAAAGGTTATGTGCTGGCAACAGAGAATACGCCAATGGAAATGATTGGTGACGAACCATGGCAAATGGCACAGAAGTTCCCCGACACTTACATTGCCGTAGATGCAAACAGACGCAACGGTATAGAAAGACTAATGCATGACTCAGAAACCAAGGATGTGCAAGTTATTCTGCTAGACGATGCCTTTCAGCACAGATACGTTTCACCGGGAAGAAACATCCTGCTTACAGACTATCATAGACTTATAAGCCAAGATCTGCTCCTACCTGCAGGCAGACTACGCGAATCGGCCCAGGGCAAGGAGCGTGCCAACATGGTCATCGTGACAAAATGTCCCAAAGACATGTCGCCAATGCAATACCGCATCATTGCGGAAGCACTACAGTTGAGACCATACCAACACCTATTCTTCAGCACTGTCAAATATGGCAAGATGGTAAACCTGCATACGCATGAAATGCGCAGCATGTCTGAAATGAGACAGTGCAACGTTCTGCAGATTACCGGCATCGGGTGTCCCAAGCAAATGAACATGGACATGGAAAAACAATTTGCTTCGGTAAGGAGTCTGGATTTCCGTGACCACCACTACTACAGCCACTCCGACATACAGACCATCGCAGAGAAACTGAATGAGATTCCCGAACCCAGAATAATCATCACCACTGAAAAGGACACCACAAGACTACTGACAATGGAGAACCTGCCAGAGGAGATTACCAAACACATCTGGGTTTTGCCCATAGGCGTACAATTCTTGCAAGAGAAAAAAAGAATATTCAACGATAAAATCACAGGTTATGTACAAAAGAATCTTAGAGACAGCGGAATGGCTTAAGGCCAAGATGACGACAAAGCCTGAAACTGCCATCATCCTGGGCACCGGCTTGGGCGAATTGGCGAAAGAGATAGAGAAAGAAACAGCCATACCATATACAGAAATACCCAACTTTCCTGTCAGCACCGTGGAGGGGCATGCAGGCTGCCTGATTTTCGGACGTCTTGGCGGGAAGGACATTCTGGCCATGGAAGGACGTTTCCACTACTATGAAGGCTACGACATGAAGCAGGTCACCTTCCCTATACGCGTAATGTATGAACTGGGCATAAAGACTCTTTTTGTCAGCAACGCTGCAGGCGGCACCAACCATACATTTGGCATAGGCGACCTGATGATTATCACAGACCAGATTAACTTCATGCCAGAAAACCCTCTACGAGGAGAGAACATACCCCAAGGACCACGTTTCCCCGATATGGGGCATGCCTACGACCCAGAACTCATTGAACTGGCAGACACCATCGCAAAGGAACTGTCCATAGATGTGCGCCATGGTGTGTACCTGGCGACACAGGGTCCTGCCTACGAAACCCCATCCGAATACCGCATGTTTGCACACTGGGGAGCAGACGCAGTAGGCATGAGCACAGTGCCAGAGGTTATAGTGGCACGGCATTGCGGCATCAAATGCTTTGGCATAAGCATAATTACCGACCTGGGCGGATTTGCAGAAATAGTAAAGATAACCCACGAAGACGTCCAGAAGGCCGCCGCTGAAGCCCAGCCACGCATGGCAGCAATTATGCGCGAAATGATTGCACGTTCATAACAAGAAAACATACACATATACTTTGGAAATAGCAGAATTGGGTGAGTTTGGCCTTATCAAGCACCTCACCAAGGAAAACGAGAATGTAAACGCATCCACACTAAAAGGTGTGGGCGATGATTGTGCGGTACTATCGCCTGAAGCAGGCTTGCAGACACTGGTAACCACAGATATGCTCATGGAGGGAGTGCATTTCGATCTCACATACATGCCCTTGCGCCATTTGGGATACAAGGCAGTGATGGTGAACCTGAGCGACATATATGCCATGAACGGCACACCCAAACAGATTACCGTAAGTCTGGCCATCAGCAAGAGATTCATGGTGGAAGATATCGAGGAACTGTATGCCGGCATGAAACTGGCATGCAAGCAGCACGGTGTGGACATCGTTGGCGGCGACACAACAAGCAGCATGACTGGCCTGGCCATAAGCATCACCGCCATCGGCACGGCAAAGGCAGAAGACATCGCATACCGCAGCGGTGCCAAGGAAACGGACCTGATCTGTGTCTCTGGCAATTTGGGCGCCGCCTACATGGGCCTGCAGATTCTGGAACGTGAAAAGGCAGTATACAACCAGCAGGTTTTGGAAGCCAGCCAGCAAGCCAAGAAGAACGGCAGCAACGTGGACGAGGCAATATCACAGATCCCCCAGCCCGACTTTTCCGGCAAGGAGTATCTGCTGGAAAGGCAGATGAAGCCAGAAGCACGCAAGGACATCATAGAGAAACTTCGCCAGGCAAATGTGAAGATAACATCCATGATAGACATATCTGACGGTCTTAGCAGCGAACTGATGCATATCTGCGAGCAGAGCCACTGCGGATGCCGCATCTACGAGGAGCGAATTCCCCTGGACTACCAGACCGCTGTTGCAGCCGAGGAGTTCAATATGAACGTCAGTACCTGCGCCCTGAACGGTGGCGAGGACTATGAACTGCTGTTCACCGTACCCCTAACCGCCAATGATGCGGTAAGTGCCATAGAGGACATAAAAGTAATCGGTTACATTACCAATGAAAGTCTGGGCAAGGCGCTCATAAGCCGAGACGGCAACGAGTTCGAACTCAAAGCACAGGGTTGGAACCACATGACAGAGGAGTAAGGAAAGTTACCCTAAAATCAAGGAGAGGCACATTTTCGTGCCTCTCCTTGATTTTGTGGAACGAGAAGGTGAAAACGGAAAACTAGTTTTAGCGGTGAGCGATAGTTTTCGTTTTCGTCATCGTCTTCGTTAATTCTTCGTTTTCATCTTTCCACTTTGCTCCTTCCTCAGTCGTCTATGCGGAGGAATTTGCCTTTGGAGTTGAACACCAGTTCCATGTTTTGACCTGACAGAACGATTCGTTCTCTCAGCTTTCCATTAGGGGGTGTCGCGTTTTGCGACATCCCTTTCATCCGCATTTCTGGGGTGAACATAGCGCTCACCACTTTGTCATTGACGAGCCGTCATCTATCCAGTTCTCGGTAGGGGTGGGACGTTTCATCCCATCCCAGATGATTAAGATGATAGGGGTGTATGAAAACTGAAACTGAGCCAACTGAGCTGTCAGTTAGAACCAGTGCCCTGATTTAGGGCGGTTGTATAGTGGTGAATTTTGCATAGAGTCATCTATTTCAGTAGTAAAAGCAACAAAATAGTATGGGACTGACCTTAAATGGTGCGTTTGGTGAGAGTGAATAGTGAGTAAAATTATGGACGCCTTAATTACTGCTCGTAACTATCACCTTAAGTCCATCCTCCAATGCTTTTTTTATTTCCTTGGCACCACTCTTCACTTGGCACATACTCACATCATCTCCCATGACCTCTACTATTTTAACGGCACCAAGTTCTTTTTGCGCCTCCTTGCCAGCAATTGTCTTAATGGAATATACGGTTAGCTTCATTCCTTTAACAGCGCCATCCTTGCTACCTAAATCTATATAGACATCCTTCTGCTTGTCCTTCTTCACATTACCAGGTTCCACAATTGATGCACTCAGAGGATAAAGCTTATTATAATGCTTGGTCACCTTTGATGAAAGAATTATCAACGCTTCGTTCATTGCCTTGTCCTCCGTTTTCACCCAACTTAGGTCATTATTGTTCACATAAAATGTGTGAGTATCAACTATATGCCCATCGTGTACGTCCTTTAGATGAACGACCACCTCTATCTGCGCCTTGAACACATTGTAGGGTTTTATGGACTTGTCTGTTGGCGTGAATAGTTCGGTTGTCGTACTGATGTTATTAATTGTTCCAGTGACATAAAATGCATGAGTGCCCTCCTTTATTTCTCCGTCCTTAAATTGCCCCTCTGTGGCATGAAATCTCCTTACCTTGCCAAAGCCCGAAAGCACGCTGGCCCTAACAGAACTAGCATAATTATCCCTCTGTGTAGTTACTGTACCTAAAAGCACAGCCTTGCTAATAGTCCCAAGTGCAGAACCCACTGTTTCCTTTCCCTGTTTGGGTGTATACTCCATTTCTCCAACAGCCACCTTAAAAATGGCGTTTCTATCTGATTGGGCATAAATTGCCTGTGGAAGAAGCAAGACAAGCAGCAAAGCTGCAATCTTGAAAAAAGTATAGTTTCTCATAGTATGAAATAAGAAATGGTTTATGACTTTAATAATCTCCTATGCAAAGGTTGTTAATAAGAATGTATATCCCCCTCAAACTGTTGTCATAATCGGGTAGGAGGTAAACGCTAATAGAAGTGTTTATCTCCTACTTCACGTTTACCGACCTCCCACACCACCGTACGTGCCGTTCGGCATACGGCGGTTTCGTGCTTTCTCATCTCACGATGTGTGGCAAGTTGTTTTCAGCCATCCCGTAGAGAAACGTCACTTCCAATCTATTGTCGGATTCCGTCCTATCGTGTGATTAGAGAGCTTCTTTCGAACATCTGACTACAAAGGACTCTTACAGGTAGCAGTCATTTACTATTGCACTGCACGATTCGGTCCTTCCCCATAAGCACACGTGCTTTAGGTACTACGACCTCTGCTGACTTCTCGCAGTTCGTTGTTACTACTTGCCAAAAGGCTCGTCTGCGAGACCTCCTCAGATAAGGGCATTAACTTTCCATCTTATGTCTGCTTCATTTACACCACCCGTTCCGAATAGCTATGGGGCTTTAGTTTGTGTAGCAACCTTACCCACGGGCATATGCCTTGTATGAAGTTTCTGTTCGTCAGACCAGATGTTTGCCGCCAGCTTCCTTCAGATTCCACCTCACGATGGACACCCTTGCCTTGGGCTATGCGATTCCCGCTATTAGGGCTCGCTCGGGACTTACACCCGGTAGCTAATGCTCATGCTGAGCGTACTACAAAAGGGGAGGAAAATTAAAGTCCTCCCCTTCTATCACAATATTATCCCTAAGAATAAAAGTTATAGAAAAGTCAACTTCTTATACCAGTTTGAAGATTAAATAGAATTCACGAAAAACGAACATTATTTCGCTTTGAATGCATATTTAAAGTCCCAGATGCAATCTTTTTGCTTACTGTTGACTTCCTTTACTTTGCCTTTCCATGTAAAATTGTTTGCACTGCGGCAACCTTCATCACTGCCATCTGAGTAATGCTGTCTGGTGATAATTTCCAACTCTCCTACACAAGAGATTTCATCCTCACAATCTACAAATTCACTCTTCAGGTTCTTGGTCACCTTACACGTAAAAGTATTATTATCCTTGGAGTATGGAACCTTAAACGAATGTTTCCAATTCTCTGTCATAGCAAAAGTCTTGATTCCTGCTTCGCTGGTGTATTCAACAGTAAAGTCAAAGTATTTATAGCATACCTCTGATAATTTGAAATCAAACTCCATCTCTACTTCAACAAGTTCTTTTTGGGGAGTTTCGTTTGGTTTTACATCCTCAACAGGCAAATTTTCTTTTCCGCATGAAATAAACGCGAAACTAATTGCGAAAACTGACAGCAATAAAATAAATAACTTGGATAAAATGTTTTTATTCATAATATTACTTGATTTACTGATTTAACACATAATAAATCTATTCTTTATAGTTGGGCCTATATTCATAAACGACCTTGTCCAGTATGACATTTCTCACACAGATAAGATAAGGATACTTGTATGTAGTAGAAGAGATTTTAGCCTCTGCCTTCTTACAGGCACTTACTACCTTGGCATCACACTCCTTCGAATTGCCTGTCAATTGGTGAACAGGCACAAGTTCTTCTGTATAGATCTGGAGTATTGTTCCGTATTCATACAAATCATACAAGCCGTTTTCGGAGTTTGCATTGGCAACGCTCAACTTATAAGTAAAGGTGCCAAGAATTTCTTCCTTTTCACAAGATACCAGTGCAAAAGGCATACACATCAAGGCAATCATCAGAATTGACTTGAAAAGAGCAATTGTCTTTTTCATGTGTGGATATTTAATTTATTAATATAAAGACTATAAAATAATGCAAAGAAACACAGAAATCAAATGGTTGCAGGAGTTTTGCATATGCGTATAAATAAAGGAACGACAAGGATGCGTATGTCTCTTACCGTTCCCCTATTTTTTACTTGTAATTGAACTTTACTAATCTGTTAGTTTGTAGTCATAGTTCAGCAAAATCCTATTGTCTTTTTCCATCCAGCTAGTAAGCACTTTCGCAGATACAGGATAAGGTTCTGACGTAGTGCTAGAACCCACAAAACCACCATCATCTGTACCATCAGAGTATATGCCAGTTACTACCCATTTAAGAGATGTTGACATGTCTGTTTCATTCTGGATTTCAGGGTATTCGCTTTTAGGGGTTGCTATTACATGACATACAAAAGTGTTATTCTCCTTTGAATAAGGTATAACAAAAGAATCACTCCACGACTCAGTCAACTCAAATGTCTTAACCCCCTCATTACTGGTATATTCCACAGTTATATCAAAATAACGGTACCAGTTCTCATTCAAAGTGAAATCATATTCCACTTTAACACTCTTCAGTGTCTTGGCAGGTTGGGGTTCCTCCTTCTTCTCGTCACACGAAGAAACTGTCATGCAAAATGCAAATGCAGAAACTAGCAGTACTGCTGCCTGAATAATTTTTTTTTTACTCATAATATGATTTTTTAAGTTTTTGCCCCATAAGAAAAACGTCCAAAAGTAGCGGGGCAATTAAACCACTCTTGTCCTATTTTAATCTTAACCCATTTCTCTATACACACAAAATGAAAATCCCTTGAACTCTACCTCATGGCTCCATTGAGGATGGGGAATTTATAATTTAACGATAGAAGACATGGATACAAAAAAAGCGTGGAGCCAGCCCTGATGCTCGTTCCACATAGTAAGGCTCTCGCATTGCCCAGTTAGTCGAAACGAGCAACGCTGAAAGCCCCACGTTGATGAGTATATAAAACACACCCAAAGGACTATCACCAGAAAGGGTGAATATCCAATGAGGGCTGTATATAAACATCCCATGAGACGTTCCCGTTGCTTTGTTCTTGACTAACTGTTTGAATTTGCGAGATTCTACTATGTCAAAACCAAAGCGTTCAGTTACGCCTTTTATGTACATGTGTCAAGCCCGCCTCTGCCCCTCGGGGCTTCCAGCATAGGGAATGACATGGACAAAGATAGGTGTTTTTTTTGTATTCTATAAGATTTCTTGACACATTTTTCTTAAAAACAACTTTTTCTTGACAGATTATTCATCCAACACTTGCATAGGCTGATTTGTTTTAACTGAAACTGACTTGCGGTGCTTGATGAGCGTAGTCAAATAATAATAAAGGTGGAAAAAGGGAAACGGCGATGTGCCAGCAACTGAATTAACAGCCGATTGGCTGTCCGAAACAACGTTTTTGCTCATGGTTATTTGTATAGGGACAACTCTAAAACAGCAAAAAGGGCTGAACTTCCAAATCGAAGATCAGCCCTAACTTTTAAGATTGGATAAGTTTTATCTTGATATACAAAGTAATGCAGAACGATATTTCTATTTTCCGAGGTTTTCAGTTTAATGCATTATGTACAGGTCATAACGCAGAATTTCACCTTTCACTCCGAGAAGCATTTCCTTTTTGGTATTCAGGAAACAGGAAGTCAGTATTACTTAAAGTCATAAGCCGCATACACTTTTACGGTCTCACCGTGTTCCAGTCTCAAACCATCAGCATAAGTTGAATATGAGTATTCTTTATTATCAGTAGTAGTAAAGTATATCATATATTTTTTATCGATAGGAAATGCAGTCGTCGTCTTTTCTTTATTAGGTGTTATTGTTTCCTGGGAGTACCACAAAGTATCCTTCCTTGCTTTATCAGATGCCTCATAAATCTCGATTTTCTTTATTGCTTTGTTCGAAAAATCGTTACATATAGTAATCGTTCCCCTTTTATCACGAATGAAATTCACTAAATTGAATGTTTTTTCGACTTTAGCAAGTTGGTCAAAGTTTTTTGTTTGCAAATCAGCCTTTGTCGTGATGAAACTCATAGCACCATATGAAGCATTAGCCCTAAAACGAATAGAAATCGGTTGTTCTTTATTGTCATCTTTTATATTTGGCACATACCAAACCCAATAGGCGTGTATCTCAGAAGTTGAGCGGTATGTCCAAGAATTTCCTTCAGCAAAGCCTCGCTCTTCGCTCCACTCGTATTTGGGCAGATTTTGGAAGGTTAGTTTGTATCTTACAATGTTTCCATAGCTATTATTCTGGATATCAGTATCAGAAATATCTCTTGTCTCAGATTCTGTCCAACTCCAGCCTCCAGATATATTTATACCAACCTCCCCCTTTTTACCTTCGGAACCAGAGCCAACAGAACCTGTTCCACCAACTTTTACGCTTTCTGACATAGATCGTGAATATTGCGTCCTGCCTGTTGTTGTTGATGGGCTTGGGAAGCCTGATGCTGTAAAATATACTTGGTCATTAGCATAAACTTTACTACTATCATTTGCATATACTGGAGCACATTCCACCTCAAAGCTCGTACCGTATAAGCCACAAAGTCTAACATACAACCCGGCGTACTTATTCCACCACTTACCTACGTACATGTTTTCATTTGCAACAGAAGCTCTCATTTTAACTAAATAATAATCCCCTGCTCCTGGCTGCCCCTCATAGCAATGAATTTGGTATATATCAAAAGCAACGCTTATTGAGCCATTCCCTTTGATTGTATGCTTTTTAGAATATGTTTTTCTAACCACTTCTTCTTTTGAAAAAGAGAATGTTGCACTATATGGATATGTTCTGAAAATGCCTTTTACGTCATCTAATGCAGTTCCCCTTGTTTTTTGAGATGTTGTCATTTCATTCAGGTCATTGTTCATCAAAGATACCCAATGAGACAGATAAGTGTACATGTCACTGTAATTATCCTCTATATATGATGTTTCATACTGAATGCTATCGACATCCTGCTCTACATTTTCCGTACTATCTTTGGAACTACCTTGTTTTTTAAAGAAGAAGTTTGGTTCCTCCTTATCGCTCATATTATCGATGTCACTGTCATTAACCCAAAAGGTATCATGATTAGGTTTGGCTACAATTGCGTGATGTGTCATGTTGTTGAAAGAAAAAATCATTGCATCGTTAACATCATTATCAACATGAAGGGTATTCCAAGCATTTTTAGAGGACCATTGCTTTATATTGTCCATAGATGGATTAACAACAGCGATTACTCCACCATTATCATACACCTGTTCTATGTCTTCCTTATAAACGTCTGACAGTTTAGGAATGATAAGGAGTTGTGTCGTTTCATCTACATTTGAAGCTTTATTAGGTATCAATACCTCAAGTGCCTTTTTAATCTCCAGACACTCATCTCCAGAAATGTCATGCATTACTGCATTACCATTGAATGTAACACCTGTATATGCTGTGTTAATATTAGTTTCACTTCCTTCTGGCAAAGGAGTCGGGATTGTATTTTCACCGAAGTCTTCGCTACATGAAAATAAAGTTGCAATGCTAACTAAGAACAATGCCAACATCGAAGTTTTAATTGTTTTCATATTTTGTCAAATTTAAACGATATTCATCCGACAAACAGTTTATACTTACCAGATGAATTGGGGTTAGATATTAATAATGTAGAGGCTAAAATTAAGTTTGTAACTTCTTCTTCACATGAAACCAATGCGAATTCAACACACATTCTGCACCACAATCAAAGTTGTGCCGCCCGTGACTCCGTAGAGGACATTTTTGAAGGTTTAATGATATTCCGACATGGATACAAAAAGCGTGGAGCCAGTCCTGATGCTCGTTCCACATAGTAAGGCTCTCGCATTGCCCAGTTAGTCGAAACGAGCAACGCTGAAAGCCCCACGTTGATGAGTATATAAAACACACCCAAAGGACAAATATCCAATGAGGGTGTATATAAACATCCCATGAAGCGTTCCCGTTGCTTTGTTTTTGACTAACTGTTTGAATTTGCGAGATTCTACTATGTCAAAACCAAAGCGTTCAGTTACGCCTTTTATATACATGTGTCAAACCCGCCTCTGCCCCTCAGGGCTTCCAGCATAGGGAATGACGCCTACAAAGATAGGCATTTTTTTGTATTCTATAATATTTCTTGACATATTTTTCTTAAAAACGTCCTTTTCTTGACAGAAGATTAATTCATACCTTGTAGTGCCAGATTTGTTTAGACTTACTTAAGTTTCGCAAGTGCTAATTAGTTGAAATATAGCGTCATGGATTAAAAATCATTGAGTTAGTAATTTAACGATGTTGGCCTTATTATCGAAATCAGCAGTTGTAAACGATTCGTTTGTGTATCAATCTTGCTTGAAGTTGCTAGTAACTATCTGATTTTCAATAAAGCCAACTACTTGAGAAACTTAAAATAAGACTATTATCATCATAACGCTAACGACCGATTTGGGATAATAACACCAGCCGCACACCACATTGTCTCACCCCAAAGAATACTTTCTTTGCCCTCAGACAATACGACGTCCCAACCATCATGCTATTTCCTGATATTTCTCACACCGCCATGGCATGGTTGCATCTTTGCGATAGAAATCGCGAAGATACTCACGCTCGGGATACTTAAACAAGTAATCTGATTGAGTGGAGTTCCTACTTAAATCTGATATAATCGGTAATATCAGCGAGTAGTTTGTTTACTGAAGTGTTGCCATGTGTAAACACCAACATGCGAAGGGCATCGGCTCCTCCTTTCTTGTAGAATTCTATACCGTAGCACTTCCTTGTGGGACAGTTTGAGCGACGAGCGATGAACGATGAGTGGATTATAGGGACGCTGAGTGCAGCGTCAGAAAAAGCATTATCGTAGAGTTCAGTTGGGTGCTATTGGTCGTTCATTTTGTCGCTATTAGCCGTTCGGCGAGCCGCTATTAGCCGCTAATTTTACCGCTATTAGCCGTTCGGCGAACGGCTAATAGCGGCTCAGCGAGCATAAATCAACACAACGAATGAGGTGAAGCGATACGCTCTTTTTTATTGGTGTAAGGCAATAAAGCCAAATCATTAGACTGTTACGCGCTAATGACCGATTTGGGTTAAAAGCGACATCCTACACTCAAAAAATCTTAATGGAACAAAATCATGGAATTAATACACGCCAAAACTCTTATATATATTATAGAATAAGAAAGCGTGTATTACTCTACAAATACAGTAGCAACAGGACATTCCCTTAAAACTCCAGATAAGGTTCCAGGCGTTTTATGTCCTCATCTGTGAAATGGGGCATTTGGCGAAGGGCATCGAGATCAGGCACTCGCCCGTAGATGCGCTTGTGGTTCTCTATGTCCGAGGCGCGATAATACCCCATATAGGGGTGCTTCATGAGCTTGCGAGTGGTGAGATGGTTAAGCGATAACTTCTGCACAGAAAGGCTATCGGCAACAACAAACCATGCCACTGCATCGGCAGGGAAGTCTTCTATCTCGAGAAGCTGGGCGGTGGATACGTATCCCCCAAGACGCTTGCGATACTGGACTATCTTGCGAGAGAAATAGGGACCTATACCCGGCACACGACACAACTGGGCACTATCGGCATGATTAACGTCAAGCACCTCATCACCCACGAGTTTGACAGGATACTTCGAATGTAGTTTATGCGATGAAACCGAAGTAAACTCCGAATCAGAAGTAGCAGATGAGGAAATCACAGGCTTGTCGGAAGCAGTATTCCTGTCTGCACGAGATTGAGAAATGGGAGCGGTACGGGAAGGTTCTGGAGGCAGGTCTACAAGTTGGTACTTCCTGGCAATGCGGATGAGCGGAGCAAGGTGCTCCCATTGCTCGTTGGTAAGACGATAGACGCGACGGAAATCGTCCTTGGTGCTGAAACGACCTCCCTTGCCACGATAGCGATAGATGCTTCGCACCTGAAAGGGAGCAAGACCAAGGCGGAGCAGTTGGGTGCTGTCTGCCTCGTTAGGGTCGAAGGGAAAGGATTCGGGTTGGGAGGCATCGACGGCATAATACCGAGATGATGCTGGTGCAGAGCGGTCAGCAGAGACCTCGCGCATCGTCTCGACCATGCCACCTCCCCTACCGTTTCTATAACGCGATAGAAAAAGAGCGGCCAGCAGAACCAGACAGGCGTTCAGCACTATGAGCAAGAACCATAGTTGCGAACGTGTGAACCAGCCGCGCTTCTTCATACTACTTTCCAAACATTTCTATCAGTCCCTTGACAAACATAGTGAGAATGGCAATGGGAGCCACCCAACGAAGAAGGAACATGAGGATGGGGAAGATACGCTGGGACACCTGACCATCGTTGGTAATCTCCTTGCGGACAAGTTCCCTGTTAAGATACCAACCCACAAACAGAGCCAGCAGAACACCGCCAAAAGGCAGGATGATGGTGGAGGACACCACATCGAAAAGGTCGAAGATGGTGAGACCGAAGATGGTCCAATGGCTGAGCACACCAAAACTAAGGCAACAGAACACACCCATGAACATAGCGCTGGCGGAAACGATGGTGGAAGCCTTCTTGCGGGTGATATTCCAGTTTTCATGCACATAGGCAGTTACCGCCTCGTGCAGGGAGATGGCACTTGTGAGGGCTGCAAGGAACAGAAGGACGTAGAACAAACCACTGAAGATATATGCCAGGAAGGGGACATTGCCAAACGCCATGTTGAAGACATAGGGCAAGGTCTGGAAAACAAGTCCAGGACCAGCATTTACCTCTACTCCAGGCACAGAGAATACGGCAGGGAAGATGATGAAACCGCTCAAAACAGCCACAAATGTATCAATAGAGCTAACACTCAGAGCAGAGGAAACAAGACGAGTGTTGCGTCCGAAATAACTGGCATAGGTGCAAAGGCATCCCATGGCCACGGAGAGGGAGTAGAAAGCCTGACCCATGGCGGCAAGCACCACGGAGATGGTGAGCTTGGAGAAGTCGGGTTTAAGAAGGAAGGTGAGTCCCTCGTTAATACCTGGCATACTGAATGTGCACACCACCAGAATGCCGATGATGAGCAGAAGCATGGGCATGAGCACCTTGGAGCACTTCTCAATACCATTCTGCACGCCACGGATGATGATGAGGTGCGTCAGGAGCATGAACACCACCGCCGCCAACAGGCTGAGCCAGGGATTGGCAACGAAGTCGCCGAAGAAGGCACCGTAGTTGCAATCGGGATCGGCCAAGGCACCAGTGAAACTGCTATAGGCATAGTACAGGGTCCACCCGCTCACCACAATGTAGTAGCTGAGGATGATGAAAGCCACACCGATGCCCATGACACCGATGATGCGCCACCACTTGCCAGGAGCCAGCTGGCGGAAGGCTTCTATCATATTACTCTGCGTGTGGCGACCGATTACAAACTCGCCCACCATGATGGGTATGCCCACGAAGAGAATACATATTATATAAATAAGGATGAAGGCAGCACCGCCATTGTCGCCTACCAGCATGGGAAAGCGCCAGATGTTGCCAAGACCCACGGCACTACCTGCCGCAGCAAAGATAGCTCCCATTCGGCTACCAAAATTTGCATGTTTTTCCATTTATCCGCTAATCAAACCGTAAACAAATATTATACCTATACCTATGGGTGCCACCCAACTGAAAAGCACCATCAGCAGCGAAGTAAACCTTGAATTGAGCTCCTGCGCCACGATTCTCTTGTTCATATCCCAGCCTACAAACGTACAGATGAGCAGACCGCCAAGAGGCATAAGGAACTTGGCTGTAATGAAGTCGAACAGGTCGAAGAATCCCTTGCCCATGACTGTAACATCCTTCCACAAGCCGAACGACAAGCTGCATGCAATGCCCAGCACAAGACAGACGGCGGTGACAATAGCAGCAGCCTTGGGGCGACTCAGCTTGAAGGTCTCGTGAATATAGGCTGTACTAATCTCGTGCATGGATATACTGCTGGTAAGGGCCGCCAGAAGCAGCAGGACATAGAACAGTCCCGAAAACAAGTACTCCAGAACCGGCACACTGCCGAAAGCCTCCTGAAAGACATAAGGCAAGGTGATGAACACCAAGCCTGGACCGGAATCAGCACTGACACCCACACTGAACACAGCAGGAAATATGATAAAACCGGCAGAGATAGCCACCATTGTATCTATGGTACATACTCCCACGGCAGAGGGCAGCAACTTTGTCTCCTTATTGAAATAACTGGCATAGGTGGCCAAGGTGCCCATACCCACACTGAGCGAGAAGAAGGCCTGACCCATGGCACTGATAACCACATCCTTGGTGACCTTGGAAAAGTCGGGGGTGAGAAGGAATCTGATTCCCTCCATGGCATTGGGCATAGTCAGGGAGAAAACTGCAAGAACAAGGATTATGAGTAACAGCATGGGCATCATGATCTTGCTGTAACGCTCAATGCCTTTTTCCACACCAGTAGCCACAACACAATGTGTGATGAGCAGAAAGATAGTCAGGAACAGGACAGGGCGCCAGGGACTGGCCACAAAATCAGCGAAATACTGACCGAAATCCGAGCCAGACATCAGATTGCCCACAAGCGACTCGTAAGTATAGTCCAGAGTCCAGCCTGCCACAACACTGTAATAGGAAAGTACCAGAAAACCTGCCAATACACCCATAAAGCCAGAAACGACCCATGGTTTGCCAGGAGCCAGGACACGGTACGAACCAACCGCATTAGAACGACTGGAACGTCCTATCACGAACTCGGCCACCATTACAGGCATGGCCAAGAAAAACACGCACAAAAGATATATCAGAATAAAAGCAGCACCTCCGTTGCTGCCGCATTCTGTTGGGAAACGCCATATATTGCCCAGACCTACAGCACTGCCGGCCGAGGCAAGTATGGCACCTATTTTACTTCCAAAATTTCCTCTTTCCATAACTTAAAGGGATAACTGCGCATATGACTGTTGTAGAAGCGCCTGTCGCCCGTGACTTCCTTGCCGATAAATTCCGGTTTCTGGAACTCCTCCGACTCGTGAGACAATTCCACCTCGGCCAGGACAAGACCTTCGTTGTCGCCATAGAACTCGTCTATCTCCCAGGTGTGACGACCATCGGGAGACTTGACCAGATACCGGGTCTTGTCGATGATGCCCGGTTCGCATATCTCCATCAGTTCACGAGCATCGTCCAGGGGAATCTCGGTGTCAAATTCGTATCGCGTAATACCTTTCAAGCCGCTCGGACCTTTTATTGTCAGATAACCTTTATCGCCACGGATACGAACCCTGACAGTACGTCCATTGTTGCTGGCAATGTAACCCTGCTGAATGCGTGTGGCATTGTAGCTTTGCGATTTGAATTCCCCTACAACCAGGAACTTCCTCTCTGTCTCGTAATGCGCCATGTTGTCAAATGATATGCTGTTGAAGGCTTATTCGCCTCCGAACTCCATCAAATATGCTTTAATAAATGCGTCAATCTTGCCATCCATCACTCCACCGACATCGCTGGTCTGGTAGTTGGTACGATGATCCTTGACACGGCGGTCGTCGAACACATAACTGCGTATCTGGCTGCCCCACTCGATCTTGCGCTTGCCTGCCTCTATCTTTGCCTGCTCCTCCATACGGTGCTGCAATTCCTTGTCGTAAAGCATGGAACGCAGAAGGCGGAGAGCATTCTCCTTGTTCTTGGGCTGGTCGCGTGTCTCGGTGTTTTCAATCAGGATTTCTTCCTCCTCGCCGGTATATGGGTCCTTGTACATATAGCGCAGACGCACACCGGATTCCACCTTATTGACGTTCTGGCCACCGGCACCGGAACTACGGAATGTATCCCAAGAAATGCGTGCCTGTTCGATGTTCACCTCAATGGTATCGTCCACCAGGGGTGTTACGAAGACAGAGGCAAATGAGGTCATGCGCTTACCCTGAGCATTATAGGGAGACACACGGACCAGACGGTGCACACCGTTCTCGCTCTTGAGATAACCGTAGGCAAACTCGCCCTCAATCTCAAGGGTACATGATTTGATACCGGCATCGTCGCCTTCCAGGAGATTCGCTATGCGTATCCTGTAACCGTTCTTGTCGGCCCACTGCATGTACATTCGCATCAGCATCTGTGCCCAGTCCTGAGCTTCTGTGCCACCAGCTCCAGAGTTGATTTTCAGGACCGCATCCATGGAGTCTTCCTCCTTACGGAGCATATTCTTAAGTTCCAGTTCCTCGATAGAAGTGATGGTTCGTGCATAGAGTTCGTCCACTTCCTGTTCGGTGACCAGTTCTTCCTTATAGAAATCAAAGGCTGTAGCCAATTCATCGGCCAAGGTACTAACCTCCTGATAGTCCTTGATCCATTTTTCCAGTCCCTTCACAACCTTCATCTGCTCCTCGGCACGTTTCTGGTCTTCCCAGAACTCGGGCGCCTGAGTGCGTAGCTGCTCTTCTTCGTACTGGATCTTCTTCGCTGGAATGTTGAGATAGTGGTTCAGCTGTTCTACTCTGGTCTGAACCTCCTTCAATTGATCTTGTGTAATCATTCTTCTTCGTACATCTTTTCAATCTGCTCCTTATAATTCTTGTACAGAACTGCACGCTTCACCTTCAGCGTGTTGGTCAGTTCACCTTTCTCCATACTGAAAGGCTGTGGGAGCAATGTTATTTTCTTAATCTGTTCGTAATTTGCAAATTCCTGCTGCAAGGTGTCTATTCGGTACATCATGAACTTGACGACACGCTCGTTAGCACATAGTTCGATATTATCCTCACAATCCACGCCGTAGTCGCGGGCCAGTTCCCGGAGAAGGTCATACTGAGGAATAACCAACGCAGAAACGAACTTGCGTTGCTCTGCAACAACCACTATCTGGTCAATGTACTTGTCCACACACAACTTGGACTCTATAAGCTGAGGTGCAATGTACTTGCCGTTACTGGTCTTGAACAAGTCCTTTATCCTGTCGGTAAGGAAAAGTTCGCCTTCCTTGATGTATCCGGCATCGCCTGTGTGGAACCATCCATCCTCATCAATGGACAGATCAGTAACCTCTGCCTTGCGATAATATCCCTTGGTGATTGTCTTGCCCTTTAGGAGAATTTCGTCGTTTTCACCGAACCGTATCTGTACGCCATCAAGCAAACGTCCCACACTGCCGATGGAACGAGGCTGATTGTAGCGATCGCAGCTGACAGTGGCGGTGCTTTCGGTCAGTCCGTATCCGACAATCATATTCAAACCTGCCGAGCAAACAAAGTCCTCTATGACTGGAGGCACTGCTGCACCAGCCGTCGGGAAGAAGTTGGCACGCTCCAGGCCTAACTGTTTCTTCAAGAAGGCAATCATCGTACCTTCGTAGAAAGAATACTGGACACGTAGGGCCAGAGGCGGTTCTATGCCCTTCATCCTATGCTCGACATTGTATTCGTGCCCCACACTCAAGGCATCGAGCAGAAGTTTCTTCTGCATGGCATTACTACGCTCTATGCGTTCCCATACTGCGGCATACACCTTCTCCCAAAAACGAGGCACAGCACACATGCAGGTTGGATGTACCTCACGCATGGAACGCAGCACATCTGATGGATTGCGATTAACCGCCAGAGTACAGCCATTGGCTATGCACAGATATGCCCATCCACGCTCCAGAACATGGGTAAATGGTAGGAAATTGAGAACCACATCCTTGTCGGAAAGCGGGAAAACACCGCAATGAGATGCTACAGCAGTATTTAGCATCTCGTGTGTAAGCATAACACCCTTGGACAAGCCTGTGGTACCGCTGGTGTAGAGGATATTTGCCAAATCATCTGGCTGAACCTTCTCCGAACGGGCACAAACAACGCCCTTGTACATGTCTGAGGACGATGCGAGGAAGTCGTCAAAATACATACTGATCTGGTCCTCTGCATTGAAGCAGACATCGCGACTGAAGACAATCAGCTTCTCCAATGTGGAACCGTGCTTCAGCACCCTGAATGCAATATCGTACTGTTCCTGCTCACCAACGAAGACGTACCTGACACTGGCATCGCTGACAATATACTTGACCTGCATTTCGCTGCTGGTAGCATACAAGGGTATAACTACTGCCCTTATGGAGTAAGAAGCAAAATCTACCATCAAGCCTTCTGGCATGTTCTGGGAAAACACGGCAATATTTTCCTGCTCTGCCACGCCCAATGCTACCATTGCATCCGCCAAGCGCCGCACAGTAAGCGAGAACTGTTTCCATGAGATGTCCTTCCATATGCCGAGCGAATTGTCCCTATAGCGCAATGCCACACGATCCCCATAGACGCGGGCCTGGTCGTGCACAAGTTTTTGTAATGGACTGAAATTCTGCATGGTGTTACGCTTATAATCACGCACAAAGATACTACTTTCCTATCATACTGCCGGAATATATCGGAAAATAATTTCGTTTTTGGCACAAAATAGACTAACTTTGCTGAACGAAAACAAGAATATGACTTTCATGAACGTAGAGAACCTAACACAGGATGCGGTAAATTTGCTATGCAAACTAATAGAGATTCCAAGCACAAGCCGAGAGGAAAAAGAGGCTGCCGATGCCTTGGCCGAGGTGATGTTGCAGGAGTATGGTCTTAAGACAGAAAGGGAAGGCAACAATATATGGTGTATTGCCAACGGGTATGACAAGACAAAAAAGACCCTGTTGCTGAATGCCCACATAGACACCGTAAAACCCACATCGCTATGGACTCGCGATCCCTACAAAGCAACAATAGAGGGAGACTGCATCTATGGTCTGGGAAGCAACGATGATGGCGCATCACTTGTAAGCCTTATTCAGGTTTTCAGATGCCTGAAAGACAAAGAACTACCCTACAATCTAATCCTTGCCATAAGTGCAGAGGAGGAGGTTAGCGGCAAGAACGGCATGGAGCACTTGCTGGCAGTACTCCCCAAGATAGATGTTGCCTTGGTGGGCGAACCTACAGGAATGCAACCTGCCATAGCAGAGAAGGGACTAATGGTTTTGGATGCCACTGCCCACGGCATAGCCGGGCATGCAGCAAGGGAGGAAGGTGACAACGCCATTTATCATGCCTTGGACGACATTAACTGGGTAAGGAACTATCAATTCCCTAAGAAAAGCGAGCTGTTGGGACCTGTGAAAATGACTGCAACAATAATAAATGCAGGCACACAACACAATGTCATACCATCGGAATGCAAGTTTACCATTGACATCAGAAGCAACGAGCAGTATTCCAACGAAGAGATTTACGATATCGTATGTCAGAATCTCAAGAGCGAGGTGAAGACACGAAGTTTCCGTCTGTCTTCCTCGCAAATAGACATAGAGCATCCATTGGTACAGAAAGCAATTTCACTGGGCAGGACTCCATTTGGAAGTCCTACCTTGAGCGACCAGGCACTGATGCGATTCCCTTCAATGAAAATGGGGCCAGGCAATAGTTCACGAAGCCATACTGCCGATGAATTCATAAAAATCAGCGAAATTCACGAGGCTATCACTACCTACCTATCCATGCTTCAGGATTTAGTTTTGTAGTTTCCTTGCGCAGTTGGAAATGCAGTATGCTGTTGCCGGACTCATCGGTCTGTACCGTACCAATAAGGTCGCGGGCTTTGAGTTTCTGCCCCTTACGGACAATAACAGAAGACAGATTGCAGTAGACAGAAATATAACTGCCGTGGCGCACAAGCACGTTCTTGGAACCGGAGAACTGGAACACCGCCGTAACCTCTCCGTCAAAAACACATCGTGCACGTGCACCTGGTTTACCCACATAATTAACGCCCTTATTGTCCAGGGTAACGTTCTTCAGGCCTGGAACATTGTACTTTCCAAACCTATTTGCCACACGATACTGTCCTGTGATAGGTACAGGCAAACGTCCTTTATTCTGGGCAAAAGTGCCATTAAGCTTACGGTCCTCAGCAGTAGTCCATGTACTGGCGGAAGCCTCGCCCTTAGCTGAAGCTGCGCCTGATTTTCCAGAGGTACCATTTTTTTTACTCTGAGCCACCTTCTTCTTTGCAGCAGCCTTGCGCTGTGCCTCAGCTTCTGCACGCTTGCGTGCCTGCTCAATCTCCTGTGCTATAAGCGCATCTATCTTCTGGTCCAGAGCTGCAAGTTCCTTCTGCTGCTTCAACACCTTCGTACGCAGATCTTCCTCACGCTTTTTCAAATTTCTAATGTATTGCTGCTGTCGCACCTGTTGGTTGTTAAGTTTGCGACGCTGACGCATTATCTCTTGCAATACTACAGATTTATGACTTTTTGTAGCCAACAATGAATTCTGAGCATCCATGAGTTGTCCCTGCTTCTGCTGGATCTGACGTCCAAGATCGTGCTGGTAAACAGCATATTCTCTAGCATAACGGGCGCGGCGATACATTTGGGTAAGATTCTTGGCACTGAGAACGAATACCAAGGTATTATGCACTTTGGGAAACTGATAGGAAAAACGAAGCGCACGAATATATTTCTGTTTCTTTTGGGCCAGTTCCTCATCCAGAGACTGAATATCCGAACGCAACAACGTCATTTCCTTCTCCAGATTCTCCAGTTCTACCTCCATTGTCTGGATATGCTCCAGCCTGTCCTCCAATTGCCTGTCAATATGGTGCAAATATGATTGGCCGTTCTTAACCTCCTTACCTGTCTTGGCTAAATCCTGCTGTGATTTCTTAAGGTTTTTCTGAAGTTGAGTCTTTTGATCTTTCAGTTGCTTAACCTTCTTACTATTCTGAGAATGCACATGGCCACTGATGCAAAACACCAGTAAAAACACTGCAAAGACACGAAAGAATAAAGGATTCAATTTCATTGGGACGAACTAACCTTCTAAAAGCAAATTTATCATTTTCAATACCTGTTCTACTGCAAGTCGGGTATAATTAGATGTATTGACCTTTGTGCGCAAAACCTCGTTCTGCTCAAACCTATAATTAGACATCGTCATTGAAATACCAACAGAATCTGTCCCCTTTGAGATTTCAATAGACAGTTCTTCTGGCAACCGGCGCCCGTCCTGCATGGAAGTGAAGGAGCCATACTTCCACTGCATGCCTTTGACGTCAAAGCGGTCTGCTTCTCCCCAAAAGATACTCTGCAAATCATTAAAACTTATTTTACGCCCCACAAGTTCGGACAACTCAGAATAATCAAATACCGCATACTGGCGAGTTGCCTTGCTGACTATAAGCACATTGTCCGGAGTCAGTTCCAAGGTTCCTATCTGAATACCAAGGATGTAAGTCAGATTTAACTGAATCACATCATCGCGTTTCATCCTGAGTACCCCCCCAACGTTAGCGCCCTTGCCTTTTGAGGGTTCAAGCCTCACATTAGCACGTGCTACAACCGACTCATCCGTTTTCCACTCCGAAGTTACCGAAAGCTTATCCTGAACTGTTCTGCGCCCAGATGAACAGGATGCTATACCAATTACGGCTAATACACCTATTATATAATAATATACCTGTTTAATCATCTCTATTCAAAAAAACAAGAAATGGCAAATATCAATTAACCTTACCCTTATAATATTTCTTTTTTTTGGCCTTCTTATAAAGCATTGGCGTAGCATTATCATCACCACGCTTAACTGCAAGTTCCCAAAGATAAACTGCATAGAGTTGGTCACCACACATCCACGCAATATCACCGGCATGCTCTAATATCACACTTGTTGTATGTTCGTCATTCATTAGAAACTGCTCCGTACTGTCTCTGGGAACAACCTTCTCCATGTATGGCTGAGCTTCCTGATATTTACCTTTCATGAACAAAATCCATGCATAGGTATCAAGATATACCCTATTATCCGGTTCTGCCTTTATAGTACGGTAACTCATCTCCTCTGCCTTGTCCAGATTCTCGTTACGCAAGGATAGATAATAGGCATAATTATTCATACATAGCACATTTTCCTTGTTGTAAACCAAAGCAGAGTCATAGTCCAAATATGCCTCATCGTACCTCCCTAATTTATAATGGACATCTCCCTTTGCAGCAAACGCATCTGAGATCACTGCCCTACGCGTATCCTCAGAGCGCATACGGAGGCCTCTTTCAAAAATCGCCAAGGCCTCATCGTACTTTTCATTTTCACAAAGAATCATCCCCAGAAAATAAGAATAGAGCAATTCCTTGGGATGGTAGTTGACACCCCTTCTGCATATCTCTTCTATAGACGCATAGTCTGTACGCTCTACATAATACTGCAACAGCCACTGGGTTGCCATTTCATTGTCCGGTTCCAGTGCCAGCACACGTGTCATCAGATCTCTAATAGTCCCTTTGGGCCTTTGCGAGTATTCTATAAAAGCAGCATACATGGTCAGCAATTCCACATTGGTAGAATCCAGGTGTATGACCTTTTCAAAACGTTCGATTACCCGCTCCACGTCGGCAGAATCTGTGGACATACGCTGAATCATCTGCTGTATAAGTACGACACGCTTGTCTGTTTCCGTTTCCCGAGAATACAAAATGGAGTCCCTTGTGGTTTCGTAAAGGCTATCCTTGCCTACCATTATATAATAGTCAAGCATGGCCATCTGCAACGGAATGTTCTTGGGGTCTTCCCGGCGAACCTGGTCGTAGATCTCCAGTGCCTTCTCGGAATTGCCTAATTGCAAATAGTAACTGCCCATGTTTACACGATGATAAAGATCCGCGGGATACTCATCGCATAAACTTTGAATTTCCGCAAAGGCACTGACACTGTCTCCCATCTGCATATAGAGATTGAATTTCTCATTGCTCAATTGAGACATTTTACCCTCCTGAACCTCCAAACGGTCTAAAGCATTGATGGCATCCTCCAAACGCCCCATGCGCGCATAAATATTGGAAAGGTGAGACAAGACATCCGAACGCCCTCCCTGAAGCTCACTGATCCGTTCCAACAGTGGCAACGCCTCATCCTCACATCCCTGACGCAGAAGGATTGCTGCCAATGGCTCTATATAGTAGACATTGCTGCTGTCAAGTTCTACAGACCTATACATATAATCCAGTCCGACACTGTCTTGGCGCAAATAAAAATACATTCGCCCCAACTGGAACAGTGCCTCGGGGGAACAAGAATCAATTTCCAGACAATGACTATATAGATCGAACGCCCTTGACCATTGTCCTTGCATGCGGCTCTCAGTAGCTTCGGTCAAGAAATAGTCCAAACGCGTCTGTGCTTTTGAGAACTGGCACAGACACATCATTAATATAATATATAAAATTCTCATTTTACGCCACTATGCCCAAAACCACCACTTCCACGTTCTGTCTCATCCAAAACCTCAACTGCAAGCAATCCGGCCTGCTCGTAACGTGCAATAACCATTTGAGCTATTCTCTCACCGTCGTTGATGACAAAATCCTCTTGTCCCAAGTTTATCAGAATCACCCCCACTTCTCCACGATAATCTGCATCTATCGTACCTGGAGTGTTGAGCACTGTTACGCCATGTTTCAAGGCAAGTCCGCTGCGTGGGCGAACCTGAGCCTCATATCCTTCGGGCAAAGCAATATAAATGCCAGTTGGAACGAGTATACGCTGCAGTGGTTTCAATACTATTGGTGCTTCAATACAAGCCCTCAAGTCCATGCCTGCACTATTGGCGGTAGAGTATTGTGGCATAGGATGGTGAGACTTGTTTATTATCTTTACTGTTGTCATATCCAAAAATATGTTATTCGTTTCCTAAAGTGTTGGGATTGACATACCATTTATCTTGCGATACATATCCATTGCATATACATCCGTCATTCCCGATATATAATCCAACACGGCCAATATGCGTCCATACAACGTTGGGGATTGTATGTCATACTGTGTTGACACACGATTCACCAATAATTGAGAAAATGCCTTGTCTGGATGAATGACTGCCTGTACCATCAAATCCAGCAATGTAGTTATCACCTTGAAACCGGCAATTTCTATATCTACGACATCCTTACTGTTGTAAATACGTTGAAAACTGATCTTTTCGCAAGCACGATATGCCTGTTTGGGAGTTTCGTCTATGTAGTCTATAAGACTGCCCCTGAATTCTCCGCTTAATATTTTATCCTCGTTCTCAAGAAAAACTCTAACACATTCGGTTTCAAGTGCGTTGATTACGCAAGAACGCAGATAAACTATCTGTTCGTTCCTGTCATCTACTGTGCTCATTCGCTGAATAATGCGTTCCTTTTGCTGGGGGGAGAAATAGGCGAGCAGCAACTCCTTTGTCTCATCCGTAGTCAATATCTTCAATTTGTGCGCGTCCTCTATGTCCATAATTTCATAACATATGTCGTCAGCCGCCTCAACAAGATATACCAACGGGTATCGTGCATAATGCAGCGTTCCCTCGGGACTGTCGTAGCGAATTATTCCAAGTTCCGCTGCTATGCGCTGATAAGCCTCCGCCTCTTCCCTAAAGAACCCGAATTTCCTCTTGCCACTGACCAGATTGCTGCTGAACGGATATTTCACTATAGACGCCAAGGTGCTATATGTCATCACAAAACCACCTGGACGACGTCCCTTGAAATGATGTGTAAGCAAACGGAATGCATTAGCATTACCTTCAAAATTGATAAGGTCGTGCCACTGTTCTTCGGAAAGAGAATCTCCTGTCTCTTCGCAAAAATAATCCTTCAGAAAGCATCCTTCACCCTCGCTGAAAAATGTACCGATTGCCTTCTCCCCACTATGTCCGAATGGCGGGTTGCCCAAATCATGGGCAAGACACGCGGCAGAGACAATACTACCAAGTTCCATAACATTGGTGTCTGCCAATTCCGGATGACGTTTCAGCAACAAGCGACTGACATCATTACCCAACGAACGGCCCACACTGCTTACTTCCAATGAATGGGTAAGTCTGTTATGCACAAAAATGCTGCCAGGAAGAGGGAATACCTGAGTTTTATTCTGCAAACGACGAAAAGGTGCAGAAAAGATCAGTCTGTCATAATCCCTTTGAAATTCCGTCCTGTCGTCCTTGACATGAGGTTGCGCCTCCTGCCCCAACCTCTTATTAGACAATAGCTGCTCCCAATTCATCATTCCTCTAAAGAATAGAATACCTTTCCTGCATCCCGAGCTGCCTTAAAAAACTCCGGATGCTCTGCCGCAAACGAATCGATATGGCGAATACGCTTCTCTGGCAAAATCTCGTCCACTGCTATGAGTATACCAGTTTCCTCAACATCCCCAAACTCTTCATTGATGGCAGTTCCAAACAGTTTCATCGTAGGCGACAACCCCATATAGGCATTTACCAGCGGAGGTATGTTCGTGCCGCGCTCACGTACAGCCTTATTCAGGATACGGTAGTCTTTCTTGAAATCGTCCTCAACAAAAAGGGTCTCGAACTGCTTAATATCGTGCTCGTAATGCATCGGTTCGAAAGCTCTTATCAGAGAATCCTGGTCAGGAAAATGCTTATTCAGGAAATAAATAATCATATCCCTACTCACGCGGTCATACGAAGGATACATCGTGAACTTCCCAAAAAGATAGCGCACATCTGGTTCTATCACAGTAACAGCACCCAAGCCATCCCAAAGGTTGTCTAAAGCAAAGAGTCCCTTAGTGCCCATTCTGCTGCTTTGATACTCCAAAGTAACGAAGGAACGCCCTAACTCTATTGTCCATGGAGCATAGTCCGTCATGAACTTCTCCGAAAAACGGAACATATGGCTGGTAGCCAATACCGGTTGCCCGCTATCATCCACCTTCCAGTCTCGTCCCAAGATATATCTGTATCCGCCAAGTATTTCCTCTTCTTCAGGATCCCAGACTATCAACTGCTTGTAAGGATTATCACATGTATCAAACTCGTCCAGGTCCATGCTCTTGCCCGAACCGCCACCTGCAGCGCGGAAGGCTATTTCACGAAGTCTGCCTATCTCGCGAAGTGTATTGGGCGAATCCTGCCAAGTAACGACATACACATCGTTCCCACTTTTGTTTGTACGTCTCAACTTGCGATCTTCTGTAAGTTCCTGTTTGATCAGTTCTCTTGGAACTTTGGCGATAATTTCCTCCATATATATTTGGTATTCCGTTTTACGTTCAATCCTACTGCCAGCAATGGACTCCTACCCACTGTCCTTATTTTATAGTCAACAACCTGCTGTTAATAAAATACTTCCCTTTGGGAAGACCATTCAACCAGTTCGTGCCCTTGTTAAGACGCACAATCAAATAAAAGGTACCACTATGCGTGTAAATTGGCAACACCTGTTTTTCTGGACTATCAACCTTTACGGCATTCCCTACAACATTCACCACAACGGGATAAGCAGAATGCGACATTCTGCTACGTACTGCCTTGCCATCATCCTTTTTTACCCTAAAATCGACACTATCGTGCGCAAACTGCATTTCCGATTGTAGACATACACCTACTGGCGCAACTGCCATAAGTTCAATCAGCATGAACATCAGCAATAATATTGCAACAACTCTTTTCATCTTTACTTCAAATGTTTGATTTCAGCAACCAGCACATTCTGTTTCCCTTCACAAACACATGCGCAAAAATACAAAAAAAACACGATTTCACAAACTTAATGAACACAAATATCACACAAAAGCCAGATAAGCGACACGAAATACGCAAATCAACAGAAGGGCATTTTGCTACAGCGACGAGGCACCCCTTGCATTCAGGCGCAAAAAGTCGTCCAAACTACTCCCCTCAATACGTTCAAAGCAAAGTCTGGCAGTCTTCACAGAACCGAACCCCGCCGACACACAATCCGTCAACGACGACACCTCTCCCCGAAGCACCATGCGTTTCAGTTCAGCCACCCGATAAGCCGTTATGTACTCATGAACATTATTATGCCCTTGGCTACGAAGACATTGCAGCATAAGCTGACGGTTGATACCGGTCGCCTCACACAACCTGTCTCTGGTAAATCCATTGGCAGTCCATTCCGTTTTGTTCTGCTGCATCCACAATTGAAGCCGCATGTACCTGCTCTGGTTTTGCTCGTTAAAATCGCTTTGATGCTTGTCTTCATCGGGAGCAAGTCCAGCACCAACCTCCACGGCATCACCTTCTATTGGTTCAAGAACTATCTCGGGATGCGGTATTTTCTGTATAAGCGTCTCCATTGTATGACATACCCAAAAGAAATTCAGCAACGTGAAGACAACTATGTACGCACACAGAAGTACAGGGGTATAATTCAAGGCGGTATAGAGATAGAGTATGACAGAAAGAATCAGAACAACTGTATAGGCAAGCAACAACACTGGAATATTGCTCTTATATGCCAACTGCTTGGGCAGAAACACAATATTGAGCACATATCCCAACCCCAGCAATAACGCTAAAATACGGAGCGCCAACTCTATGGATAAAGGATTGCTGAAAAGTTCGCCAAAAGAATGCACCTTTGTCAACAGTCCCGAAGAGTGCATGGCAACCACATAGGCCAAAGCAAGCACAACTATAGGCGAGGCGTACTTTATCATACGTCCCCACTGCAAATAACCAGGCATGGCTATTCCAAGCGCATATATACTTTGAAGGTATGTTCCGACTACAAGCATCAGCAACATATATGGGTTCAATATACCGGGACTACCCGCAGCTACCTCCTGGCCGAACACGGCAACAACAGATATTACCGCAAAAAAGATAGCCAACATCCAAGCCAAGCTTAGATACTGCACCCTATGATATGCCAGTATGCCCATGACACACATTCCCACGAAATGTGCTATCGCACAACACGAGAATGTCAAGGTTACTATGATTGCATCAATGCTCATTTCAAAACAAAGGTAGTGAAAAATATCCTTGTGTCAAAATTTTCTTTACGCATTTAACAATAAAATATAGACAAAGTGAAAAATAGCACAAGCGTTTGCCATCAGCCGCACAGGATACTCACTCAACACAGAACGCTTCTTTGCCATTTTCCCTCAAACACTGGCGGCTGAGCTGTTCTATCACACCCCTATTGATACGAATTTTCTCTACCGGCCTGTCCTTTTCGCCAGTTGGGGCCGCCTGAATCTTTTCCACAACATCAAGCCCTTCGATCACTTGACCAAACACTGTATAGGCACCATCAAGATGGGGTGTACCGCCATACACCTGATAATCACTGATCATAAAGCGGTCCAGCTCAATACCGCGTTCCTCCAAATACGAAATGGATTTCTTCATTTCCGCTGGCCTCATACGCTTTCCCCACACTATATAGAATTGCGACCCACTACTGCGAAAATCCGGATTTACATCATCACCTTCACGAGCTGCGGCTACACTGCCTCGAACATGGAAAAGTTCCGGAAAAACAATCTCCGCCGGCAACGTATAACCTGGACCGCCCTCTCCGATAAGCGAATCACATTCCGGCTGTCTGCTATATGGATCTCCGGTTTGTATCATAAAATCCTTTACGACACGATGAAAAAGTACCCCGTCATAAAAACCTTCTCCCACCAAGCGCAAGAAATTATCCCTGTGCTTAGGCGTCAGATCGGACAAGGCTATGCGTATTACACCTTCGGTAGTCTCTAACCTAACCACACTTCTTTTTTCCTTTTTAGCAGCACAAACTGGCAGACACATAAAAGTCAGCGAAAGCAATGCCAATACAAAAACGGAGCCAATACAATTTCTGTTCATAAACTGTCACATTTGGATTATCATCTGCAAAGATAGGAATATTCCCCCACCAAACAAGCCAATGCTACAACTAATTGCATATACACCAGCAAAAATAAACAAAAATCATCAAAACACCCGTTTTCATCGGGCATTATTATCAACACACTGGAAAGGCGCCAAGGCAGACCCAGAAAAACTTGCTCATAGTGAGAAAAATATTTAGGAAAAGAAGTGGGGAATTGTGGGGAATTTCATATCTTTGTAGCAAAAATCTATTAATAAGGTACGCATACATGAGATTCACCGGCAACATAGACGCCAAGACCGACGAGAAAGGACGCGTGTTTATCCCCGCATCCTTCCGCAAGCAGATCCAGCAAGCCAGTCTCGACAACATGATTCTGCGTAAAGACATTTTCCAGCAATGCCTGGTTTTGTATCCGGAAAACATCTGGCACGAAATGGTGGATGCCATCACACAGCGCACCAACCCCTTTGACAGCAAAGGAAGAGCCGCATTGCGAGGTTTCGTTGCCGGCGCCGAACAAATCAGCATAGACGCCAACGGACGCATACTCATACCGCGCCGATACCTGGAGGCCGCCGACATCCGCAACGAGGTACGGTTTATCGGCATGGACAATTCCATTGAAATCTGGAACAGGCAAAAGGCAGAGGAACTGCTGGACACCCCCGAATCTCTGGCAGAAAACCTGGAAATACTAATGAATACCACTACACATGAATCCTGATTGTTACCACATCCCTGTAATGCTGGAAGAATGCATTGAGGGACTAAACATAAAGAGCAACGGCATATACCTGGACCTGACCTACGGAGGTGGCGGGCATAGCAAAGAAATCATCAAACATTTGGCCCCAGAAGGACACCTTTATGGGTTTGACCAAGACCTGGACGCCATGAATGGGGCCATCACCGATGAACGATTTATCTTTGTGCGCAGCAACTTCCGTTACATCAAAAACTGGATGCAGTATTATGGCGTAGAGCAGGTAGACGGCATTCTGGCCGACCTGGGAGTAAGCAGCCACCATCTTGACGACGGTGGAAGAGGTTTTTCTTTCAGGTACGACGCTCCGCTAGACATGCGCATGAACCGGGCAGGAAAAATGTCTGCCAAGAACATTTTAGCAGACTACACAGAAGAGCAGCTTGCCGATGTATTCTATTACTATGGAGAACTGAAGCAAAGCAGACGAATAGCCTCTGCCATAGTAAAGGCGAGGGCAACGGAAGGAATAGAGACTACCGGACGACTGGCAGAAATAGCATCCCCCCTACTTGGCTATGACCGAGAAAAAAAAGATCTGGCAAGACTATTTCAAGCTCTCAGAATCGAAGTAAACGGCGAGATGAAAGTTCTCAGACAGATGCTAAGCAATGCCACAGACATACTTGCCCCTGGCGGCCGACTTGTAGTCATGACATATCACAGTCTGGAAGACCGTATTGTCAAGAACCATATCAAAGGCACGGACCAAAAGACTAAGGATCAGACTGATGTCCAATCTCTGATTTTTGGACAGAGCAAACAAACACTGAAGGCAATTAACAAAAACGTGATTACTGCTTCGCAAGAAGAACTAAGCAGGAATCCAAGAAGCAGGTCAGCCAAACTACGTATCGCAGAAAAATCATGAGCGAAAAAAAGGACAACAAACAGACAAATGCCGTCAATAAAGGCAAAGAAAAGCTCTTCTCGTTGCTGAACAGCAACTCGGAGGATGAAATTGCCTTGAAACAATGGAAAAGCGTAATCCGCCAGATGAGTATCGATGGCCAATGGTTCAAAAGACATATCGGTCTCATACTTCTCATTGTCACCGGTATCATCGTGTACATCACATGCCGATACCAGGCTCAGCAGGAAATCATTCTTGAAGAACAATTAAAATTAGAACTGCAAGACTGGAAATTCAGAACCCTCACAAGAAGCAGCGAACTTACACTAAGGACAAGACAAAGCCAAATAGAAACTTCATTGAAAAACTTCAACGACACCACTTTAAAGGTCAGCACAGAATCCCCCTACACCATAACCATCACACAAGAATAGCCACAGTCCTTCAATGAAACCAGACAAGAACAACAGCATAAAGCGCTTCCGCATCATATTCTTCTTCATATGTCTTGTCGGCATATATATAACAAGCTCTGCCTTGTATACAATGCTGACCAAAGAAGAATACTGGACAGAAGTGAGCAAAAAGTTCATTCGCCAAAACATTGTCATCCCTGCCACACGAGGTAACATATATGACAGTAAAGGCAGATTGATGGCAGGCTCCGTACCAGAATATCGTCTGTACATGGATTATGTCGTTATCGACAAGGACAGCGCCGCACGATGCAAGGCACAACATTGGCGCGACTCTGTCTTTACCGCTACTCTCGACACCATTTCTGAGGGATTGGCAAAGATATTCCCCGACAACCACAGAAGCCACAAAGAGAATGTAAAGTGGTTTCGCAACAGACTGCTTGAAGGCAAAAGGAGAAAAAGCCATGCATGGCGTATCTACCCCCGCAATGCTACTTATATACAATACAAAGAGTGCAAAGAGCTGCCCCTATTTAAAGAAACTGCATACAAGGGTGGTTTCTACACAAAAACCATCATGCAAAGAAAGCATCCCTACGGTTCGCTTGCATCAAGAACGCTTGGCAGTCTGAGGGCAGACTCAAATGCAGCCAAAAACGGACTGGAACTTAGCTATGACAGCATACTTCGAGGCAGGGATGGCATAAGCCACAGCATGAAGGTACGCAACAAGAGGGTACGCATCATTGATGTGGAAGCAGAAAATGGCCATGACCTGATGACAACCATAGACGTTGACATTCAGGACATGGCAGAGAAGGCACTCGTCTCCAAACTCAAGGAACCATCTGTAAACGGCACCTTAGGCATGGCCATCGTCATGGAAGTTGCCACTGGAGAAGTTAAGGCAATAGTAAACATGCATCGAGGCAAAGATGGCAACTACTATGAAATGAAAAACAGTGCCATTAGCGACCTTATGGAACCAGGTTCCACCTTCAAGACAGCCAGCATGATGCTTGCACTGGAAGAAGGCAAAGCCACACTAAACACCAAGGTTGACTGCAACAAAGGCATATTCCCCATGCACGGGCGCCAGATGAAAGACCACAACTGGCATCGTGGCGGTTATGGCGTTCTCACCTTTTCCCAAATACTGGAGTATAGCAGCAATATTGGTGTAAGCCGTATTATTGACAACGCATACAAGGACTCACCTCAGGCTTTTGTTGACGGTCTTCGCAAAATGGGAGTTGGCATACCTCTGAACCTGCCCTTTGTGGGCAAGGGAGAACCCGTCATTCCCCAACCAAACAGCAAGAAGAGATACTGGAGCAAGTCCGACCTCCCGTGGATGAGCATCGGATATGTTACACAACAGCCGGTAATTAGCACCCTTACCTTCTACAACGGTATCGCAAATGGAGGTAAGCTGGTTAAGCCCAAGTTCATAAAAGCAGAATTAGCAGACGGGCAGATAGTACGTGAATTCCCTACAGAAGTATTGGTGGAGCAAATGTGCAAGCCATCGACTCTCAAGGACATACAGTTCTGTCTAAACAACGTAGTTAGCATAGGACTTGGCAAAAAGGCCGGTAACGGAGGCAAACTGTTCCAAGTAAGCGGAAAAACAGGAACGGCCCAGATTGCCAGTGGCAAAAAAGGTTATCACAGCGGAACAAGGAGGTACATGGTCAGCTTCTGCGGCTACTTCCCTTCGGAAGCGCCTAAGTACAGTTGCATTGTCTGTATCGTCAAGGATGGCCTGCCTGCTTCTGGCGGCGGACAATGCGGACCTGTTTTCAGTCAAATATCCCAGTTCATCATGGCGCAGAGCGTCAAACGCGACGCCTCGCAGCTTGCCGACAGTCTGTCTGTATTCACACCTGAGACTAAAACCTCCAGGGCTAACGACGGCAAAGACCTCGTTACCGTACCCGACGTAGAGGGTATGGGAGCAAAAGATGCCGTTTTCATGCTTAAGAAGAGAGGACTTGACGTAAGCCTGCAAGGTTCTGGAGAAGTTAAGTCACAAAGCATCCCCAGCGGAACTCCCACAACTAAAGGACAGAAGATAAAACTGAACTTGGAATAGCACACGAATAACCATATATTATATAAATAAGGTATATGACTATACAAGAACTTACGCTTGGCCACAAACCATTAGAGGTGTACGGCAATACTGAAACAGAAATCACTGGAATAGAACTCGATTCCAGGAAATGCTCTGCTGGAGCCGCTTTCGTTGCCATTAGGGGAACGCAGGCAGATGGACACGCCTACATTCCCAAAGCAATCAGTCTGGGGGCCAACTGTATCATATGTGAGACTTTGCCAGAAGCCATGGCAGAAAATGTGGTTTACGTTGTCTATGAAAATACCGCAGACATCGTTGGACCTTTGGCCACAACGTTCTACGGCAATCCAACGAAAAAGATGAAACTGGTTGGCGTTACTGGCACGAACGGTAAGACTACCATAGCTACCACATTATATAATATAATACGGCGCATGGGCATAAAAGCCGGTCTGTGCAGCACGGTTTGCAACTACATCGATGGAGAAGCAGTTCCAACAGAATGTACTACTCCAGATCCTATTACATTGAACAGGCTACTGGGAAAAATGGCAGATAATGGATGCGAATACGCTTTCATGGAAGTAAGCAGCCATGCCGTTGACCAAAAGAGAATAGCCGGTCTGACCTTCACAGGAGGTGTATTCACCAACCTGACACGCGATCACCTTGATTACCACAAGACCTTTGAAAACTATAGAGATGCCAAGAAAGGCTTCTTCGACATACTGCCTGCAAATGCCTTTGCCATCACCAATGCCGATGACAAGAACGGAATGTTCATGACACAAAACACAAAGGCTGCTATCAAGACATATTCCTTAAGGGGAGCAGCAGATTTTCATGCTAAAGTTCTTGAGGAAAGTTTTGAGGGCATGAACCTTGACATGAACGGCACAGAAGTTTTCGTCCAATTCGTTGGGCGCTTTAACGTACAGAATATCCTTGCCATATATGGGACTCTGTGCATGATGGGCATTGAGAGTCAAGAGGCCCTTATACAACTCAGCGCCATGAAACCAGTCAACGGACGTTTCGAGACATTCCGCTCCACCAATGGCGTAACTGCTGTAATAGATTATGCTCACACTCCAGATGCTCTAAGCAATGTGCTCAGTACCATAAACGAAGTTCTTGCCGGCAAAGGCAAATGCTGGACCGTATGCGGTGCAGGCGGAAACAGAGACAAGGGAAAACGTCCGCTCATGGCACAAGAGGCAGCAAAACAGAGCGACCGTGTCATAATAACAAGCGACAATCCCCGCGACGAGGAACCTCAAGACATCATCAACGACATGCTGGCAGGACTCACTCAAGATGAGATGAAGAAGACTATCAGCATCGTTGACCGAAAGGAAGCAATCAGGACTGCGTGCCTAATGGCGCAAAAAGGGGATGTCATACTCATTGCCGGCAAAGGACATGAAGACTACCAGATAATCAAAGGAGTCAAGTATCATTTCGACGACCATGAAGTAGTGCGCGAAGCATTCGGCATTGCTTGAACATAACAACACATACTATCAACATGCTTTATTATCTTTTCAGATATTTGGAACAATTCGGGATTAGCGGAGCCGGAATGTGGCAATACATCTCTTTCAGGGGATTGCTCACGCTGGTCATGAGTCTGCTCATCTCCATGTGGCTTGGACAACATTTCATCAAATGGATGAGAAATCGCAACATCAGCGAATCTCAAAGAGACAAAAGCATCGATCCATATGGTGTGGAAAAGAAAGGAGTTCCCACCATGGGAGGATTAATAATCATCGTTGCCATCATCATCCCATGCCTGATGCTTGGCCGCTTGCGCAACATCTACATGCTTCTCATGCTGGCAACAACGGCATGGTTGGGATTTATCGGTTTTTTGGACGACTACATAAAACTCAAGATAAATAAAGACGGCTTGAAGCCTGTCTACAAACTTGCAGGACAAGCCATCCTGGGACTTACAGTCGGACTGACGCTTTGGCTAAGCCCCGATGCAGTGATACGCGAAAACATCACCATCTCACGCCAGGGCGCAACAGAAACTGTAATACACAAGAGCGAACCAGTCAAGAGTACGATTACAACTATCCCCTTCGTAAAGAACAACAACCTCAGTTACAGCAATCTGTTCCACTTCTTAGGAAAATACAGGACTGCAGCCGGATGGATTTTCTTTGTCTTTCTGGTAACTTTCGTGGTAATGGCTGTCAGCAATGGTTCCAACCTGAACGACGGAATGGACGGAATGTGCGCCGGTAATTCAGCTATTATGGGAGTTGCACTTGCCATACTTGCCTACGTTTCCAGCCACATTGAACTTGCCGGCTACCTCAATATCATGTTTGTACCAGGCTCTGAGGAAGTGGTAGTTTTCATGCTTGCCTTTGTTGGAGCATTAATAGGCTTCCTCTGGTACAATGCATACCCCGCACAGGTTTTCATGGGCGACACCGGCAGCCTGGCCATTGGAGGCATCATTGCTGTTACAGCCATCATCATTCACAAAGAACTTCTCCTCCCCGTAATCTGCTTTGTGTTTGTCATGGAAAGTATCAGTGTTCTGCTGCAAACAAATGTGGCCAGGATGGGCAACAAGAGAGGCAAGAAATGGAGAGTTTTCAAAAGAGCCCCTATTCACGATTCCTTCAGGATAAAACCTGGGCAGCTAAGTCCTGAATTGAAAATATTCTTCAATTGGCCCAACGGCTGCTGGTTGGAAAGCAAAATAACAACGAGATTCTGGATTGTTACCATTCTGATGGCTGCCCTTGCCATAGTAACACTGAAAATGAGATGACGAAATGAAAAAAATAGCGATATTAGGAGCAGCCGAAAGCGGAGTAGGCGCAGCCATACTGGCGCAAAAAAGAGGTTATGATGTATTTGTAAGCGACATGGCAATTATCAAGCCGCACTACAAGGACATGCTAAACGAGCATGGCATCAATTGGGAAGAAGGACAACATTCTTCTGAAAAAATACTGGATGCCTCGGAAATAATCAAAAGTCCGGGCATCCCCGACAATGCACCCATTGTGGCCCAAGCCGTCCAACTTGGCATTCACATAATCAACGAAATAGAATTTGCCGGTCGCTACACCAATGCAAAAATGATTTGCATAACCGGAAGCAATGGCAAGACTACCACAACAAGTCTCATATATCACATTCTGAAGAATGCCAACTACAACGTAGGTTTGGCAGGCAATATCGGCCGTTCACTTGCCCTGCAGATTGCCGAAGGGTGCACCTTCGATCATTATGTTGTAGAGTTGAGCAGCTTCCAGTTGGACAACATGTATGATTTTCATGCAAACATTGCCGTTCTCCTCAATATCACACCAGACCATCTGGACCGCTACGACAATGACATGCAGAAATATGCTGACTCTAAGATGAGAATCATACAGAACCAGCAGGAAAACGATTCTTTCATCTATTGGGCAGACGACCCCATCATCAAGAGAGAATTGGAAAAATATGGCATCAAGGCCCAAAAGTGCCCGTTCTCCATAGTGAGCAAAAAAGGAATGATAGGGTACATTGAAAATGGGACTTACACGCTGGAGACACCTACCCCATTTAATATGGAGCAGGAATCACTTTCCTTAAACGGCAAGCACAACATGTACAATTCTCTGGCAGCTGGCATTGCCACGCGCATTGCCGGTGTTAGTGACAAAAAACTTAAGGAAAGCCTTTCTAGTTTCGAAGGGGTGGAGCATCGTTTGGAGAAAGTTGCTACCGTTGGCGGTGTATTATACATCAATGATTCAAAGGCTACGAATGTTGATGCCTGCTGGTATGCACTTGAAAGCATGACACGCCCAACCATACTCATAATAGGCGGAAAGGACAAGGGCAACGACTACGAAGCCATCAGGGAATTAGTGGCAGAAAAATGCGCAGGTCTGGTATTCCTTGGAGCAGACAACAGCAAACTGCACAGTTTCTTTGACCCCATGGGTATCCCCACATACGACACACACAGCATGAAGGAATGTATTGAGGCATGCAACAAACTGGCAAAACCCGGATACACCGTTCTGCTTAGCCCATGCTGTGCAAGTTTCGACCTGTTCAAGAACATGGAAGACAGAGGCGAACAGTTCAAGGAGATGGTAAGAAACCTTTGACTAATACATAGAGAATCCAATCACAAAAACAAAGATATACCTACATGAACAACTGGAGCAAGAAAAACTTTCAGGAAAACGGGCTTATGCAAGGCGACATGGTCCTTTGGATGGTGTTCCTTCTATTGTGCTTTATATCTGTAATAACTGTATACAGCGCTTCCAGCAACATGACATACAGCACAGGCAAGTATTGGGCACCGGTCATGCGCCATGGAATCTTCCTGCTCACTGGTGTAGGTTTCACATGGGTTCTGCACATGCTGCCATGCAAACTGTACAAGATATTTGGACTTGGAATAATGCTCTTTTCCTATTTGTTGCTAGCCTGTGCGTTATTTGCAGGAAAGATAAACGGTGCATCCAGATGGGTAGGCATAGGCGACTTCACATTCCAGCCCAGCGAAATAGCTAAATTGGGATTGGTAATGACTACGGCCTTTATCTTCAGCGTGTTCCGAAACAAGGACGGAGTAAGTTCGTTTGGCGCAAAAATCGCTGCCATAAACATTGCTGTCACGCTAATGCTCATAATAACAGAGAATCTAAGCACTGCCGCAATTATCTTTGTAGTGATGTTCCTCATCGCATTCTTTGCACAGGTTTCATCCAAACTGCTTATCTGGTTAGGCGGATCGCTTGCTGCCATTGCCATTGCCGGATACCTTACGGCCATCAGCATCCCCCAGGACACACTCAATAGCTGGGCAAAAAGCGACGGAATCCTGCATCGTGTCCCCACATGGGTAAATCGTCTGAAAAGCGAAAATATCCTACCGGAAAACCCACAGGATTACAATACCTCCAACAACGTACAGGTTACACATGCACAAATTGCCATTGCCACATGCGGCATTGTGGGCAGAGGTCCTGGAAACTCCATCGAGCGAGACTTCCTGCCACAGGCATTTTCAGACTTCATATATGCCATCATTATTGAGGAAGGTGGCATATTCGCCGGTGGACTTGTAATGTTTCTGTACCTGCTCCTGTTATATCGTGCTTTGAGAATTGCCCAACGGTGTAAATCGCTATTCCCGGCATATCTCATCATGGGACTGTCCCTTATGCTTGTCATACAAGCCATGGTGAATATGGCCGTTGCCGTGGGGGTTTTTCCCGTTACAGGACAACCGCTGCCTCTAATCAGCCGTGGCGGCACAAGTACCTTTGTAAACTGTGCCTATCTGGGCATAATGCTCAGTGTGAGCCGCTCTGCACGCCAAGTAGAGGAAGAGAAAAGTGACAAGATCGTTGAACCAGAGACACAAACCACTTTATCATGATGCAGAATCCAAGAATCATCATAAGCGGAGGCGGAACCGGCGGACATATTTTTCCGGCGGTCAGTATTGCAAATGCCATCAAATCACTTCGCCCCGGTGCCGAAATTCTTTTCGTAGGGGCCATGGACCGCATGGAGATGCAGCGTGTCCCTCAGGCCGGTTACAAAATCGTTGGACTACCTGTCAAAGGACTCATACGCCCTCTTTGGAATCCTAAAAACATCGGAATACTTATAGACTTTCTGAAGAGCAAGAGACAAGTCAGGAAAATCATCCGTGATTTCAAACCCGATGTTGCGGTGGGTGTTGGAGGCTATGCAAGTGCAGCTACATTAAACGCGGCCTACGATCTTGGCATCCCCTGCCTCATACAGGAACAGAACAGCTTTGCCGGACTTACCAACAAGACATTAGCCAGGAAAGCAAGTAAAATATGCGTTGCCTACGAAGGTATGGAACGTTTCTTCCCTGCCGACCGCATTCTCCTCACTGGCAACCCTGTCCGGCAGAACCTGTTGTCCCCGTCATTAAACAAGGACGAGGCATGCACACATTTCTCCTTCAACTCCAACACTCCCACAGTTCTGCTCATTGGCGGCAGTCTGGGTGCACGCACCCTTAATGAGAGTGTGCTTCATTCTTTAGATGAAATCAGAAACTCAAACGTGCAGTTCATCTGGCAAACTGGCAGTTACTACAAGGAACATATCGCCCAGGAATTGCAAAAACACGGTCAACCGTCAAATCTTTATGTTACGGACTTTATCCGTTCTATGGACATGGCCTACAAGGCAGCGGATCTTGTAATAAGCCGTGCAGGAGCCAGCAGCATCAGCGAACTTTGCCTGTTGGGCAAGCCCAGCATCCTTGTACCCAGCCCTAACGTCGCAGAAGATCATCAGACACATAATGCCATGGCACTTGTTAGAAAAGATGCCGCTCTTATCGTTAAAGACTGTGAGGCAGAGGGAAAACTCATTCCACTTGCGTTGAAGACAGTCACAGATACACCTCTGTTGGATTCACTTGGCAAAAATGCCCTGAACATGGCATTTGTAGATTCTGACCAAAAGATTGCACAGGAAATTCTAAAATTAATCGTCAACAAATAATATCACACATGCAAGCAGTATATTTCATAGGCATTGGTGGCATAGGCATGAGCGCCATAGCCCGTTATTTCCTTAATTCAGGTGTTTTCGTTGGTGGATACGACAAGACTCCTTCGGCACTGACAGAAACTCTGGAAAAGGAAGGGGCTGTAATCCACTACGAGGACAACAGATCCCTTATTCCACAGGAATGCTTGCATAAGGACGATTGCCTTGTTGTATACACTCCAGCCATACCAGGAACTCACAGCGAACTTAATTATTTCAAGGACAACGGCTATGATATGCAGAAACGTGCCCAGGTCCTTGGCACACTCACACGCTCACTGAAAGGCTTGTGCGCTGCAGGCACCCATGGAAAGACTACAACCTCAAGCATTGCAGCACACATCCTGCACCAGAGCCACATAGGATGCAATGCTTTTCTGGGAGGTATAACCAAGAACTATGGCACCAACTACATCCTTTCCAAGGACAGTCCATACGTTGTAATCGAAGCAGACGAATTTGACCGTTCCTTTCATTGGCTCACCCCCTGGGCAACGGTAATAACATCCACAGATGCCGATCACCTCGACATATACGGAACAGAGGAGGCTTATCTGGAATCATTCCGCAAATACACCAGTCTGATTATCCCCGGAGGCTGCCTCATCATGCATACCGGCCTGAAACTGCAACCCGCGCCACAAGATGGTGTGAGAACATATACCTACAGCCGGGAGGAGGGAGACTTTCACGCCAAGAACATAAACATCGGCAACGGACGAATCACCTTCGACCTCGTCTCACCCATTGAAAACATACCCAACATAGAACTTGGTGTACCGGTTGCCATAAACATTGACAATGGCATTGCCGCCATGGCACTTGCTCAGATTGCCGGTGCCACAGCCGAGGAAATTCGCAACGCGATGCTCAGTTTCGGTGGTGTAGACCGTCGTTTCGATTTCCACGTACGCAGAGAGGACATGGTATACATTTCTGATTATGCACACCATCCCGAGGAAATACGTCAAAGCATACTCAGCATCAAACAACTCTACAACGACCGCAGAATCAAGGCTATATTCCAACCTCACCTTTATAGCCGAACCCAGGATTTCTACAAGGAATTTGCCGATGCTTTGTCACTTCTTGACGATGTCGTTCTTCTGGACATCTATCCCGCCCGCGAAGAACCCATTCCTGGCGTGACGTCAAAATTGATATACGACAACCTTCGTCCTGGCATCAGAAAAACCATGTGCCGCAAGCAGGACATCCTTGATTGTGTCAGAGAAAAGGACTTTGATGTTCTGGTTACCTTAGGCGCAGGCGATATAGAAAACTATGCAAAGGAGATAGCAGATATCCTCAACAACTGACCCCATGAAGATACTCATAAAGATCATACTGCTTACAGGCATTCTCGGATATCTTGTCTTTGCCTTTGCCAACCTCTCTCACGACGAGGATCAACGCGAGTGCATTGGTATGGAGATCATCCTCGAGGACTCTATCGCCAATTTTGTCAACAGGCAGTTCGTTGAGCAACTCATCGTTCAAAGCAAGTGCCCCATACAAGGCAGGAACATCAAGGACATAGATATCAGGACCATTGAGGCAAGCATACAGAACAATCCATATATAGATTCTGTAGCATGCCACTACACATCCACTAACCTTCTGTGTATACGCGTCCTGCCCAGAAGACCCGTACTGCATGTAATTAGCGACAACGGAGAAAAATACTATATGGACATCAACGGCAACGACATGCCCACGGACGTTTTTCTCCAGGACCTGTGTCTGGCAACAGGAAACTTTTCTAAAGACTACGCCAAGGAGCATCTCGTCCAGATTGCCGATTACGTAAACACACACGCGCCCTGGAACAAGGAGATACAGCAGATTTCTGTCAGAACTCCCAAGCACATTGAAATAATCCTGTCTACAGGCAGTCATACAGTAGTTCTCGGAGAACCCACCGACATCCAGGGCAAGCTCAACAGACTGCAAAACTTCTATGAGGAAGGATTGAACAAGGTTGGCTGGAACAAATACAGCATCATCGACTTGAACTACGCCAACCAAATCGTTTGCACCAAGAAACAAAAAAGATAAAGACACAATATATACTATGGCAGCAGAAAAGTACACCATCGTAGCACTGGAGTTAGCGACAACATCCATTCGTGCTATTGCAGGACAACGAATGCCTGACGGCACCATGCAGGTAGTGGCATTTGCAGAAGAAAACGCATCTAACTGCATACGAAAAGGCATTATCGACAACATTGACAAGACCACGCAAGCCATTTCGCGTGTTCTTGGCCAATTGAGTTTACAATTGGGTCAAACAATTTCCCGTGTCTATGTGGGCATCAATGGCCAGTCCCTCCACTCTGTACAGAATCGCATCCAGAGATCCTTCAGCGAAAGGAAACAGATCACCAACACTCTGATTGACGAACTCATGGACACAAACCGCGGTGTGGTGTATACAGACTCACAGATACTTGAAGTCATACCCCAGGAATACAAAGCCGGCAATCGTAGCGAAATAGATATTGTGGGCATTCAAGTGGAGCAGATGGAGGCGAACTTCCTCAACATCATTGCAAGGAATTCCCTGTCCGAGAACATTGAGAAATGTGTCAATGGTGCTGGCTTTGAAGTTGCCGAACTGCTCATCACCCCTCTGGCCTTGGGCGACACGATACTGGGTGCTGCAGAAAAACGCTCTGGATGTGCCATAGCCGATATCGGTGCCGACACCACCACAGTAGGCTTCTATACCAAGAACATACTCCGCAAACTTGTTGTCATCCCACTTGGAGGCAATAATGTCACTATGGACATCGCAAAATGCCTGAAGACAGAGATTGAGGAAGCAGAAATGCTTAAGCTGAAATATGGCCGTGCATGGGCAGAAAACCAGGACACTGCCTGCAACAACATTATAACCTACTCTCATGACAGGGAAATCAGCGAAAGCGGTCTCATCGATATCATCGAGGCCCGATACGAGGAAATCCTCTACAATATCTGGGCACAACTCGAAGACGACAACGAGAAGCTCACCTCCGGCATTGTCTTTACTGGTGGTGCAGCACAGATACGCCACCTCACCGATGCCTTCTCATACATCACCAAATGTGGCAAGCAGACACGTGTTGTCAAGGGGCTCCCAGGCGACATAAGTACGGCCGGAGGAGTCTTCGTCCCCGACAATGGCCGTCTGAACAGCATCCTTGCACTACTCTTGCATGGAGACCAGAATTGCATTGTGCACATCACTGCACCCATCACACCCGCTGTTGAGGAGGTTCCGTCAGGAGAGGACTGGCCAACAGCAGACCCGGCGACCAACAGCAACAGTCTGGACGAAGGCAGCAGTTCCAGCGAAGGAGTGGCACAAGCTCCAACCGAAGATGCCCCAAAGAAAAAACGCAGCATCTGGGAGCTCTTTAAGAGGGCCCTTACCGACGAAGAAGAAACCACTATTTCCTAATACATTTAAGGTAGGTTCTATAAATTAGCCTTGAGTTATATGAAGTCTATTGCGTAGCAGATTTTTTATTTGAGCGAACTCGCATAGTGGTCTATGAGAGTAAGTGAAAATGAAGAAGATACAAGCAAGAGACATCATAGAGCCAAAGCAATAGGAATTCTACCTGATGAAAAGATAAACTAATTTATAGAAACTACCTTAATATATAATAATATGGGTGAAGATATGAATTTCGATATGGGACTTCCCATTGTTGACCTTCCGCAAACCAACAACTGCATAATCAAGGTCATCGGTGTCGGCGGTGGTGGTGGCAATGCAGTAAACCACATGTACCGCGAAGGCATACATGACGTATCATACGTTGTATGTAATACTGACAAGAAGGCATTGGACGACTCACCTGTCCCCAACCGCCTGCAATTAGGTCCTGGCCTTGGAGCCGGCAACATGCCCGAAAAAGCACGCAAGATTGCAGAAGAAAGCATCGATGCCATCAACAACATGCTCAACGACGGCACACGCATGGTCTTCATCACCGCCGGAATGGGTGGCGGTACTGGTACCGGTGCTGCTCCTATCATTGCACGTTGCGCAAAAGAAGCAGGCATTCTCACCGTGGGCATTGTCACCATCCCCTTCAAGTTCGAAGGCATGCCTAAGATCAACCAGGCACTGGACGGAGTTGAGGAAATTTCCAAGCACGTGGACGCACTTCTTGTCATCAACAACGAACGCCTGCGCGAAATATATCCTGGACTCACTGTCATGAATGCGTTCGCAAAAGCCGACGACACTCTCACCGTCGCTGCCAAGAGCATTGCAGAGATTATCACCATGCATGGCATCATGAATCTGGACTTTGAGGATGTCACCACCGTGCTGAAGGACGGTGGGGTTGCCATCATGAGCACAGGCTATGGCGAAGGAGAAGGCCGTGTCACCAAGGCTCTCACTGAAGCCCTTACCTCACCCCTGCTCAACCACAACGACATCTTCAACTCCAAGAAGGTACTTCTGAACATCAATTTCTGCGCCGACGACGAACACACTTCTCTCATGATGGAGGAAATGAACGAGATACACGACTTCATGGGCAAATTCCGTCAGGATGTGGAAACCAAGTGGGGATTGGCCACAGACTCCACTCTCGGCAACAAGGTGAAGATTACTCTGCTTGCCACAGGATTCGGCCTGCAGGCTATCAGCGGCATGAGTTCCTACCAAGAGGAAAAGATTGGCAAACTGAGCGACGAGGACAAAAGGAAGCAGAAAACCCGCGACGAACTTATCGGCATCTACTATTCCGATGAGAACAACACTTGCAAGCACCGTCATAACAACATATTCATCTACAATGCTGAGAATATGGACAATGACGATATTATCTCCCGCGTCGATGCAACTCCCACTTGTCGTCGCACTAAGGATGATCTCAACCGTCTGAAAAACGAAGCAAGCGAATAAACTACGAAAACAGTTCGCGCAGAACATCCAGGCTCTGCAACTTACCAAACGCCGGCACATGTATGCGATAATACTGCAACAGTATATCCAGCATATGCCGGCGCTCCTTATTGGATAGAGCCAGCAAATGCATATTGGAATAATCCATATCCAAGAGCACGGGAATCAATTCTGCCTCCCTCGGTTCCACATATTGTCCATGTTCCGGTACCAGATGGCAGTAACAGGCGTTCTTCAAATCATACATCATACCCCGCTCTGCACCATCTGTTCCAGGCATTATACCCAGAAACCGCGTCATCCTTATCATAAGGAAAAGATGAAAGTACGAAACACCCTCTGCCGTCTCGTCAAACCAGCACAAAGAATTCTCCAGGAAACAGAACAGTTCCCTGTTCTCGCCCTCACCTCGCAGAGCATGATACAGCATGTCGGCAAGGAACATGGCAACCGAGGCCTTCATTGGATTGTACGGCAAATCCCTCCACGGTACGGATATGCTGCATTCACCTATTTTCTGCATCTCTGCATCAGCACTGTAGCTGATGGCAATCTCCAAAACGTTCAACAACTGCCACAAGGCTCCGTTGCTGCGTCCTTTAGCACCACGCGAGATCCGCACCATGCCGCTGACCATGCCATAATATTCTGTATAGAGAGAGACAACCAGACAACTGTCGCTATACCTGATTGTCCGCAATACTATGGCTTTGGTAATCTGCATATATATCAACTTAAAATTCAAGCGAAATTACTTAATTTAGTGTAACAAGGGGAGAAAATAGATAAAAAACACCCCCATGCATACATTTTTTTCCTAAAATGTTTTGTCAATTCAAAGAAACGACGTACCTTTGCACCGCAAAACGAAACAAGAGCGTTTTAGCACAGGCATAAAAGCCGAAGGTTTGGTCCCTTCGTCTATCGGTTAGGACGAGAGATTTTCATTCTCTAAAGAGGAGTTCGACTCTCCTAGGGACTACATAAGTAAAAAAGATTTAGACAAACACAAGACATGGCAAACCACAAGTCATCTTTAAAGAGAATCCGTCAGGAGCAGAAGAGAAGACTCCACAACAGATATTACGCTAAGACCATGCGTAATGCTGTTCGCAAGTTGCGCGCCACTACAGATAAGGCTGCAGCTATCGAATTGTACCCCAGCGTTCAGAAGGCTTTGGACAAGTTGGCTAAGATCAACATCATCCACAAGAACAAGGCTGCTAACCTGAAGAGCAAGTTGGCTCGTCACATCCAGAAGTTGGGCTAATAATAAGATTCTCTTATTAAGACAGAAAAATATAACGGCTTCCTTTTTAGGAGGCCGTTTTCTGTATACATACGGCTAATGAGCCCTGCAAGTTCGCACCTCAGCAAGCAGTTCGCATCGCCACTTTGACTTTCTAAAGCGCATATCACAGAAGAAAACAACGAAAAACAGAACCTACGAAACGTAGTTTCGTTATTTTTTTGTATCTTTGTAGCGATATATCAGAAACAAGACACAATGGAAGAGATAACGACAAACAACTCCAATTACAGCGCCTCCAACATTCAGGTGCTGGAAGGTTTGGAAGCCGTACGCAAGCGCCCTGCCATGTACATCGGCGACATCAGCAAGAAAGGTCTGCACCACCTCGTTTACGAGACCGTGGACAACTCTATCGACGAGGCTCTTGCAGGCTATTGCACACATATTGAAGTTACAATCAACGAAGACAATAGCATCACCGTTCAGGACAACGGCCGCGGTATCCCCGTGGACATGCACGAGAAGGAGGGCAAGAGCGCTCTGGAAGTTGTTATGACCGTTCTGCACGCCGGCGGCAAGTTCGACAAGGGTTCCTACAAGGTGTCCGGCGGTCTGCATGGCGTAGGTGTGAGTTGCGTAAACGCATTGTCCGAGAAAATGCTTTCACAGGTGTTCCGCGACGGCAAGATCTATCAGCAGCTTTATCACCAGGGAAAGCCCGATGCACCAGTTGCTGTTGTGGGAGAAACCGACCTGCGAGGCACACGCCAGCAGTTCTGGCCCGATGCAAGCATATTCACCACCACCATCTATGAATACGACATTCTGGCCAACCGTATGCGCGAACTGGCATACCTGAACGCCGGCATACACATCACCCTCACCGACATGCGCCTCGATGTCAACGAAGCATCCGGCATAGAGGGCATACGCAAGGAGGTATTCTACAGCGAGGGCGGTCTGCGCGACTTTGTACGCTACATCGACAGCACCCGCACCCGCCTGGTCAACGATGTCATCTACCTGAACACAGAAAAGCAGGGAGTACCCATCGAGATAGCCATCATGTACAACACTGGTTATTCCGAGAACCTGCACTCCTATGTAAACAACATCAACACCATAGAGGGTGGCACTCACCTTCAAGGTTTCCGCACTGCCCTGACACGAACACTGAAAGGCTATGCCGAGAAGCAGTGCGTGAAGGAACTTGAGAAACTTGCCAAGAACCATGTTGAGATTTCTGGCGAAGACTTCCGCGAGGGCCTCACCGCCGTTATCAGCGTGAAGGTAGCCGAACCTCAGTTCGAAGGCCAGACCAAGACAAAACTTGGCAACAGCGAAGTGGCAGGTGCAGTTCAGCAGGCCGTAGGCGAAGCTCTCAGCAACTACCTGGAGGAGCACCCACACGAGGCAAAGGTTATCGTGGACAAGGTTATCCTGGCCGCCACAGCCCGTGTAGCAGCACGCAAGGCCCGCGAGAACGTACAGCGCAAGTCCCCCATGGCAGGAGGCGGTCTGCCCGGCAAACTGGCTGACTGCTCCGACAGAGATGCCGCAAACTGCGAACTCTTCATTGTCGAGGGTGACTCTGCAGGCGGTAGCGCCAAGCAGGGACGCAATCGCCACTTCCAGGCTATCCTGCCCATCCGTGGTAAAATCTTCAACGTAGAACGCGTAATGTGGCACAAGGCCTTCGAGCACGAGGAGGTGAACAACATCATACAGGCACTTGGTGTCCGCTTCGGTTTGGGCGAGGACAGCAAAGAGGCAAACTACGAGAAACTGCGCTACTATAAGGTTATCATCATGACCGATGCCGACGTCGATGGTTCTCACATCGACACACTTCTCATGACACTGTTCTACCGCTACATGCCCGAACTCATCCGCGACGGCCACCTCTACATAGCCACTCCCCCACTCTACCGTTGCACCATCGGCAAGCACGAGGAGTACTGCTACGACGAAGCCAGCCGTCTGCGTTTCATACAGACCTATGCCAACGGTCGCGAGGATGCCATCCACACACAGCGCTACAAAGGTCTTGGTGAGATGAACCCCGACCAGCTGTGGGAGACCACTATGGACCCCGAACGACGTCTGCTCAAGCAGGTGACCATCGATGATGCAGCACAGGCCGACTATGTCTTCTCCATGCTCATGGGCGAGGATGTAGCACCCCGTCGTGAGTTCATCGAACAGAACGCAACATTCGCAAACATCGACGCATAAAGCATAGATCAATACATCCCAAAACGAGGAGGTAGGTGACACATTGGTGCAACCTACCTCCTCTTGTATATGTATATTACTAAAACCAAATCGGCCTTTAATCCCAAATACTTCTTATCAACAGCCCCCTCCATAAAAAACATAGGGCGAAACCACACAGTTTCGCCCTATAGCTTATGTTTTTATGACTTATCTACGGAACTACTCAGCGCTCTCGCTGCCCTCGTTATTCTCCTGATGTCCGAAATTGGGACGGGGACGGCGCTCGCCTCTTTCACCGCGCATGGGGCGGTCGCCACGCATAGGACGCTCGGGGCGTTCTGGACGGGGACGACGCTCACGCTCAACATAACCCTCAGGCTTTTCGATGAGAACACGGCGTGAGAGCTTGAACTTGCCGGTCTTGGGATCTATCTCCAGGAGTTTCACCTGCAGTTTGTCACCTTCCTTGATACCAGCCTCTTCAACAGTCTCCAAACGCTTCCAATCGATCTCGCTGATGTGCAGCAGACCATCCTTACCAGGCATAAATTCCACGAAGCAGCCGTAAGGCATCACTGAACGTACAGTACCCTCGTAAACCTCACCGATCTCAGGAACGGCAACAATTGCCTTAATCTTGCTCATAGCAGCATCAATAACTGCCTTGCTGGAGCCTGATACCTGAACCTTGCCTACGCCATCCTCCTCGTCGATAGTGATGACAGCACCGGTCTCTTCCTGCATACCCTGGATAATCTTACCGCCAGGACCGATAACAGCACCTATGAACTCCTTGGGAATGATAATCTGCTCAATACGGGGTACATGAGGCTTCAACTCGGCACGAGGCTCAGACATAGTCTTCATCATCTCGCCCAGGATGTGCTCACGGCCAGCCTTGGCCTGCATCAGAGCCTGCTCCAGAATCTCGTAAGACAGACCGTCACACTTGATATCCATCTGTGTAGCAGTCAGACCGTTGGGAGTACCAGTAGTCTTGAAGTCCATATCGCCCAGGTGGTCCTCGTCACCAAGGATGTCACTCAATACAGCATACTTGTCCTCACCGGGATTCTTAATCAGACCCATAGCAATACCGCTCACGGGAGCCTTGATGGGCACACCAGCGTCCATCAAAGACAGACAGCCAGCACAAACGGTAGCCATAGAACTTGAACCGTTGCTCTCCAGAATATCGCTCACCACACGTACAGTGTAGGGATAGTCGGCAGGAATCTGACCCTTCAGGCCGCGCCATGCCAAGTGGCCGTGACCGATTTCACGACGGCCGATACCACGCTGTGCCTTGGCCTCACCGGTAGAGAAGGGAGGGAAGTTGTAGTGCAACAGGAAACGCATGTAGCTCTTGTCCAAGACGTTGTCCACCATCTTCTCGTCAAGCTTGGTGCCAAGTGTGGTTGTGCTCAGCGACTGAGTCTCGCCACGGGTGAAGATAGCACTTCCGTGAGGCATAGGCAGAGCACTTACCTCGCACCAGATGGGACGGATGTCAGTGGTCTTGCGGCCGTCCAGACGAATACCCTCGTCCAGGATGCAGCGACGCATTGCGTCCTTCTCCACATCATGATAGTAACGGTCTACCAGAGCGTTCTTCTCTGCCAGCTCGTCATCGCTCAGTTCGGGGTGTGCAGCAGCATACTCCAGCTTGAAGTCCTCGCGGATCTTCTCAAAAGCCTCGGCACGCGCATGCTTCTCCAGTGCCTGCTTGGTAACGTCGTAAGCGGGCTGGTAGCAAGCGGTCTTCACCTGTTCGCGCAGTTCCTCGTCGTTAACCTCATGGCAGTACTCACGCTTCACGTCGGTACCAAGTTCCTTGGCCAGTTCCTTCTGCAACTGGCACATGGGCTTGATAGCCTCGTGGGCAGCCTTCAGGGCGCCAAGCAGATCCTGCTCGCTAACCTCCTTCATCTCGCCCTCAACCATCATGATATTCTCCTCGGTAGCACCTACCATCAGGTCCATATCTGCCTTCTCCAGCTGTGCAAAGGTGGGGTTGATAACGTATTCTCCGTTGATACGTGCCACACGAACCTCACTGATGGGGCCATCAAAAGGTATGTCGCTGCAGCTCAATGCAGCACTGGCGGCAAAACCGGCCAATGCATCGGGCATATCCACGCCATCTGCAGAATAAAGGATTACATTCACATAAACCTCTGCATGGTAATCGCTGGGGAACAGAGGACGCAAGGCACGGTCAACCAGACGACATGTCAGAATCTCGTCGTCATTTGCCTTACCCTCGCGCTTTGTAAAACCGCCGGGAAAACGTCCGGCTGCACTGTACTTTTCACGATACTCTACCTGCAAAGGCATAAAATCTGTGCCGGGGACAGCATCCTTGGCACCGCAAACAGTGGCCAGGAGCACGGTATTGTTCATGCGCAACATCACGGCACCATCGGCTTGTTTTGCCAACTTTCCGGTCTCAATGCTGATGGTACGTCCGTCAGGCAGAGACACAGTCTTTGTAATTACATTCATCTTCTTGTTTCGTATTGTTTATATAAAACGTCTATTTCCATGCAAAGATACAAAAAAGAACCATATACATTATTATATATATGCACAATAAACTTAAAAAAGGTCAAAAATGAACAAATTAGGCCTATAATAGTTGTTTATTCATTTTTATGTTATACCTTTGCAACGCAATTCTGAGAACAGACTTGCCAACACATAAGGGTTCTGGCCGAAAGGTTAGGATTCTTTTATTTTGCAGTCTTCAAAAAGCACTGCAAATACATATAGAGAGAAACACTAACAACAGGAAACAACAACCTAACAAACAAATACAAAATGGCATACATGTCACAAAAGGGTTACGACGATCTCGTAGCCAAGCTCAAGCACATGGAGAGCGTGGACCGTCCTGCCGCCAGTGCAGCAATTGCCGAGGCACGCGACAAGGGCGACCTCAGCGAGAACGCAGAATACGATGCAGCCAAGGAATGGCAGAGCAAGTTGGAAACCCAGATTGCCCTGCTCAAGCAAACCATATTGGACGCCAAGATTATAGACACACGCCACATGGACACCAGCAGTGTCCAGATCATGGCCACAGTTGGTTTGAAGAACACCAAGAACGGCATGGAGATGAAGTACACTATCGTAAGTGCAACCGAAGCCGACTACCGTGCTGGCAAGATCAGTGTTGAAACCCCAATTGCACAGGGCCTGCTGGGCAAGAAGGTGGGCGACACCGCCAACATCCGTGTTCCTCAGGGCGAAATCGAACTGGAGATTACCAGCATCACTTACGACATCTGATTATGAGCATCTTTTCACGCATAGTTGCAGGCGAGATACCTTGCTACAAGATTGCCGAGGACGAGAACTACTTCGCCTTCCTTGATATCAACCCACTGCAGAAAGGCCACACACTGGTAATTCCAAAGCATGAGGTTGACTACATCTTCGACCTCAGCGACGAAGAGATAGCCGGTCTGCAGGTCTTTGCTAAAAAGGTGGCTATCGCCATCCGCAAGGCCATCCCTTGTGTCAAAGTGGGCCAGTGCGTACTGGGTCTTGAAGTTCCCCATGCACACATTCACCTCGTACCCATGCAGAGCGAGGCAGACATGCGCTTTACAAATCCTCACCTCACCCTCACCCCCGAGGAATTCAACGAGATTGCCGAAAGCATACGCACACAGTTGTAGGACATACAAACTTGATCTAAAATAGAAAGAACCGCACCTTTGGAGCATTCCATCGGTGCGGTTCTTGTTTTTTCAGAGTATCACAATCACATAAACTTTGTATCCGTATGCATACGACGCATGGCAGATGCCTCTTCACGAGGACAAATCATCAAGATATCGCCCTCTTCTGCTATTACGTAATCGCTTAGCCCCTTCACCACAGCGGTACGGCCCTTGGGTATACGGACAACGTTGTCCTTACAGTCATAGAGATATGCCTTACTGTCCATGAGCACATTTCCGTTGGCATCCTTAGGGCAATCGTCATGTATAGAGGTCCACGTGCCGAGGTCGGCCCAACCGAAAGAGCACTCCTTCACATAGACATTGTCGGCACGTTCCAGTATACCAACAGCCAGACTAAGGTTTGGCAATGTCTGGAACGCCTCCGGCACCAGACGTGCATCATCGCTCTCGGCATCTGCCATAAGGCGGGGTATGCCCAACTGATACTCCGGCACTATACGGCACACCGTGTCCAGAAGCACATCGGCACGGAACACTTGCAAACCAGTATTCCACAAGAAGCCTCCATCCTTCACAAACATTTCCGCAAAAGCATGCGAGGGCTTCTCGGAGAAAGCCTTGACCTTGCATATACCGGTCTCGTTCGTTTCGTCGTCCTTCTGTATATAGCCATATCCAGTTTCAGGACGCGAAGCCCCGACGCCCATAACCATCAGGCACCCCTTCTCGCCCACGAAATCCAGGCCCTCAAGCATATCGCTCTGATATGATTCCTCCTGAAGGATCAGTTGGTCAGAAGGAGTAACGAGCACTCTTGCCTGAGGATCTTGCTTAGTAATCATGGCCATTCCCCACACCACCGAGGCCAAAGTGCCTCGCCTCAGAGGTTCTTCAAGGATATGCATATCATCCACCCCTGGCAACTGCTCGTAAACCAAGGGCAGATACTGTACGTTAGTACTTATATATATATTATCATGCTCTATAAACTTGGACACACGGTCGTAGGTCTGCTGCAACAAAGTACGCCCTGTACCAAAGAAGTCCAGGAATTGCTTCGGCTTGGCACTACGGCTCACCGGCCACAACCTCTGCCCTGTTCCTCCCGCCAAGATAAGACAATAGTTTCTGCTGCTCATAATACTATAGGTTTAGACTTGAACCCAAATCATTTGGGTTGAATAAGGGACATTCCAACTCTTGTCGTATGGCAAATATACAATAAAACTCCGACACAAGCACAACACTTCCAGTATTTTTTGCCTTTCCATCGGAGTTTTAAGATAATCTAACCTTTCATCAGTTGGCCATGGAACCTATTATGCAACCAAGTATGGTACCAGCCACAACACCTGCAGCCACCTCACCTGCAGAAGGATGGCCCACGTAGATTCTTGGCGAATGATGCACATGGGGAGGCACAGGTTCGCAGAAGAATTCATAAGGGTTATAGTAGCAATCGTAGTATCTCCAGCACCCGTCCACATAGTATGCCCAACGCCCGTCATGATGATACCTCACACGCCCTTCCCACCCAGGGACGTAGCATCCGCGTGCTATGCTGGGAGGAGCACACTTCACCAAGCGTCCGCCGCGTGGAACAAAATGTCTGTCGTGCCTCGGTTTTGGGCTATGTGCCACATGAGCACGACGCACCTTTCCGGAATTACGACGAACGGCAGCAGACTTACGCGAATCCCTGTGCTCCACACGGTTCTTCTCGCGTCCCCGGCCCTGCACCTGAGCACTTGCATTGAAACTTGCCATAGACATAGTCGCCAACATTGTTGAGATAATCATCATTCTTTTCATAGTAGTCTTCTGTTTAAAGTTAGCAAATTTATTTCTGTCACACCGCAAAGTTAAGGCACTTATACCATACATAGCACGGATTTCACATAAAGAAGCCTGGGATTTTCTCTATTCATGAGAGGGATTTCACCAAATAATCACATACAGACTTTGCCGTTACGCTCTGTTTCCGTATCTTTGCACAAAATTCACAAAGACCTTACAGACCCAAAATTTCAGACAATGACTATTAAGGACATCTGGTTTACACTCCGTTCTGCTTTCTTGGCAGGCATATGCATAGGCATAGCAGGTTTCGGCTATCTCGCAGAGAAGAACATCATCGGCGCCGTACTCTTCTCATTCGGACTCTTAGCTGTGATTGGATATAGCTTGAGACTGTACACCGGTACTGCAGGATTCTTCAAAAAGGGAGAATTCTCACAGGTGCTTCTCATTCTCTTCGGCAATATCCTGGGATGCGGTGCCATGTCGCTGATTCTGCGCTGCTCTCCCATGCCGGTACAGGAGACTGCCCAAGGCATTATGGAAGCACGTCTGGCATTAGGTCCCGTCAAGGGCGGCATACTGGCCATCGGCTGCGGGTTCATAATGACCACAATTGTCACCTTTGCCCGCGAAGGCAAGAACCTGCCCATGCTCTTCGGCATACCAGTCTTCATAAACTGCGGTTTCCCACATTGTGTGGCAGATTCTTTCTTCTATCTGTGCGTACCGGCAGAATTCACCCTCGCCCACCTGCCACAGATCCTCACATTCTGGCTGGCAATAGCCTCGGGCAACTTCCTCGGTTGCAACGTCTACCGCCTCATCATGCGCAAGACGAAGTAACACCGCTAACACTTTCACATTTAACCCCGCCTTGCGGTCTTGACTATCGTCTTCTATCTTCTAACACTAAACACTAAACTCTAAACACTAAACACTAAACACTCATCGTTTTCGTCCTCGTCTTCGTTAAACCCTCACCGCTCACCGCTCATCCGCTCACCTTTCTCCTTTCCGTTTTCACCTTTCCCCTCCCCCCATGGCCATCATCATCTCTCCCAAAACATCCTCCTGCCGTTGTGTTGCCATAACAGGACAGGACACCATATTGAGAAGCGATGACAAACCACTAACATTTCACGACATAGAGCAATTAAAGCGCCTGTCGGACAGCAGTCTGCTTTTCGAGGAAAGGCAGAACAACCTCTGCGCCTTGGGACTACCACCAACAGAAAAACTTCCCGGCCAATACCACCCTATCCCACTACGCACCTACTTTGCCACCTATGGCGAGGCTCTTTCCTTACCCCATTTCAGAGCCAAGGCCCTGTACGAGTGGCTGGACAAGACTCGGTTCTGTACAAGGTGCGGTTCACGTTTGGAGCCAGGTACTAACGAGGAAGAAACCTCGCTCGTATGCGCCAACTGCCACAACATCTTCTTCCCACGAATAGAACCCTGCATCATTGTGTTGGTAAACCGTGGAGATGAAATTCTTCTGGCATTGCACCGCCAACGCACTACCCAGTACTATTCTTGCTTGGCGGGGTTCATGGAGGCAGGCGAGTCTGCCGAGCAAGCCGTAAGGCGCGAGATAATGGAAGAAACTGGTATAAGTGTCAAAAACATCCGGTATTTCGGCAGTCAGAGCTGGCCCTTCCCATCGCAACTTATGCTTGCCTTCACCGCAGAATACGAGAGTGGAGATATACATATCCAAGAGAGCGAACTGCAACGTGCTGCATGGTTCCCGCGCAACAACTGCCCTGCAACACCTCCCAAAGGTTCAATAGCATACAGGCTTATACACGGAGAGTAGACACCATACAATTGCGGCGACACGATGACTAAGAATCGTGCCGCCGCTCCTTTTTATAACCAATAACAAACTTATTCTACTGAAATTTCTATCGTGGAGGACATACTGCCAGAGGTTGCTTCTATCCTTATCGCTCCTTTTGGGGATGAGGACTGCACCACCAGAACAAGTTGTCCATGAAACAAATGCATTTCTGAACCGAGGAAGGATTCCATAGAAGTAGGGTCGCCATTGCACAAACCTCGCAACGTACCGGCACCGCTGACACTGAAGGCAACCTTGTCCGATGCATCAGGACATAACGTACCCCTTGAATCCTGCATGCTCACAGTAATGAAAGAAAGGTCGTCTCCACCAGCCTTTATGGCGGTACGGTCAGCCTCCAGTTTCAATGCCGCTGGGGCACCTGCCGTACGCATTGTCTTCTCCATAGCAGGACGTCCCTCCGCATCATAGGCCACCACACGCAGTTCGCCGGGTTCATACTTCACGGCATCCCATATCAAACGATAACGTCGCAGCAAGGCCTTTGTTTCCACGAGGGATTTTGTCTGCTCGGCAGTACCGGAGGAAATAGTATAAGGTTGCTTCTTCTGACGCCCCAGACTACGGCCGTTCAGGAACAGTTCTGCCTCTGGAAAGTCGGTGTAGACCATCACGGGGACTTCATCGCCACGCTTCCAGTTCCAATGTGGCAGTATGTGCAAGGTATGGTCCTTCCTGTTCCATTGCGAGCGGTAAAGGTAATACCTGTCCTTAGGCAGACCAGCCAGGTCACAGATACCAAAGTAACTGCTGCGGCTGGGCCAATATTCGTCGTAGGGTGTTGGTTCGCCAAGATAGTCAAAGCCTGTCCACACGAACTGCCCCATGGTCCATGGACGGTCGTCCATCATGATAAAGTCTGCTTCAGGCAAATTGCTCCAATAGCAAAAGTCTGTATCATAGGAGGAGCACTGGCCTTCCAAGGGAAAACCTCCTGATGTCACAGCCTTGGCCTCACGCGGAGATGAGCAGGAGATATCGTAGACGCCACGGGAAGAAACGGTACTGGCACTCTCACTACCGAGCAGTACCCCCTGCGGCAACTGGGATATGCTTTGGTCGAACTTATGCACGCGATAATTGAAACCTGCTACGTCCATCACCTGTGCAAAACCGCTCTGCAAGGAAGCCTCGGCCTTGTCCATGCCTTGTGTTACAGGACGTGTGGGATCCAGGCGGTGACAGATATTCTGAAGCCAACGGCTCAACTGCCGCCCTTGCACGCTCCACTGCTCAGGTATTTCATTGCCAATGCTCCACATCACTATACTGGGATGGTTGCGGTGGCATAGGATTAGGTTAGTCATATCACGTTCGGCCCAGTCTCTGAAGTGCATGGCATAGCCGTTCTTGCACTTGGGATACAGCCACATGTCGAAACTCTCGGCCATGACCATCATACCCATGGAGTCGCACACCTCCATCTGCATGGTGGATGGCATGTTGTGCGCTGTACGGATGGCGTCACATCCCATATCCTTCAATATGCGGATCTGACGTATCAGTGCTGCACGGTTCACGGCTGCGCCCAAGGGTCCCAAGTCGTGATGCAGGCATACCCCCTGGAACTTTCTGAGTTTCCCGTTGAGATGAAAACCCTTGCCGTCAACAAGAATCGTGCGCACACCAACCTTGTTTGTGGTTTCATCCATCGTCCTGCCGTCCACTGTCAGGCGTGTTCGTAATGTATATAAATAAGGCGTTTCCGGACTCCAAAGGTGTGCCTTGGCCAGAGTCAGTTCCGTAGCGCAGTTGCCAATTGCGTCTAACGCCTCCTCACTTCGGGCAACGCAATGACCATCTGCATCAAAAAGGGCATATTCCACACTGGCCAGCGCACGACGGTGTTCCAGGCCCTCAATATGACTGCTGACGGTCAGCACGGCCTTCCTGCCCTCTCCTTTTACCATTGTGGTACGAATAAAAGTACCCCAATCACTGATATGTGCCTCGGCAGAAAGCGTAAGCCACACTGGGCGGTAAAGACCGCCGCCAGGATACCAGCGGCTGCTTTCTTCCACATTGTTCAGAGTCACTTCTATCACATTACGCTGACCAGCCTTCAGATACGGTGTGGCATCTATCTGGAAGGCATTGTAACCATACACCCAACGTCCAGCCTCCTGTCCGTTGATGCAGACAACGGGTTCTGCCATCGCTCCGTCAAAATTCAGCACGGCATGTCCATAGCCTTCCGGTATAGATAGTTCGGTGCGATAGAAACCCTTGCCTATCCATGGCAGAGCACCCGAGCGCCCGCTCTTCTCCGTTGCTACCTTCTCGCCGTTCTGCTCTATGGCCACGAACTGCAAGTCCCACTTCCTGTCAAACGGGCCTCCTATGGCCCAGTCATGCGGGATACGCACGGAATGCCAAGTCTTTCTGTCTCGCGAGAACTGCCAGTTGCGAATATTCAAAACGGTGCGCTGGGCATAAACCTGAGCAAACAGGCAAAGGCATAGCACTGCAATCAGAGAACGGAACTTTGTCAACATAACGGTTCAAGGTATTTTTATTTTTCTGTACACAGGAACTTCTCATTTCCACGGATATAGGCTCCGTGTTCTGGTACGGCATACAAGCGTCGGCCACCCATATCATAAATATTACCGGCATTACATATGCCCGCTGATTTAATGTCCTTAACAGTGGTAGTAGGTGCAAAAGCCTTGAAAACCTCAAGGACTTCCCTGGAATTAAGGGCATGGGGACTGTTGCCATTGGTCCACAATCCGCGATTAATCCATCCTCTCTGCACCGTGGAACTCTTGCCGTTGCCACACTCTTCTGGAAACCAATAGTACAAAGCCTTAACGTCAAGTGCATTCAGAGTATCCACGAGATCATGCAGGAACGAAGCCTGGCCTTCCTTGGTAAACTCCCAATCCTTGCACACTGCATCCGACGGTCCCCACTGATAATTATATGCAGTCTCTACAAGATGGATTTCCTTTCCCGGCATTGCAGTACGCAGTGTCCTTACCGTTGAGGACAAGGTACTGAGGTCACCATGCCAGAAGGGATAATAACTCAAACCTATGATATCATAATCCGTAAAACCAGCCTTTCCTACCCACTCATAGAAATTACGTGCCCATTCTGGTTCGCCACTTCGTTCTATATGCAAAATGATGCGGGCATCCTTGGCATCAGAGGCACGGACACCCTCTGCCGCCGCACCGAGCAGGGATGCCAGACGTACAATCTGCGCCTCCTGCTTCTCGTATGTGAACCATTTCGGATCCAGATAGACGACATGCCTGCTCTCATCCTTGGCGGAAAGGTTGTCCCACAACATACCGTAACTGACCTCGTTGCCTATCTGAACATAGTCGGGAAATGCACCTGCCTCAACCAACGCATTTATGCTCTCAGTGGTATAGGCACGCACCTTGTCAGCCAATACATTGGTGGCCGTGGCCTTGTCCATATTCCAGGACTGCGGTATCCATTGCTGGGCAGGATCAGTCCATGTGTCGCTATAGAATATATCCAGCAAGAACTGCATTCCTGCCTCCTTGATACGTCGGCCCAACTGCTTCACATATTCCAAATCCTGGCACGTGCCAGGGTCGTTGTCCAGTATCGGGTCAACCATAAGCCTTACACGCGCTGAAGTCCAGCCTGCCTCTTCACAAAGGAATGCTATCAGGTCGGGGATAATGTTGCCATCGGCATCAAGCCACTGGTCGCCAGCCTGCTCGTATGCCGGTATCAGCGATATGTCACCACCTACCACACGACCCTCTGCCCTGCATACGAATGGAATGCAGAACATGAGCAACAATGCATATAGTCTTGACGACTTGCACATGATTTGTCTTCTTATTCAGTCTTGTACATAATCAAGGCCGATTGTGGAGCAACGGTAACCTTGCCACCCTGCATCTTGCCCAAACCGTCGGCACATACCATGCCGTCGTGACAAGCCACGGTATAAACACCTTCGGGAACATCCACCTGCTGAGGTGTCTTATTGCTGTTCATCACACACACAATCTCCTTCCACGTATCTCCTACAGCCTCGCCATTCAGAGTGAATGCTATCACGCAGGAGGGAGCATCCAGAAAACGGAGGTTCTGGCGAACCAGACCGGCATCGCCCATACGGAAGGCCTTGTGCTGCTTACGAATGTCTATCAGACCACGGTAGTACATGAACAGTTCTGGGTACTCCATCAGTCGTGACCAGTCTATCTGGTTGATGGAGTCAGGCTGATTGTAGCTGTTGTGCACACCTTTCTTGTCGCGGAAAGCCTCTTCGCCAGCCCATAGGAAGGGAACACCCTGGGATGTCAGAACAAAGGTCTGCGCCAACTGGCTCAAACGGACCACCTCCTTGTCAGAGATACCAGGTATACTGGTACGCAGACGGTCCACCAGACTCATATCGTCGTGACAGCTCACATAACTCACGTGCTGTGAAGGCTGTGCCGCCCAAGCCGCCTTGCTGTAGTTCACCTTTGACACATCCACGCCATTATGTGCAATACCACCTGCCAGTCCGAACTTCACGCTCTCCTCATGACCGGGGTTGCCGGCAAGATAGGCAGACTGGGTGTCGTCCGAGAAGGGACCGCGAAGAGCATCACGCATCTCATCGGCAAAAGCACCTATACCAGGCATGCGGTATGTATGCGCCTTCATGGCACAAAGGTTATACTCTATGGCAGGAGAACCGGCGGCCCATCCCTCACCGTAGATGGTGATGGACGGGTCTATCTTGTCCAGTTCCTTGCGTATGAGATTCATTGTCTCTATGTCGTGTATTCCCATCAGGTCAAAGCGGAAACCATCAATATGGTACTCCTCCACCCAATAGCGTACGCTCTCCAACATGAACTGGCGCATCAGGGGACGCTCGCTGGCCGTTTCGTTGCCGCAACCCGAAGCATTGGCATAGTCACCACCTGTTGTGCCGATATCGCCACTGGCTCCCTGTCCAGGAGCTGTCTTGCGATAGTAGTAGTCGGGGAAGGTCAGTTGGAAGTTACTGCCGTCTATGTTCATGCAATGATTATACACCACATCCAGAATAACACGGATGCCAGCATCGTGCAGCGCCTGCACCATCTGCTTGAACTCACGTATTCTCACCTCGGGAGTCCTTGCATCGGTACTGTAACTTCCCTCTGGCACATTGTAGTTCAAGGGGTCATATCCCCAGTTGTACTGCGGTTTCTCAGGTTGGGACTCGTCCACGGTAAAGTAGTCGTAACTGGGCAGTATCTGCACGGCATTCACGCCCAAGGTCTTCAGGTACCAGATATTGTGCGGTTCTGTAAGGGCCAGAAACTTGCCTGGATAACGGCTCCTGCTGGATGGATGTATACTGAAATCGCGATGATGCATCTCGTACACAATCATGTCAGATGCATTCTCCAGCTTGGGGCGCACGTCCTCGTCCCAACCCTCGGGATTTGTGTCTTCCATCCTTACAATAGCAGCACGCTTTCCATTTACGCCTACAGCCTTGGCAAAGGTACCGGGACATTCACCTCTACCTATATCAAAAGTATAGAAATATCCTGCCCAGTCGCCCTTAAGGCTTACACGCCAACGGTCCAGGCCATTGCGTTTCATCTTCAGTACATGCAAGGGGTTCTCTGCATCTGCACTCTCGTATATCCTTACTCGCACGGTACGTACACTGCTGGGCGCATTCAGATTGAACACACACTCTTCCTTGCTGTACTGCAATTCGTCAAACTTATGCTGGGCAAACACATTCATGCCAAATATCAAAAATACTAATATAAGAAAATGCTTTTTCATTTTTATGTCTCCTATGTTAATACTGAGAGCGGTCATGTCAGTTATCTGCCACTCTGGCATATCATGCCGGTTATCTGTGTATTGAACTCAATGGCCTCCATCAGGTCCTCAATATTCAGGTGCATACGGTAGCGCCAGTAGTGGCGGGGATTGGCAGGTATGTTTATACGCTCTGCCCCTGCTTCGGGCAAACGCATACGCTCATTGCATGCCAACCAGTCCTGAAGGGTAAGTATGCACAGGGCAGAAGGACAGTTGAGATGGCGCTGCAACATGTCCTGAGCCAGCCATCCTGGCATGGGATGGGGAGCAGCGCCGTCATAACCAAGGTAGTCGTTATAGAAACCCTGTATCATACTCTCGTCCTCGTCCCACCACATGCGCATGGTGGCACTGTCATGGCTGGATATGGTACATACGCTGCGCCATGGATTGCGGTCCAAGACTCCAAAGCGCACACTGCTGTCCTTTGGCATAGAAATAAGTTCCAAAGACAGTATCTGCAATTGGTTCAGTACCCATGGCACACAGTCGGGAACCATGCCAAGGTCCTCGGCACACACAAGCATGTCGGTAGCATCTACAAGCAGAGGCAGTTTCTTCATCGCCTCCTCGTACCAGAATTGGTTGTTGCGGCGGTAGAAGTAGTCGTTGTACAGACGATTGAAGTTATCCTTATCGTGTTGCCATAGTGTTTCGTATGCTGTGTCATTCTGCACAGCAATACGCGGATGGTATAGGAGCGGGTTCTTGTGGTCGCGTACAAAGAGCACGTTACGTATCAGTGCATACAAACCGTTTGTCAATTCTGCATCCAGATTCATAGCCTCCACCTTACGCTCCGTATCGCATTCCGACTTTAGCGACCATATATCATCGTGCTCATGGACAAGGAAGCGCTGCTTCACCTCCTCTGCACGATTACCGAATATTCTGTCCAGCACCCAATCGGCAATGAATGGACGTGTCATGAAGTCTTCGCTGAGATACAGGCCATAGCCGTTGATTTCCTCCATGCTCATGGCCAGAGATGGTTGGAACTGTCCAAGGAGACCTCCTACAGCATGCACTGGTATCTCCCATATGCGGAAGAATCCCAACACATGGTCTATGCGGTAGGCATCGAAATAGCGTGCCATATTCTGGAAGCGACGTATCCACCACTGACAACCGTCCTTAATCATCTCATCCCAGTTGTATGTGGGGAAACCCCAGTTCTGCCCGTCGGCGCTGAAATTGTCTGGTGGAGCACCGGCCTGACCGTTCATATTGAAATAACGGGGTTCCATCTCCACGTCACACCCATAGCGGTTCACACCAATGGGGATGTCGCCTTTCAGCATCACACCCAATGCACAGGCATGCTCATGGGCAAGACGCATCTGGGTGTCCAGAACAAACTGCATGTAACGATAGAAATCGGAACTTACAGGAGCCTCATCCGGCCACAAGCGTGCATCCCTGCGGATGCAATAGTCGGCATAACCTGTCAACCAGAAATCGGTTTCCTGAAGGAAGGTCTTATATGCCTTGGTGCGCTTCACCTTGGCAAACTCCTGCCCGAATACAAGCAGAAGGTATTCCCTCTTGGCTTTGTTTACCGCCTCATAGTCTATCTGGGGCAAAGCATTGAGTTCTGCCTGCAGAGTCTGGAATCGTGCCGCTGCTTCCGCATCCTTCAAGACTGGGAGTTGGCGCAGGTCGGCATACATGGGGTGAAGGGCGTAGATGCTGATGGCGGAATAGGGATAGGAGTCTACCCAGGTGCCAGAGGAAGTAGTATCGTTGATGGGCAGTATCTGCAATATCTTCTGGCCAGTCTGCGCCACCCAACTGATCATAAGTTTAAGGTCGCCGAAATCGCCTACTCCAAAACTGCCTTTGCTACGGAGCGAAAATACAGGTATGGCACAACCAGCAATGCGCGTGCCTGGTTCAAGGTGTTTCATGGTTTATTTCGTTTTTATTAGTTTCACACTGATGGCACCCAGCAATAGAAGGACACCTGCCACAACAAGCATCATCACCTGAGTGTCGCCGACAAGCCTGAGGATGAAACCGCCCATTACTGCTGCCACAATCTGAGGTATGCAGATGGTACAATTGAAGAATCCCAGATATGTTCCCAAACGGGGATGTCCCTGCAAGGCATTGGTAAACAAGGTGAATGGCAAAGCAAGCATTGCCGCCCAAGCTGCGCCAACAAGCAGGAAACTCAGCAGGACAACGTATTCGTTGGTTATCCACAACATGCTGATGAAGCCTATGGCTCCTATGAGCAGGCTGACAACATAGGAAACTTTCAAGTTCTTGAACATTGGGATGAATGGTGCCCATATCATGGAACCTATGGCCTGCACAAAGAAACTTACACCCACCCAGTTGCCAGCACTCTGATAACCTTCACTGGTAACATCTGTCGTTCCCCAGCACTGCTGCGCCAAAGAACCGTTGGTATAGGTCCACATATACATGAAGGCTGCCCAGCAGAAGAACTGCACCAAGCCTATGGACAGAAATAGATAAGCTACGCTCTGTCCCTTTGTTCCATCTGATTCCGCACCCTTGGCATTTGCGTCTGCCTTGCCGTCTGCGTTCATAGCGTCCTGCTGTGGAGGGTACTCCTTCACCATGGCTGTGGTATATAGCACACATAATATAAGTATAGCAGCACCAACATAGAAACTGAATATAACAGAATTAGGGACAACACCCTTGTCTGCCACATTGCTTACACCCAGGAAAGTGAGAACGTAGGGAAAAATATAGCCTACACAACTGCCGGCATTACACAGGAATGACTGTATGCTATAGGCTGTTGCCTTCTGCTCTTCATTGACCATATCGCCAACCATCATCTTGAAAGGCTGCATGGCTACGTTGATACTGGTGTCAAGGAGCATCAGACTCATCAGGCCAAAGAGCATCGTACCGGTCAGGCCCCACATCACCACCTGTGTTGTCAGACCCAGACTGCCTGCATTGGGCAGCATCACCATCACAGCCACAGCCACAATGGCACCTACGAACAGATATGGGATACGACGGCCAAAGCGACACCAAGTCTTGTCACTCAGCGCACCGATGATGGGTTGCACTATCATTCCCATCAGCGGAGGCAGTATCCAGAAGAAAGACAACTGATGAGGGTCGGCACCAAGAGTTGCAAAGATGCGCGAAATATTGGCACTCTGCAGTGCGTATGCTATCTGCACACCAAAGAATCCAGCTGAGAGATTGAAGAGTTTCCAAAAGGAAAGATTAGGTAATGTTTTCATTGTTATGATTTAAGGTATACGTATTACATATCATTATAATGTATCTCTATTAGTGCAGAATCTTGCTGCCATCCTGAATGTAGATACCCTTCAAGGGCTGAGTGCCGATGCGTCGGCCTTGCAGGTCATAGCACTCCGTTTCCAGATTTTCCATTTTCCGTTTTCCGTTTTCTGCTTCCACCTCCCCTATTCCAGTCTCGTGCTCGTCGGTAACGTTGTTGTAGTCTACACGTCCATTGGATATTGTGGCGGTGAAGAAGCTTGTGGTCTTGATGCCCACTATGTCTGCCGTCTGTGGTTTGCCGTTGCCTTGGTTGAAGATGATATTGAACTCATAGTCCTTGGTGGGGATGGGGAATTCTGCATAGTACCATTCCTCGCCGTCTATCACCTTGGTCTTGCCCTCCATCAGCTGACCGGGCCAGTTGCCCAAAAGTTGGCCTTTGCTGTCCCATGCATAGAAGTAGACAGGTGTGAAGTCGGCCTTGCAATACACAGTGGCAGTATAGGGGACGAAACTCTCCTCTTCTTCGCGCTCGGCCTGCTCCTCGGTTTCAATAGCCTTCAGTTGCTCATTCCATTCCTCCACGAGTTCATTGCTCAGGTAATATTTGTAGTGATGACCAGAGAGGATTAGCGTGTGTGTGGATGTATAGTTCTTAGGGGTATAGCGGGCAACACTGCTTCCCACAGCAACTATCAACGAACCCTTCTTGCCCTGCACCACATTTGCGAAAGCGGCAGGACTATTCTGTATGTTTTCAAAATTACTCTGGCTGTGTATGCCTGCTATGCGGCGGGCGGTAATCTGTCGGCGTATGTCGGCCTTGCAATCCAGCCAGTGCGCCAGGAACACGCATGGTGTGCCTGGCATGGCCAGCATGAAGGCATTGGCGGCAACAGTGTCCTTCTTCAAGGGGTCAAGCGGTTCATTTGCATTGCGGTACTGGGTGTCGTGATTCTCCACGAAAGTTACCGCCCACTTCCGATGACCTTCCTGGTATGCCAGGGGATAGTTGCCGGTATTGGCAGGATCAGCCAGAAGATTCTTGCAATCATTTCCGTTGAAGGCATCGCGCACACGGTAGCGGAACTGGAAATCAAAGGCAGCACTGGTGGGTACGCCGTCAGAGGCTGTTCCATTGAGCCACTTCTTAATATTGTCGCTGCTGTCCCAGTACTCGCCCACGGAGTACTGCACCTTGCATGCCGTATTGTATTCTGCTATGAAGGAAGGAGAGAAGCCTTTTACCATATCGTAGCGAAACCCCACATAGCCAAGGTCGTTGAGGAGATAGTCCTCGTAGGCCTTTACGATGCGCTGCACGTTGGCCGACTTGTGGTCAATGTCGCGGCATCCGCCCCAGTCCTCACCGGTGTCGTTGTTCTCCGACAGGTTTACGCCGTCCTTCTTGGCCTGCGCAAAGGTAGCACCTCCATCATCACTCTTGCAGATGTCAGTGCTAACAAACTGGTAGGTCTCGCCTTTATAGACTTCCTTAGGGAAAGCAAACCACCCTTCGGTGTTGTGATGATTGATAACCACATCGGCTATAGTGCCGATGCCATGTTGCTTGAAGGCGGATATCATGCTGCGCAACTCTGCCTCGGTGCCGAAGGATGAATTCTGGTCCCAAAAGTACAACGGCATATATCCCATATTGTTATGTCCAGCACAGTAGCCAGAATTGGGAATCCACACCAGGTCAAAGCAGGTGGCAAGCTGCTTGGCCTGTGCCTCAAGTTTGGTCCATCTGGTGTGAGTATAACTATCCCAATAGAAACCCTGCAGCATCACTCCTTCATACTCCGAAGGCCAGCCCTGAGCCTTGACAGAGAGCGGGAAATTGAGTAGTAGTGAAGAGATGGCGAGAAAGGAAAACATAATCCTGTTCATGATATTGGTCTTTATGGTATATTTATTCCTTGCGGTGTGTGTATATCTAATGCCCCGATAAAATGGGGACGGTATCTCAATGCTTGATTTTTGTTGCACTATCAACAAAAGTTTGTTCTCGGGACGACAAAAGGCTACTGATACTTTGACTCATCTGCCCTAACGGCGTCTGTTCCCGACTCTTTCCGTTTGTTCTTGTTAAAGTCACGCTGTGCCCCGGCACAAGGCCGGGAACACAACGTGACATGACAACCTAAGAGTTATTTTGCTATAAACAGATATTGTTTGGTAATATCATTGAAGTAGATGTCGTAGGTACCGCCAGGAGTGACAACGATATTGGCTCCGTCCTTAGCACCTGTAGCATAGGGGAATTCCTGACCGCCCCAGTTTGCTGCCCAGTCGTGGTTGGCACGGAACTTCACCTCACTGCCCTCAGGAATCTGCACATCTGTTGCATACCATACATGAGTCTTTGCATTGTCCTTGCCTATTACCTGGGTCATGTCTATGTCACTGCCCCAGTCGGTAATAGTACCTATCAGACCGATAACGTCGTACTCGGCGGGGAACTGCTCCTCGCACTTGGTCCATGTGTATTCGTTGGTAGAGAAGTCTACAGAGAAGGTGTAGTAACCTGCCTCGGGAGAAGAGATGGCCTGGGCATTCTGACCAATAATCTTACCACTGGGGTCGTTGCAACCGTTCACTTCACAACCATAGGCTTTGTCCCAGTTGCCAAGGTCGTCAACATACCAGAACTTCACGTCCCATGCACCCCAGAAGTATGTGGTCAGACTCTGATGCTTGGCATCTGCGGGGAACAGAGGTGTAACGGCACTGCTTGTCCAGTTGTTGGGATTACCTGTTACGAAATAGTAACTGGCCATGGGCTGAGGCATAACCTTAATTACTACGGGCTCTGTGGTTTTGAGCAGCACAACCAGGTTCTGGTTCTGCACATCAGTGGTATCAGTCCATCCCTTGGCAGAGATGTTACCTTCAAGCGTACGCTCTTCCACATCGCGTCCGTAGAGTTCCACTACGGCGCTCTTCAAATTGTCCACCGTAACGGTTCCATCCTCAGCAACGGGAATGCCATAACTCCTGTCTCCGGCCTTTACCGTATATACGGCATCAGTAATCTTCTGCACATTGGCGGTTGTGAAATCACCTATCTTCACCACGTTGCCCTCCACCTTGTCCAGGTCTATCAGGTCTGTAACAGCGGTAAACTGCATGGCAACTTCCTTAACTTCCTGCTGGGTATTCTCCTCGGGCTGAACCCAATCGGTATAGTCTCCGTCGCAGGAACTGAGTCCTGCAACGAGAGCCAATGATATCAATATCTTCTTATACATATTATTCATGTTTTTACAGAGATTCTAATGTTTATTCCACTGTAGCATAGATGACACCCTGAGTGGTCTTGGTGTTCTCCAGGAAGAGGCAGATGGTTGAACCTACGACCTCAATATTGGCGCCGTCGCGTGACAGGGCCTTCAGGTCGCCACCATAGTTCACATTCCAGTTGCCGTTGCTGGTAAACTTCCAACCGTTCTCGGTTACTGTTGCGCCAGTCTTCACCAGACAGTGCTTCTCCATGTCGTAGGTCATTATCTGGCTGTCGTCATCAGGAGCCCAACCGTTGAAGTCACCTACCAGACGCCATGTTGAAGGTTCTGCCACGATGCTGCCGTTCTTCAGGTCAACGGAAACGACATACATGCCGGCCTCGCCGCTGAAACCGATATTTCCGGTACCCTCGTTGATAACGATATTAGAAGAGCAGAGATCCTGGTTGAAGTGGCTGCAGTTGTACTCACCATTAGACCAGTTGTCTGCAACTGTGAACTTGAACTCACCATCCATATAGGCATAGCCGCTCAATGCGTTCAGGTCGGCATTGTAGGTAAGGATAGGAGCGAAGTCGTGACTCCAGCCATTACCGTTACCTGGCATATAGATAGGTTCGGGAATGCTCTCCTCCTGGGTCTTCTGATAGTAGGGCTTTACCTTCAGTGTGATGGTATTGGACTCGATGGTGAAGAGCACATTCTCGCCGCCGTCCACAACACGTGAAAGAACCTTAACGGTAATTTCCAGAGGTTCCAGGTCCTGGCCGTCGGTCCATACAGCCTCGGTGGCAGGATTATGCTGGTTCCAACGGTTCAACGCCAGATTGATGGTCTTGGCCAGAACGTTGGTTGTTGTGGTCTGGTAAACCTCGTCCACAACTACATAGTCGAATGCCTCGCCGGTATATGTGCCATCCTTTTGCAGAAGGGCATGGTCATAGGCATTAGTAAACTGGCCAGAGGGTGAAATCATCACCTTATAGCTGGTACCTGCACCTGCATTAAAGCCGATAGGTGCGCCATTGCTGGTGTAGGTAGGCTGGTTCCAGGTCAACACTATTCCGTAGTCAGGATTGTCTTGATTGTTCAGGTCTACCACAGAACCACTGTATTCAGGCTGGTACAAAACGAATGAACCTGCCTCCGGCTCTATCAGAGTGGGATTAGAGACACGGTCGTCTGTACAGGAAGCCAGACTGGCAACCATGCCCACACCAAAAGCCATGTATGATAATATCTTATTGAATTTCATGATTATGCTTTTTAAAGGTTGTTGTCTCGTTGGTTAGTATCCATCGTTCTGCCAAAGATTGTCGTTGGTCATCAACTCGGAAGTTGGAATGGGATAGATATTGCGATATGCCTCGAAAGCAGTGCCCGGAGTGGTACCGTTCTTGCCATCCCATACGTAGGTTGCCTGGTTGCCTCCATACTGGCCAAAACGTATCAGGTCGGTACGACGATAGCCCTCGCAATAGAACTCGCGTGAACGCTCGTCCAGTACATCCTCCAGAGAGTAAGTAAGATGCGCGGTAGCATGAGCACGGTTACGGATATCGTCCATATAGCCCTTAGCCTTCTCTGAACAGGTACCGTTCAGACGGATATCTGCCTCAACAAAGTTCAGATAAGCCTCTGCAACACGCAGCAGGAAGAAGTCACCATCCACCTCGTATGTGCTGTTAGTAGGCTGGCCGTCGCTTCTGCGGTTATTCCACTTCACCGTTGCCAGACCCTGCTCAAACTTGGTGTTATCGCCTACGGCCACAAAATGGTCCTTACCCCAGAACAGAGCACGGTCATCACCGGCAACGGCACGGATTTCCTTGGCGGTCTTGCCCTCCCATGCCTCGGGGTTGTCGGTGAACTTCTCCAACAGCTGGCGGCGAACGCGCATACCGGTCCAGTCAACACCTGTAGTACCGGCAGAGAGGTCGCAAACGGTCTTCATATCGGTGCTCCAGTGAGCAGCAGTAAAGAACAGGGAACCACCCCAACCACGTGTAACGGCACCATCCTGCAACAGAGGCAGAATAGCCTCGGTGGCAGCACCGCTCTCTCCATTGTCGGCCATGAAGAGCATGTCGTATGCTGTGTAATGGCAATCCACACCTTCTACATTTACATCAGACTCGCCAGTGAAGAGTTTATACTGACCCTCAGTAATGATCTTGTCAGACAACACCTTTACAGAGTCTAAAAGATTGCCACCATCAGCATCGTTGAAGTCACCCTTCCAAACCTCGGCATTCAGATACATACGGCTGAGCATAAGCCATGCGGCAGCCTTGTCCAGACGACCGTAGTCGGGGTCGGAAGAACCCTTGGGACGAGCCTCGAGCAGGTCCTCTTCCACGGCACGGAACTCAGCGACCAGCCAGTGATACATCTCCTCACGTGTGGCACGTGGTGCTGCCTGTGAAGAAATCTTGGTCAGGAAAGGTACATTGCCGAAGGTATTTGCCAGCACATAATAGTTGTATGCACGAATCCAGCGTACCTCAGCTGCCTTGTCCTTGCCCAATGCCAGGCAGGCCTCGGTCTCAAGATAATGGTTGCAGTAAGTTATGTTAGACATCAGACGGTAGTACATAAAGCGCAATACCTGGTCCTCGGCTCCGCTCTGGTTGTAACTGGCATTCACCAGACCACCGTCGGTCCACCAGCAGATTGCCTCATCGGTGCTCAGACACTCCAGATTGTAGATATTACGCAACAGAGTGCTCTTACCTGCATCGTCGATATCGAAATCGGCGCTGCCGTCGTTACCTTCCATAATCATAGAAGCGTAACACTTCACATACATCTTCTGGGGGTCCAGTGGCTTCACATCTGGGTCGATGACTTCGCTGTTCAGGTCTCCCATGCAAGATGTCATTGCTCCGGCCATAAACAGTCCGGTTGCAATATATGATAGAAACTTATTTACTTTCATAATGTCTTGGTTCCTTTAAAAGTTCAGGTTCAGGTTAACCATATATGTACGGGGACGGGGGTAGAGGCTGCTCTCTGCACCGCTGGTCTGCTCAGGATCCAGACCCTTGTACTTTGTAATATAGAATACGTTGCTCACGCTGAATGCCAAGCGACCGCTGATGCCCTGGTACTTCTGACCCTTGAACAAGTTCTCGAAGTTGTAACCCAGAGTAATATTGTCGCACTTGACAAAAGAAGCGTTCTGCACGAAGTAGTCGGATGCACCGTAAATATATGATGTCCAACCCATCTTCACGAGGTCGGCAGTTGCATTGTTCAGCCAGCCCTCACCCTTCTGGGTGTATGCCTGACCAATGTTTGCCATGCCTGCTTCCAGTTCATTGTAGACATATCCACCGAATGAACCGCGGAAATTCATGCCGAAGTCCCAGTTCTTGTACTGCAGACGTGTGCTCAGACCTGCTGTCCAGGGCGATGTGGTACTCTTGTAGAAGTAGCGGTCCTGGTCGGTAATGACGCCATCACCATTGCGGTCCACATAAACACCCATCAGGGGCTGACCGTTTTCGCCGTAAACCTGCTGGTAAACGTAGAAACTGTTGGCAGGCAGACCCACCTTGTGGTATGTGATGGCCTCGTTGGCATGCCATACGCCACCTTCTACCATGTCGCGACCGCCATAGAGTTCGTCTATCTTGTTGTTGTTATAACCGAAGTTGCCACCAATCTCCCAGTACCAGTCCTTGGTTACAACAGGACGTGCCACGAACGAGAATTCAACACCGCTGTTGGTGAGCGAACCCACATTGGAGTACACCTTGTTGTTGAAGTTTGAACCGGTGGGCACGCTGTTCAGGTTGAACAAGTCGGTAGTCTTTCGCATATAAGCATCAACACTCATAGTGAAACGCTGGTTCAGGAAACCCAGATCAAGACCTACGTTGTAGGTAGTTGTTGTCTCCCAGCGAAGATCTGCATTATATGCATCGGGCTTTGTCATGCTGCCATCGGTACCACCCAAAGGATAGGTATAGGCATCGGATGTGTTATCCCTGTAAGCAGGCAGGTAGTAATGGTACATACCAGGGAAATCCTGCTGGCCGGTATTACCCCAACCCAAACGCAACTTCATCTCGCTTACCTCATCCACATTCTTCATGAAACCCTCGTCGTTGATGCGCCATGCAAAAGCGGCACTGGGGAAGAAGCCCCACTGGTTGCCCTTTGCAAAACGGCTGCTACCGTCAGCACGAGCGGTGAAGGTGAACAGATAACGGTCCATCAGACTGTAGTTGGCACGTCCAAACCATGATACCATATACAGGCGGTTGCCCCAAGGCTTGCCGTCCTCGGGATAGCCCGTGGGATCATAGATATTCTGTGCAGGATCGGCATTGTACTTTCTGTCGCCCTCGGGATAGTAGCCCCAGAACTTTTCGCGGCCCATATACTGGAACTTGCTCCATTCGTAACCTGCCATTACGTTCAGGCTGTGGTTCTTGTTGAACTCCTTGTCGTATGCGGCATACGCACTCAACTGGAGATTCTGCTTCTCCTCAGTATTCCATCCATAGCTGCCATAGTAGTAACCGGACATTGAATAAGGAGACTGGTATGTGTTCTCCTGGCCGTTGGTCCACTCACCTGCCAGATTCACATGCAATGACAAATCTTCCAGGCCATGAATCTTATAGGCAGCATCCACGTTGCCCATGAACACCCATGCATCCTTGTCGAAACCATAGTTGTTCACCAGTTCAACAGCATTCTTGGGACCCTGCTGGTGAGTGTAGCCCCAGTTGGGATTACCGTACTCAGCCTCTTGTACCCACTGGAAATAACCTCCGTAGTTCTTGAACTTGGGGTTCTCCATGTCCTTGATGGGCTGTGTGGGATCCATACCTACTGCTGCGCCAATAGCCTCTCCGTTACCGGGCTTGGTCCAACTCTTTACGAACTTTCCGTTCATATTGAAGGTCAGATGATTGTCCAGGAACGAAGGATTCAGATTCACACTGGCAGTCAGACGCTTGTAGTCACTGCCCTTGAGGATACCCTGCTGACCTGTGTAACCCACACTCACGCGATATGGCATAGCAAAGACAGACTTATCCTCAGCCTGCACGCCACCTTGCAAGGTGATGTTATGGTCGTGGTTCACGCCTGTACGGTAGATTTCGTTCTGCCAATCGGTATCGTATGTACCAAACTCCTTCAAGGGATTGCCATCGGCATCGCGCTTCTTCCAGCCAAGCAGATTCCATGCCTTGCTACCCTCGCCATAGTAGTTGGTGATGAAGTCAACATATTCCTGTGCATTCATCACGTCGAGGGTATTGAAATTGGTTGAGAATGATACGGAACCATTGTAGCTTACCTTAACGGGACCGCCAACCCTACCCTTCTTGGTAGTGATGAGGATAACACCGTTAGAACCACGGCTACCATAGATGGCGGTGGCACTTGCGTCCTTCAATATTGTGAAACTCTCAATATCATTGGGATTAACCAGAGACAGAGGATTGGACATACCCTTGGTGGCATTGTTGTCCATAAGCATACCGTCGATGACGATGAGAGGATCGTTGCTGGCATTCAAAGAAGAACCGCCACGCACACGGATCATGGCACCAGCACCGGGTTCACCGCTATGGGTGTTTACTACCACACCGGCAACCTTGCCTTGCAGCATCTCCTGGGGGCTGGTAATCATGCCACGGTTCTTCTCGTCGGGGCGGAAAGCCACAACACTACCGGTCATATCGTTCTTTTTCACAGAACCGTAACCGATAACCACAGCCTCGTCCAAAGTCTTGGTATCCGCCTTCATCGCAACCAGCATATTTGCAGTTGCAACCACTTCACTTGGGAGGAAACCCATGTAAGTGAACACCAGGGTAGTCCCCTTTTCACATTTGATTTGAAACTTACCTTCCAAATCCGTCGTTCCGATGGCCTGTCCACCCTTGACCGCGATCTTGACGCCTGTCAATGGTTCACCCAAGTCATCCTTCACAAGTCCTTTCACAGTTGTCTGTGCAAAGGCACTGACACAGAATATGAGAGCCATAAGCATGACCCAACATCTCTGCATCGCTGAATTCACTCTTTTCATGCGAATTAGTTTTAGATTGTTTAGGTTAATATTAGGTTGTTGTTAGATTATTTTATCTCCTTCAAGGATATGGCAAAACCGCCTCCTGGGGCGCTCTGCAACTTCAGCACACTCTTGCTTGTAACTTTCTGCTTGCGAATCTCGTAGGTGCTGGGGTTGTTGTCCCAACTGATTCCCTTGGCATCCTGGTAGATGGTTGCCTCGTACTTCTTGCCGGGGGTAAGGAAATCCAGTTTCAGCACGCTGCTGTGTCCGTTCTCATCCACACTGCTTCCAATATACCAGTCACTGCTGTTCTTGTCCTGACGCGCAATGGTAACATAGTCACCAGGCATAGCCTCCAGATATATGGACTTCTTCCATTCCACAGGAACATCCTTGATAAACTGGAAGGCATCCATACGTGACTTGTAGTTCTCTATTATGTCTGCCGCCATCTGCAGGGGACTGTAAAGAACCACGTAAAGACCAAGCTGACGGCACAAGGTGCTGCGTACATGGCTGGTATTGGCGGGATTCATCTTGCTGCAATCCATCTCGAAGATACCGGGGGTATAGTCCATGGGACCACCTATCAGACGGGTAAAGGGCAGGATGGTGGTGTGGTCCACAGGGTTGCCTCCAAAACTCTCGTACTCAGTTCCTCGGGCGCTCTCATTAGCAATCAGATTGGGATATGTGCGGCAAATGCCCGTAGGACGTACTGCCTCGTGGGCATTAACAGTAATCTTGTGCTCGGCTGCCTTCTTGATACAATAAAGGTAGTGGTTGTTGAGTGGCTGGCTATAGTGGTGTTCTCCATAGGGGACAATGTCACCAACATATCCGCTCTTCACGCTGGTATAGCCCCACTTGTTCATCAGTTCGTAGGCCTGCTCCAGATGACGTTCGTAATTAACCGTGCTGGAACTGGTCTCGTGGTGCATTATCATCTTCACACCCTTCTCCTTGGCATAGCGGCTTATTTCGGCAATGTCAAAGTCGGGATATGGTGTAACGAAGTCAAAGACGTAGTCCTTCTGCTTGCCAAACCAGTCCTCCCAACCTTCATTCCATCCTTCCACCAGAACGGCATCAAAGCCGTGCTCTGCGGCAAAATCGATATAGTCCTTTACATGCTTGGTGTTGGCACCATGCTTGCCATTGGGTTTCAGGTTCTTGTAGTCGGTAATGCCCAACTGCACACTATACACGTCATCGGTATATGCCCAGGAAGAAGCACCCTGGATCATTTCCCACCACACACCTATGTACTTTGTGGGCTTAATCCAACTGGTATCCTCTATCTTGCAGGGTTCGTTCAGGTTCAGAGTCATGCGGCTGGCAAGGATGTCTGCACCATTACGGCCAACGATGACCGTACGCCAAGGGGTGCTTCTCGGTGTCTGCATGTGTCCCTTGTTACCCTGTGCATCGGGGGTTAGGTGGCTGACGAACACCATGCCTCTGCCTTCGGGCTGTTCCAAAGTCAAATGCATTGTGGCATAGTCTATACAAGCCGCTTCATGCAGGTTGATGAAATAACCATCCTCGGTCTGCATCAGCAGGGCTGTCTGTACCGTTGTGGGACCTACCGGGGTCTGGCTGCTGTTGGGGGCTATGGCCTTTGGCATCCTGCCCTCTATCTCGCTGAGCCTTGTTGTCTGCCACTCATACTCCTGAGTGTCATAGTCACCAGCTATCCACCACGCCTTGTGGTCTCCGGTCAGCGCAAACTCGCTCTTCTCTTCCTTAATAATAAAATAGGTAAGGTTCTTCTGGCTGGGGAACTCATATCTGAATCCCAGACCGTCATTGAACACGCGGAAACGGACAGCAATCTGGCGGTCGTTCTTCTTTTGGTCCAAAGTTACGAGCATTTCATTATAGTGGTTGCGTATCTCTGTCTCCTCGCCCCAAACGGGAATCCACGTTTCGTCGAAAGAGGACGTTTCAATTTTAGCTATGCTGAAGTCTGTCTGCATATCAGCACGCTTCTCTATCTCCTGTTTGGCGGCAAACTGACTGTACTCAAAGTCGGTGGCCTTTTCCGGATTCTCTTCCTTTAGCTGGAGACCGAGATAACTGTCGGCAATGATAGTCTTGCCATCCATCTTAAGGCTGTAGACGGGGCGTCCCTTGGCATCAAGACGGAAGTCAAGTTCCACCTTGCCGTCGGGGCTGGTCTGCTTCTGTGCATATCCTGCCATAGTGGCAAGGCAGATACATGCAATAGTCAATAATGAATGTTTCATGGTTGGTGGATTGGTTATTTTGTGAAATCAAGTATCATCATCTGCTTGGGTGCAAGTTCTATTTCCTCACCCAGCGTCACAATATTGTCGCCTATCACGTCGTATGCCCGACCTGCAGGCAATACCTCTTTATATATAGAAGCCTTGGCTTTTGCCACTTTGCTGGTACCATTGGCAATGATGGTAACGGTCTTTCCGTCCTTCACACGGGCATACACAAAAACACCATCACGCACGGTGAACTGTACCAGGGAACCGTAGCAAACCGTCTCGTTTCCCTTGCGCCAGTTCAGCAGGCGGCGTGTGTAGTCGTGATACTGTGCCTGCAACTCAGTGCGTCCCTCTGCTCTGAAGGCATTGTTCTTGTCACCAGGCCATCCGCCAGGGAAGTTCTGGCGCAGGGCACCATCGTTAACACTCTTGTTGGCATACATGCCTATCTCATCACCATAATACAACTGGGGTATGCCTCTCAACGTAAGCAACAGGGCAAGCGCCTGCTTATAGCGTGTGATATCCTTGGCCTTCTCCTCTGTGGGTTGGAAACGGTTGGTGTCATGATTGGCAAGGAAGGTGAACACGCTGTTGGGGTTGGCATAGACCCTGTCCTGACCAAGAAGGTCGCACAGGCGTGCAAAGCCGTGGTCCCAGGTATCGGTCTCCTCGTCCACGCATGAGTTCAGCATATACATCATGGGGAAATCCATCACGGTCTTCAGTTCGCTGTTCTTTGGTGCTGCCAGGGGGCTGTCCTTCTGCCAGTATGACACCGCTACGGGATTGTTGATCCATGTCTCTCCCACGATATTGAAACCGGGATACTCCCTCTCCACATCCATGCACCAGCGGCGCATAAAGTCAAAGTCGTTATAAGGATAGGTGTCCTGGCGTATGCCATCTATGCCAGCATACTCTATCCACCAGATGCTTGTCTGTATCAGATAGTCGGCAACGAGAGGGTTTCTGCCGTTGAAATCGGGCATTGCCATAGTGAACCATCCGTCAACGGTAAGATTGAAGTCCTGTTTTGAACTATTAGGGTCACCTGGCATGCCAGTCTTATAGGTGGTGGGGGTATATATACTATTGTAGGTGAACCAGTCATCGGCAGGACGGTCACGGAAGAGGAAATTCTCGCTACCGCAATGATTGAACACGATGTCCTTAATAACCTTTATGCCACGTTTGTGACATTCATCCACCCAATTTCTGTAATCCTCATTACTGCCTATACGCGGGTCAGTACGATAGTAATTGGTAATGGCATAACCATGATAACTCTGTTCGGGCATGTCATTCTCCAAAGTGGGAGTATGCCAGATAGCCGTTACACCAAGGTCCTGCAGGTAGTCAAGGTGCTGTGTCATGCCTGCCAGGTCGCCACCGTGACGTGCCATGTCGGCACTGCTCCATGTGTCTTGCTTCATGCCCTTGTACATCTGCTTCTTCTGCTCGTCGGTGGTACCGGTGGCAAAACGGTCGGGCATGAGCAAGTACACCACATCACCAGCATCAAACGAATTGACAGGACGTGAAGCACGTTGCTTCAGTTCATAAGGGATCTCTTTGTAGAGTTTCTTGCCCTTGTACAGTTTTATGCTGAACTTTTGGGGCTTTGCGCCATTGGTATTCAGGTAGAGAATCAGATAGTTCTGGTTCTTCAGTCTTACAGCGTGGTCAATAACCACTCCTTCAGCACCAGAAAGCACCGCTTCGCAATCCTTCACTAAGTCACTGTATATCAGTACCTGTAGGGTGGTATTTTTCATACCTGCCCACCAAAAGGCCGGATGAATCTCTGTCCTGTCCAACTTGGTTGGAGCAGCACTGTATATTACTGTTACACAAATGGTTAGAAGAAATAAAAGATAAAAACGTCTGAACATGGTATGGTTTGTTGTTTAAGGTTTTCCGAACGCTAATTTATTCTTTTAACTAATGCCATTAACATCAATATAAAAAGAATGTAGAATACACAAAGAACATTTGCATTGATATTCAGGCATTTACCCAAAGTCATCTGTAAAAGAATGTAGATTTTAAAACTTGCATATTCTGTATTTTAGAGATGCAAAACTTCATTATATTATTATATTTTCGTAAATTTGTTTCGCGTTAACCCTATTAAAATATCCATGAAACAAGCAATTCTCATCTTTCTCCTGTTTATATTTACACCTAATCTGTGCATAGCTGGTGACGAGACACAGGAAATATTGACAAAACTGGATCTGACCATACGCAAAAAGTCCCGATACCATGCAGAAAAGCGCCAATCCATCGACAGCCTCCAACAAATAAAGCAGGTTGTCTGTGGGAAGGCATTGATGAATGTCTACCACGAGTTATACAATGCTTATGCCCATTTCCAAAGCGACTCTGCCCTACTCTATACCAAACTGCTCTATGCCCAGGCCGTAAAGTGCAAGGACAGGAAGATGCAGGAGGTGGCGCTGATAAAACAGTCACTTACAATGGGAATTATGGGAACCTACCACCATTCAAACGCCCAATTGGACAGTTTAAAGAAAGGAATTAGCACACCAGAAGGCTTGTTGCAATACATGCATGTCCGGCGCACTATATACGGATGGCTGGCAGAGTACACCAAGGCACTGAGCGACCTACGGGAAAGTTACAACAGTCTGACCGAGCACTACCGCGATTCTATCCTTACACTGGAAACAGATCCCGTCAGCCATGCGGTGTGCATGGCCGATAAGGAAATAAGCCAGGGGAACATAAAAGCTGCCGAAAGCCTGCTGATGGCAATCAAGGGACAGGCAAAGGGCGAGCAACTGGCATATACCTTATACAATATGGGCACGGTGAAAAGACACCTTGGGCAAACGGACAGCCTTGTACAATATATGGCACGCACCGCCATACATGACATACGCCGTGGCGTGACAGAATACATTGCCTTGCAGGAACTTGCCGTGGCACTGTACGAACGCGGCGACATCGAGCGGGCCTACAACTACATGGTTTGCGCCATGGAGGATGCCACGTTCTGCAATGCCCGCCTTCGTTCCATTGCCATTGCTGAAATTTACCCAATTATCGACCATGCCCACCAGGAAGTGCTCAACAAGGAAAGCAACGCAAGATATATGGCCGTCATTGCCTTTGCCACGCTGACATTGATGATAATATGCTTTGCCGTGTACTTTTACATTGAATCCAAACGGCTTAGATACGCACGCTCACAACTATACATAAGCAACTCCAGATTGGAGAATGCCAACCGGTTGCTGGGAGAGGCAAATGCCGATCTTAAGAAACTGGACAACACAAAGGAGAAGTATATCACATTCTACCTGAACCGATGCCGTTCATACATAGAGAACATGGACGAGTACCGCAAAGACCTCCTTCGGCTGGCAAAGGCAGGAAAACAGAACGACATTGTCAAGCAACTTAAGTCCGGACAGTACTTCGACGAGGAGAAACAGCGGTTCTTCAACGACTTCGACACGGCCTTCCTTGACACTCATCCCAACTTTGTACAGCACTTCAACGAACTTCTGCAGCCAGAGCACAGGATAACCCCTCCCGATGGCGGACACCTTACACCAGAACTACGCATCTTCGCCCTCATCCGCCTTGGAGTGAAGGACATCGCAGAGATAGCACATTTCCTTAACTACTCCCTGCCAACCATCTACAACTACAGAAGCCGCATCCATGCCATAGCCCTGTATCCCAAGAAGGAGTTCGAGCAAAGGCTTATGGAGATATAGAATTGTACAAGCACCATACATGATACCAATAAGCACATACACCTTATTATATATAATATCCAACTATGACCCTGCAGCAATTTGAATATATCCTGGCTGTTGCCCGTTACGGACACTTCGGACGGGCTGCCGATGCTTGCAATGTGACCCAACCCACGCTCAGTGCCATGATAGGCAAACTGGAAGAGGAGGTGGGCGCAAAACTGTTCGACCGCAACCGTCAGCCCATTCGCCCCACGCCAGTTGGAGAAAAGGTCATACTCCGTGCTCGCGAAGTGCTGGAGCAGGCAGAAAGCATCAAGGACATCATCCTGGAGGAGCAGCAGTCTTTGGAGGGGACGTTCCACCTGGGCATCCTGCCTACCATCGCCCCTTACCTGCTTCCGCGCTTCTTTCCGCAACTGATGAAGAAATACCCTGCACTGGACATTAGGGTGAAGGAAATGAAAACGCACGAGATAAAGGGAGCCCTGTTGCAGGGCGACATAGATGCCGGCATACTTGCCGCCATTGACGGTTTGGAGGAGTATGCTCAAACCTCGCTCTTCTATGAAAGGTACGTGGGATATGTATCTCAAGAAGACCCTTTGTATGCCAAGGATGCCATCCGCACCGCCGATGTGGCGGGCAGCGGACAGCTGTGGCTGCTGGACGAGGGACATTGCTTCCGCGACCAGATGGTGCGCTTTTGCCAGATGAAGGCATCACAGAGCAGCCAGTTGGCATATAGCCTGGGCAGCATGGAAACCTTCATGCGCATGGTGGAAAGCGGCATGGGCATTACATTCATACCCGAACTTGCCTCCCTGCAACTAAGCGATTCGCAAAAGGAGCTGGTTCGCCCGTTTGCCATTCCTGTACCTACACGAGAACTGGTATTGCTTACCAACCGCAATTTCATACGCCAGACGCTACTGAATGTGCTCGTCAGCGAGATACAGGCATGCATACCCAAGAGCATGCTAAAACTTAATGCCGGACAAACACTGGTGTAGATTAACGGTGAGCGGTGAGCGGATGAGCGGTGAGCAGCTTCGCTGCGGTTAATCGCAGCACTGCTGCTGGTTAATCGCAACGGAGTTGCTGGTTAATCGTCGCCTTGCGACTGGGTATCCTTTAACCGTTGCTCCGCAACATTAACCGTGCCAACGGCACATTAACCAGCGACTTGTCGCCATTAACCTGCAGCTCTGCTGCTATTAACCATGGCTCTGCCACATTAACCGTGCCATAGGCACATTAACCGGCGACCTGTCGCCATTAACCTGCAGCTCTGCTGCTATTAACCGTGGCTCTGCCACATTAACCGTGCCAACGGCACATTAACCAGCAATCTCCGATTGCGATTAACCGGTTGCCCTGCAACTATTAACCAGCGACTCTGTCGCTATTAACCCCTACACCCTAACCCCTACACCCTAAACACTACACCCTAAACACTAAACACTCATCGTTTTCGTCCTCGTCTTCGTTAAACTTTCATCATACCCCGGTACTATATACTCCCCTCCATACAGGGAGGGGTAAGGGGGAGGGTCCGCACCCTAAACACTAAACCCTAAACGTCGGGCTCGGAGAGAGTACCCCGCAGGGGGAGGGGGTGGATAAAAACCTCTGCGCACTCTTGTCGTAACGAAGTTTGCGACCCTCCAGCGCAAGCGTGAAACACGAAAGGGAATAAATATCTGCGCTCTTTGCGGCCTCTGCGTGCAAAAAAACGCTTTTATCTCACGCAGAATACGCCGAAGACGCAGAATTACCGGTCCTATCAAAGTGGTTCACGCTGGCGCTGGAATACGCAGAACTGCACCAGTTTCACGATGCGCCATGCGGGGTGTGAACGTTAAATCATCAACAGAGAACACTCTGTAAACAAAAAAGTGAAAACGGAAAACGGAAAACTGGTTCTTGTTTGCTGGAATCTAATCAACAGCACAGACACCTCCGTTCTGTTTAATCTTGTTAATAGTTATAATCCTACACTAAACCCTAAACTCTACACCCTAAACCCTAAACTCTAAACAAGAGCGCCAGCGCCTCACTAAACACTAAACTATAAACACTAAACAAAAGCCCCAGCGCCTCACTAAACGCCAAACACCAAAACCACCCTAATAACCAACAGTTTACCCCACACCATAGACACCATCTATCACCCCATAAAACCATTCAATCGATTTTCTTTCTTTAGTCGGAAATATTGCTATACTTTTGCATCGAGAAAACAAAACAAATAGCAATTAACAACTAAAAATAAGAAAACGATTATGACACCTATTATCAATTCTCTTCTCCCCGAGTTCAACGTACAGGCTTTCCACAACGGCAGCTTCACCACAGTATCCAGCAATGATGTAAAGGGCAAATGGGCAGTGTTCTTCTTCTATCCTGCCGACTTCACCTTCGTGTGCCCAACCGAACTTGTTGACCTGGCAGAGCAGTATGACAAACTCAAGAGCCTGGGCGTGGAGGTATATTCCGTTAGCACCGATTCTCATTTCGTTCACAAGGCTTGGCACGATGCTTCCGAGAGCATCCGCAAGATCAACTACCCCATGCTGGCCGACCCCACTGGCGTTCTCTCTCGCGGCTTCGGCGTGATGATCGAGGAGGATGGCATGGCATACCGTGGCACCTTCCTGGTAAATCCCGAGGGAAAGATAAAGATTGCTGAGATTCAGGACAACAGCATCGGTCGCAATGCCGAGGAACTGGTACGCAAGGTTGAGGCTGCCCTCTTCGTTGCCAACCATCCCGGCGAGGTTTGCCCCGCCAAGTGGAAGCAGGGTGCCGACACTCTGAAACCCAGCATCGACCTTGTAGGCAAAATCTAAAATTCGGAGCAAAGAGTAATTAGTAAAGAGTAAAGGGCAAAGAGCAAAGAGCAAAGAGCGAAGAGCGAAAATAATCGCTCATCCGCTCACCGCTCACCGTTCATCCGCTTAACCGTTAACCGCTTACCTTTATTCGGACGAAAACGATAACGAAGACGAACTTTGCGATTAAGCGAATTTTGCGATTAAGCGAGAGCAGAGTCAAACTTGTTTGAACTATGCCGAGCAATAGCAAAATCGACAAAGTCAAAAGCAGAAGCAAACTTGTTTGAATTGCCGAGCGTGAGCAAAGTCAAGACGACGAAGTCGGATTAAGACGAAAGGTTAAAAGCTGCAGAGCAGCGGTTAATAGCGACAGGGTCGCAGGTTAATGTTGCGGAGCAACGGTTAAATGATACCCAGTCGCAAGGCGACGATTCACCAGCAACTCCGTTGCGATTAACCAGCAGCAGTGCTGCGATTAACCGCAGCGAAGCTGCTCACCGCTCACCCGCTCATCCGCTCACCTTTCACCTTTCACCTTTCCGTTTTCACCTTTCCGTTTTATAATTATGTTAGATACCTCCATCCTCCAACAAGTTACCGACGTCTTCCGCACTCTGGAAGCGCACTATACCCTTCGCATCAGCCATTCCCCCAGAAGAGAGGAAAGCAAGCAGCTGTTAGAGTTCCTGAACGACTTTCAGGGCACATCCTCCCACCTCAAGGTGGAGGTTCAGGAAACCAATGGCGACACATTTGGCTTTGCCCTACTGAAAAATGGCGAAGAAACCGGCATTTCCTTCCGTGGCATACCCAACGGGCACGAGTTCACATCCCTGCTCCTGGCCATACTGAATGCCGACGGCAAGGGCAAGAACCTGCCCGATGAAGGAGTGGCAAGGCGCATCCGTGCTCTGAAGGGCGACATCCATCTGCAGACCTTCGTTTCGCTGACCTGCACGAATTGTCCCGACGTGGTGCAGACGCAGAACATCTTTGCCCTGCTCAACCCCAACATTCGTCACGAAATGGTGGACGGCGCACTCTTCCAGAGCGAGGTGGACAAACTGGGCGTACAGGCAGTTCCTGCCGTATTCTGCAAAGACAAGATGATACACGTGGGACGTGGTTCCCTGGGAGAACTGCTGGAGAAACTGGAGGAGGCATTCCCGCCATCACAAGAAACTGGAAGCGATGAAATCGCCCCATTCCACCGGTATTTCGATGTCATTGTCCTTGGCGGCGGCCCTGCCGGTGCATCGGCGGCCATATACTCTGCACGCAAGGGGCTGAAGGTGGCCATGGTGGCAGAGCGAATTGGCGGACAGGTGAAGGATACCGTGGGCATAGAGAACCTGATATCCATACCCTACACCACTGGTAGCGAACTGGCCGACAACCTGCGCACCCATCTTGCTCACTACCCCACCATAGAACTGTTTGAGAACCGTCGCATCGAGAGCACCTCCCTGCTTGGCAAGGAGAAGGAAATCACGGTAAAAGGTGGCGAGGTATTCTCTGCTCCTGCCGTAATCATAGCCACAGGTGCCGGTTGGCGCCGACTCAATGTGGAGGGCGAAGCGGAATACATTGGTCGCGGTGTTGCATTCTGTCCTCATTGCGACGGTCCCTTCTATGCCGGACGCGAGGTTGCCGTAGTGGGCGGTGGCAATTCAGGTGTTGAGGCAGCAATAGACCTTGCAGGAATCTGCAAGAAGGTTACCGTCCTCGAGTTCATGGACACGCTGAAGGCCGACCAGGTACTGCAGGACAAGGCCAAGAGCCTGCCCAATGTGGAGATTCTCACCTCAACCCAAACCATGCAGGTCATTGGCAATGGAGAAAAAGTTACTGCCCTCCGCCTGAAGAACCGCACAACCGATGCCGAGCACAACCTGCCCCTGGACGGAGTATTCGTACAGATAGGCCTCAGTGCCAACAGCCAGCCTTTCGGTGAATTGGAGAAATCCCGCATCGGAGAGATAATCATCGACACCCATTGCCGCACCAGCGTGCCAGGCGTCTATGCCGCCGGCGATGTATCCTCCGTACCCTACAAGCAGATTATCATCTCCATGGGCGAAGGTGCCAAAGCCGCCCTCTCCGCCTTCGACGACAAGGTACGCGGAGTGATCTGAAATACCGCTAATAGAAACACACAAACACCGCTGATAGCCGTTCAGCGAACGGCTATCAGCGGTAAAACTAACGGCTATTAGCGGTAAAACAAACAGCTGACAGCGGTAAATCTCACTCGCTTATCCACCATGACTATAATGATTTAATGACAACACAAAGATAGCGGAAAATATGTTTCAAACGCCATACTCGCTGGTTAAAGTGGCTTTGCCACGGTTAATTGTCGCTGAGCGACAGGTTAATATGCCTGCGGCATGGTGAAGACTATCCACCCCCTCCGTCGCTTCGCTCCTCGTCCCACCTGTCTCAGGGGGACAAAGTGGACGATAACGAGGACGATGACGAAGACGTTTAACCGTGGCAAAGCCACATTAACCGTGCCATAGGCACATTAACCAGCAACCCCCGATTGCGATTAACCTGTTGCCTCGCAACTATTAACCAGCGACTTGTCGCTATTAACTAGCAGCTCTGCTGCTATTAACCGTGCCATAGGCACATTAACCAGCAATCTCTGATTGCGATTAACCTGTTGCCTCGCAACTATTAACCAGCGACTTGTCGCTATTAACCGCACCGCAGGTGCATTAATCTTATTTTCTAATTAACCATTCGTGGGCAGGGAGGATTTTAATCTCTTTGCCATCAATATACACTTCCTCACGGTGAAAATCTGTAATGAGGAAGAGATTCTCGCATCTTGTTTCTGAAGATGCAGCAAGCAAGCCTCTTAATTCCCTTTTGCGCGTCTTTTCCTTAGTGATATCGTAAGATACTTGATATACCTCTTCCACCACATTGTTTCTGCATACAACGAAGTCTGCTTCGTAACCACCCTCACTCTTGTAGTAGTAGACATCGCGGTCTAATGGACGGTTGCGGCGTAGCAGTTCAATGCAGACAAGTGTTTCCAGGCGCCACCCGACATTCTCCCCGGCAAACGCATCTGGACGCCCATCCATCAATGCCACATCCACAGGATAGAGTTTCTCTGCTCTGACTCGTTGGCGGCTCTTTGTGGAGAAGCGCTTCACACCAAGCATCAGGTAGGCCTCTTTCAGGAATCCGATATAATTGTTGACAGTATGATTGGACTTCAGCCCTACCACAGATGCCAATTCGCTCTCAACAATAGCTACTGGAGCAATATTCATCAGGTGGTGGGCCAGTTGTTCAAAGGCATTAACATGCTTTATTCTATGTCTTTGTTCTATATCACGCTTAAGGATGCTATTTACCAAATTGCCGACATAGCGTGCCTTGTTTTTCTTGTTTAACAGCTCGGGGAAACCGCCTTGTTTCAAATACTCGTCAAACGAGGCTCGTCTTAAAGCTTCTGATTTCGTTGTCATGGAATCAATGTCCACTCCTTTACATCTACACCATTCTGTAAATGAGAAAGGATATAGTTCTATCTGGTCAGTACGCCCTGTGAGATGGGTAGCCAGTTCGCTACTCAAAAGCTTGGCGTTGGATCCTGTGACGACAATATGCATGCGCTGGCGCAGCAAGCGGTTTACAAACAAATGCCAACCCTCTATATTCTGAATCTCATCAAGAAACAAATATTTGAATTCGCCGTAAATCTTGTACAGAACTTCAAGCACCGAGTTCAAGTCTGCCGTCTCTAACAACTTGAAGCGTTCGTCATCAAAATTAGCATAGGCAAACGTCTTGTCACTTGCCTTCAATACATTATAGCATAAGGTTGACTTTCAACTTCGGCGCACTCCAATGATTACCTGAGCCAGATTGCTATCCAGATCTACCAGACCCTCTTCACTTCGGGGACAGAGCGAAATATCCTGTAGAGCAACTATTTCTTCTAGTTGTTCCAACAAAACTTGCTCAATAACTCGCTTATCTACCATGACTATAATGATTTATGACAACACAAAGATAGCGAAAAATATGTTTCAAACGCCATAAAAAGGCAAAATTCCATAAATCTAACGCCATAAAATGGAATATTCGTTCATTTCAAACGCCATAAAAAGGCAAATTTGCCATAAAATTATACGGAACTCTAAACACTACACCCTAAACTCTAAACACTACCCCCTAACCGTGGCAAAGCCACATTAACCGTGCCATAGGCACATTAACCGGCGACCCGTCGCCATTAACCAGCAGCTCTGCTGCTATTAACCGCACCGCAGGTGCATTTACCGCAACAGCAGTCGCTACAGTACAGCTACAGCACCTAAACAAGCAAGGACACGGCATGCCGTGTCCTTGCAATACATTATTTGCGTTAAGCGTTAAACGTTAAACTTTGAACGTTAAACAACAATATCAGTTTTCCGTTTTGACTTCGTCGAGCCTGCTTCCACTCGGCAATTCAAATAAGTTTGATTGCTCTCGCTTATTCGCAGCCTTCCGTTTTGACCTTTCCGTTCGTATTACCATCCCTGGTCCCAGATGCTGGGATTGCGGTTGTTGCGATTGTTCTCGCGGCCTTGAGCCTCAGAACCATCTACTTCGGGTCCATCGTTGAATATCTGCACATCTATACTTGAAGTACAAATGCTCTCCTCTTCCATAGTGCGAATCTTGTTCTGAGGGGCTATATATATCTTTTTCATAATTCCTTACTATCTATATATTATATATAATGTGTATTCGGCTTGGGTTAGAGTTTAGCGTGAGTGTACAGATTATCATAACCCCAAACGCTAACTGCTTTAGCTTTATGAGTCTCTGCGAATAACTCTAAACACTAAACTCTAAACTCTAAACATCACTACTTAATCACCAACTTACCACCTATTACGTTAACACCCTTGGCAGGCTTGTCCAGGCGGCGACCAGTCAAATCATAGATTTCTGCATTCTGCTCTCCGCCTTCTGTCTCGAAGATACCTGTTTCGGCATCATCCCATACGATGGAAAGACGAGCGGCAGGATTGGCAGGAGTAGGAATCTCCAGATAGCTCTTGTGACCACCGATGATGTTGTTAGTGGTAGACAAGGGATAGTAGCCTGTTTCCTTTCCTGTTGGAGTTGCAAGTATAAACACTGATTTGCCACTTTCGGCTGTTACTGCCTCGGCTGCAACTACAGACTTGAGCAGATTTTCGTTCTTCAATGCTTCAGCACCAGTGGTTATGGGGAAGGTGACAGTACCAGCTCCTTCCACGACAACACCAGTATTAGCAGGAATCACATCGGACAGAGGTGCCATTCTGATGGTCTCTCCATCATTTCTCTTTGCGTAATAAACTGTGACACCGTCAGGAATTGTCAAATCCACAGGAGCTGAGTAAGTAGACTTTCCTGATGTATGTATGGTAAGAGGTAGGTCAGCAACAGGTTCTATAATAAAACGATAGAATTCACCAGTCTGATCAGCTCCAGCAGCATTACTGTTACCTGCTGCGTTAGAATAGAAACTACGTGTTTCATTCTTAAACTCTATCAATAATTTCCCCACAAGTGGTGATGCGTGAAATGTAATAGAAGTTCCGACTGCATCACCCACGGTTTCTGTGTAATGAATGAATCCTGAGTTATTTCCACCTACACCCAAATAATAACCAGTCTCATAAGACATCAATTTTCCATTATTATAATAGAAGATGCTACTTTCATCTTCAGCTATACCGGCCACAAACTGAGTGATTCCCGTACCTGTGCCTGAAGAAAGATAACCAGTGGAATTGGTATTTTGGATACGATAGAACTTACCATCTTTAGGCAATACTATTGTAGAAAGTCCCTTTACTGCTTCTGAGTTATTCAAAGTGGACAAAGCGTCTTCATAATCAGTGGGAGTTGTACTTCCACCATTTAAAACATTTTCTGCAACCGACACAGGTTCCTGCAATTTATCAGCCTCTTCAGAGACGTAATATCCGGGGAATCCAGAATGCTCAATATAAGAATTGAGTTCGTCTACTCTTATCTGCAAAGGATATTTCGCTATAGCCAAATCCGGTTCCTCAACCTCAACTATAGTCCATGCGGAAGAGGAATTAAGTCCTCCGCCCCAACTACATATACAATCTCCCGTACCTTTTCCTGAATTATGACCAGCCATATGCATAGTACCATTACCTGCAATGTTAAATTGCTTTGGTCCCAACCATGTCAAAGAGAAAGCATTGGCCTTTGTTTCATCATCAGTCATCGTGTATTTGTCGCTTGCCAAAGCAGGAACATATTTGTTATCATTTGTATTCTGTAATATGTACTTTCCTTGGTTATTAGGTGTAATCTTCCAATAAAACGATTTATCTTCATAGTTGACGGCTTTCCATGCCAAAGCACTATCAGCATTAGCACTATACATAGCCATTTCATTTCCTTGTATATTCCAGAAACTCGGGTTGGCAGATTTTATTATATAGTATTTACCCGCTTCTGGTAAAACCAAAGTTCCGGACTTCCACAGAGCAGCCAACTCTTCCTTTGCTGTTGTAAGCTGTTTCTTTGTTCTGTTTGCTGAATTCAAAAGAGTCTCTACCTCCGATTGCTTTGCCTGTAAATCAGTGTTATCTACAATAACATATTGTCCGACACCAGTACCAACTCCATCATAAGAGTTTTTTAGTTCTGTTTCAAGAGATGCGTCATATGGAGCAAGCCAGATTTCATTCTCCTCTGATGTAAGTTCGGAGACTAACCAGTGCGAAGCATGTGTTCCTTCCGCATTGTTCCACCGAACAATTTCCTTATTTGGCCAGTTAGAATGATGAAGATAACATTTAGATGCTTCCGTCTTATGAAGCTCCGCATCACACAACGAGGCATATGTAGTCGTTCCAATTCTTTCGATTCTATACTTTCCTGCTTCCTCCTTGTTCTGCTTACATGAAGTACTCGCATTATCTCTGGCTGCTAAAGGACCCGCATACAACCCGAATTGTTCATTATATAGATAATATTCACCTTCTACACCTGTCGTTTCCAATGTCCATACCAATTCAAAATCTCCAGATGAAGTTCCATTTAGGTTATTTGAACCGTTTATACTTAAATTTGTAGCATATTGACGATTCTTCAAAATAATCCTATCACCATCTGCTGGAGAATCCGTACTTGTTTCAGAGTTCTCCAATTCTGCCATCAGATTTGGTATTTCCTTCAAGGCTGTTACTGCTGAAGAAATGTGAGCATTTACATCAAAAGCCGTAATCGCATTCTTTGCAGTTGATATAGCATCATCTGAATAACAGAAATAATCCGCAAACTCATAACCTGCGATTGTGTTCAATGAATTAGTCCGGAGTGTGGCAGCATCGCTTTTCAGATTGTCAGGTGTCTTGTCAGCAGGATATATCCTCCAATGGGAACCTCGGTCATTAAGTCCATAACTACCGATATACGTCCCACCATAATCATGCCAACCGTTATTAGCATCACTCTTTAAACGTATTATATATCCATAACCTTCTCCATTTTTGTTAGATGCTTCATGCAAGCCTATATAAAATATCTTAGCCGCATAGGATGCATCCTCCATATAACCTGAAGTAAAATTTTCCACTGCAGTTCTATGTGCGGCATTGAATATACGGCATGCTATGTAACCGTCCGGAGCATTCTCCTGCTCTTCCTCATCCTGAATAAAATACCAATATGAATTCAGGCCTAAAGCACCCTCTTTAAACGTTGAATTATGACCATCGAAATTAACATAGGAGTCCTGCCTTATCGAGCGAATGTAATTCAACTTTATATTTCCTTCTGTAGATAGCTGTATTGTGGGAATCTCTCCCTCAAATTTAGCAATATCCCACACAGAGGCTGCGTCATTGCCACCATACATTGCTACCGCCTTGTGTGCGTTACTTTCATCATTCCAAGCCTCATTTGTGGTGTTTTCATCCGTCAATTCTTCTTGATTGGCAATTGCCAAACCAACATGAGTGGCACATCCAGAAGGTTTGATATACCAGTCTATCCCATCATCGGTCCAAGAATTGAAGTTATTACATTTTTTTTCGGTAACATAATTGTGTATCTTATAAGTTCCCTGCGTGGTTCCCTGCGTAAAATAGAATAGGAATGACGCATTCTCTACCAAAGGACTCATTCTCATTTGATGCGCTGCGCCATCATAAGCCACATACCCACCCCCACGAACATTTTTAATAGTATACAGTATAGGACTAGAGGTATCAGTTGTCAGTTCCATTGGACTTTCAACTTCTTCAGCTTCATAAAAAGCAAAAGCAGTACACCAATCTACGCCGGCAGATAGTCCACTGATGTATCTCCAACCATTCCTGTTATCTGCCTTTGTGTAATCTGCATTTTTCTGTACAGTTACAATCGGAGTTTCTACGGTAATGTCATTATAAGCTATCCTATTACCATTCGCGTCACAAGCATCAACGTCATCTCCGCAACAAACAGCCTTACCCGTAAAATAAGGAATAACGTATACGCCCGTTTTTGTTTCTGTAGAAGCAAGATTATCGGCTTGAATATATTTGCCGCTGCTGTTTTTAATGTATGCTAAATATTCATCTCCAACTTCCTCCACAGTAAATATATAAGAAGACTCAAATGTAATAACATTTGGCAACAAATTGGATTTCGCCAAAGTTCCATTGTTATTGTAAAGAAGATTTGTGCATGCTCCACCATAATAAGTAGCTACAGAAATAAAATATTCTTTACCTGCTTCCAAAGTCAGCGTTCTTGGACCTGGCTTATAATACTTCTGCGAAGTCTGCGCCCATGCCCCGACGCTCGTCAGTAGCAGGGCAAATAAAAATAAAAGTTTTTTCATAGCTATGTTGTTTTATTGTTTTATCTTGATTTTACTATGTAAAATAGGGATATATCCACGCAAAGATAAATAAAATACGGATAAGTCCATAAAAACCAACAAAATATATTCACTTATCTGCAATAATTCGCACATTTTATATTAAAAAAGAAGGGGAATGCGAGAAACAGAAAGACAAAAAACGGAAAATATACGAAAACGATGACGAACTTTGCGATTAAGCGAGAGCAGAGTCAAACTTGTTTGAATTGCCGAGCGTGAGCAAAGTCAAGACGACGAAGTCGGATTAAGACGAAGACGAAAGGTTAAAAGCTGCAGAGCAGCGGTTAATCGCGACTTTGTCGCTGGTTAATGTGGCTGGGCCACGGTTAATTGTCGCTGGGCGACAGGTTAATATGCCTGCGGCATGGTGAAGACGAGGACGAAGACGATGACGAAGACGAGAACCATCCAGCCCCTCCGTCGCTTCGTTCCTCGTCCCAACTGTCTTAGGCGGACAATACGAGGCCTGGGCTCTGACAATACGACAACAAAGGGCAGAGAATGTATTGATTCAGGGTGGGCATTGCCATGCCTTTGGCCATATTATGCCATGTTCTGTAGGAAATTTGTAAAAAAAAACAGCTCATTTTGCCTCATTTTTCGAATGTTTCGCGAAGGCAAGAGCGCGATTATGAGAGATAATTGAGAAGCCGCCATACATTTACCTAACTATAAATCAATATGTTACCAACAAGAAGACAATCAATTAATCAGTTAATCAGTTACATGACGAGCTCAGATAGCTCAGTTTCAGTTTATTTATTTTCCACACGGCATGCATAGAAAGGCAAACGACTACACACACCAGCCCTTTCACCCCTCTCTCCCATTCCTTGCCTCTGAACTAACTTTTCCTTGCCTTCTCCATTCCAAAACTATATAAAACTATATTAATAACTATATTATTTATAATATAATACTATATATAATTATTATTATAATATATTAATTATTAAGTATATATATAATATAATACTAAATATAAAATATAACAAGAAACAGCAACGAATGCAAAACAAATAAACTGAAACTGAGCTATCTGAGCTATCCCTGGCGTGATTCCCTACATAAGTGATATAGCGAAAAAACTAACTGATTATTTGATTACCATCACATACCCAAAGCACCTACACCACAGCAATCAGTTAATCAGTTAATCAGTTAAAAAACAACGGTTATTAACACCATAACGCTAATGACCGATTTGGGTTAAACACAAAAAGAACCGCCATTTGGGCGATTCTTTTGTGTGGACCAGCCTGGGCTTGAGATTTGTCTCGTAGAGACCCATCGACTGAGGGTTCGTTGTCAACGAAGTTGGAGCGAACCACAGACGAAGGAGATAACCAGCTGGTGAAAGTCCAGACTTATTAAACAAAAAGAACCGCCAATTGGCGGTTCTCTTTTTGTGGACCAGCCTGGGCTTGAACCAGGGACCTCCAGATTATGAGTCTGTTGCTCTAACCAACTGAGCTACAAGTCCGAGCGTCGGGATTTCTCCTTAGCGAGTGCAAAGGTATAACATTTTTCCGATACTGCAAGCAATATTCAAGTTTTTTTTGTACCTTCGCACTATGTTTGTTGCAACGATAGGCTTTTTTGACGGAGTGCATTGCGGGCACAGGTTCCTGATATCACAAGTTCTGGAACAGGCACGCAAGGAGGGTCTGCGCTCCATGGCCATCACCATGGACAGGCACCCGAAGACCATAGTGGCAACGGATTATGTGCCATGTCTGCTTACTACCACCGAGGAAAGGATGACTTTGCTGAGGGAAAGCGGCATAGAACATGTGGAGGTGCTGGAGTTTGACCGCAAGATGGCGGAGATGGACGCACGCACGTTCATGAAGGAAGTCCTGCGCAAGCAGCTGGACGTGAGCACCTTGGTAATGGGATATGACCATAGGTTCGGACATGGCGGAGGAAGCCACGAGGACTACATCAAATGGGGGCAGGAGTGCGGCATAAAGGTGGTCTTAGCACAACAATTCAAGCGCCACTATGCCAGCAGCAGCGAGATAAGGCGGCAACTGACCGAGGGCAATGTGGCAGAGGCTGCCAAACTGCTTTGCCATCCATACGTGCTTACGGGAACGGTGGAGAGCGGACATCAGGTGGGACGCACGCTGGGTTTTCCAACTGCCAACCTACGCATATCGCAAGAGAAGCTGATTCCTGCCACCGGTGTCTATGCCGTGATGACTGAACTGGGAGCCGGAATAATGAACATAGGCCGACGCCCCACGCTGAACAACGGCACGAACCTTTCCATAGAGGTACACATAATGAACTACGAGGGCAACCTTTATGGCAAGGAACTGCACCTTTCCTTTATAGAGCGCATACGCGAGGAGAGGAAATTCGCTTCCCTTGACGAACTGAGGGCGCAAATTCAGAGAGACATCAAGCAGGCATCAGCCATGTTTGATGCAACGGATAAGACGGTGTGACCCGTCTGCCACGGTTGTTGCAAACAAATACACATCGCCACCTTCAGCCAAGCGAAGTTTTTTTCGTAGTTCCGCCACACTGGTGGGGAAGTTTCTTACCGTGATATTTGCCTTTGTAACCCCGGCAAGCATGGCACGCAATTCCTTTTTGCCGAAACCACACGAAGCGACAATCTCAAAGCCACGCCCAGGAAAATCCTGTACAGGAGAAGGAGAAACAAAGAGGTTGCTCATGGGATGAAGTTTCTCTACCGCATACCTTTCACAAAGCACGTCCTGAAGTCCGGCCTTCAGGATACTGGCATGAGGCTCGTAGATATACGTTGCGCAGGCACTCGCCTCGTGTTCCGATGCCACTCGCAACAGGGCGCGATTCTTCTCCTCGTGTGTACATGTGAAAATCTGGTCGGAAGTCCCGAGGTTTACGGCATAGTACACAGGCTGTCCTTCATAGAGTTTATCCAGGACGAATAGCAGTTCCTTGCATTCGCCCTTTACGCTTACCACATGTACTTCGCTGACATGCCTCAGCACGGACAAAGCTGCACTGATGTCCAGCATGGGAGACAACTTTACCATTACGTATCTGCCAACCTCCATCAGCCTGTCCTGCAACTGGACAACGTCTGGTGTACAATCGGCTATGGCAACGGTTTTCCTGCCCACGCCGTCCCTACGTGCAGGGTCGAGATAGATGAGGTTGCACGGATCGATGCGTTGATACAAAAACTCGGTGGAATCAGCACAAACAACGCTTGAACCAGCTAATTTGAGCAAGAGAAAATTGTGCTCAGCTATGCGGCAAAGTTCAGCATTGCGCTCCACATAGACAGACATGGCAAAGAGAGACGCCATGTAACTGAAGTCGATGCCATAGCCACCAGTAAGGTCGGCAAAACATCTGCGCTCCGAAGACTCAGGAAGAAGGCGCGAGACAATATCAGCCTTGTACCTGGCGGTCAGTTCGCTGGAACACTGCTCCATGGACAAGGCTGGCGGATACCACAAGCCATCCACCTGCGACCAGCGAGGAAGTTTCTCACAGGCCTTCTGCCAACCCTCTATCTGTTGCAGGCACCACTTGACATCCACACCCTCCTCTGCCCTACGCAAGGCAAGGGTACGGACATCATCATGACGATGCTGCTTTATAAAATCATCGTTTGTCATCGATTGACAAAAGTACGAATAAGCACCGACTTGCCCAACTTCAAGTATCACATATTTAAGGTATAATTACCCTTACTGCCATTTTTATGCACCTACACCCCCGAAGATTGGCTTAATTTTGCTATATTTGCGGTCTATTATGGAAGATTTTGATATAAGACACGAAGGGCAGGTTCGCGAGAAGGACTACGAGAATGCCTTGAGACCACTAAAGTTCCAGGACTTCAGCGGTCAGAAGAAGGTGGCGGAGAACCTGAGCATCTTCGTTGAGGCCGCCAAATACCGTGGCGAACCCTTGGACCACACCCTGCTGCACGGACCTCCAGGCCTGGGCAAGACAACACTGAGCAACATCATAGCCAACGAACTGGGTGTGGGATTCAAACTGACCTCTGGCCCTGTGCTGGACAAACCAGGCGACCTGGCCGGCATACTGACATCCCTGGAGCCCAACGATGTGCTGTTCATTGACGAGATTCACCGACTGAGTCCCGTGGTGGAGGAATACCTCTATTCTGCCATGGAGGACTACAGGATAGACATAATGATAGACAAGGGGCCCTCGGCTCGCTCCATACAAATAGACCTGGCACCTTTCACCCTGGTGGGCGCTACCACACGAAGCGGTCTGCTAACCGCCCCGTTGCGTGCCCGTTTCGGCATAAACCTGCATCTGGAATACTACGACAGCACCACATTGCAGAAAATTATCCTGCGAAGTGCCAGCATCCTGGGCGTTCCCATCGAAGGCAAGGCCGCTGCCGAGATAGCGAGCCGTAGTCGTGGCACACCACGTATAGCCAATGCTCTGCTTCGCAGAGTGCGCGACTTTGCACAGGTAAAGGGCAACGGCAAGATAGACATGAGCATTGCACGCTATGCCCTGGAGGCACTGAACATCGACCGCTATGGTCTGGACGAGATAGACAACAAGATACTGCTCACCATCATAGACAAGTTCAAAGGTGGTCCTGTGGGTATCAACACCATAGCCACGGCCATAGGTGAGGATGGAGGCACAGTGGAAGAGGTGTACGAACCATTCCTGATAAAGGAAGGCTTCATAAAGCGCACACCACGAGGCAGAGAGGTGACCGAACTGGCATACCAGCACCTGGGGCGCACACCACTTGCCGCAAACGGCCAGCAGAGTCTCTTCGATTTCTGATAATTAACGGTGAGCGGATGAGCGGCAAGCGGTGAGCGGCGAACGAAAAGAAAGACGTTAAAGGAGAACAACAATTAGGCTACCCCGAAATGGTATTAAATTATATTTGGATTGGATTCTTCCTCATAGCTTTTGCTATTGCAATCTTCAGACTGGTGTTCATGGGCGACACCTCGGTGTTTCCTGCCATAATGGACAGCACCTTTTCTTCTGCCAAGACGGCATTCGAGATTTCACTGGGTCTGACAGGTGTCCTGTCTCTGTGGATGGGCATCATGCAGATTGGTGAAAAGGGCGGACTGGTAAGCGCATTGAGCCGTTTGCTATCACCCCTGTTCTGCCGACTCTTTCCCGACCTTCCCAAAGGACATCCTGCATACGGGCACATGTTCATGAACATCAGCGCCAACATGCTGGGATTGGACAATGCCGCCACACCATTGGGCCTGAAGGCTATGGAATCCATGCAGGAGGAGAACAGGGCACAGAACGAGAGGAAGGCCAAGGAACTGGGGCTATCTCGTGAAGAAGTCGAGAAACTGAACACCACCGCCTCCAATCCCATGATAATGTTCCTGGTGCTGAACACCTCGGGCCTCACGCTCATACCGGTCAGCATCCTGGTGTACCGTGCACAGATGGGAGCGGCACAGCCTACGGACATCTTCATCCCCATCTTGCTGGCTACAACCATTGCCACATTGGGGGGCATTATCGTTACGAGTCTCTACCAGAAGATAAACCTGCTGAACCGTGCCATCCTGGGCACCATGCTGGGAATCTGCCTGCTCATAAGCGGAGTGGTATGGCTGGGCACACAGGTGGACAGAGAAACCATGAACCTATGGAGCACTACCATAGCCAACGTTCTGCTGTTTACGATAATCATCGGTTTCATCGTGGCAGGCGTAAAACGCAAGATAAATGTCTACGAGGCCTTTGTGGAGGGAGCAAAGGGCGGTTTTGAAACAGCCGTGCGCATCATACCCTATCTGGTGGCAATACTGGTAGCAATCGGAGTGTTCCGCGCATCGGGTGCGATGGATGTCATCATTTCCGGCACGAAATGGCTGGTAGCATCCATGGGGTTGAATGCCGACTTTGTGCCAGCCCTGCCCACGGCAATAATGAAACCGCTGAGCGGTTCGGGTGCCAGAGGCATGATGGTGGATGCCATGACTACATACGGAGCCGACAGTTTCGTTGGACGTCTGAGCTGCATCTTCCAGGGAGCCACAGATACCACCTTCTATATATTGGCCGTATATTTCGGAAGCGTGAGCATACGACACACACGCCATGCCGTGGCGGCAGGCCTCATCACCGACCTCATCGGTGTGGTGGCGGCAATATTCATAGCATACGCTTTCTTCGGATAAACAACACTTAAAACAAGCATAACACCGTGTTCATAGCAGTAGCAGGAAACATTGGAGCAGGAAAGACCACACTGACAGAACTTCTGGCCAAGCACTATGGCTGGGAGCCAAAGTTCGAGGCCGTGGCCACCAACCCCTACATGGAGGACTATTACAAGGACATACACCGATGGAGTTTCTGCCTGGAGACCTACTTCCTGAAGGAGCGCTTCCGCGACCTTCTTGCCATATCGCAGACAGACAAGGATGTAATACAGGACCGCAGCATCTTTGAGGGTGTGCACGTCTTTGCCGCCAACAACCAGGCAATGGGCAACATGGAGCAGCGCGACTATACCACCTTCATGGAACTCTTTCAGCAGATGACCAGCGTGGCACGCATGCCTGACTTGATGATATACCTCCGTGCTTCCATACCGCATCTGGTGGCAAATATCCAGAAGCGCGGACGCGGATACGAGCAGAGCATCCCCATTGACTATCTGCAGAATCTGAACAACCGCTACGAGGACTTCATCTACAACAAGTACGAAGGCAGGGTGCTGACTATAGAAGTGGACAATATTGACTTTCTGCACAACCCCGACGACTTCATGTTCATAACGGACAAGATAGACCGTATTTTCTATAGTCTCTTCCCCGAAGAAACCAACAAATAACATCAGTCTGACACTAAAACAACACTAATATGCACATAGCGATAGCAGGAAACATAGGTTGTGGCAAGACCACACTTACTAAAATGCTGGCAAAGAGATATGGTTGGGAAGCACGTTTCGAACCTGTGGACGTGAATCCCTATCTGGAAGACTTCTACAAAGACATGGCACGATGGAGCTTTAACCTGCAGATCTATTTCCTGAACAAGCGTTTCAAGGACGTAGTGGAGATTAGCAAGGCAACAGACCGTACCATCATCCAGGACCGTACCATCTTTGAGGATGCGCGTATATTCGCACCCAACCTGCACGAGCAGGGGTACATGTCCGACCGCGACTTTGAGAACTACACCGACCTCTTCGACCTGATGATGTCCCTCGTGGGACTGCCCGACCTGATGATATACATCCGCAGCACCATCCCCAACCTGATAGCGCAAATCAGCAAGCGTGGTCGCGAATACGAGCAGAGCATCCGCATTGATTACCTGAAAGGCCTGAACGACCGCTATGAGGAATGGATAAAGAGCTATCCAGGGCAGGTGTTGATTATCGACGGCGACACATGCAAGTTCGGAGACAATCCCGAGGATTTCCGTATGGTAACGGAAGAGATTGACCAAAGACTCTACGGACTTTTTTAAACGGAAAGGTGACTGCTTTAGCTTGATGAGCGAAGGCGAATAACCAAAGGTCGACGCCCGAAGGGGCTGAAGTCAAAACGGAAAACGGAAAACTGTTAGCAATATCGCGCCAGCATACTGCCCACCTAAGGGGGACGAGCGCTAAGCGCGGAGGGGGTGGATAAAAACCGCTACCCGCTCATTCGCTCCCCACTATCCGCTCCTCCCCCCCTACAGGGAGATTGAGGGGGTCCTTAACTACAAAAACACTTACCCACATGGCAAATCTGAAAGCCCTTGCCAAGGATACGGCAATATATGGCCTGTCGAGCATAGTTGGCAGGTTTTTGAACTATCTGCTCGTTCCCCTCTACACCCACGTAATCAGTGCGGAGAACGGCGGTTATGGCATAGTCACCAATCTCTATGCCTACGTGGCACTGCTGCTTGTCCTGCTCACCTTTGGCATGGAAACCACCTTCTTCCGCTTTGCCAACAAGGAGGACGAGGAGCCGGGCACCGTATTCTCCACTTCGCTGGCGGTAATTGCCTCGCTGGCATGCGTGTTCCTTGCAGGAATCTTCGGTTTCATCACACCCATAAGCGAAATGCTGGGCTATACCGAGCATCCGGAGTACATTATGGTTATGGCAACCGTTGTGGCATTGGATGCTCTGCAGGCCATACCGTTCAGTTACCTTAGATACAAGAAAAAGGCCATCAAGTTTGCCTCGCTCAAGCTCCTCTTCATCGTGCTCAACATTGGTCTCAACCTACTTTACTTCGTATGGCTGGGCAAGAGCGATGTGCTTTATGTCTTCACGCTGAACCTGGTATGTACCGGCATAATAACATTCTTCTTCCTTCCGGAAATGGCAAGGATAAGGTGGAAGGTAGACTTCGGCCTGCTTCGTCGCATGCTCTCCTACTCCTGGCCAATCCTCATCCTGGGCATAGCAGGCATACTGAACCAGGCCGCCGACAAGATGATATTCCCACTCATCTATCCCGACCACGCACAGGGAGTGGTGGAACTGGGAGTTTATGGTGCCTGTGTGAAGGTGGCTATGATCATGGCCATGATTACGCAGGCGTTCCGCTATGCCTACGAACCTTTTGTCTTCGCACAAAGCAAGGATAAGGACAAGAACGAAACCTATGCCATTGGCATGAAGTATTTCCTCATCTTCACCCTGCTGGCTTTCCTTTGCGTAGTGGCATACCTGCCCCTGCTGAAATACATGGTGGGAAGCGACTATTGGGAAGGCCTAAAGGTTATCCCCATAGTAATGGCGGCAGAAATAATGATGGGCATATATTTCAACCTGTCCTTCTGGTACAAACTTATAGACAAGACCATCTACGGAGCATGGTTCTCTCTGGCAGGTTGTGCCGTACTGTTTGCCGTGAACATTATCTTCATCCCCCGATACAGTTACATAGCATGCGCCTGGGGTGGATTTGCCGGATATGGTACAGCAATGGTGCTCAGTTACATCGTTGGTCAAAAGAAGAACCCCATCAACTATCCTATGAAAAGCATGGCGGTCTACGTAGCCATTACCTGCCTTTTCTTCGGCATCATGCAAGCACTCCCACAGGAATGGCCTGCGATACTGAGAATGGGAATAAACACAATGCTGATTGTAGCCTTCATAGGGCACATCATCTATCATGACCTGCCCTTGCGCACCCTACCGGTAATCGGAAAGTTCTTTAGATGAGGTAAAGTAATTTATCTAGATGACCTAGTATCTCTAGTATATCTAGAAAGACTAGTATGACTAGACAGACTAGAAAGACTAGAAAGGCTAGAAGTACTAGAAAATCCCCCCTGTAATCAGATTATCGGCAGCAGTACCCTCTGCCCATCTTCGCATATCTTGCGGAAGATGCCGTTCTCCATAAGGAAGGCCTCGCCACGAATCTCCTCGTAGCCATACATACTATATAGGTATGTCCCGTCGGGGAAAACATAGAAGCGTTTGCCCATACTGTCCTTGGCAGCCACTTCGTTGTACACCTTCATGCCATCTAGCACAAAGTCCTTCCATTCATAATAATGAGGCAGAATCTGTATGCTGGTCAGTCCCATGCCACGGAAGAAACGCTTGTAATTGGGGTCGCGTATCTCGCCAGGCAGTTCAGGAATGGAATAGACCTCATCGGCAGAATTCATGCTGCCTGCACTTATGGTCACCAGCACACCCTCATAGGCATGCAGTGCCTCGGCCAATGACATTTCCTGAAAGAAACGGTACTGGGTGGGAACATGTCCTCCGCCCAGGATTATCAAATCCGACTCACGCACAAGGGAATGAGCCTGCAGGATATTTCTCCTGTCCAGCAAAATCCAATTGGCAATATTCACCCCCGACTCCTCCATTGCCTTACGGATACCCTCCGAGGCACACTCACTTCCATAAAAATCGTCTGGAGAAGAGGTTATGTATAACCCATGGACCTCTCCTTTCAACTGACGGAGAAGTTCTTCACGAAAGCCGTTTTTTTCAAATATGGCTCCATCGTGCCCACATGGACTACTAGTGAGAAACAGAGTGAACATATATTGGGCAAAGATATTGCATTTATTTGGATTTTTCAAATAAAACCCTTATTTTTGCACTGCTGAGACCTAAAAACGCAGAAATATTGTCAAGGCGCACCTTGCACCTTGAATACTGCAAACAATAGTATCCACCAAATAACATACCTATTATGAACTTCATTTTCATTTCCCCCAACTTTCCGGAAAACTACTGGAACTTCTGTGCAGCACTGAAGAGAAATGGTGTAACTGTATTTGGTATTGGCGATGCTCCGTATGACAATCTGGACAACCGCTTGAAGGAAAGCCTTACCGAGTATTACCGTGTCAACAACATGGAAGACTACGACCAGGTGTACCGCGCCGTGGCACATTTTGCCGCCAAGTACGGACGCATCGACTGGATAGAAAGCAACAACGAGTACTGGTTGGAGCAGGACGCACGTCTGCGCACCGACTTCAACGTGAACACCGGTATCAAGACCGACAAGATAGACAGCATCAAGGAAAAGTCCGAGATGAAGAAATACTATGCCGCTGGCGGTATACGTACCGCACGCCAGATTAAGGCTACCGACGGCCTGGACAACATACTGAAGTTTGCATACGAAGCAGGCTATCCCCTCTTTGCCAAGCCCGATGTGGGCGTAGGTTCCGGTGGTACCCACAAGATAGAGAGCGAATGGGCATTGCGTGACTTCCTAAACAACACCCCGCATATCCACGAATATGTCATCGAGGAATTTGTTACAGGCAACATCTGCACCTACGATGCCATTATCAACTCCAAGGGCGAACCCTTGTTCGAGAGCATGTGCGTATGCCCGCCATCCATCTCCGACATTGTCAACTACAATCTGGACAGTACCTACTACGTACAGCAGCATATCAACGAGAACCTGCGATTCTGGGGACGCCAGACCATAAAGGCCTTCGGTGTAAAGAGCCGTTTCGTACATCTTGAGTTCTTCCAGTTGGGCCGTGCTCACCGCGGCTTGGGCAACGAGGGCGACTTCGTAGCACTGGAGGTGAACATGCGCCCTGGCGGTGGATACACTCCAGACATGATCAACTATGCCCACAACGTGGACGTGTACCAGATTTGGGCAGACATGGTGGCATTTGACCAGCGCAGACAACCCGATACCAACGACGACTACTTCTGCGTATATGCCGGCCGTCGCTCAGGCGTGGAATACCACCTCAACGATGCCCAGATTCTGGACAAGTATGCATACGCCATGAAGATGACTCCAAACATCGACAAGGCCCTGGCTCCTGCCATGGGCGACTATGCCTACGTTGCACGCTTCCGCACAGAATGGGAGCGCGACGAGTTCCTCTACGACGTTTGCAACCGTAAATAAACAACTATTACAATATAGGCAGGTCCGGGGACCTGCCTAAACTCTAACACTATACCTTATATAATATATAATGGAAGGACAATACAACAAGCATTTCAGCAATCATCTCCAGCGCGAGATGGAGTACAAGACATACGGCAAGAAAGGACGTCCCGTACTGATCTTCCCATCGCAAGACGGTCGCTACTTTGACTTTGAGAACTTTGGCATGATAGACGTTCTTGCCCCCTGGATTGAAAAGGGCGAGATACGTGCCATCTGTGTGGACGGCATAGACGGCGAGACATGGAGCAACCGTTCTGCCGACAACCGCTGGCGCATAGAACAGCACGAGCGCTGGTATCACTACGTTACCGAGGAACTTATTCCCGAGGTACGCAAGCGCAAGACCGAGACCTTCATCGTTACCGGTTGCTCAATGGGTGCATTCCATGCCGGCAACTTCTTCTTCCGCCGCCCGGACATCTTCGACTCTGTCATTGCACTGAGCGGTCTGTATACAGCAGGCTACGGTTTCCCCATGTACAGCGACGAGCTCACCTTTATGAACTCGCCCATCGACTTCCTGCGCGAGATGCCTGCCGACCATCCCTGGATGGACCTCTACAAGAAGCGCAACATCTACATCTGCGTAGGCCAGGGCAAGTGGGAGGACGAACTTCTGGAAAGCACACGTGCACTGGACACCGTGCTTTGCCAGCGTGGCATCCCAGCCAACATGGACTACTGGGGTTTCGACGTAGACCACGACTGGTGCTGGTGGCGTGTACAGTTGCCCTACTTCATGGAAAAGGTATTGGCAAAGAAATAAAGAGAACTCGTCCTATACAAAGAGAACTGCGGCCCCATCTGCTCTAATGACAGGCGGGGCCGCAGTTCTGTTTGCCTTACAACTTTATCTCGTCCAACTTGACCAGACCGTTTACTATGGCATATATGGTCAAGCCTGCAGGAGAGTGTATGTTCAGTTTCTTAGAGATATTGCGGCGGTGGGTCATTACCGTATTCACGGAAATAAACATATTCTCGGCTATTTCCTTATTGGACAGGCCCTTCACCACCTCCACGATGACCTCCTTCTCGCGGTCGGAAAGAGTGTCTGTAGCATCTACACGGGAAGCGGGAACAGCCTCGGGCTCCTGGGTGCCTCGCATACGAACCTCATCCTCCAGACGGTGCACGCATTCGGCAAAGAGCTGGTCTTCCAGTCGGCAATGGCTGAGCATATCCTCCTCCATCATGTAGATATCCATAAGCACCTCGTTGAGCAACTGCACATTGCTCTTTGCAGGATAGTACTTGATGAGGATGTTTTTCAGTTCCGACGAACTTTTCTCTATGCTGCTATGATTGTCCTGATGGCGATGACTGAGGATATGGAAACCATGCTCCGAGTCGGGCAAGCGCCCTGCCAGCAACTGCTCCACATAGGGATGGACATGGTTGTTCTCATAGTCCATGTGTCGAGACATCTCGGCGGCATACTCGTCGTAGAATTTAAGTATCAGTACGGCTATCTGGTTGCTGGACACACCTATTGCATCCAACAGCTTGCGCTTGATGGCAGGCAGGCGGAAGTCAACAAAATACGAGTGGGAACGCTTCAGGTACTCCATCAGAGCACTCACATCCACATCCTCCACCAGTTCACTCACCTTCACATGATCACCGCCTCGGATGAAGTTCACCACAGCCAGGAAAGTAGGCACATCCACGCCACACTCCCGGCACACGGTCTGTATGCTGGCATCGCCAAAACCGAATGCAAGTCCGAAGCGGCTTATCACCTGCAGCATGCGGTAGTCATCGCTGATTAGTTCGCTCATCGGGTCGGAGGGTCTGTATTTGTCTGTCATCCTGGGGTTGTTTTGTTATTGAATAGGATATGCCTAATTTATTCTTGCACGCAAAGTTATAAATAAATTACAACCTTTCGTGCGGCATTATCCATTTTTTTGTACCTTTGTGGCATGAAATACTCACAATTAAGTATTGCTGAACTTGGTGTCAGCATAGAAATATCTACCTTTTCAACAGCTAATGGTGTAACTGAGTGGCATGCCATGCTGCATGTGGAACCTCTCGAGGATACTTTCCTGGGGCAGTACCAACGTATTTGCATGGCCGAGGATCGGCTCTTGAATACAGAGATGTTGCAAGGGGCAGAAATGGTATTTAAACGCTATTTCCTTTCTGACAGTACCAACCAGCAACCTCTTATGCAGGAGGAAGAACCGCACTGCACGATAAGTTACATACAGCAGCCTCCCCTGGATGGCAGCAAGGTGGCCCTGTGGATCCACATGCTACAAGGTGCAGGCATAGAATACCAAGCCGACCAAGCCGGTTCTACCATTGTGACTCACAACGGATACCGCCACATCTGGACCATGGGGTTGATGGACAACCACGGCGACAGTCACCAGCAGACACATTCCCTGCTGACCGAGTACGAGCAAATTCTCTCCACTCAGCATGCCACCATGGCAGACAACTGCATACGCACATGGTTCTTTGTGCGCGATGTTGATACGCAGTACAACGGACTCGTGGTGGCGCGACGCAACTATTTCAACTACATCGGCCTTACGGCAGACACGCACTACATATCCTCCACCGGAATCGGCGGCAATCCCTCCGATCCTAAGGCGCTGGTACAATTAGGGGCGTATGCCGTAACAGGTTTCAAACCTGAGCAGCAACGCTATCTTTATGCCCCAACGCACCTGAACCGCACCAGCGACTATGGCGTCACCTTCGAGCGTGGCACACTGATGCAGTATGGCGACCGCGACCATGTCTACATCTCCGGCACGGCAAGCATAGACAATAGTGGTGAGGTGGTGCACGTGGGAGACATCCGCAAGCAGACCCTGCGCATGTGGGAGAACGTGGAAAAACTCCTCGAGGAGGCAGACATGACAATGGAGCATTGCGCACAAATTATCGTCTACCTTCGCGATACAGCCGACTATAAACTGGTAAGCCTGATGTTTGCCGAGCGCTTCCCCGAGATTCCTACCGTAATAACGTTGGCTCCCGTTTGCCGTCCCACCTGGCTCATTGAGATGGAGTGCATAGCCATCAAGGAGAACAGCAATCCGCTGTACGCTGATTTCTAAGCCCCTATATAAACCAAAATCGATTTGAGTTAAAAAATAAATACGGAGGAAGAACTGCCGATGTTCTTCCTCCGTATTTATTTGTATATCAAGACTACTACTTTCTGTTGCCGAAGAGGCGCAGGATGTAGAGGAACAGGTTGATGAAGTCCAGATAAAGCGTCAAACTGCCCATCAGAGCCAGCTTGTTGGTCTGGTCGCTGATGCCGGCATACTGAGCCTGCTGGAGCATAACCTTGATCTTCTGGGTGTCGTAGGCAGTGAGAGCAACGAAGATGATTACACCGGCATAGTTCAGAATGGAGGCCATCATGCTGTTCTGCCAGAAAATATTAACAATGGTAGCGATGATAAGTCCTATGAGCGCCATCATCAGGGTGCGCCCCATGGCAGAGAGGTCCTTCTTGATGAAGAAACCTACCAGCGACATACCGCCAAAGGTGCCTGCCGTAACGAAGAAAGCCTGTGCTATGCTCTCTGCGGTATAGGCAAGCATAATGAAGGACATGGTAACGCCATTCAGGATTGCATAGGCGGCAAACATGAGGCCAGCCGTGGCAAAGGACATCTTGTTAATACGGGCAGAGAGGAAGATAACCAGCACCACCTCGGCAATGAGCAAGCCCCAATACATTCCACTGGTGGCAAGGGTATATACCCAGTTCTCATTGCGGCCAACGATCATGGCGGTAAGGGCGGTCATTGCCAAGCCGCATGCCATCCATGTGTACACGTTTCTCATCAGTACGGCGAAGACACTGCTCTGAGCCAGTGTCTGGCCTTTGTCGTAATAATTGTTGTATTCCATAATAATAATATTATTTCTTATACATTATATTTATATTTAGCATAGCAGCGGTAGCGGTTCCCTCCCCTTGCGAGAGGGTTGGGGAGGGGACCGTCACACACATTTATTTCTCTTCGGGCAGTATTACCACGGTTACTTCGTTCTTGCTCTTGAGCAAGGCCTTTACCGCACGCATGACGTCCTTCTGCGAAACCTTCTCCAGAGTGGGAAGATAGTCCTTCTGTACGTCTATGCCGTAGCGATAATAACTCTGCAGGTATGAGAGCCATGCGCCATTCTTGTTCTGGCGCTCCTGATAGGTCTTGCGCATGTATTCCTTCACACGCTGCATGTACTCGGCAGGTATACCATTGTCGGCCACCTTCTGAAGTTCCTGGCGCATTACGGTAAGGCAGGTATCATACATCTCGGGCTTAACATTGCCCTGAACAGAGAACATGTAGTTATATTTGCCGTCATTGCCGTCGTAATGGCTGCCACTTGCTCCAACACCATAGGAAGCACCGAGGTCCTCGCGGATGGTCTTGGTGTAGTTCATCTGCATTGCCTGACCAAGGATGCTCATCACTATCTCGTCCTTGATGTTCTTCTTCTTGGCAGGAGCGTGCAAGATAAGGGAAGCCATTGCCTGGGGCTGCTCCATCTTTGCCTTGTAGATGTTCTGGATATTGCCCTTGCGGATAACAAGGTCGGTATAGACAGGCTTGTCATTACGCTTCACTGTAGGCAGAGTAGCCAGATACTGGCAACAATACTTTGAGAGAGTATCCTCGTCGAATGTACCCACGAAGAAGAAGGTAAAGTCGGAAGCATCTGCAAAGCGGTCAGCCCAGATCTCCAAGGCACGCTGGTAGCTTATGGCAGGAAGGAGTTCCTTCTTCATGACGATATTACGTGGATTCTTTCCATAGAGAGTAGACGAAACGCTGTCTGCATACCATGAAAGAGGGTTGCTTTCCTTACCCTGGAGCATGGTGTAGTACTGTGTCAGCATGTTCTGTGCGGCATCCATATCGGGCTGGAGGGGCTGGAACTGCAGGTACACCAACTGCATCATGGTCTCGAGATCCTGGCGTGAAGAACCGCCAGAGATGTATTCGTTCTGCGAACCCATGCTGCCACTTGCCTGAGCCTGCTTGCCGGCAAGCATCTTGCGGATATCGGTCTGCTTGTAGCCGCCCAACTTGGAAACAGAGCAAAGTTCGCCTGCTGCCTCCAGAGTGATGTAGTCCTCGGCACCATAACGGTTTGTACCGCCGGGGCTGTATGCCTGCATGAGAATCTCGTTGTCGTTGTGGGTAGTGGGAAGCATTACCACACGAACACCGTTGGACAGGGTCAATTCCTTAGAACCATAAGCGCCGGCCTTGCTCTTCACCACCTTGCCAGGTGCGGGCAGGTTCTTGACCAGTGCACCAGAGGCGGTCTCGTCAACATAAGGAACAGTCTTTGCCTCCATACCTGCCTTCACGGCAAGCAGAAGGCTGTCGGCAGAAGGTTGGGTGTAGCCCTCCTTCTCGGGGTTCATAGCCAAGACAACAAGATTCTTCAGGTCGCGGGAGAACATCTTGGCATACAGGGCATTCACCTCGTCCAGGGTGATAGTGGGCAGTATCTGCTTGTAGGCTGCCACCTCGGTTTCCAGTGACACAAGAGGCTCGTTGTTCAGGAAGTTGTTAAGGCACTCCTGAATGTAGGTGCCATTCTCGCGCTTGTTGCGGTTCTGGTACTGCAGGTCTATGGCAGAGAGGAACGATGCACGGCGGCGATCCAGTTCGCTCTGCAGGAAGCCATGGTCCAGAATAGTGCACATTATCTGCACGGCAGCTGTTACAGAAGGGTATGTCTGTCCTTCCTTGGGAACGATGTAAGAGTCGGTACACTTTGCCACCTTGGACAGGAGGAAGTCGCCCTCGCTGAAAGAAGCCATCAGGAAGGGAGTTTCGGGCTTAAGGGTAATGTCCTGCATGCGAGAAGAGAACATACCCATCACCATGGACTTTACTGCCTGATGACGCAGATACTCCACTGTATTCTTCTGGTCCTCGGGCCACAAGGGCTGGTGCTTCTGCATCAGGGACACGATGGTCATAGTCTGCTCGGGATCCTTGTCGGTAACAACAATTGGCTCTTCATTGTCGTCCACACCGTAGTAGATACGCTTGGCGGGGTTCTCGGGCAGGGTGATGGGAGAGAACATCTCCTTTATCTTGCCCTCAACATAAGCCACATCGATGTCGCCCACCACGATGATTGCCTGCAGGTCGGGGCGGTACCACTTGTGGTAATAGTCGCGCAGAGCCTGATAGGGGAAGTTGTCCACCACAGACATCAAACCAATAGGCATACGGTTGCCGGGACGACTGTTGGACATCAGAGTGGGCAGCTGGCGGTCAAGGATACGCATCTGTGCAGAGTTGCGCTGACGCCATTCCTCGTGGATAACACCACGCTCCTTGTCAATCTCCTTTTCGTCCAAAGTGAGGTCGCAACTCCAGTCGTGCAGGATGAGCAGTACACTATCTACCGTTGATGTACGAGCAGTGGGAACATTGTTGATATTGTACACGGTCTCGTCGATGGCAGTGTAGGCATTCAGCTGCTGACCAAACTTCACACCTATGCCCTCCAGATAGCGCAACAGGGCATCACCGGGATAGTGCTTAGTACCGTTGAAGCACATGTGCTCCAGGAAATGGGCAAGACCGCGCTGGTCTTCCTCCTCCTGCACGGCACCCACCTTCTGTGCGATGTAGAAGTTGGCCTGACCAGGAGTTTTCACATTCTTGCGAACATAGTAGGTAAGGCCGTTGGGCAACTGACCCTTTACCGTTGCCTCGTCCTGAGGCAAGCCTTGTGCGCTGACTCCTGCAACCATGCAGAATGCCAGCAATAATGACAGAATTCTTTTCATATTTCGTTTTATATATCCTTCAAGGGGACAAAGTTATAAATTAGTGTATACATTACCAAAGAAATAGTGCACTTTGAACTACCGAGAAAGATTCTTTAACTCTATCGGTGTGTGTTGGAGGGTAGTTTCGTAACTCTGAGGCTGCGCCTCGAAGTTACTCACTTCTGACTTCGTCTTCCTCCTTCGCACCTCGGTAATTCAAACAAGTTTGATTACTCTCGGTTTGTCGTCGGTTCGGATTTATTCAAATAATTTGATAAATCTCTCACTTAATCGTAACTCTGAGGCTGCGCCTCGAAGTTACTCACGCTCGGAAATGTTCAAATAAATTTGACATTTCGCTCGCTTAATCGTAACTTTGCAGGCGAAATGGCTAAGAAGAAGAAAAAAAAGAGAAGACTGAAACTCTGGGTGAAGGTTGTGCTTTGGTGCATGGCCCTTGCTCTGGGCACATGGATAATATGGTGGCCTGCCAATACTTTGTACGAGTATTGGAAGGTGGATTCTACTAATAACGAAATCATAGAAAACCGCACTCATGCAATAGAACCCACACACGGCAGGGACTCCGTCATGGAGGAGAGACTTGCGCGTTTCATTGTATCTCCTACCCGTTTGGACACTACCGACATTGCCGTAAGCGTGTGGGACCTTAGCAGCAACACGCCCGTCTTGCAATGGCACGACCAGGAACTGATGGTGCCGGCATCAAGCTTGAAGCTCCTTACCGCCATTTCTGCCCTGAAAAGACTGGGAGTAGACCACAGATACCACGAGCGTGTCATGATTACAGGGTCCGTGCATGGTGGCACGCTCAAGGGCGATGTTATCCTGCAAGCCGACGACAACCCTATGGTGGAAACGCTTAACGAGTATGTCGATGCACTGAGCCGTGCCGGCATACGCAAGGTGGAGGGGCGCTTCATACTGAACCTCATGCGTGCCGACACACTGAGGGCACACCATACCGCCAGTTTCTGGGACATTCCATACAACCGTACTCCCATCCTGCTGAAGGGTGCGCCACGCATTGTGCAGGAAATAAGGACTCTGCTGAGACAAAGGGGAATAGATGCGCCACGACCCGAAATGGAGGAAGGGCTGAGGGTGTACCCCGTAACTCGCACACTGATGAACAGAAGCACACGCATGACGGAGGTCATTGCGCCCATGCTCATACATAGCAGCAACATCAAGGCAGATGCCCTGCACCATCATGTAGACAACTATTATAATAGGTATATCCCCACCGCCGGCAACAGAGAGGGGGCATTGGACGCCTTCCTGCGCGAGAATTTAAGTTATGACACTTCCAACTTTACTTTGAACGACGGTTCGGGCCTATCCCCCGAGAACATGGTCACCGCCGACTTCCTGCTTGCCCTCCTGCGCTATGCATGGACAGAGCCCGACATCAAGCAGGTGCTTATCCACGAAGCCCTGGCCACCCCCGGACACCCCACACGCCGTGGGTCGCTGATATACCGCATGAACGGACCGCTTTTCCACAACCGCATCTTCTGCAAGACGGGCACGCTTACCAGTATCGGAGCCTCCAGCCTCTGCGGCTATGCCCACGGACGCAACGGCCGCTGGTATGCCTTCGCCATCATCAACCGCAACTCTCCCGTAGGGGAAAGCCGCCTGTATCAAGACATGCTCTGCAAGGTGCTGGTGAAATAAATAGGCAACTTCTAAAAATTATCTAATTTATAGAACCTACCTAAAAAGAAAGAACTACCCATTCCTCATTTATCATGGAAGGGTAGTTCAAATTAGTATTCCCGTCTTTGTTATATCTCTATAAAGCGGATTGTCCATATCCTCTGTCAAGAGGACTGGTTCTATAAGGTTGCTTATCCTACGCCTTAGTTTCCATAACAACGGTGTATCATCAAAATAGTTGTCGCTCAGAGACTCCACAACAACAGCAATATCTATGTCGCTATCTTCTCTATAGTTACCCTTGCTATAGGAACCATAAAGATACAAAGCCTTTAATGGTAACCTTTCAGCCACCATTGCCTTATACTTTTTTGCAAGTTCTATAGCCTGTCCTTTATCCATTGCTGTAATTCTTTTGTATCTGCCAGAAGCTGCTGACAATAGGCGTTTGACAAACTCTTCATTAAACGCTCCTTGTAGGAAGGATAGCGAGCTTCAATGTTCAACGGTTCCAGTCTATCAATGAAATCCAATTGGTCCTCAGACATCTCCTTATATATTCCAGTCTTTTCCGCCAGTCTTGATAAAGAATGAATCTTCAAAGGAACTTCTTCCAAACAACTGCTCCAATATGCTTTCAATATTTTTTCAATTGTCTGGTGGCACATGAAACCAACATAAAGATAACGCCCTGTCTCTTGCATGGCCTTTGCAGTTTCCAAGTCGTAATCAGACATTTCCACCCAATATGTTACCTTTTCGCTCATTAATCAGTCGTATTTGCAGGCAAAGATAGTGATTTTTATTAAAATAAGCACCCAAGAGGAGAATTATTGCACTTGTGGCGCTTTATTCATATCAAAATGAAACCCGTCCCTCGTCCTCACTATCTATAAAAACGAACGGCTACTATGGACATATTGATGCTTACCCGCAACATCCGCCGCAACCACCCGAACAATTGCCGTCGCAATTGCCCTTGCCGCCGCCTTTCTTGAAGAAACGGACGTATATGGCGTGTGCGGCTATGAGAAGGAGGAATAGGAGGAGTATGATGCTTTGTGTATTCATAAAATCAGTGTTATTGCAAATGCTGCCAGCCATGCTATGACGCACTGGAAGACAAGGATTATCATTGCCCACGTATTGCCCAGTTCGCGGCGTATCGTTGCCATGGCGGCTATGCATGGGGTGTAGAGCAGGCAGAATACCATCATGGCGTATGCCGTGGCGGTGGTAAAGATTTCCGACAGGGGCACATCGGCAAACAGGGTGGACAGGGTGCTGACAACCACCTCCTTGGCAAGCAAACCGCTGATGAGGGAGGTGACTATGCGCCAATCGCCAAGGCCAAGGGGCTGGAAGATGGGTTGCAGAAGACCAGCCATCTGTGCAAGCATGCTCTCATGCTCCATGCCTGGGGCAACCATCTTCAGGTGGAAGGTGAAGGTCTGCAGGAACCATATCACCATGGAGGCAAGGAAGATTACCGTGAAGGCACGACGGAGGAAGTCGCTGGCCTTGTCCCAAAGCAGACGCATAACGTTGCCCGGCACCGGCAGGCGGTAGTTGGGCAGTTCCATAACAAAGGGTACTGCCTCGCCATGGAACCAAGTGTGCTTCATCAGCAGAGCCACGAGTATTCCCACCGCTATGCCCAGGAAATAAAGACTGAACATCACCAATGCCGCATTGTCGGGAAAGAAGGCCGCGGCAAAGAAGGCATAGATGGGTATCTTGGCCGTACAGGACATGAAGGGAGTGAGCATTATGGTAAGGCGTCGGTCGCGCACACTGGGCAGGGTGCGGCTGCTCATCACACTGGGCACACTGCATCCGAAACCAAGGAGCAAGGGCACTATGCTACGGCCGGAGAGACCGAGTTTTCTCAACGGGCGGTCCATCACAAAGGCTATGCGTGCCATGTATCCGCTATCCTCCATCATTGACAGGAAGAAGAATAGCATCAGGATTAGCGGCAGGAAGACAATCACCGTTCCCACACCACTGTATATGCCGTCTATCACCAGGCTCTGTATGGCAGGTGCTATGTTTATGGAGGACAGGAAGGTGTCCGTGAGGGAGGTGAACCACTCCACACCCATTTCCACCTGTTCCTGGAGCCAGCCGCCGATACCGACGAACGTAAGCCAGAAGACCACCGCCATGATGGCAATGAACGAAGGCAGGGCTGTCCATTTGCCCGTCAGTACCTTGTCGATAATCTGGCTACGCAGGTACTCCTTCGTGTCGGCAGGGCGAATCACGGTACGCTGGCAGATGCTGTTGATATAGTCGAAGCGCATGGTGGCAATGGCCGCCTGGCGGTCAAGACCTCGCTCCTCCTCCATCTGCTGAAGGATGTGCTCCACGGTTTCCTGCTCGTTCTGGCTGAGCGAGAGAGCATCCACCACCAAAGGGTCGCCCTCAATCAGTTTTGCCGCGGCAAAACGTATGGGCAGGTTGGCACGCTGGGCATGGTCCTCGATCAGATGCATGATGGCATGCAGGCAACGGTGCACGGCACCACCGTTCTCGTCGGGCGAGCAATAGTCGTGGCGCAAGGGACCCTCCTGGTATTTTGCCACGTGCACGGCATGGCGGATAACCTCGTCCACACCCTCGTTGCGCATAGCAGAGATGGGAATTACGGGAATGCCCAGCAAAGCCTCCATCTCGTTGATACGTATGGCACCATGATTGTTCTTTATCTCGTCCATCATGTTCAGGGCCAGCACCATGGGTATACCCAGTTCCATCAACTGCATGGTGAGGTAGAGGTTGCGCTCTATGCACGTAGCATCCACTATATTTATGATGGCAGAAGGACGCTCTTCCAGGATGAAACGTCGGCTCACCACCTCCTCTGCCGTATATGGCGAGAGGGAGTAAATGCCAGGCAGGTCAGTAACCACGGTATTTGGATATCCCTTAATGGCACCATCCTTGCGGTCAACGGTGACGCCAGGGAAGTTGCCCACATGCTGGTTGGACCCCGTCAACTGGTTGAACAGAGTGGTCTTGCCACAATTCTGGTTTCCCACTAAGGCAAAGGTAAGTGAGTTATCGGTGAGCGGATGAGCGGATGAGCGGTGAGCGGTGAGCGGATGAGCGGTGAGCGGATGAGCGTGTTTTCCGTTTTCCGTTTTCCGTTTTCCGTTCGATATGTTTTCCGTTTCCCTCCTCGCCTTCTCCTGTTCCTGATGGTAATGTCCACCCTCGCCAAGACCAGGATGCTCAGGCTCTTGAGAACGGAAATCTGAAATCGGAAAGGTGAAAGGTTGTTTTCTGTTTTCCGTTTCCCGTTTTCCGTTTTCCGTTCGTCTCACCTCTATCTTGCGTGCATCTGCACGGCGCAAGGTCAGTTCATAGCCATGCACACGTAGTTCCATGGGGTCTCCCATAGGAGCATATTTCACCAGTGTAACAGGCACGCCGGGCAGCACACCCATGTCCAGAAAGTGCTGTCGCAATCCGCCTTCGCCACCCACATTCAGTATCGTGGCCGTTTGTCCTATCTTAAGTTCTGCAAGTGTCATCTTGTTAATCGGAAATCGGAAAACTGAAAACGGAAAACAGGTTCCCGGTGTCCTTACTAGTGTCAGTTTCGTTTTCACCACTGCTTTGCTCCCTATAGGGGAACTGTCACAAAGTGACTAAGAGGAGTTTTCCGTTTTCCGTTTTCACCTTTCCGTTCGTTTAGTATTCTACCTTATCGTCCTTCAACTCCCACTGGCGGAAGGCCTCGAGGGCTTCGTTGCGCATCATGCCATGGATGGGGATGGAACGGTATTCGTATGGTTTCTCTATCTCGCGATATATAAAGTCATCGCCAAAGCCTATGCGGTCGGCATCCTCCTTGGTATTGCCATAGAAGATGGCGCTCACCCCTGCCCAGTAGAGGGCAGACAGACACATGGGGCAAGGTTCGCACGAGGTGTAGCAGATGCACCCTTCCAGTTTGAAGTGCCTCATCCTTTGGCACGCCTCGCGTATGGCACTCACCTCGGCATGAGCCGTAGGATCGTTGTTTGCCGTCACACGGTTTGTCCCCGTTGCCACCACCTCGCCATCCTTCACTATCACGGCACCGAAGGGTCCGCCCCCGTTCTTCACATTCTCCACGCTCAGGTCTATCGCCATCTGCATGAACCTGCGATCAGCATCCGTTATCTGTGTCATAGGCTTTCGTGGTCTTTGGTTGACAGAGTCAAAGGTACGAAAAAAATAAAATTACATAGGCATTACATCACCGATATTTATCCTCTGAGCGCAAAAATCACTATTTTTAGGTATGAGACGGAGGGATGGCAGACAGAGATGCACAAGAGGACTCAAACCCATATAATAAACCTCCTATAATGTAGCGATATATTGATATTTATTTGTATTTTTGCGCTGTAATAGCAATATATAACTACATGATGGCCGACGGTTATACTACAAATCAAGACCTAATCATACTGCTAAGCCAACGCTTGAAAGAGTATCGGCTTGCTGCGCGTATCAGCCAAAGGGAGATGGCAGAAAGATCTGGTGTAAGTCTAACTACCATCAGTCATCTGGAGCAAGGGGTAAATCAGAATATCACGCTCAACAATTTCATTTCACTACTTCGTGCCATAGGAATGGAGCAGCGCCTCACCGATTTGCTACCCGAATTGCCCATGCCACCAATAGCATTAAAGCAGATAAACAAGTATATACCCAAAAGAGTAAGGAGAAATAAAGATTGATAGAACGGTTTAACTCGCGTTTCCTGACAGAAGACAACGGCGTGTGGCACGGAAGAAATTGGGTATAGGATAGAGAATGTAAAGGGGGACAGCAAGTGCTTCACTATGTAAAGAATTGTTTTACTGTATTTATAGGTTTATTCCTAACCCACCCAAAATGGCAATGGCAGTCAAGGTATCAAATCCTAAATTGGCAAAGAGAAGCAAATGAAAAAAGCCAACTTACCGTTGTGGCGAGGTAAGTTGGCCTTTGTACTTTATTAGATTCTATCATTGTATGGCGTATTCTCTACACCATTTTCCCGCAGTTTTTGTACAAGATTGTCAAGTGGTTTCTGGAAAAGTTTTTTAAACCAGATTGCCTCACCAAACCATCTTACAAGCATAGGGCTTATTGAATAATATATCTTAATAAATATACGCCCGTACCAACTTTCCGCAAGAGTAAAGTCTCTAAATCTCCTAAGAGTCCAAACCTCTGGACAATCGTATGAGCCATAGATGGCTGTAGCTACATAGCATCCGCCAGGAGTTGTAGCTGTTGGTCGCGATGGAACAATGTATGTTGGATCGAGCCCTTTAATACTATTGTGCCATTCCATTATTTCATCTATACGATATTTCTTTGCTTCATCTGTAAGCGCATATTCTACAGTATATCCGCCATCCGAGTATGTCCATGAGCAAGAATTCGTCAACTCTTGTTGCATATTAATCATTCTCTTATAATAGCTAATTTTATCCTTAGCTGTAATTACGTCCCCATATAGCACATCACGAAGAAGCCAAAGACACCCATCACCACCCTCTCTGTATCTTTTCCATTCATACTCTGATGGGTGAGATTCATTTATATATTCAGTTCTTAAAATTTGATATGTCTCAAAAGCAGTCTCTACAACTATAGATGCTATATGTCTATTTAACTCATCCCTATTGCCCCCACAAGTGTCTACAATATGTGACATACCAAGTGTTACCAAATCCGTATGTGTACGTACTGTTTCATAAGTGTCGTTGTCAGGAAATTCTGAAAAATGATTACAAGCAAGTTGCACGATTGCTACAGACAAAGAGTATGCATCATTAGCAATTGCTGACTTCACTTCATCTGCCTCCTCGCTGGTTGCATATTCCATTGCATTATTAAAGCAATTCATACTCTCCTCTATTCTAACATTTGCTAACGTTGACTGCCATCCCGCGGCAGTACCCTTTAGTTGCCATGCGCGACTATGCTTAGGATTAATCTCAATAATTTTATTACAATATGATTCTGCCTCAGCATAATTACCTGCTTGCGATGCATTAGATGCCATAACTAGATAATTTCCAATGAACCCTGTCTTATCAACCGCAACTGTACCCTTTACTGACACGGTGCCTTCAACCATCATCTTTCTTGCTTCTTCTACAGAGTATTTTGTGCCACATGATTGGCAAGTAAAAACACCATTTTCTTTAAGAAGATTAGTGCTTCCGCACATTTCGCATGTTAGAGCTTTCATAAATCTATATATTTGATTATTGATTATTTACTTTGGATGAAACAAGTGTTGTCGCAATAAGGAGTAGCACTTGGATTACTAGTAAGATTAGATCTATAATTATTAGCCAATTATCAGTAATTGTGGATTTTGAGAAGAATCCACAGATGTATTCAACAATTCCTATAGAACCAAATATAAAGGATAACGATATTTTATATGCTGTTGATAAGTTTGTTCTATCAAGCAATGTGATTGAGGCAGTTGTAACTATTATTACAATTGAATTGAGGCACATGTTAAACAATGCATATTTTGACAACAGCATACCTAATAAAACATTGGATATCAATAGGACGCATCCTATTACTATTATCTTTTTCATTAGTCTATAGATTTATTGGTGGAGGAATAGGTTGTGACAAATAACAAGCTATCTCTGGAATTGTATGTAAACAAACCCATTGTGACATTCCTACAGTCCATGCCAAAGTATCTCCGTTTGCCTCCCCACTTCTAATATATCCCACTATTTGTTCTATAGTTTGATTTGGAATCTGATTGCCGTTGATATATAGATAGTAGGTCTTCTGTTGTGCAATTGGAGGCGGTGGGCATGAATTGGTACTAATCATATTTCCTGCTATGCATCCAATTGCATTTCCGACTCCAGCACCAACACCAAGTCCTGCACCCATTGCAACCATTTGACCTCCCACCCCTTCATTCGCTGCAGCTTTCTCTAATACATCAAATGATCTTTCCATTTGGTAAACATCCCTACCTGCAATTGTAAGTCTTGCTGCCAAATCTTTAGCCTTTTTCAGTCTGATAACACTTTCATCATCCTGAGGAACGTTGATAGACATTATAGAGAATTCAATAATCTCCACACCATATCGTGCAAGTTGCTGATTAAGCAAAACATTACACTCATTAGATAAGGACATAAGTTGAGTGTTTATGTCAAGAACTGACACCTGTCTTTCAATAATCTGCTGAGCTATTATAGCATTTAGACATGTAATGATTCTGCCCTTATAATATTGCTCAATCTTGTCAGTAGCAAATGAGTACATATTACCAACAAGTGTTTCAAGAAATGTTCTTGGATCGCTTACTCTTAGACCATATTGTCCATGAGCTCTAACAGGAACAATAATTTTATATTTAGGGTCCTCAATCTGTATTGGCTGAGGTGTTCCCCAAGGCATGTCTAGTTTTGCTATTCCATTCACAAACCAAATTTCTGCCGTAAATGGAGTATCGCCTCCAAATGGTAGATTTATTATATTATTGAGAATTGGAATGTTTTCTGTCTTTACTGTATAGGTACCTGCTGTAAAAGCGTCACAGATTACTCCACCTTTTACAAAAAAGGCTGTTTGAGAAGGGTAAACCACCAACTGGGTGCCTATTTTAAGTTCTTCTGAAGGAAACTTGCGACAGATTTCACCATCTACCATATCGCACTTTACCACATCAATTAATGCCATATGTCTGTATTATTTACTTGCCACCCTGTTCCCTCCGTTTGGCACAAATAAAATATGGTGTGGGAACTATATCTGCTTTATCCTTTAGTGAGGCTTCTCGCATTGCCTTTGACACGGATAAAACAATAGCCCACACCAAAGGTTATGTAATTAGCCAAAAAGGCTATACAAACCATGATGTGGTGCTACTGCTATCATCTTCGTGTCAAGTCAAATTTTGCGAGAATTTCACTAATGAAGATAATTTCAATAACACCTTTTCGATAAAGTCATTCCGTACCACCGCTGTAGTTGCGGAACGATGTTGCAAATATAGCGAAAAGATTTGAGAAACGGGAAGACCTATGATATTTTTGTTTGAATATGGGTGTTTTTGTCGCAATCTTTGTCGCAATACAAACAAATAAGGAATACGACGTGAGAGGTTAGACAATACGAGGACAAGGCTTGGACAATACGAGGCCAGGGATTGGACAATACGACGACAAAGGAGAGAGAATGTATTGATTCTGGGTGGACATTGCCATGCCTTTGGCCATATTATGCCATGTTCTGTAGGAAATTAGTGCAAAAAGCGGCTCATTTTGCCTCATTTTTTGCATGTTTAGCGAAGGCAAGAGTGCGATTACGAGTGAGAATCGAGAAGTTGCTATACATTTACCTAACTATAAATCAATATGTTACCAACAAGAAGATAATCAATTAATCAGTTAATCAGTTACATGACGAGCTCAGATAGCTCAGTTCTCAATTATTTATTTTCCACACGGCATGCATAGAAAGGCAAACAACTACACGCACCAACGCTTTAACCTCTCTCCCCCATTCCTTGCCTCTGAACCAACTTTCCTTGCCTTCTCCGTTCCAAAACTATATTAATAACTATATTATTATAATATAATACTATATATATAATTATTATTATAATACATTAATTATTAAGTATATATATAATATAATAGTAATAATACTATATATATCATTTAACAAGAAAACAGCAACGAATGCAAAACAAATAAACTGAAACTGAGCTATCTGAGCTATCCCTGGCGTGATGCCCTCCGTAAGTGATATAGCGAAAAAACAAACTGATTAACTGATTATTTGATTACCATCACATACCCAAAGCACCTACACCATAGCAATCAGTTAATCAGTTAAAAAACAACGGCAACCCCATCTGTGCAAATCTATCAAATCCGTTTCATCTGCGTACCATCATATCTTTTGCCTGAAATTGGCATTAGGCGTGAAAAACATTAACCCAGACTTCATATTTCTCGTTCGTTTTTCCTATCTTTGTAACCAGAATTAATTTAATGGCCATTAAAATCAGATGCTGCTATGAGGTTCTATAACAGAGAGGAAGAGTTGGAGATACTCGCAAAAAACAGAGAACAGTCTGCCAATCAGTCGGTGATGACTACGCTTATTGGGCGTCGCCGTACGGGAAAGACCTCGCTTCTGCTCAAGAGTGTTGAGGGCACTCGCCACCTATATCTCTATGTGTCGAAAGATAATGAGCAGATGCTGTGCAAAAAATTCCAGGAGCAAGCTACTACCGCATTGGGGGTGCAGATTTTCGGACAGACAAGCTCATTCGGGGAGTTGTTTGAGCAACTCATGCGCTACGGTATAGATAACAACTATACGCTAATTATTGATGAATTCCAGAATTTTCTTAGCATCAACAAATCCATTCCCAGCAGCATCCAGGATGTATGGGATAGATATAAAGACCGCGCTCGTGTAAATCTTATCTTATGCGGTTCCATCTACTCAATGATGAAGCGTATATTTGAAAATGGCGATGAACCGCTTTATGGGCGCCGGGATTCCAATATGCGCCTTTTGCCATTCTCTATCTCTACTTTGAAGCAAATTCTTGCTGACCATAATCCAAATTACGTTGCCGAAGATCTCCTTTGCCTCTATATGCTCACTGGCGGTGTAGCCAAATACGTTGCTCTGCTTATGGATGCCAAAGCCACAACGAAGAACAAGATGCTGCGTTGTGCACTGGCTCCCGACTCACCATTCCTATCCGAAGGAACCGAGTTGCTTGTGTCTGAATTTGGACGAGACTATGGCACCTACTTCTCCATATTGCAGCTCATCGCAGGAGGCATGACTACACAAAGCGAGATAGATAGCATCATAGGCAAAAACACAGGTGCTTATCTCAACAACCTGCATGTAGATTATACCTTCATCAGCAAGAACACACCCATATTGAGCAAACCTGGCGCACGTAATATCAAGTGGCAGATAGACGACCCTTTTCTGCGCTTTTGGTTCCGGTTCGTTTATCCATACCAAGGCCTCATCGAAAGCAACCGCACAGAATTGCTTGTCCAATATGTTTCGGACAATTATGCCCAATATACCGGCAAGACGTTGGAGCGCCTTTTCCACGAACGCATGTGGCAATCAGGACAATACACCCGCATCGGGAATTGGTGGGACAAGAAAGGAGAACAAGAGATAGATATGGTTGCCCTGAACGAATTTGACAAGACTTGTGTTATTGCCGAGATTAAGCGCAATCCAAAGAAACTCAGTTTATCCAATCTGGAAACAAAGGCTGCTACCCTCTCATCCGAGATTAAGGAATATAGCATCAAGTATCAGCTTTTGTCCTTAGAGGACATTTTGAAGTAACAACTATGAATTCACTTACTTTAGACAACGGCTTGCGGGTGGTGTATGCACCCAGCCCTACGAATACGGTGTACCTGGGTTTGGCTCTGGATGCTGGCACCAGGGACGAGACTAACGAGGAAAGCGGCATGGCACACTTTGCCGAGCACCTGAGTTTCAAGGGTACGGACAGGCGCACCTCGCGACAGATAATAACCTACATGGAGAGCGTGGGCGGAGACCTGAACGCCTTCACGGGCAAGGAGGAGACGGTGTACTACTGCACCTGCCAGAAGGAGCATTTCCACCGTGCCATGGACATCCTCTTTGATGTGGTCTTCCATAGCAAGTATCCGCAGGAGGAGATGAACAAGGAGGTGGAGGTAGTCATTGACGAGATAGAGAGCTACAACGACTCGCCATCCGAACTTATCTATGACGACTTCGAGGCGATGCTTTTCCAAGGACATCCCTTGGGAAGAAACATCCTGGGCGATGCAGACAGGCTTCGCACCTACAAAACAGAGGACGTGCTTAATTATACACACAGACTTTACGTCCCCTCCAATGCCGTGCTCTTTGTCTATGGCAATGTCTCTGAGAAGGAGATAATGAAACAGATAAGGAAGGAGGACCCCAACGGACCCCAAGACCCTCCCCCCTCCGGACCCCTCCCCAACCCTCCCACAAGGGGAGGGAGTGTTTACAACCGACTTGTGCCCCATCAGCAGGACATTATACTCCCCTCCCTTGTGGAGGGGCAGGGGGGAGGGTCCGGGGTCCGGAGGGTCATCCATAAGGACACTCACCAGGCGCATATCATGATGGGTGCGCGTGCCTTCGGGGGCAATCATGAGAAGCACCTTGCCCTTTTCCTTGCCAACAACATCCTGGGAGGTCCAGGATTGAGCAGCCGTCTGAACCTGGCACTGAGGGAAAAGCGAGGACTGGTATACACCGTGGAAAGCACACTGACCACATACACCGACACGGGCGTGTGGGCAATATATTTCGGTTGCGACCACCACGATGCGGAGAAGTGCAAGAGGATAGTAAAGAGGGAGTTGCAACGCCTGTGCGACGCTCCCTTGTCGGACAAGGCACTGGCGGCCGCAAAAAGACAGATAATCGGTCAGATAGCCCTGTCGTACGACAACTTCGAGAGTGTGGCAATAGGTATGGGCAAGCGCATGCTGCACTATGGCCGCACGCAGACAAAGGAGAAAATGATAGAGCGCATACAGGCCCTTACCGCCGAACAGGTATGGGATGCCGCCAAGGAGGTGTTCAACCCCGAGAACCTTACCATTCTGGAGTACAGGTGAAGCAAAGCCGTTTGCCCGTCTGCGGGTGGGTGAACGACAGTTCCCCTGCGTGAAGCATGAGGCGCGGAGCACTCTGATTGCCATAGAGCCGGTCGCCAAGGATGGGATTTCCCAATCCCTCTGCCATGTGTACACGCAACTGATGTGTGCGCCCCGTATGCGGTGTGAGCATAAGATGCGCATGCCCGTCCACGTTTCCTATGACCTTGTATCTGGTCAGGGCGCTCTTGCCATTTTCCTTGTCCACCACCTGACGCGGACGATTGTCCACATCCGGGCGCAGAGGCAAACGAATCTCGCCTTCCTGTCCTTCGGGCATTTCACCCTCGAGCATGGCTTCGTAATGCTTTTCCACCTCGCGCTGCTCAAACTGGCGGCGGAGTTCTGCCTGTATCTTAGGGCTCTTTGCCAATACCAGCAAACCACTGGTATCCTGGTCGAGCCTGTGCACGGACAGGCACCCCGTGATGCTCTCCACCGAAGGCAGGAATTCCTTGCCTGGCACGGAGAGAAGTCCCGAGGGTTTGCTGACCACCACCAGGGAGTTGTCCTCGTAGACGGTGGACAGGCACGACACCAAATCCATATAGTTTCCAAGACGAGGGTCGGGCTCCACTTCCATGCCCGAAAGCATGTGCGCAAGTATGGGGCGGCACCGGTGTGTGCATGGAGGGTAGAAGCAATTGTCTGCCGAGTTCCATTCGGCTATGGCCAGTGGACGTATGCCACGGCGGAAAGCCTCCTGCAGAAGTTTGGGCGCACAACAATCCCCAGCACCACCTGGAGGCACGGCAGGGGCGAAGATGTCCAGCAGGTTGGCACTCTCGCCACGCACGTTGAGCACCGAATAACGAGCGAACAACCACCGCTGAAGGGCACGGGAACGTTCCTTCCTCTCGTGGCGGAGGTCGCACACCTCACGGGCAGAGGCCTTGCCCGAATCCAAGTAATGGTTTATGGCACTTATCTCTGCCTCCTCCTTCAGGAAATATCTGCCCTCGCCCTCCTGTATGTCAAAGACGGGAGGCACAAACCCCGGTTGGCATGTCTTGCCCCCGAGAGTGCCAGAAAAGGCCGCGAGGTAAGAGAAAGAACGGACCCTCCCCCCTGCCCCTCCACAAGGGAGGGGAGTATAATGTTCTGCTGATGTGGGCACAAGTCGGTTGTAACCTCTCCCCTCGGGACCCCTCCCCATCCCTCCCACAAGAGGAGGGAGTATAATGTCCTGCTGATATGGGCATAAGTCGGTTGTAACCACTCCCTCCCCTTGTGGGAGGGCTGGGGAGGGGTCCGTTGGGGCGGGTCCTTCGTTGGTGGGGCTGTAAATCAACACCCCAAACATCTTTCCCTCCCGAACATCCTTTTGCCATTCGGGTATGGAGAGGTAGTATTCCCTGACCTTTTCCATGGCAGGGATGCACCGAGGGTCGAGGGTATAGATGTTCATAGATGGAGGTTGCGAGAAAATTCCGTTCACAGATAATACACCGATTCGGGACCCATATTGAAGAGGAGGTCCACGATGCTCAGGTTGGGAATGAAGTCATGGCGCGAGGCAAACATCTGGTAGTACGGTGTGTCTCTGCGCCTGTCCTCTGCCACCAAGGGGAAAGGTTCCAAGAGCCTCATCACCGTCTGGTGCAGGTCGTTGTTGAAGTCGGCAAGACGCTCCCAACGGCGCTCGTGATAAAATGGATAGAAATCCTCCTCATAGTAATCGAAATAAGGTGTCTGCCTGTAACTGGACACCAGAGCATTCCAATGCTGATGGCGCCAGTTACCATGCTCGGAGATAAGGATTTCGGCCACAGGCATACGGCCATGCGGATTGACCACAGGCACGGTGAGGGCAAGTGCCCCGTGAGGCGAATCTATAAGGCAACGGTTCATGGAGGTCTGCTTGCGGTAGGACACGGAAAAATCAAGTGAAACCTCCTCGCGAAGCAAACGGCGGTAATATTCTATGGAACCCAGATATGCTGTTGTCATAAGACAAAAGTAAAGTTTTTTCCCGCCACGGCAAAGCAAAACGTCTTATTTTTGCCAAAACTACATGCATTAGGACCTAAAATTAAATATGTGCGTGGCATATTTCAAAGAAAAAAACTATCTTTGTGGAGATTATATGCACATTAACCCCATTAGGAAACTATGTCTGAACTTCAAATCAAACGCATCACCACCAAAAGAGAATTGAAGGATTTTGTTCGTTTCAACTATGAAATGTACAAGGATTGCCCCTATGCTGTGCCCGATTTTCTTGAGGACACCCTGGACACTTTCAACAAGGACTATAACGCAGCCTTCGAGTTTTGCGACGCCGACTGGTTCCTTGCCTATAGGGACGGCAAGATAGTGGGACGTGTGGCGGCCATTATAAACAACAGGGCAAACCAGAAATGGGGCACCAGGAATGTGCGATTCGGATGGATAGACTTCGTTGACGACCTGGAGGTGTGCAAGGCCCTCATCAGCACCGTGGAGCAGTGGGGCAAAGAGCGTGGCATGGACACTATTGTTGGTCCGCTGGGTTTCACCGACCTTGACCAGGAGGGTATGCTTTTCGAGGGTTATGACCAGATGGGGTCGATGTATACGATGTATAACTATCCCTACTACAACGATCACCTCAAGACATTGGGCTTTGAAGAGGACGCCGTGTGGGTGGACAGAAGAATAAACATCCCCGGAATGGATGGCGAGCATTCTGCCAACCAGCAGAAGTTCTACCGTGTGGCAAAACTGGTAGAGGAGAGATATGGCTTCAAGGTGCACAAGTTCAAGAACAAGAAGGAACTGAAGGATAGCGGCTATATACTGAAGGTTTTTGACATCATCAACAAGGCATACCAAAACCTTTACGGCACCAGCGACATGACACAGCGCCAGGTGGAGCAGTATGCCAAGATGTATCTGCCTTATCTTGACACCCGGCTGATATCCATCATCGACAACAAGGAGGGCGAACCCGTGGCAATGGGCATATGCATGCCCAGTCTGACCAAGGCCATCCAGAAGGCCAAGTCCAAGATGCTGCCCTTTGGATGGTGGCATATGGCAAAGGCCTTGTACCTGAAGCATAGTTCCACTCTGGACCTTTTGCTCATAGGCACATTGCCTGAATATCAGGACACAGGCTGCATCAGCCTTATTTTTGCTGATATGATTACAGCCGCGCAAAAGATGGGATTCGACATAGCCGAATGCTGCCCGCAACTGGAAACCAACAGCAAGGCACTGAGCGTATGGCGCTCTCTGGACACCGAGGTGACAAAGAGAAGACACACCTGGAAGAAGTCCATCTAACCCCCACATACATACACACCTGCATACCAAGACCATGGAAGATATAAAGGAAAGCACGCAGATAGAGGAAGTAACTTACGACGAGGGCAATATCCGGCACCTCTCGGACATGGAGCATGTCCGCACCCGACCTGGCATGTACATCGGCCGCCTGGGCGATGGCCAGCAGGCAGAGGATGGCATATATGTGTTGCTGAAGGAGGTCATCGACAACAGTATTGACGAGTTCAAGATGAACGCTGGCAAGCGCATAGAGGTGGACATCCAGGACAACCTGCGTGCCAGCATCCGCGACTATGGCCGTGGCATACCGCAGGGCAAACTGGTGGAGGCTGTGTCCATGCTGAACACCGGTGGCAAGTATGATTCCAAGGCTTTCAAGAAGAGCGTGGGCTTGAATGGTGTGGGCCTGAAGGCAGTGAATGCACTGAGCAGCCATTTCGAGGCGCACTCCTATCGCGACGGACAGGTCAGGAAGACCGTCTTCGAGAAGGGCATCCTCGTGAGCGACACCACCGAAGCCACTCAGGACGAGAACGGCACCTACGTCTTCTTCGAACCCGACCCCACCCTGTTCAAGCACTATAAGTTCCGCGACGAGTTCATAGAGATAATGCTGCGCAACTACACCTACCTGAACACGGGTCTTACCATCATGTTCAACGGCAGGCGCATCCATTCGCGCGACGGTCTTTCCGACCTGCTCAACGACCGCATGGATTACGACGCCCTGTATCCCATCTGTCATCTCAGGGGCGAGGACATAGAGATTGCCTTCACGCACACCAAGCAGAATGGCGAGGAGTACTACTCCTTCGTGAACGGCCAGCACACCACCCTGGGCGGTACGCACCAGGCAGCCTTCAAGAAGTATATTGCCGAGGTTATCAAGGACTATTCGGGCAAAAACTATGAGTATGGCGACATCCGCAACGGACTTGTTGCCGCCATAAGCATAAACATACAGGAACCCATGTTTGAGAGCCAGACAAAAGTGAAACTGGGTTCGCAGACAACCGCCCCCGAGGGTGGCATAAGCATTGACAAGTTCATCGGCGATTTCGTGAAAGCGCAGGTGGACAACTTCCTGCACAAGAACACCGACATTGCCGACATCATCCTGGCCAAGGTGCAGGAGAGCGAGAAGATACGCAAGGAAATGGCTGGTGTGGCAAAGAAGGCCAGGGAGATGAGCAAGAAGGCCAACCTGCACAACAGAAAGTTGCGCGATTGCCGCGTGCACCTGTCCGATGTCCGTGGCACTCAACAGGAGGAGTCCTGCATCTTCATCACCGAGGGTGACTCGGCAAGCGGAAGCATTACCAAGAGCCGCGATGTGAACACACAGGCGGTGTTCTCCCTGCGAGGAAAACCTCTGAACTGTTTCGGCATGACCAAGAAGGTGTGCTACGAGAACGAGGAGTTCAACCTCCTTCAGGCTGCCCTGAACATAGAGGACGGTTTGGAGGGTTTGCGCTACAACAAGGTTATCGTTGCCACCGATGCCGATGTGGACGGTATGCACATACGTCTGCTAATGATAACCTTCTTCCTGCAATTCTTCCCCGACCTTATCAAGAAGGGCCATGTCTACATCCTGCAGACTCCGCTCTTCCGTGTACGCAACCGCAAGACAAAGGTCAGCAAGAAGAAGATAGAGGCCATAGAGAAGGAACTGAAGGCTTATGACGAGGGTACCGACATGGAACAGGATCCCGAACTGAGCAAGAAGGCCAATTCTTCGCACAAGCGCCACATCTCCTTTGGCACAGACTTCATCACGCAATACTGCTACACCGAGGACGAACGCCTGCAGGCTATCTCCGACCTTGGTCCCGACCCCGAGATAACACGATTCAAAGGTCTGGGCGAGATAAGTCCCGACGAGTTCAAGAACTTCATCGGCGCCGACATACGTCTGGAGAAAGTCAACCTGAGCAAGAGCGACCAGGTGGGCGAACTGCTGGAATACTACATGGGCAAGAACACCATGGAGCGCCAGAATTTCATTATAGACAACCTTGTCATCGAGGAGGACATTGCCGAAGAATATGAATAAGGTCATCTTTCCCGGGTCGTTCGACCCCTTTACCATAGGGCATGCCAATCTCGTGGACAGGGCACAGAGGCTCTTTGACGAGGTAATCGTTGCCGTGGGCTACAATGAGCAGAAGCACGGGTGGCTGCCAGTGGAGGAAAGGGTGCGTGCCCTTCGCGAATACTACAAGGGCAACCCCAAGGTGCGGGTGGAGAGCTACACCGGACTTACCGTGGACTTTGCCCAGGCACAGGAAGCCCGTTTCATTCTCCGTGGAGTACGCTCGGTAAAGGACTATGAGTACGAACTGGGCATTGCCGACATAAACAGCAGGCTTGCCGATGTGGAAACGGTGGTTCTGCTTGCCGACCCCACCATATCCGGCATATCCAGCAGTGTGGTGCGCGAACTGCACCACTTCGGCCGCGACATCACCACATGGCTTCCCCAAGGACTAAAATACAGAATAGACAAACAGGAATGAAAAAGACACTGATACTTACCATAGGCATACTGACATGCCTTCTCTCTGCCACGGCTCAAAAGAACGTGGACGAGCAAATCAGGAAACTGATTATCTCCACCGCTACCATCAACAACTATTACGTTGATTCCGTAGACACCGAGAAACTGGTGGAGGATGCCATACGTGGCATGCTGGAGAAACTGGACCCCCATTCGCAATACAGTACACCAGAGCAGACAAAGCGCCTGAACGAACCCCTGCAAGGGTCCTTCGACGGAATTGGCGTGCAGTTCAACATTCTCGACGACACCCTGATGGTGATACAAACCATTACCGGAGGTCCTGCGGAAAAGGCTGGCGTGATGGCAGGCGACCGCATTATCTCTGTTGCCGACACCGCCATTGCCGGTGTGAAGATGCCTCAGGAGGACATCATGAAACGCCTGCGAGGCCCGCGAGGCACCGTAGCCCGCCTCGGGATTTTGCGCGATGGCATCGACGACACGCTTCGCATAGATGTGGTACGCGACAAGATCCCCCTGAACTCCGTGGACGCAGCCATAATGCTCACACGCAATACTGGCCTTATACGTTTCAGCAACTTTGCCGCCACCACACACCAGGAGGTTGTGGAGGCAATCAGGAAACTTAAGGGACAGGGCATGAAGAACCTCATTCTCGACGTCACACAGAACGGTGGCGGTTTCCTGCAGGCCGCGGCGGAGATAGCAAGCGAATTCCTGCCTCAAGGCGACATGATCGTGTACACCAAAGGTCGCGCATTCAAGCAGCAGGAGTTCCGCAGCCGTGGAGGCAATGCCTTCCAGGAGGGCAAGGTAATCATTCTGGTTGACGAATACTCTGCCTCAGCCGCCGAGATTCTGGCAGGAGCAATACAGGACCAGGACAGAGGTCTGGTAGTTGGCCGCCGCACCTTCGGCAAAGGTCTTGTGCAGAGACCCGTGGACCTGCCCGATGGGAGCATGATACGCCTTACCATATCCAAATACTACACTCCCAGCGGACGTTGCATCCAAAAACCTTACGAAAAGGGGAAGGAAAAGGAATACCGCATGGACGTGATCAACCGATTCAACCATGGCGAACTGACCAATGCCGATAGCATACACTTCCCCGACTCGCTCAGGTTCCAGACCCTCAGGGAAGGGCGCACCGTGTATGGCGGTGGCGGTATCATGCCCGACTACTTCGTGCCGCTGGACACAACAAAGAACACCTCGCTGTACCGCCAGATCGTTGCCAAGCGCACTCTCATAGATGCCAACCTGCGCTACCTGGCAAAGCACAGGAACGAACTGAAGGAGAAATACCCAACCTTCGAGGACTTCCGACGCAAATACAAAGTGCCCGAGGAGATCATAGAGAACATCTACACCGAGGCAAAGAAAAGCCTGAAGGACAAGTACCCCAAGGACGAGGAAGAGAAGACTACGGGCTTGCTGAAACACATGCTTCGCGCCTTGGCAGCACGCGACCTTTGGGACATGAGCGAATACTTTGCCATCATCTACGAGGATGACGACATCGTGAAGAAAGCCGTCCAACTGATGAAGGAATAAAGAGAATGATAACATTCAACGCCATCAACGTGCCCTTGCCCGAACTGGACAAGGGAAAGGTAACTCAGTGGATAGAGCATGTTGCCAAATCCTATGGCAAGCGTATCGGCCAGGTGAACTACATCTTCGTGGACGACGAGGAAATCCTACGCATCAACCGCCAGTTCATCGGACACGACTACTACACCGACCATATCGGCTTTGACAACAGCCAGGGAAACGTACTCATTGGCGACACATATATTTCTTTGGACACCGTACACACCAACGCCGAACTGTTCGGGACCTCCTACGACGAGGAACTGCACCGTGTCATCATCCATAGCATTCTGCACCTCTGTGGCATAGACGACCACACCGACGAGGAACGCCAAGAAATGGAAGAAGCCGAGGACAGGGCATTGAAAATGCTGGAGGAGCGGTGAGCGGATGAGCGGATGAGCGGTGAGCGGTTAAAGGTTAACCGCTATTCGCTAAATCCCTCATCACCCCAACAACCAAGGTTATCTGCCCCAATGCAAGCAGAGTACTCTTAGTAGGAGGACTGGAGTACTCATAGCAGGAGGACTGGAGTACTCTTAGTAGGAGGACTGGAGTACTCATAGCAGGAGGACTCACCAATCCTGTAGTTTAACGCTTTTGGTTGACTACTAGTTGTCTTACTTGTAATAAAGGTTGACTTTGCTTAAACTTAATGTTACTTTAGGTTGACTCTACTTTATGTTAGTCATAATTTTAGTTTATACTAATCTTCAACTATTACA
>JAZRJU010000008.1:0-126090 GCA_045645965.1 Bacteroidaceae bacterium
ATCATGCTTATGGCAAACTGAGTGCCCAACATCACGCTCTGTCCTTTGGTGCGAGGATGTCCGCTACGGCCTACTCGCATGCCAACGGGACTGTGCAACTGGCGGTACAGGGAAATGAAAGCCACCATCAAGGAGCAAAGCAGAGTGGCAAGGCAAATCCACATGCCGGTCTCCACAATCACTCCAACGTCGAAGAGGATTTCATCATTCAGCCTTTGTATAGTGGACAAGGCATAACGCGACAGTTGTACGGTGATCAACAACGTGGCTATGGCCGTAAAGGCGAACATGATTGCCATTTCCGTTATGAGGAGCAGGAACAGGTGTCGGGGCTTTGCTCCCATTGTTCGGCGCAGAGCCATCTCACGGGCACGGAGCGAGAAGAGTTGCAACTGCATCTTCAGGAAGCCCACGGCCCCTATGAGCAGCACACTGCTTCCAAGCAAAAGCACAACACCTATTATCGTCAGATAGAACAGACCTTCGTCTGTCCAATCCCATGCGTTCCATCGCAGAGCCACAAAGTATTCGGGCAAGGCACCTGCCAGTTGTTCGCGCAACTGCTGTGCCGTGTAGCCCTCAGCCAGTTCTATCTGCAGGCTATTGATGCGGTTGAACTGCGTTTCAGCGATGTAGTTCTTCTGGCAATAGATAATAGCATCGTTGTAAAAATCCTCCATGCGTTCGGATACGTTCACCACATCGCGTATGGTACGCTGGCTACCGTCTATTTCGGTAAGTATTCTGAATCCACGAGGGTCCACACCTTTGCCAAAGACCTTGTCGCGGAGGTCGTCCGTTATAATCACATCGCCTTCGTTCAGTTCTGCTATCCTTTCACCCGTGATGGCCGAACGGTATCCGAGGTAATGGTATCTTCGTGGCGAGCACTTGGCAAAGGTGGCAAGGTATGTCTTGGGTTGCGGTGTGTTGTCATCGAACTCAAAGTTTGATTTCATGATGAGAACAATACCATGAATCTCCTTCATGGCAGGCAGTTTCATGCTATACAGCCTGTCAATGAATGCTTTGGTGATGTTCACCATGGGCAATTGTCTGTCTGCTCCGTTGGCATCATGTTTGGCGGTGTTCTTGAATTCCTCTTCGCTCATCTCGTAGATAGTGAACACCGGCCTGCCTTGGTCAATAGAACTGTAATATAAGTTGCGTGCAAAGTTGAACATAATATGCACGGTAATGGCAAAGCACACCACACCCACGGCAAGGCAGAGAATGGAGATGGTGTTCTGCACTTTGTACTTGAGCAGATTGCGCCAAGCGGAGGCGAGGGAGTTGGCAAGGAGTCCTCCCCAGCGGACCCACCCCCAACCCCTCCCTGTATGGAGGGGAGTAGAATGTACAGGGGATTGTGATTGATTCTGATTTTTCATATTTGTGATGATTTGTATTTTATGGTAATAACGGGATTGATGTGAGTTTTGTTACTTTTATGAACGGAAAAGTGAAAAGTGAGGACTTTTGACATACCCCCTCCGGAGCTTCGCTCTTGCCCAGCGTCGCACTGGGTAGTGCTCCCCTCAGAGGGCACAGAATGACATCAAGTCATTCTTCTAAAGACCCTCTTCGCCCCCTAATTTAGAGGGACAGTTGGCTAGCGCGGTCTTGATAGGGTGATACTCTGTTGTAACTGACTGTCCCTCTGAGTCAGGGGGACGAGCGAAGCGGAGGGGGTATGTCGTCTTCTAACCTAATTTATAACCTTTTTCAACATCTCTTAATTATTGGCTTAGGGGATAATAGTTTTCCGTTTTCACCTTTCCGTTTGTCCTAGTCCACCACCACCTCCTCTACATCTCCCAATCTGTCATAGCCGCTCACGATTACTTGGTCGCCGGGGTTGAGACCATCGATAACCTCGTATTGCTCTGGGTTCTGACGACCTATCTTTATGTCCACACGGCGTGCCACATTGCTGCCTTCCTCCATACGGTATATCCACTTGCCACCAGTCTTCTGGTAGAAGTCGCCACGGGGTATGATGATGGCAGGCTCGGGTTGGCCAAGCTCTATCTTCACACGGTAACTCTTGCCCAGACGTATGTTCTCGGGGATGGCGGAGGTGAAGAGCAGGTCGGTGTCGAACTTGCGGTCCTTTACCTCGGGGATGACACGGCTGATGCGCAAGGGGAAGGTGTCCTGCTTTTGGATGATGGTGGCAGGCAGGCCGGCACTGATGCGTTCAACGTAGTATTCGCTCAACTGGGTGTGCACCTTGTACTGGTTCATTATCTTCAGTTCTCCTATCATGGCACCGCCGCCGACGGACTGGCCGATGGTAAGGTTGATGTGTCCCAACTGTCCGTCCTGAGGTGCACGGACGATGAGGCCGTCTATGCGCTCTTGGGCTTTCTCCAGTTTGCGTGCTGCCGCCTGACGGTCGGAAACAATCATCTCGCGACGCAGGATAGCAGTAACGGAATCGTGGCGAAGGCTCTCCATCTGCAAGAGCAGTTTCTGGTGCTCGTGCTTGTAGTCCTCCTCGGCGATGGTAAGTTCGGCACGGCTCTTTATGCCCATGGAGAACTCCTCGCGGCTCTGGGTGAGTTTTCTTTCGAGACTTGCCAACTGATGGCGTTGCTCCAAGGCTTGCATGTTGAGCGAGATGCTCTTCTGCTCCATCTGTATCTCCTGCTCGCGGAGGTTGCGCTGGGTCTTCTCCCATTGTTCGCGCTCTTCCTGTATGGTGCGCATGAGTTCGGGATTGTTGAGCACGAGGATGGTGTCGCCACGGTGTACCATGGCACCCTCTTCGCGGACAATCTGTTCGACGAAACCTTTCTCCAGGGCATTGATCTGTATGGTCATGATGGGGTGCACTATGCCTTCGGTTTCAAGGAACTCCATGAAGGGTGCATCCTGAACGGAGGCAATCTTTACGCTCTCCGACTTGATGCTCTGACGGCGAGGCGAGAGTGCCACATAGATGGTGTAGACAACGATGCCTGCAAGTACAAGGCATCCAAGGATGTGCATGCGGTACTTTACATACCAGGGTCGGGGGGGAAGTTGAATGTCCATAAGAAATTAAGGTAGAGGACCCACCCCCTTGCCCCTCCACAAGGGAGGGGAGTATATACAATAAGGGGATTGAGGTCTTGGTTAATGGATGGGGTTAATTGATTTATGTGTTTGGTTGTTTTTGGTGAAGTTGGCGGTTGTAACTACTCCCCTCCCTTGTGGAGGGGTTGGGGGAGGGTCCGTTGTTATTCCGTCGGTAATTGTTCGCTGAGTTTTGTATTTGTGTAGAAATCATACCCTGTCATGCTGCGTAGGGTGTAGTAGAGGCTCCAATAGGTGCTCATGGCTGAGAGATAGGAACGGCGGGCGTTGTTGCGCTCGGAGATGGCATCGTTGAGGTCGAGGAGGGAACTTTCGCCCATGATGTAGAGACGCATGGCCACGGTGTGACGGTGCTCGGCACGACGACCGGTGAGTTGGGCAATGTGTACCTTGCGTGCCTGCATGTTGAACTGGGAAACAACTTTCTGCACATTCTGGCGGAAGTCCTCCATGCCTTGCTCTGCCTGAATCTCGGTGAGTTCCTGTTGTGAGCGTGCCACACGCACCCTGCCTTTGCCTCGGCCCCAGTCGAGGATGGGGAGGGAGAGGGAGATGCTGCCATACTCCTGAGTGAGGGGGCGATGATATGCAGAGGCTATGGTGCTGCCCGTCTGCGAGAGGCCGAACTGAAGGTAGATGTCGGCCTTGAGGCCCGCATTGGCCTTGGCGTATGAGAGAGAGCTGCGGGCCTCTTGGCGTATGCGCTCGTAATATACAGGGTCGGGGCTGTTTTGCATGGCCAGTTCAAGTGCCTGTGCGTAAGGCACCTCGAACTCAGGCACCGTGTCGGGCATGACGAGGCGTATGGGAGTGTCCTGGGCAAGGCCAAGGAAGGAACGGAAGTTCTGCATCTGCTCCTCAAGGGAGATCTCTGCATCCATGGCATTGGTCTCTTCGCTAAGGCGGCGAATCTCCAGCTGGAGCATCTCGTTCTCGGTGATGGTGCCTATCTTGTAGCGTCCCTGTGCCATGCGATAGAGAGTGTCGGCACTTGCGAAGTTGCTTCGTGCCATTTCCAGGTTGCTCTGTGCGTTGGCAAGGCTGAAGAAATAGGAACAGCTGCTGGCAGAGACGAGTTCTATGGTCTCGGCATAGTTCTTCTTTGCCTCGGTGTAGCGCAAGGGTTCTATGCGCTTGTCCCACTTGAGCGAGTTATGGCCGAAGAGGCTCTGCTGGTAGCCTATGCTTATGGGCACGGTGCTGAACATGTTGGTATGACTACTGAGTTCGCGGTGATAGTTGGCGCTGGTCTTAATGAAGAACGTACCACCCGTCCAACTGATATTCTGGTTGATGCTCAGGTTGAGGTCGGCACCCAACTGGCTCTGGCGAAGATAAAGCGAACTGCCATCGCCCTGGGTAATCTTGTTTATCTGGTTGTTGATATAAGGAGAGGAGGTCAGGGTGACACTGGGCAGATAGTTGGCACGGAAGTTGCGGTAGTTCCAGTGCTGGGAAAGGAACGAGTGACGGGCACTGCGTGCCGTGGGCGACTGCTCGAGGGCAAGGGAGATGGCTTGCTGGAGGTCGAGCACCAAGGTGTCCTGAGCCTCTTGGGCAATGCCATGCAACGGACACGCAAGGCATAGCACCGAAAGTGCCCCCATGGCAAGTCTCCGTAGGGAGGGGAGAGGGTGAAGAGATGTTATCATATCGCGTACATTATATATATATTAGACTTACTAGTTATATGTTGTTGCACCCTGTTTTAGACAATACGGTGTCTTGTCTTAGACAATACGACGACCAAGCCTTGACAATACGACGACCGAGCCTTGACAATACGATGAGTTTTTATGCACGTTTTGAGGTTTTGGGCAAGGTATTGTGCCGTGGGCGCTCATTATATATATTGCAAATATCGTGCCACAATGGGAAAATGCTGAACATTAGCGAATTAACCTCTATTTTGATGCTCTAAAAAGTGTGCGAAAACGAACACAGGTGTGCGAAATCGCACATCCGCACACAATGGCTTTTGGAAAAGTGCAGAAAACTGAGGGCAAGAGCATAAAATAACCTTCCTCGGCTTTGGAAGATTCAAGTGTTTTACTTATCTTTGTCCGCAAGCGTTCATAAACCCAAATCAGTCATTAGACTGTTACGCGCTAATGAAGTCATCTTTTTGTCATCTGTTTCCTCGCTTCTCGGTTACAATGGACCCCCATTGCGCCCTCAAAGCGACAAAACATCTGTTCAAAAATATATACTATTATCATCATAACGCTAATGACCGATTTGGGTTAAACCCTGACGTAAAACTACCTTAATACATAACTTCATGGAATGTAGAGGCAAGATATTGATTGTGGATGACAATCAGGACATTCTTCTGTCGTTGAACATGCTGCTGAAACCATGGGTGGAGGCCATACGAGTGATTAGCACCCCGGAGCGCATAATAGAGTTCATGGACAGTTTCCAACCCGATGTAATCCTGCTGGACATGAACTTCCGCAAGGATATGGTGAGCGGCGAGGAGGGATATGAATGGCTGGCACGCATATTGGAGCACGACCCAACGAGTGTGGTGGTGTTCATGACGGCATATATCAGTACGGAGAAGACGGTAAGGGCCATAAGGGCCGGAGCCTTGGACTTCGTGGCCAAGCCTTGGGACAACAAGAGGATGCTGGAGGTGGTGCACTCTGCCGTGGATATGAAGCGGAGCAAGATGGCGCAGATCCAGGCTCAGGAACATGAAGACCAGAACGGAGAGGAGGACTTGACAGAGGGTAGCAACTTCATTGGCGAGTCTCCACAGATACTGGAACTAAAGTCGCGCATGGGCAGAGTGGCAAGAACCGATGCCAATGTGCTGATAACAGGAGAGAACGGTACCGGCAAGGATGTTTTGGCAAGGGAATTGCACAGGCTTTCCAAAAGAGGCGACCAGCCTTTCGTGTCCATCGACCTTGGATGTGTGCACGAGCAACTGTTTGAGAGCGAACTGTTCGGGCATGTGAAGGGTGCCTTCACCGGTGCACATACCGCAAAGCAGGGCAGGGTTCAGCAGGCAAATGGCGGTACGTTGTTCCTGGACGAGATAGGCAACCTGTCCTTGCCTATGCAACAGAAGCTGCTCACCGTGATAGAGAGGCGCGAGGTGTCTCCCGTAGGTTCAAACCAGGTGCAGAGGGTGGACATACGCATAGTGGCGGCAACGAATGCCAATCTGCATGAACGTGTGGCGGAGGGAACTTTCCGCGAGGACTTGCTTTACCGTCTGAACACCATAGAGATGCATATCCCGCCTTTGAGGGAAAGAGGCGGAGACATTATGCTTTTGGCCAGACACTTCCTTTCCCGTTATGCCGAGAAGCATGGGGGAGAGGTGAGGGATTTCACTGCTCGCGAGGAGGCCAAACTGATGGCACATTCCTGGTATGGCAATGTGCGCGAGCTTCAGCATAGTGTGGAACGGTGGATAATAGACCCTCAGGCTCCCCTCGTCACAGAGAGCATGAAGCAGGCAAAGCCGGAGAATATCTACGATACGCTGAACCTGGAGGACATAGAGCGCCTGGCAATTCGCAAGGCTCTGGAACAAGCCAATGGCAACATGAAACTGGCCTCCGAACTATTAGGCATCACACGCTATGCGTTGTACAGGAAGATAGATAAGCATGGGATATAGTAAACGGAAAACGGAAAGGTGAAAACGGAGAACTGTTACTAACTGAAATCTGAAAACGGAGAACGGAAAGGTGAAAACGGAGAACTGTTACTAACTGAAATCTGAAAACGGAGAACGGAAAGGTGACATTTGAAGGGTTAAAGCTGAAATCTGAAAAAGTGATTTGTATAAGTTGGTAAGCTCAAATCTATAAAACTATGGACAATATACTTGATAGTAAATGTATGGCATTTGCTGTACGTATAGTACGCTTTTATAAGTTTTTGGTTCATGATAAGAAGGAGACTGTTATCTCAAAGCAGATGCTACGTAGTGGTACAAGTATAGGTGCTAACGCAAGAGAAAGACGAAACGCACAAAGTAAACTTGATTTTGTTCACAAACTTTCAATTGCCCTTAAGGAGGCTGATGAAACACAATATTGGCTTGAACTTCTTCTCAATAGCGATATAATAGACGATTCTGCTTTTACTTCTCTCAACGAGGATTTGAAAGAAATCATAGCAATGATAACATCAAGTATAAGAACAGTTAAGCGAGCAGAGAATAACTTATAATCGTACTATCTGTTTTCCTAGTTTTCCAATTTCACTTTTCACATTTCTGTTAGTAACAGTTTTCCGATTTCCGTTTTCAGTTTTCCGTTCAATAAATATGAGTTTTTGGCAGAATATCTTCTATAATAAAAGCACACGACGGCTTAGGCAGATGCTGGAGTCGGTGCGCATGAGGGATTTCAGCTTGCAATACTCTCTGGAGCATCTGCATGGCGAGGAACGACGTATGGCAGAGGAAATAAATGCCGTGATACGCGAGTTCCGTGAGTCGGAACACCAGCGTGTGAGCGATTCGCATCTCTACGATGCCATGCTCTCCAAGGTGGATGCCATACTGATTGCCACGGACGAGAACGGACGTGTGCGATGGATGAACAAGGCTGCCATAGAGGGCTTGTGCGGTTTCCGATTCGACAACCTTGACCAGTTGGCCGTGCTTCATCATACATTGCCCTTGCAACTGAGAGGCCTGAAACGTGGAGCATCGCAACTGGTTTCGTATGTCAGCAAGGAGGGTGAGGAAAGGCAATATGCTGCATCGCGCACGCAGGTGTTCGTTAGCGGTATACCTTATATATTATATAGCCTGCAGAGTGTGGCAAGCATACTGGAGCAGGGAGAGATTGAAGTTCAGCAGAAACTTATCCGTGTACTGACGCACGAGATAATGAACTCGCTGGCTCCAATAGTATCGCTCTCCAATACCTTGGCGGAGAACCTTTCTAACGACGGGGCAGGGGAGAGATACAGCAACGAGGAGGTGCAGATGGTGTTGTCCACCATAAGCCGAAGAGCCAACGGATTGATGGACTTCGTGCAGAGGTATCGCACGGTGTCTAATATACCTCGCCCTGATTTAGAGAATATTAGCATAGGACGATTGATGGAAGACTTCCAGCGCATGTGTGCTTCTATGCTAAGGGAGGATTGCCATGTGGAGTATGATGTGCAATGTGCCGAAACCTTTGTGCGACTGGATTCTTCGCAGATAGAACAGGTGCTGATAAATCTGATGAAGAACGCTCTGGAAACGGAAGCGACAAGTGTAAGGGTGAAGGTGGCTCTGTCGGAAAACGGCAGACATGTGGTTATGTCCGTAGAGGACAACGGTGGCGGCATATCGCAGGAAGTGGTGGACAATATCTTCACACCCTTCTTTACCACCAAGGAAGGCGGACAGGGCATAGGTCTGGCCGTATGCCGACAGATAGTGAGCAACCACGGAGGCCTGATAGGTGTGGAAAACAAAAGCTATGCCGACGGAAGCAAAGGTGTGCGCTTCACTTTACGCCTACCGATGTGAGAGTGATGATTGTTATTTCCGGCCATGCGCCCAGACGGAATGGAATATTGGAACCAGTGCCTGTGTTGACGTGCAGGTACTGGTTGTTTTCTTTGTAAAGGTCTCCCCATTCGGAAAAGAGCAGGGCAGAGGGCGACCATCCGCCTATGCGAAGATGCATGGCATGGGTATGGCCAGAGAGGGTGAGGGGAATGTCTGTGTGGGATAGTATGGCACGACGCCAATGTGATGGGTCGTGAGTGAGCAGAATCTTGTAGCATCCTGCTGAAATGCCTTCGGTGGCCTTGCCGAGGTTGGCACGTGCTGGAAAGGGCGGATGGCCGTCGTTTTCCACGCCAATGATGGCTATGGAGTCATTGCCATTGCGCAGGACAATGTGTTCGTTCATAAGCAGGTTCCAGCCCATCTGCCTCTGCATGGCAATGACTTCCTCCAGCAGAACCTCCTGTTCGGCGGCTGATTTCCTGGGACCATAGGTGCAGTAGTCGTGATTGCCCAGAATGGAGACTATGCCACAGGGGGCTTGAAGGCGGGAAAGAGTTTCTGTGAATGGACGAAGTTCCTGGGGCGATGTGCTGACAATATCGCCAGTAAAGACAATAAGGTCGGGTGAAGCCTCGCTAACCATCTCCACAATTCTATCCACAATTTCAGGATGTGAGGCATAGGTGCCAAGATGGAGGTCCGATATGTGTGCTATGCGGAATCCATGAAATGAAGGGGGCAAGGTGTGGTTCACAACCTCTGTTTCCCTGACGGTGATACGCTTCCATCCGTATGTAATGCCATAAAGCGATACGCCAATGAGCATAAGGCGTAGAGCCAAGCCTGCCCTTGGCATGCGAACCAGTGCCAGTAGGGCATGAAACCAACAGGGCAGGCATGCAAGCAGAAACAGGTATATGCCAAGGCTGAACATCCACGGGAACATGGTGCCGGTAAGTATCATGACTATCAGCAGGGCCATGATGCAAAGTGGCAGCCAGTGCAGGTAGCGCCAGGAGGAAGTGTGATGGCGTACTACTCTGTACCAGATATATATGTCGGATGCAAGCGAAAGCAGGCAGATGATAATCAGGGATGTCAGTATCATGTGGATGTGGTATCAACGGGGTCGGCGGTCTCACCTTCCTTCAGCGCTGCAAAGGGTGCGAACTGGGAGGCACGTGCCTCCATGCTCATGCGGCGCCGGCCTGTGGGATTCCAATGGGGAAGGTTGATGATGTCTTCGTAGTCGTTCATTTGCGATGTCCTCCTATCTGGCTGTTTCGTTCGCGTCCTGTGGCACCTTCGTCAAAGTTCACTCCCTTTAGCAGAGCATTCTTGCCATAGCGTTTGCGAATGGCAAGGGACGCCTCCATCAACCGTCTTTCCTTAGTGTCTTGCTCATCTTGTGGGATGGATGGATTGTTCTGCTCGGGGAGGTCGATGAAGAGATCAAGTTGCACGGCTCCTCCCTTGGGGCGATGCATGCCTTCGGATTCCGATACTACGTTTGCCGCGGTGATGTTTATGCGGCGGACGAGCAGGATGGGGTCAATGATGCGCTCATAGAGTTGCATGGCAGCCTCGGTGATGTGGTGGGCAGAACTGGTGGTAAGTGGCAGATTGTGGCTTCCGTGGGCATGGGCGGGAACCTGTCGGCCATAGTGGTCGGTGGTGATGGGACCCTTGTACAAGCTTCGGATGTCCTCGCGCACAAGGCTTTCCATATCGTAGCCGATGGTAAGGACAATCTGCGGTGTGAGCAGGTGTTTGGACAGAAGGTCGAGAGCCAGAGCCTCGGCCATCTCGCGTACTACCACGCGTGCCTTGTCGGTAGGGTAGGGATAGTTGAGCACTTGTCCGCTGGACACGGAGGAAGATTTCGGACGGTATGCTTTGATGTCGCTGATGCGGCATGGTTCCCATCCCCAAGCATGGTCGATGAGGAGTTCGGCATTCACACCGAAGAGTTTGTACAGGAGCGCTTCGCTGGAGAGCGACATGCGTGCCAATTGTCCCATGGTGGTGACTCCGTATTTGGCCAGTTTCTCTGCTGTCCTGCGTCCTACGCGCCAGAAGTCGGTAAGAGGGCGGTGGTGCCAGAGTTGTCTGCGGTATTCGCTTTCCGTGAGTTCCGCTATGCGCACTCCATCCTTGTCGGCAGGCATGTGCTTTGCCACGATGTCCATGGCCACCTTGGCCAGATACATATTTTCGCCTATACCAGCCGTGGCGGTAATGCCGGTGGTACGAAGCACGTCGCGGATGATACGGATGGCTAGTTCGTGGGCAGATACCTTATATAGGAACATGTAGTTGGTCACGTCCATGAACACCTCGTCCACGGAGTAGCGGTGAAGATCCTCGGGGGCAACGTATTTCAGGTACACGTCCGTCACTCTCTTGCTGTACTCCAGATAGAGGCCCATGCGTGGTGGAGTGACGATATAGTCGAGATGGCTGGCACGTTGGCGTACTTCCCACAGACGGGCACGCCCCGAGATGCCATAGGCCTTCAGCGCAGGAGTCACGGCCAGACAAATGGTCTTGTCCGTGCGGCTCTCGTCCGCCACCACCAGAAGTGTGTTGAGCGGATCAAGTCCACGCTCAACACACTCCACGGAGGCGTAGAACGACTTCAGGTCTATGGCTATGTATGTGCGCATGGCAACGATTAACGGATGAGCGGTGAGCGGGTGAGCGGGCTTTAACGGTGAGCGGTGAGCGGGTGAGCGGGCTTTATATTCTCGCCTTGTTTGCTCGTAGGGACGTTGCGTGCAGCGTCCGCATATATGCCTTGCGCTCAGTTTTTCGGACGCAGCACGCTGCGTCCCTACGAGTGGGTGATAACGTATTTCGTTTTCAGTATGACTATCCACCCCCTCCCCCCTGCGGGGTACTCGCCCCTGTCTCAGGGGGAGAAAGTGGGTGATAACGTTAGCTGTTTTACGTTCTCCGTTTATCTTGTCCCTACAGGTAGGCATTTCATTGACAATTGTAACTACTCCCCTCCATAGAGGGAGGGGCTAGGGGGAGGGTCTTTCCCGTTTTCCGTTTTCCGTTTGTCTTACCTTCCTGCCTTGTTGTCGGTAGAAATCTTCTGACCGGGCTGTGCCTGGAGGAAACCACGGTTCTTGAGCAGGCCGTCAATCTTGGGGTCGCGTCCACGGAAGCGACGATACATCTCGTCACCGGGCAATATACCACCAGGTGTGAGCACTTCCTTGCGGAACTTGGCGGCTACCTCCTGGTTGAAGATGTTTCCAGTCTCTTTGAATGCTTCGAAGGCATCGGCATCCAATACCTCTGCCCAGATGTAGCTGTAGTAACCGGCACTATAGCCTCCGCCCATGGTGTGGGAGAAGTTTGTTACGCTATAACGTGGCAGAATCTGCGAGGGCATGCCACGCTTCTTCATCTTTTCAGCCTGGAACTTCATAACGTCGAGTTTCTTGGGCATCTCGGTGAGCACATGCAGGTCAAGGTCCACATAGGATGCGGCAAGGTATTCCACGGTGGCAAATCCCTGACCGTACTTGCTGCTGGCATCAATCTTCTGAACAAGCTCTTCTGGGATTACCTCTCCTGTCTTGTAGTGGCGTGCATACTGTTGCAGAACCTCGGGTTCGAAAGCCCAGTGCTCGTTGATCTGTGAAGGCAACTCTACAAAGTCGCGCTCAACACCGCCAACGCCCTGGTACTGAACATCGCGGAAGAAAGAATGAAGAGCATGACCAAACTCATGGAACATGGTCAGCACGTTGTCAACGGTTTGCAGGGCAGGTCCACCTTCCTTGGCAGGCAGAGTCATGTTGCACACATTGGTTACGATGGGTTGCACGCGCATGGTGCCATCGTAGGACTGTGCACGGAAGCGTCCGCACCATGCACCGGCACCCTTACCATCGCGAGGGAACATATCGCTATAGAAGATGGCAATGAGGTTGCCCTTCTCATCGATGACATCCCAGCTCTGCTGTTGTTTGTGATACTGGGGATAGTCCTCGGTGCGCTCGCGGAAGGTGATGCCATAGAGCTTTGTGGCTGTCCAGAAGATACCCTGCATCACATTGTTAATCTCAAGGTATTCGCTCACTTCTGCCTCGCTGATGTTGAACTTCTCCTGCTTTGCCTTGTCCAGATAGTACATATAGTCCCAAGGCTTGGGCTCGCCCTTGATACCGTCCTTGCGCATCATCTGGCGTATGTCGTCCAGTTCGCGCTCGGCAGCCTCAACGGCGGGAGACCAAATCTGGTCGAGCAGGTTGTAAACATTCTCGGGCTTCTTGGCCATGCGAGTCTCCAATTGCATGTCGGCAAAGGTGTTGAAACCCTTAATCTTTGCCAACTCCAGACGCAACTCTACGATTTGAGCCGAGATGGCCTTGTTGTCGTACTTGTCGCCGTGGTTGCAACGGTTGTTGTACATCTCGTACACCTGACGACGAAGGTCGCGGTTCTTGGCATACTGGAGTACGGGGTTGCAACTGGGGCGCTGCATATTGAAACGGTACTGCCCCTTGGCACCAGTACGCTCTGCCAGAGCAGCTGCCTTCTGTATGTCGCCTTCCGACAAGCCTTCGAGGTCCTTTGCATCGGAAACGGTGACATAGGTGTTGTTTGTGTCGTGCAAGAGGTTCTGTGTGAACTGCAATTGCAACTTGGCCAACTGAAGGTTGATTTCGGAAATCTTCTTCTTGGCATCCTCGCCCAAGAGAGCACCGCCACGTACAAAACCCTTGTAGGTCTTATCCAGAAGGCGCTTCTGCTCGGTGTTGAGGTTCAGGGTCTCCATTTTGTCGTACACGGTCTTGACACGCTTGAACAGAGCCTCGTTCATATTGATATAATCGCTATGAGCAGAGAGCAGGGGAGAGAGTTCGCTTTCCAACTGCTGATACTCTGGTGTGGAGCATGAACGGCTTAATCCGTAGAACACACCCGAGGTGCGGCTGAGCAACTGGCCAGATTCGTCCAGGGCTACGATGGTGTTCTGGAAGGTTGGTGCCTCGGTGTTGTTAACGATAGCGTCAATCTCCTTCTTCTGCTCCTCCATGCCACGGAGGAATGCCTCGCGGTAGTTCTCGGTGGTAATCTTTTCGAATGGAGCAATCTCGTAGGGAGTGTTGAAGCGGCGCTCCAGCAACGGATTTGTGCTTTGTGCCATGGCACTGAGTCCCATGCTCAGTGCCATTGTGGCAGCGATAAAGGTTTTCTTCATTTCCTGTATTATTTATTTAAGTTTAATATGATATTATATTAATTTACAGTTACCTATCTGATAACGTTTGTCATTATCCAAGGTTCGTCGGCAGGACGGCCAGGGGCGGGCTTGCCACCTGTGGATTTAAGAAGCCATGCCATGTTGCGGGCAAGGGTGCGCATTGTCTGCATACCTTCGGCATCAAGTGACGCTTCTCCTTCGGCACGACCATATACGATGTTCCAGTACTGTGAGGTGACAATGGGCATGTTCATCATCTGGAAGGGCATGTTCATCGTCTCGAAGACAGCAGTTGCTCCACCTCTGCGACATACGGCTATGGATGCGGCAGGCTTGCCGGAGATGCTTGCCCCGTTGGAGTAGAAGGCACGCTGGATGATGGAGAGCAGGGCACCATTGGGCTGACCATAGTAGACGGGGGAACCGACAACCAAAGCATCGGCCTCGGCAAACTTGGCAGAAATCTGATTGCAGATATCATCATCGAAAACACATTGGCCTAATCCCTTGGCCTTGCATTGGCCACATGCACAACAACCTCGTATGGGCTTGTTGCCTATCCATATGATTTCACTCTCTATACCTTCTTCTTTTAGTTGGCCTTGTACCTCTGCCAGGGCCGTGGCGGTGTTGCCATTCTTGCGAGGGCTGCCGTTTATCATTAAAACCTTCATGATTCTTTATGTATTGTAGTTTAGTGTTTGGGATAATGTTATGTTCCGATAGTTTCTTCGAACATCAGATAGTGGCTTTCCCTCATGCCGAGACGTTGGTAAACCTGTTGTGCGGAAAGGTTGGTCCTGTCGGCATACAGGCGTATCTGTGATACTCCGTTTTCCCGTGCCAAGTCCTTCAGTGTGGCGTACATGGCTTTGTATACACCTTTCTTTCTGTACTCAGGCATCACGTAGACACTCTGTATCCACCAGTACCACTGGTTGTTCCAATCGCTCCATTCGCGTGTCAGCATCAGGCTCCCTATTGGGGTACCGTTAGCACGTGCCACCAGGTAGATGCCCTTTTGCTCGTCGTTGATGGCAGAGGTTACGCCATGATGGAGCCTGTCCATGTCAAGCATGGTGCCTTCCGACTCCATGGCCATGTCTGCCTGGAAGCGTACGATAGCATCTATGTCGGAGGCCTTGCCTCGTGTTATGGTCAAATCAATATCTGTATTCATTAATCTAAGAGTTTCTCTATCTTGCTGGGTTCTACATCGGGCAATACCAGGCACAGATGCTCGAGGATACGCTTGCGGGATTGACGCGGTGTGCGGCCCTGTATCAGGTCCTCGTAGGGGAAGAGGTCGGGATACATGGCCTCTGGCGTGCAATAGCGTGCAAGGCCCCAACCGTAGGGTTCGCCCTTCTTGGAGATAAGGTATTCAAAGTCGGCAATGCAGACATGTGTGCCCATTTCCAATCCTGCTATCAGCGAATCAAATGCCATGCCGTTTCTGGGGTTCTCCACAGGACTTGAGGGGTCGTCGGGGTTGAAGGTCCTGCGCTTGCGGCTAAGGGTAAATCCGCTCGCCTTCTTCAGTTGGCGCGAAAGCATGGATTCGTTCTCCACCAGTACCTCGTAGATATGGCGTGCATCCTTGTCCTGCTTCTTCAGCGGAAGGCGCGAACGGCGCCAGTTCATGAAGTCGGGCAGCCATTCCAGGCTCACGAAACCAGCCTTGCCCTTGAAGAACTTGCCATAGGCCGATTCCCAGTTGGCAATGATAGGCCCTTTCCATCCCCAGGGACCATTGGGGAAGTCGTCGCCAAAGAGCAGCTCGGGCGGTGTCATCTCCTCAATGGAGAACCCAGAGATACCGTTCTTGAAGAAAGGCAGGAACCCCCATTCGCGGATAAGCCTTTCTATCTGCTCCTGGCGTTCTATTACGATGCCGAATCTGTCCGTTGTGTCCATGCCTGTGTCGTTAGATGTGTTATTATTACTTCCCCCAACCCTTTTCGTCAAACCAACGGGATTGGCTCAGGGGCAGAATCTGGCCGAAGCGTGCCCAGTCGGCATTCTTGCGGAACTGCTCCAGTTTTGAGTCTGGGACATACAGTTTGCACTTGGAGAACTGGACAGGAGCATCCTTTAAGCTCTTGGGCATCTTAAAGTAGTCGAGGGAAAGGAGATATATGGTATTGATTTTCCTGCAATGCGACAGGTGTTGGAAGAAATGCGTCTTTACGTTGTTGGGTATGGAAACTTCGCGTATGTTGTTGGAATTCATGAAGACGTTGTCCTCTATTTGGGACAGTGTCGTACTTAGCAGTACCGTTTCCAGGCGTGGGCAGTTGGCAAATGCTTCACTACGGAGCCAGTTGAGGTTGCGTGTTATTATTGCCGTGCGAAGCGATGCGCAACCTTTGAAACTTTCTTTTCCTACAATCTTGCATTTTATGTTAACGGTTTCCAGTTCCTGATAGGAGCAAAAGGCATTGTCTCCGATGGTAGATACGACACCGGCCGAGCGTATTGTCTTGGCATCTTGTGCGGCAAAGGCATATTCATTTCCTGCAAACTCCGATTTAGGGAGTGTCAGGGTTCTTGTGTCCTTGTTGTAGAAACTCTTGTACCTTTCCTGTTCCTGTGCTTTCTGTCGTCTCTCTCTTTCTTCCTCTATGGCTTCCTCTCTCAGTCTTTGCTCCTGCTCTTGCCTATATGTCTCAGCTGCGTCATACTTTTTTGTAGGCTTGTCTAATTGTGGTATCGTAAAAATTATGAAAATACCGATATAAGGACCTATTATGCATGCCAGCAGGCATAATAGAAAGGCGCTCAGGCTCTTGGGGCCTTTGGGGCCTTCATTGGCAGGGGTTGTTCCCAAGTCGGGCATTGCTGGGCTGTGTTTGGCAATTTTTTCTTCCAATGCAGGAATGTAGAAGTGCATGTCCGATGTCTCCACGTAGAATCCTGCTTCGCTACTGGCTATGCTATCAGTAGAGTCGGAATGGCGGAAGGCTCTGGAATATATGTCTGTTTCGGAAGTTTCTGTGTAGAAGTCGATATAGTCGAATCCTGGTTTGTCATCGATATGTGTCGAAGCTTGATGCTTTGCCTCCTCGTCCTCCTCTGCCAGTTCGGATTGTCCGGCCTCCTCAGCTTCATTTGTAGTGTTGAAAACTACAGCATCGTACACCTCGTCTGTAATATCCTTTTCATGTTCTGCAGACAGAGGAAGCGGGGAGTTTCTTTTATCGTTCAGATACTCCCTTTCTTTGGAGTTGTTGTTTTCGGCAACCAGTGCCTTCAGGTTCTCACAAAAGCCGGGCTCGTTGCCCTTGGATTTGGAACTGTTTTCCAGCTTGTTGTAATTGCCTTCCGAACGTTTGTCAAACATCTTGCTTTACTTGTTTCTTGATTTTATCATCCTTGCAACTTCGCCGAAAAGCAGAACGGGCATGGTCATGGCAGAGATGGTGAGCCATTCATTGAGGCTGAGGGGCACCACGTTGAACATCTTGCCTCCGAAGGTGACGATAAGATACTGGCCAACAACGATTAGCACTATCACCCACAGGAAACTCTTGCTCTTCCACAATCCGGCCAGGGCAGAGCGTCCTGTCATGAAGGCCTTGGCATTGAACATATTCCATACCTGTAGCATGACGAAGAAGGTGAAGAACCAGCTGAGGTCGTGTGGGGACAGGTGTCCCTTGTCCTGAAGTACGAGCATGGCGGTCACAAGCAGTAGTGTAAAGAAGATGCCCGTGCCGAAAATGGTCCTTGCCATGGACCTACTGATGATGAAGTCGCCATGTTCTCCGCTTCGGCGGGGACGGTCGCGCATCACGCTCCAACTGGGAGGTAGCGATGCCAGGGCACCGGCGGCAAAGGTGTCCATGATGAGGTTCACCCAAAGCATCTGTGTGATGGTGAGTGGAGAGCCAGTACCGATGAGCGAACCTATGAGCACTATGGCACAGGCAACCACGTTGATGGTAAGCTGAAAAATGAGGAAGCGCTGTATGTTCCTGTAAAGAGAGCGTCCCCACATGACGGCTTGCACTATGCTGGAGAAGGAATTGTCCAGGATGGTTATGTCGCTTGCCTCCTTGGCCACAGATGTGCCGTCGCCCATGGAAAGTCCCACCTGAGCGGCTTTCAGTGCAGGAGCATCGTTGGTGCCGTCTCCGGTCACGGCCACTACAGCATCCTGATTTTGAAGCAACTGGACAAGGCGCTGCTTGTCTGTGGGGCGTGCACGGCACATTATCTTCAGGCTCTGCACTCTCTTTGCAGCCTCTTCGTCGCTGAGGGCCTCAAAGGCAGGACCTGTAATGATGTTCTTGTCCGAGTCCTTCTGTGTCCAGATACCTATCTGACGTGCTATCTCGCGTGCGGTGGCTGGAGTGTCGCCTGTAACTATCTTGATGTCTATGCCAGCCTTACGGCATGCCTCCACGGCACGCGGAACATCCTCGCGTACGGGGTCGGATATGGCCACCACGCCCAGATAGGTGAGGTCCTTGACGGATAACAGGCCGTCCTTGTATGGTGCCTCGGCTTCCTTGTCGGTAAGTATCTTGTAGGCAAAGCCCAGGGTGCGCATGGCCTGGTTCTGGTAGGAGAGCAGTAGCGCCTCTATGTCGGCCTGCATGCCGGTGGCAGGTGCGGTGCCATGCTCTGTGGCCACGTCCTTGCAATGGCCAAGCACTATCTCGGGAGCTCCCTTCATGTACAGCACCTTGGCTCCCAGCAGGGGAGAATCCACTACGGTGGCCATGTACTTGCGCTCGGTGGAGAAGGTTAGCTGGTTCACTATTTTTGCATCGGCACGCAACTTCTCGTAGTCATGCCCCTGTGCATCCAACCATAGCAGCATGGCGGCCTCGGTGGGGTTGCCCAGGGTCTTCACGGTGCCGTCCTGGCGGTTCAGGTTGGCCGTGGAGTTTATGGCTATGCCCTCGCGTATGAGCATACTTGCCTTGTCCTCGGCCAGATGCTGGTCCTTCAGTGGGAAGAACGAGGTTGAGCTTACACGCATCTGGTTCTGTGTCAGTGTGCCCGTCTTGTCGGTGCATATTACCGTTGTGGCACCCATCGTCTCGCATGCATGCATCTTGCGCACCAGGTTGTTGGCCTTCAGCATACGGCTCATGCTCAGTGCCAGGCTCAGCGTTACACTCATGGGCAGGCCTTCGGGCACGGCCACCACCACCAGGGTGACGGCTATCATGAAGTTGTTCAGAATGTGCTCTATGTAGTAGAAGTTGCCAGCCTCTCCGCCCTGCAGGAACACCTTGGCGGTGAGCACCACGAAGGTCAGTGTGGCCACGGTGTAGCCCACCTTGCTTATCAGGGCGGCCAGGCGTTTCAGCTGTAGCTGCAGGGGCGTGTCTATGTTGTTGTCCATCTGTGCGCCCTGGTTCACCTTTCCGTACTCGGTGGCATCGCCCACGGCCATGACCTGCATCATACCGTGCCCGTCCACCACCGTAGTGCCTCGCATGGCGTGATTGGAAGGGTAGGTGGCCTCATGGTCAAAATCGGCCTCTACGGTTGTTTTGGAAATCAGCGGTTCGCCCGTCAGCGTGGATTCGTTAACCTGCAGGGAGACGGACTCCAGCAGGATGCCGTCAGCAGGAATCTCGTCGCCCGTGCCCAGCATCACTATGTCGCCAACCACTATGTCTGCCCTGGTGGTCTCTGTGACGTGCCCGTTGCGTATTACCGTCACGGGTATGTCGTCGTTCACCTGGTTCAGCACCTCAAAGGCCTTTGCCGCCTTGGCCTCGAAGAAGAAGCCTATGGTGCTTGCCAGCATTATGGCAAAGAAGATGCCCACGGGCTCTATGAAGGCCTCCAACCCCTTCTGGTCGGGTCCCCAGCAATGTATTGCCGATATGATCATGGCCAGCACCCATGCAAAGAGCAGGATGCGTATGATGGGGTCTTCAAACTTCTCCATGAACTGCACCCAAAGCGAGGTCTTCTTGGGCGGGGTCAGTATGTTCGAACCGTGTTTCTTTCTGCTATCCTCAACCTCCTGTGAGGTGAGTCCTTTATGTAGTTCGCCTTGTTCCATAACGTCACTATCTCTGTTTATATAATTCAGTGTACAAAGATACGTATTTTAACTGACTATATGGAAATATACATTATTATTATATGTTTTCTTAACAAAAATAGAGACCTATGGTTCTTATTACAGGCCTCGTCCCTTTTCTTAAGGGGACTTGTCCTGTAAAGAAGAACCATAGGTCTAAATATCTATACCCTTACTTCTATGAGAGATTAGTTAGGGCTATGCTTGTCAGTTATGCTTGCGGCTGTAGTACTCCAGACTTGTTGATGCCTTGAAGACAATCTTTTCCTTTGCTTCAATTGTGATCTTCTCACCTGTCTGGGGATTGATGCCCTGGCGCTCGGCCTGCTGCTTGATGGAGAAACGTCCGAAGTCGGCGATGGCCACTTCCTCGCGTTCCTCTGTCAGGCGGTCGGCTATTACACCCAGAACGGTATCCACCATCAGTGCTGCATGACTCTTTGTACTGTCTGTACGCTCGGCTACGGCGGTTATAAGTTCGCTTCTGTTCATTATATCTTCCTTTTGATTATTTTATTATGATTTTATCACCAACGATATAAACTCCACTCGTTGTTTGTTTTGCCACCTTGCGGCCGCTGAGGTCGTAGACGGTGTTGTCCGAAGCGTTAGTCTTCTGGATGTCGTTAATAGATGTTGGAACCTCGATGCCGCTCTCCTGGAATTCCCATGTGCATGCTCCCCAGAAGGGTTTCATGAGGACGTAGTTCCACACGTCGGGGTTGGTGTACCAGCTGAAGCTGCCGCTTCCGTCAATAATGCACACACCTGTTTTGCCATCAAGGCTGCGCTCTTCCAGAGTCCATGCATAATCCTTGCCAACCTTCACCTTCTGGTCAACGGCATTGGAGGTGAGGTAAGCGGCGGTCTGTGTCTTCTTGCTATAGATGAAGACTGTGCCGTCGGTGTTCTTCTTGATGCGCCACAGATAGGTGTCGTCCTCGCTCTTGGAAGAGGAGATGCCCACGCTCTTGTCTGCTGACTTGTATTGTGCGTATTTGCCAAACCAGACATTGCGGATGTAGTAGTAGCATTCCTCGCTCAGTGACTGGCTGATGGACACCTTGGGCATCTGTATGAACTGGTTGTAGAGAGAAAGGAACTCGTTGTACTTCTCTTCGGAGACGACACCCTCTGCCAGAGCCTTCTGTGCAGGGAGGATGATGCTCTGCTCGGCAAAGTCGAGAGCCTCCTGAGTGTAGTTGCCCATCTCGCCAGGCTGGGCGGTGATGAGGATGAGCTCGCACTTGTTTACGATACCCTTCAGCTGGGCGCTGAAGTCGGTTATCTCCACCACCTTCCATGTGCCGTTGTAGCACAGGGCAGCCTCGTCCTTGGCATAAACCTCGCCAAAGAGTTCGGCGCTGAAGCGCTTCACCTTGCCAGTCATCTTGTCGCTATATCCGCTTACGGAAGACAGTGTGACAACACCGGGGATGTAGGTGAAGTTCTTCGTTGCGATGGTAGCCTTGTCCACACGGATGGGAGTGCCGCCGTCTTCCACCATTTCCAGTGCGGTGTTGTAACTGCCCATCTTCACGAACTTGTTGGTGCAGAGGTTCTTGAGCAGGTAGCCGCCATCGGTGGCAACGAACTGCCAAAGTTCCTCGGGTTCTGTCTGGGGAGTGAAGTGGAAGCGCACGCCATTACCCTTCTGGTACATGGTTGAGCCCTCGTACTGGCGCTTGTAGTAGGTGGAGGCAGACACAAGCTGGTAGGTCTTGCCCTCCTGAGGCTGGACAACCTCGGCTGACTTGTAATCGCTGATTGCCTGGGCAAGGGCGCTTACATCCTCGCCGTCGGTGTTTTCCAGGGCACTCTTCAGAGCATCGTACACCTCGGCAGAGGGATAGCCCACACCGCCACGTACGCTCTTGGCAAGAATGTCCTCGGCCTCCATGATGGTGCTTTCCTGCTGGGTGTACTCCTTGGGTTCGATGAAGTGCTTGGCATACTGATAGTCGAGAAGGTCGAAGATCTCGTCGTGTGTCTGCAAACGACGGTAGAATGATGTCCAGTTCTTCTTGCTTGTTGGCAACCAGCCAATCTCGGAAACCGCCAGCATGCGAGGCAAGAGGCAGTATTCCACCTCGTCAATGTTGTTGCAGGTTTCTGTCCACATGTTGCACTGTACGCCCAGGGCAAATTCCTCCTTGCCGCTGAGTGCGCTCAAGGGATTGAGGCCATAGATCTCGTCCACGGTGTTTACGCCCCATCCGCCATGATATGGCTCGTCCACGAAGAGGTCACCCTCTTCGCCCTGCATGAAGTCGATGTAGAGGTACTGGTAGGGTACGATAATTGACTTCATGCCACGCTTGGCAGCCTCGCTGCTGAATCCCAGACCGTTCCATGCCATGATGACGGGCTTGGTCTTGTTGTTGTCATTCCAGTTGTGTAGAAGCTCGTCCCATACAACGATGTCCTTGCCATATTCCTCCTTGAGGAAGATGCCCAGTTCCTCCACCAGCCAAGACTGCAACTGATGCACACCGTCGAGACCAAGTTCCTTGACACGGTCAAGACACATCTTGTTGGTCTTCCACTGCTCGGTGGGACATTCATCGCCGCCGATGTGAACATAGTCGTAGGGGAAGACTGTAGCTACATGGCCAAGAACACATTTGAGGAAGTCGATGACACGGTCGTCGCCGATATTAAGTACATCGTGCGAGATACCGCCATCGATGCGCACCTCGTACTTCTTGGTGGGGTCGCAACTGAACTCGGGATATGAAGCCACGGCGGCTACCATGTGACCTGGGAGGTCCACCTCGGGGATGATCTCTATGTTGCGGGCCTTGGCATAGGCAACAATCTCGCGAAGGTCGTCGAGGGTGTAGAACATGCCACGGCCGTACTCGGTGTCGTCAAAGAACTTCTGGCCGTCGCCGTTGTTGGCAAACGAACCCTTACGGATGGCACCCACCTCGGTGAGCTTGGGGTACTCGGGGATGTGTATGCGCCAGCCCTGGTCGTCGGTCAGGTGCCAGTGGAAACGGTTCATCTTGTACAGAGCCATGATGTCCAGCACCTTCTTCACCTCGTCCTTGTTGAAGAAATGGCGTGCAATATCGAGCATGTAGCCACGGTGTCCCAGATGAGGACGGTCCTCGATGTTCAGGCAGGGAAGGCTCCAGTCCTCAGAGCCGCTCTGCTTTTCGCTGGCAAAGTATTCGCGGGGAAGAAGCTGCTTCAGTGTCTGCAAGGCATAGAACCTGCCGCCAAACTCGGAAGCCTTGATGGTGATGCCTTCTGCGGTGATGCTCATGGTGTATGCATCCTTGGCAAGAGCCTCGTCGGTGCCAAACCATATCTCGCCCTTTGAGGGAGCATCGCCAGCCTCCTTCACCTCCACGGCAATTCCAGTGCTGGTGGTCAGCTGCTGGGCAAATGCCTCCACGTGCTCCTTCATCTCAGCACCCTTGTAGGCAATGGCAGATAGTGAAGAGAGAGGCAGGTTTCCTTCTGCCACCTCCAGAGAACTGGGGTAGGGTATGATGGCTATCTTGCCAAGGCGCTCAAAGGTCTCTGCGTCTACAAACTGTACCGCATTGTTCTTGTCACCCTTGTCCCAAAGTCCCACGCCACGGTTTTCCGCGGGACCGCCCCACAGGTTCATGGAGATGGCGGTATTGCCGCGAGGCTGAATCTCATAGCCGTCGGTATAACCGCTGGCGGTACTTGTATTGATAGCAAATTTGTATGAGCCGGAAGCAGAAGACTGTGCTCGCACCATCTGGTTTTTATCCGAGGATGCCACACTGAGGGTGTAGCCCTTCTTGTTGGTGAGGACATAGCCCTGGGTCTTCGAACCCGTAATCTTCCACAGCTGGGCATCGCTGCCCTTGCCGGCACTCGTAGTGATGTTGGCACCGTCAGTCTCTGCCGTGAGGGCATTGCCTCCGTTCAAGAACTGGATCAGGTACCATTTTGTCTCCTCGTCGGTGCTCACCGTGGGGAAACCCTGTGCAATGGAATAGGCCGAAGCCAATAGCATGCACAGGAGAGAAATGAAGTGTTTTCTCATAATGTATTATATAAAAGTTTTATTGTTTTACTATCTTCTTGCCGTCAACCACATATATTCCCTTGTGCGACACCTTGTTCACACGGCGTCCGCTGAGGTCGTAGATTTCCGTTTCACGTTTTCCGTTTTCCGTTTTCACCTCATCTATGCCATCGGCTATGACGCCAAACACCTTGTACATGAACACGTCGTAGGCCTTTTGCAATGCCTGCATGTCCTCTTCCGTAGCCTCTGATGCCAGGGGCTGCATGGCGGCCATCAGGGCATCTGCCTCGGCCTGTGCGTTCTTGATGATGTAGTATCGCTTGGTGCTATATAGCTGCATCTCGCCGATGTGGAAGAAACCGGCACTGCCTCCGTTCATGCTGCCGCTTGTCTGGACCTCCAGCAGACGGATGGAAGGATAGGGCTTGTCCAGAGTGAAGGTACGCTTGATGGTCTCCGTCTGGCTCTTGTAGGGCATGTCCAGCTGGCACACCAGTTCGGTCTTTGCCGCGGTGCCGCTACCGCTCACCACACCCAGGATGTTTGCCTTGATGAGGTGGTGTCCATCCGTATCGCTACGGCGTCCATAGTGCATCACCACATCGCCAATTGTGCCTTCGGGGAGATTTATCTCCAGGTAGTGTACGCCATCGTTCACATTGCCCTGGCTCCATGCCGAGTGCCAGAAGGTGTTCTGCTTGCCGTCAAGGAGGTTGTTGAGCGAACCTTCGTTGGGTTCGGTGTAGGGAGAAAAGAACTGGCTGTTCTTGGTGATGAGCTTGTCGCCCTGTCCGCAAGAGTCAAGTGCCAGCTGTGCCTCGGCCTTGAGCTGGGCAAATGCCTTGGCAAGGTCGGTTTCCTCGTTGGGAAGCGATGACGATTCGGTATCGTATTCTGCTATCATCTCGCAGATGTCGGGATTCTTCTCACCGCTCCATTCCAGACGCAGGGCAAGAGCCTGGGGATATGCCTGGAGGTCTATTTTCTGACAAGGTTCGGTCAGTGTGCATATGGTTTTCCACTCTGTTCCGTCTGTAGTAACGCTTACTGAAGGTGTGACGCCCTGCAGGAGAGAATATATTGTCAGGTTCTTGACGTTGTATTGTCTGTTAAAGGAATATACCACAGGACTTGTGGCATCTGCTGGCAGACCCGTTGAAGCATTCAGGTCGGTTAGTTCCTTTATGTTCTTGCCATTGCCATCCTTGCACTCGGGCAGGGAACTGTTGGCGGCATGCTGGCGGTTGACCTCCATCTCATAGAATCGGAACCACTTGCTTGTATTGGCGGTTGCGAGCATAAGGCGCACATAGCGTGCCTGTGCTGCCTCGCCGTCATAGTCGCAATACACCATCTCGTTGCTATACCTTACATTCTGCTCGGCATCTATGCTCCAGTTGTAGGTGTCAGTACCCTTTATCTTAAGGTTTCTCCACACCGAACCGTTGACCGAGTATTGCACGCGGCAAGCCGTGGGATGGTCGCCGTTTACGGTACCCATGCATATGCGTATGTCGTGCAGGGTGGTCAGTGCACCCAGGTCGAGCAGATACTTGTCGCCAGTCTGCTGGTTGCGGTTCAGGCAGGTGAATGTGCCATAGTCGCCATCCACCATCAGGCTGGCGTTATGTCCCTCCCATATAGCACCCTCGGGCAAGGTTACCGAAACGGCCTTGGCCTGCGATGCCTGGGTGATACTGAAGAGTTCCTCGGAGAGGGCAAAGTTCTTCACACCCTTGTCTGTCTCGTTCAGGAAGATGAAGTATGCCACATGCTCGGCGGGAACCTCGGTTGCCGAGGTCAGTTTCTTCCACTCCTTGCCGTTGGTACTGTATCTTGCATAGGGCAGCAGGCTCTCGTCCAGGGTGATGTTGTCAAGCATGACGGGAGTGGGCAGCGCCACACCCACGTACTTGTTCACATCCAGATCGCTGGGTTGCATGCTGAGGCATACCTTGGCACCCTGTGCCACAGCCTTTGCCTGAAGCAGGGGAGAGTTGCTTATGGCCATTGGGGCAGAGATGGCGGTGGGGTTGCTCAGATATGTGTCGATTGCCTTCTCCTTCAGGTATGAGATGAAGGGGTAGAGGTAGAGTCTTGAAAGTTGCGCCTGGCGATAGCTCACGCTGATGCCGTTGCCCATTCCCTCCAGTGCATAGGCGGTATAGAGAGTGCTCTCCTCCAGTGCATTGAGGCTGTCGCAAACCTCCTTCACTAGGGGCCAGTTCTGTTCATGCTCTTCAGGAGCGTCCAGTATCTGGAGCATGTTCTCGGTAACCAGGGCATAGGTGTGCAGGGTCTGCAGCCATGGGTTGATGTCGGTATAGAGCATGCGGTCGCTTGCTATGTCGGAGTCCTTCAGTTTCATCACCGTTTCGCAATCCTGCCTTATCTTCTGTATGGTGGCAAGGAGGTTGGCAGAATTGGGTTTGCCGCCGGTGAGCGAGGACTTGTAGCTGTTGATGAGGTTCTTCATTGTCTCGGGCTCGTTCCAGCGCAGGTAGTAGGTGATGTCGTGATATGCCTGGCGCATCTCCTCGTCCTTGATGAGACTCTTGAAACTTGCCTCCCAGCTCTGCTCGTTCTTGAAGCCGGCATTGTTCCATGCATAGTCGGCAATGGAGAAGAGGGCAGTTCTGGCCATCGAACCCTGCTGCATGGGGTTGGCTATGAGGCCTTGGCAATTGCTCAGTGTCGAAGGCAGGCGGTCGCCGGCACCCACCGAAGGCATGTCCACGAAGTTGCTGTACATGTCCATGGGATAGAGCTGTCCGTCGGCATTATCGTTGCAGGGATAGTTCCACCACCATGCCATAGCGCGGCCAAACTCGTTCACCACCGTCTGTGTGTGGTCGTTGTTGGGAACCGACCATACGCCCTGTCCGGTGGAGTATACGGTGATGTAGGAAGGCACCTTGCTCAGTGCGGCCATGAAGCGCTTTCTCTGGTCAACGCTGCTTGCAAAGCTGTTGCAATATATCTGTGGCACAAAGTGCAGGGGTCGCACGGTGTCCTCGGCGGCAGCACCCTCGTAGTTCCACTTGGCTTCTATCTTTCTCTGAAGTTCGGTCAGCCGGTCGGCATTCTTCTTCATGTCGGCATCCGATGAGGGAATGCCCACGTCGTCCACGAAGACACCGAAGTGGCGTATGCCCAGTTTGTGCATCTTCTCGAACTTGCTCATGATGTCGCTGATAACGGTACCGCTGCCCAGGAACTCGTTGCCCGGGTGAATGGCCCAGATGAAGTTCACCTTGGTCTCCTCGCTCACCTGTGCCAGGTCGCGGAGCATGTTCTGTGTGAGCCAGCCGTTCTTCTCCTGCTCTGCACTGATGGTGGTGGGGTAGGCGTCCTTCCACATTTGTGAGTGGTATGGGTCGCTCTTGGCACCGAACATGTAGGTGTTCATCTTGTAGCGCATCATGTAGCGCATCAGTTCCTTCTTCACTTCCACGCTATATGGATAGCCATAGTAACCCTCCACAAGACCGCGGTTCTGCTGATCGGCACGGTCGTAGATGGTGGTATGCTCCAGTGCACCCTCCACCTGCTGTTCCAGCATCTGCTCCAGCGAAGCCAGGCCGCAGAACACGGCATTGGTGTGCTCGCCCAGAATGGTGATGCCCTTGTCGGAGACGCTGATGGCATGGCGGTCAAACTTCTTGCTCACCATGATCTTCGCCTTGGCAAGACCCAGTTCGCCAAAGGCCCATGTCTCCACCTCTTCACCGCTTCCCACGGTACCAAGGCGCATGCTGATGGCACCTTCCTCGCTACCGCCGAACACCGCTTCCATGCCGTGTGCCTGAAGCAGAGAGGCAAGGCGGTTGCGTGTAATCTTGTCGATGGTGCTCTCGCATTGCACATTCACCTTCTGTGTCAATGCCAATGTCCCGTTGCTCATGGTGATGGAGCGGGGCACGGGATAGATCTCGTACTTGTCTGCCCATGCTGAGAAGCAGGGTAATGTCAGTGCCAGAGTGAGTGCACTGACTTTAATCAGGTTTTTCTTCATTGTGATTATTTAGGTTTATGTATATTTTCCGCGTATATGCGTCCTTGCAAAGTTATAAAATATAATAATGTATGTTGGAATGTCTTTAATAAAAATGAACTGAATATCCTCATTTGGTTGGCGGATATTTCGTTTTTCATGTATTTTTGCTATATTTGCAATGAATTGTGCACATAGGAAACCCCAAAACGGGTATGCCAACAGTGTTTTCTACGCCCGAAAAAAGTATTTATGAAAGAATACCTGCGCCTTCTGCTCATACTCGCCACACCCCTGCTTCTGGTGTCGGTGTATTCCGTCAGCGGGCACAGGCTTGTCTTCAACGGATGGACGATGAGCAAGATTCATTTCTGGCAGAAGCTCCTTGCCTCGCACCCGCTCACCGCCCACCGCTCACCCGCTGACTGCCCACCGCTCACCGATAGCATTCTCCAGGATACAGCAGAGGTCATCGCTGCTGATACCTTGATAGCAGAACCCGCACCTCTGGCACTCGACACTGCTGGCAAGCGCATACTCTTCTTTGGCGATTCCATGATAGAGGGCCTGTCCATGCGCTTTGCCGACTATGCCAGGGAGAACGGGCACCAACTCTACACCGTATGCTGGTATGGCTCTACCACCACGGGATGGGCCAACAGCCTGGACACCCTGCAGAGTTTCCTCCGCTGGTCAGAGGCCGACTATGTCGTTGTCTCCCTTGGTGGCAATGAACTGAAGGTGAAGGACCTCGACAACCGTGCCGAGAATATCCGCATCATACAACGCGCCCTTGGCACCAGGCCCACCATATGGGTGGCACCACCCAGTTGGGTCATGAACCCCACCATCACCGGTGTGATTCGTGGCGTGGTGGGCGACAAGCGCTATTTCGACAGCACCCGTCTCACCTATACCCGCGGTTCCGACAAGATGCACCCCACCTTTGGCTCCGCCTCCAGGTGGATGGACAGCATAGCCGTGTGGATGTCCTCTCCACAGACGGCACACCCCATAGAGATGAACTTCCCCCAGGCAACCCAGCCCCGCAAGTGGAAGAAGAAATTCATGTTCCCGAAGAAGTAAAACAAACGGAAATGTGAAAACGGAAAACGGAAAACTTTCGTTAAACTTTAAACGTTAAACATTCACCGCTCATCCGCTCACCGTTCACCGCTCATCCGCTCACCGTTAAAAAAGAACTATGCTATTCAACACCATATCCTTCTACGCCGTATTTATCGTCTTCCTGGCGATATACGCCATACTTCACCGTACCAGCCGTACGCTGATGAAACTCTATGTGGTGCTCTTCTCCCTCTATTTCTTCTCCAGGATGAACCCCGAGGTGAGTATGCTCCTTCCGCTCACGGCTCTGCTCAGTTGGGCCATGACGCGGCGCATGAACGAGTGCAAGGGCGCCCTGCGCAAGCGCTGGCTGGCGTTCATAGTGGCGGTGGAACTCCTGCCGTTGCTCTATTTCAAGTACACCAACTTCGGCATAGACCTGCTCAACACCCTGCTTCGCGAAAACTTCCCCATCCAGGACATCATCCTGCCCGTGGGCATATCGTTCTACACCTTCCAGGCCATCAGTCACACGGTGGAGGTCTACCACCGCCGCCTGCGCTTGAAGATGGACTTCTTGGAATACCTCTTCTACATCAGTTTCTTCCCCCTGCTGCTCTCGGGGCCCATCACCCGTCCTGCCACCATGCTCCAGCAGATGCGCGAGGACGAGGAGGTCAACCCTCGCCTCATCTACACAGGTCTGTGGCTTGTGATGATGGGCGTGCTCAAGAAATGCGTCGTTGCCGACTATCTGGCGCAGTTCAACAACTGGGCTTTCGAGTCGCCTGAACTATACACCGGTTTCGAACTGATGATGGCCACGGTGGGCTTCGGCATGCAGATATATTGCGACTTCTCGGGCTATAGCGACATGAGCATAGGCATAGCCGCCATGATGGGTTTCCGGTTGAGGGAGAACTTCAACTTTCCCTACCAGTCGTTGAACCCCACCGAATTCTGGCGCCGATGGCACATCTCGCTCTCCACATGGTTCCGCGACTATCTCTACATCCCCTTAGGAGGCAGCAGGATGGGGCAGGTGCGTACCTACTTCAACAACTTCCTCACCATGGTTGTAGCAGGTCTGTGGCATGGAAGCACACTGATGTTTGTCCTCTGGGGTGCCATGCATGGCATTGGCCTTGTGGTGCACAAGTGGTGCCACCGTCTCTTCCTCCATCGCCTCCCCTCTGGTCGTTGGTGGGTGAAGGTGCCCAGCTGGCTCCTGTGCCAGACGTTCATCCTGTTTACATGGATATTCTTCCGTTGTGCCGACCTCTCCTCTGCCACCGGCTATCTCGGCAGGATGTTCACCCAGTTCGATGCCCAGTGCATCCCAGCCTTCATTGCCCAGCGCCCCCTGTGGATAGCCATTCTGCTACTATCCATGCTTGTTCATTGCCTCCGCGAGCGCTGGTTCTACCGCCTTCAGGAGCGCTTCATCACCCTTCACTGGACACTGAAGTCCCTGCTCTTCCTCATCGTCCTGCAACTCGCCATAGAGTTCAGCACCAACGAGGTCCAGCCCTTCCTGTACTATAAGTTCTGATAAGAATAGGACTCCTATACGGTCACCGCCCGTATATTCTCTAAAATTGAAACTGCTTTCACCACGTCCGCCACACGCGCTATGTTCAGGAACTTGTGGCCGTTGCGCTCGGAGAGTTGGCAATTGGCGACATTCACGCTATAGTATGCCACGATTTGTCCGAACTCCGTGCTTTGGTAGTAGGGACTCTGCTCCGATTGCACGAAGTAGAGGCGCATCTGTCCGTTCTTCAGCACCAGGCGCTCGGCACCCAGCTGTTTGCCAAGGCGGCGCAGGCGTACCAGGTTGCACAGGTCTTCTGCCTCCTTGGGCATAGGTCCGAAGCGGTCCTTCAGGCGTGTACAGAAGGCCTCTATCTGGTGGTCCTGCTCCATCTGGTCGAGCTCGCGGTACAGTAGCATGCGTTCGCTGCTCGTAGGCACATACGATTCGGGCAAGTGTGCCGGCAGGTCGGTCTCCAGCTGGCACTCGTCCACAAAGTCGGTGGCCTTTGCCTCGCTTGCCACATTGTTGGCATCCTGGGCATAGAGGTCCTGGAACTCCTCGTTCCTTAGTTCCTTCACCGCCTCGGATAGTATCTTCTGGTATGTCTCATAACCCAGGTCGGCAATGAAACCGCTCTGCTCAGCACCCAGCAGGTTGCCGGCACCGCGAATGTCCAGGTCCTGCATGGCTATGTGTATGCCGCTTCCCAGGTCGGAGAACGTCTCTATGGCCTGCAGGCGGCGGCGTGCCTCGGGGTTCAGGCCCGACAAGGGAGGTGCAAGCAGATAGCAGAAAGCCTTGCGGTTGCTTCGTCCCACACGTCCGCGCATCTGGTGCAGGTCGGAAAGACCGAAGTTCTGTGCCGAGCACACCACTATGGTGTTGGCGTTGGGGATGTCTATTCCGCTCTCTATGATGGTGGTGGAGATGAGCACGTCGTAGTCGTGGTTCACGAAGCCCAGGATTATCTCCTCCAGTTTCTCGGGCGACATCTGTCCGTGACCTATTGCCACTCTGGCATCGGGCACGTACTTGCGCACTATGCCCTCCAGTTCAGGCAGGGAGGATATGCGGTTCGACACGATGTAGGTCTGTCCGTTTCGGCTCATCTCGAAGCCAACGGCCTCGGCAATCACATCGCTCGAGAAAGTGCACACCTGTGTCTGTATGGGGTAGCGGTTGGGTGGGGGAGTCTGTATCACGCTCAGGTCCCTGGCACCCATTAAGGAGAATTGCAGGGTGCGCGGTATGGGAGTGGCGGTCAGTGTCAGCGTGTCCACATTGGTCTTCATCTGGCGAAGCTTCTCCTTGGTGGAGACGCCGAACTTCTGCTCCTCGTCTATTATCAGCAAACCCAGGTCCTGGAACTTCACGCTCTTGCCAATGAGCCGGTGCGTGCCTATGATGATGTTTATCTTGCCATCCTTCAGGTCGGAGAGCAGTTCCCTGGTGTCCTTTGCCGAACGAGCACGGGAGAGGTAATCCACCCTAACGGGCATGTCCTTCAACCTGGACGTGAACGTGCGGTAGTGCTGGTATGCCAGTACCGTGGTGGGCACGAGCACCGCCACCTGCTTGCCATCCGTGGCGGCCTTGAAGGCGGCACGTATTGCCACTTCCGTCTTTCCAAATCCCACATCGCCGCACACCAGACGGTCCATCGGGCGCTGGCGCTCCATGTCGGCCTTCACGTCCTGAGTGGCCTTCAGCTGGTCGGGCGTGTCCTCGTAGAGGAACGAAGCCTCCAGTTCCGTCTGCATGTATGTGTCGGGTGAAAACTGGAACCCCTTCTCCTGTCGGCGGAGGCTATAGAGTCGTATCAGGTCGCGTGCAATGTCCTTTATCTTCTTCTTGGTGCGCTCCTTCAGGTTCTCCCAGGCATGTCCTCCCAGTTTGTTCACCTTTGGCGGAGTGCCCTCCTGACCCTTGTACTTCGACACCTTGTGCAGGGCATGTATGGACACGTAGATTACGCCACCGCCATCGTAGTTGATGCGTATCTTCTCCACCATGCGCTCGCCCTCGGGTATGGTAATCAGGCCTCCGAAGCGTCCCACGCCATGATCTATGTGCACCACGTAGTCGCCCAGCTGGAACTGCTGTATCTCCTTCAGCGTCAGAGCCATCTTGCCCCTGCGTGCATGCTCTGAGCGGAGGTTGTACTTGTGGAAGCGGTCGAATATCTGATGGTCGGTGAAGAGCACCAGTTTCCTGTCGTTGTCCACGAATCCCTCGTGCAGGGTCTTTTCCACGGGCTTGAAGCGTATGCCCAGCTGCATGTCGTGGAAGATGCTCTCCAGGCGGTCCGTCTGCTTGGTGCTGTCGGCCAGAATGTATATGTCGTATTCCTCGTGCTGGTAGCGCAGGAGTTCGCGCGTGAGCAGGTTGAAGTTCTTGTGGAAGATGGGTTGGGGGCTGATGCCGAACGACAGGTTTGCCTGTCCCTCCCTCGACGAGCCCAGCAGTACGGTGCGGAAGTCCAGCAGGTGGTGGCGGAAGCGGTCGGGCTCCACAAGCAGTTGCTCGCGTACCAGTTTCTCCGACTCGTCCCTGTCCGTGCCTTCCTCCTCCATTTCCACTATGCGTGCCGACAGGGAGAAGCCCTCTTGCCAGATGCGCTCCACCTCGTCGCACAGGAAGGCACGGTCGCGCATCACCAGCCGTGTCCTCTCGGGCAGGAACTCCAGCAGACTTATTCTCTCGCTCTGGTTCTGTGCCAGTTCGGGCACTATGCGCACCTCCTGCAGGCGCTCCACCGACAACTGGCTCTGCACGTCGAACGTGCGTATGCTGTCTATCTCGTCTCCGAAGAAGTCTATGCGGAAGGGGTGCTCGTGCGAGAAACTGTACACGTCCACCAGCGAACCGCGTACGGCAAACTGCCCTGGTTCGTAGACATAATCCGTGCGTCGGAACCCCTGCTCCATCAGCCTCTTCTGCAAAGCCCTGATGTCCTGCATGTCGCCCACCGCCAGGGCAATGGTATGGTCCTGCAGCTCGCGCTTGCTCACCACCAGTTCCGTCAGAGCCTCGGGATAGGTGACTATGAAGAGGTGAGCGGGGAGCGGGTGAGCGGATGAGTGGTGAGCGGGGAGCGGCAGATTTCCGTTTTCCGTTTTAATCCCGCTTTGCGGTCTTGAATCTGCTCCCGCTCGGCAATTCAAACAAGTTTGATTGCTCTCGTTTACTCGCAGATTTCCGTTTTCCGTTTTCCGTTTTCCGTTCGTCAGCGCCGACAAGGCATCCGTGCGCAGGATCTCGTTGCCAGCATCGCGCTGACCGTACTTCACCGCACGGCGGAAACTGCTTGGCAGGAATAACACCTGGCTGGTGCCCAGTATCTGCGTCAGGTCGTGATAGAAGTATCCCGCCTTCTCCTCATCGTCCATGATGAAGAGGTAGGGAGCGGTGAGCACCTCGGGACATTTCTCCGTCAGAGCCGAGAAGAACACCGGTGCCGAACTTGCCACCAGTCCCTCCAGCCTTATTTCCCTCAATCCCTCGTCCGCCAGCAATCGTCCCAAGGCCTTCACCTTGGCCGAGCGTCCTATCAGCGTTTGGAGTTTCTGTATTTCCATGTATGGTTAGGGTTCTGTCTACGTTAAACTTTCCACCTTCAACATTAGTCCGTCTTCATTCCCTCCACTATTCAGTGTCGGGCTGCTGACCGTCGTGAGCCTTCCACATGCATTCTGTTATCTTCATGTCTGTGAAAACGGCGGTGAAGGAAGATTCTTCTGGCGAGCAGGCATATATTCCGAAACTGATAATGTCTGCGCCCTTGTACATGTGGCATATGCGCATCTGGCTGAACTCCACACCATCTGTCGAGCACTCTATACAGTAGTCGTCTGCCCTGCGCGAGAATCGGTACCACATTGTCTTTACATCGGCAGGTATAGCGGTGGTTGCCCAGTCAGAATAACCGTTGTTGGTAACAACGCTACCCAAATGCTGGAACTGCTCGTTCTCGTATTCTACGGAACCTTTCAGCCAGTTGTCGCTATCAAGATACATTACTATGCCACACTGGTCAAACCTGTTGTGGCTCTGTGTAAAGTCGGTCTTTACAACGAAGCTGAAATACTTCTCCCTTGTCTGCATCTGAAGCACGGGAGCATTGTCATTGCGGAAATGATAGTATGTGCGTTGCCACAGGTCGGTATGCGGAGCCGTTGTAATACTGATTGTATCGTCAGTGATGTCGTAGGAAGCAGGCTCGCGAGTCCACGAGAAGTTTTCAACGTTTATTCTTCCGTCCTTTGCCAGCGCTTCCGAAACACCGTCAATGAATTTCTCGTCAGATACGTTTTGAGAAGGATTGGTGCAAGCAGCAGCACATAAGCCTATGCCCAAAAGTTTTAGTGTCTTTTTCATACCACAAATATATTGTTATCTGTCCGTCTTGATTTCCCCACATTTTATAGGGCTGTACTTCGCTCATTCTTGTAAAGAGGTCTAGTGAAAAACCTGTTTCTCCGTAATCTTCCGTACAAAGGTAAGGGTATAAATCCAATTATAGAAAATAATTGTGCACAAAGTGCATGGAAACCTGTCAATGTTATTATTCACCTTTGGTTCATCAAGCTAAAGCAGTCGCAAGCCCATCAAGCTACGCAAGTCAACGTTCACCGTTAACCTCTCACCGCTCATCGTTAAACGCTCACCGCTCACCGTTCACTCCAGTACTCCGTTCTCTCCTCCGCCACCTTTGGTGTCGTTTCCTGCTCGGGTGATGCATATCCCTTTGCCCCATGGTTCAGCAGGAAGATCCTGTTCAGCGTGTAAGCCAGGGATTCCAGTGTCCTCTCCCGGGTTGATGGCTTCAACTGGCATTCCCATACCGTAATGCTATGCCACCCCATGCTTGCCAGTTCCTGCTTCACCCTCTTGTCCCGCTCCTGGTTGCGTATTATCTTTGCATGCCAGTAATCTGTTCTCGACTTGGGCATCACGAACAGCCCGCACCCCTCGTGCCCATGCCAGAAGCACCCGTTCACAAAGATGCATGTCCTGTATTTCCTCAGCACTATGTCCGGTTTCCCCGGCAATCTCGTATGGTTGAGCCTATATCTAAAGCCGCGTCCCCACAAGAATTTCCGCACCAGCATTTCCGGCTTCGTGTTCTTTCCCTTTATCGAAGCCATGCACCTGTGCCGTTGTTCAGGAGTCAGTTTGTCCATAGTGGAATTGGAGTATGGGGTGGTTTTCTTATCTGGTTTGCTTTTTCAATTCGTCCAAGGTTGTGTCCGTGAAGGTGTGCAATGCTTTCTCAAACGATCGTCTGCCAGCCTCGGTCATCAAACCTCTGCCTTCAAGATCCATGCATCTGTCCATGTTCAGTTGGGTCCAATGGCTTTTAGGTCGGCGAGGGGATAGGCGTTGTGCCAACCGCCCATCGGCAAGTCGCTTGAGTGTACTGTCTATCCACCCGAAGCAAAGAGCCTCCTCCACTACATCAATGTATGGAATGGCCGGCCATTCAGGCGTACGCTTGCCGCGATAGGTCACCACCCAGCAGCATTTCTCCTTGTTGTGGTTCTCTTTGAGCCATTGGCGTAGCTCAGATCGACTCCCTAAGTGTAGTAGATTTACAACCTCCATGATCTCTTTAATCGGGTTCTCCTTGAACTATGTATTTATCAAATTCGCTCATATAGAATTTCCTTTATTCAATGTTAGTCATTATCTACATTGTACATTACGGCTCCTCGCTATTTATTTTTCTATTTCTATTGGGTGGAGCATAGCTTGTTGGGGTGCTTGTTGGGGTAGGGCCATCAAGTAACTCTTTTGCCTTAGCATGAAGATGGCGAATCGTTGACTTGTTTATTCTCATTCAATCAGTGTCCATTCATATCTAACTAGGCCAAGAAGCACTAATACGTGCAAAAGACGATTTGCAACATTTTTGTCAAATGACTCTGGTGGTAGGATACCATGGCATAATGAATTTCTGATGTTTAAAGCACGCTGATCTGTTAAAACTAAACGAAGATAGTATGCACCATCCTCTTTAAAAGCATATATCACAGAATCATCCCTTAATAAATCATCTAATGTTTTTAACTGAAATCCACCTCCGCTTCGTTGAGGTTTTAGAACCGACGAACCTGATAATGAAACTATATTACATATTGCATTTTCTATTTGTGGAACTATTAAATGACAAAACACCATATAATCTCCATAAAAGTATAAATCCAATGCTTTCCGTATAGTTGTGTGTCTTTCTTTTTCAAATATAGGCGAAAGTTCAATAAGTTCATTCATTATTATATCAGTAGTCAATCCGCCACAGTCTTGCATTTTCTGTATTGCCATATCAAGAAAGAAAGCACTTATATGGATACCTTGAGTAATATGAAGCAAAAGATTTCCCTCCTGGTCCTTTTTATAAGGTTCTACTACAAACATTGGTCTTCCTTTAGAATCTAAAAACTTATTTGGCATCATAAATGTTAAAGGAAACTTTTTTACTTCTTCTTCTAATGTAGCTTTTTCTGACGCTTTGTTTGGTATAAAATATACAGCAAAATTGCAAAAACGAGTTTTGCTGTCTTTTACTCCAGGGCCAAACATTTTTTCTGCCTGTTGGTGTATTTCGATTGGTATTGTAAGTTCTATCGTATGGGATTGCATTTCAGTCTTAGCCTCACGTCCTAATTCTATTAGTTTGATAGATAGTTTTTGGGCTTCCTCTTCTAATGAATAATGTCTATACTTCGCATGTAAATTTTCTAAATTACCTAGTAACTGAAGCTTATTCATGTTCTTTGACGCAGATATGAATGCTTGTTCCACACATTTAAGTACTCTTTTTATTTCCTGTCTTTTTTGTTGTGAATTATAGTAATCAGCTAATAATGAAGCTTGACTTTCTACATTCCAAGGATTAACTTGTCCATCAACAGGGTTGCACATACGGGCTAATCTTTTCTCATGTTCTTGAACAATTGTATCAATTTCATCTTGTGTGAAGAGTTTTTTATTCTTCAACATGAGATTAAAACGTGATGACCAATATCTTGGACTATTATCTACCGCATTTTTATCCTCAAAATTAATATATGCAGCTTTTAGTAAAGCAAAATCTTCTTTTTGTCCCTTTGTTATATTAAATAATCGTTCAAGGATGTTGGTTGTGATGACAGGATGACTTGTATAATCTTCATTGCATACTTTTAGCATGCTATCAACATATTTTCGATAGAGATCTGAATCTTTTTTTTCGTGGCAAACTTTCAATTTAAAATCCCAAACAAGACCTGCGTATGTCATTGTCAACAAAGGATTATTAGTTGCCTTATATCTTTGTTCCCAATACAGTACGGCATCAATTGTTATATCATCTAAAGCCGGTTCTTCAATAATATTCTCGTGTTGGTCTTTAAATGTTATTTGTGGACCATAGTAGGTCCCCCAATTATTGTTACCAGAAGGAACAAGTGAAAAAGCTAAGTCCTCAAAAACAAAATCGGATTTATTCTTCTCTTGCTCATCCACGGTAGAAAGTGCGCTTATAATAGCATGTGCATCAAAACCCTTTCTATCAACAACATCAAATTTAGCCAAGACTTCTGATATAGACATAAAACTAAAAATATTTTATTGATTAATTCTTGCTTTATCCCATCTGCTTCAGGGACTTTGGACATTGTGTTGTGTTCTCTACAAACTTCTCCAATTTTTATAAACCATTCTATCCATTCCCAAACGAACCTTTCATTAGACTTGAATGCAGAAGGGTGGGGGCTGAAACTCTCCATATTATCCCTTCAATCCGTTATATAATTCTTCACAATCCTTCAACGACTTTACTTCTCCATTGTGCACACGGTTTTGTGCGTTAATAAGTTTATCTCCAAATGGGATAAAATCTCCCAACATCAGGAATAATCGTACACCATCATTGGGATTGTCATTGTGTAGATTTTTGTCGCTCTTACGTGCTGTCTGCACAGCTTCTACTTCGTACACACCACCAACTTTACCTTCAACAATTGGCATAAAGTATTTTATAGCTTGAAGGTCTAAATTATGTGGAGTGTCATATCCGCCTGTATAATACATTTCTGCTATATTATTACGGAAATTATCAATCATCGGATTGCTTGATTTAACATAGCCAATGTAAACAAGTTTGTCCTTGGGTAAATCGTCTGTGTAGTATAAACCACGTTGAGGAATGCTGTCCTTTATTTGTTCGTATATACCTTCTTCTAACAATATTTTGACCAGGTGTTCTTTCAATAATCTTCCTTCATTTTCGGCATCAGTATGGTCGGGCAATAATGGGAAGGCTCCGATGTTGACGGTTTCGATGCTTTTATAATAGTAGCGCTCGCGCACCTTTTGGTCACCACGTCCAGGGAACAGAATATATCCACCAATTACCTCTTTATTTGTGTGTTCATATTGCGAATTGCCATAATATATGGCATCGCGATAGCGGTGCATCTGGTTGATGGCATCAGAGGGAGGATAGTCGCAATATTCGCTTTCATCTTCATGTTCCTTGGCATCGTCAAGTACGCGATATTTTGCGTCATACAAGTAGGTTAAGACAAACGGTTTATCTTTCCTTTTCTTATAGATATTCAGTACTATGTCAGGGCGTTGCTCGGTTGTTGCCGTGTGAATTTCTCCAGAACGTCGATTGTAGGTATGCTGGTAACACAGTTCTATAATATCGTCCTTATGATAAAATCTGACTATATGTTCAAGATTACTTTCATTAAACGGATTAAGCATTGTCGCCTGATTTTCCTTAAATCGTTCGGAAGGATTACTCATATCTATTTCTAAGATATTGGCAATCATCTCTCGCATCTTCAGGAAACACCATACCTCGTAAAGTTCCCATACTGGGCGCACACCAATTGAGTTAGCGCCAGCCAATAGGTCAAGGCCACTACGAAGTATCAACCACGTGCGATATACTTGTGCATATCCAGTGCGTTTCTGGAGAACAATACTTTCTTGTTTGAATCCCTCAAAGCGACCTACTTGACGGAACAAGGCATTGCTATGCAATTTTTGTAGTTTCTCTAAATTTTGCTTCAAATGCTTCTTCTCATCTTCCGATAGAAGGTCGTTCTGCTTTTGTGTTATTTGTTGTATTATACCAGAAAGGCGACTTCCGATGCTCTCTAACGAGTATTTTACAAATCTGTTTTCGCGTGTATCTACTGTTGTTATTGGTGTCTCATTCCTGAAGTAGGTTTGATTCAGTTTCTGCTCTCTCTCACACTCCATATAACGCTCACACATTTTAGGAGTCCATCTCTTGATGCGTTCAGCTTTGTCAAACGTTACTTGCTTACAAACTTTCAAATGTGGACGATTAACAACATAGTTCACAGACTTCACATACTCATCCACCACATTCATGAAGATAGAGAGCCAAATAACATCGTTATCCGTGGTCCCTTTGCGTTCAAGATTTTGAAAGGTTTTAGTCAAATATTGAAACACCAATTCGTTATATTCACGATTGATGTCTTGCATTATATGCAGATAATCGTTTTTGGTGTCCAGTTTAGGTGAAACCACAGGGAATGTCAGTGACTCTGTACGCCATTCCTTACCTATTGGCTTATAACTAAATGACAATTCAAAGTTGCCAGGCTCATTTAGGAAATCAATGTTACCGGAAAGTAAAATTTGTCCACCTGCTAATTTGAGAGAAGTGAAGAGATTACACACTTCTTTCATCTTATGTACAATACGAGGAGTGCCTTCTACATTTTTGAAAAGTATGGTAAAACCATACACGCAAGTTTCATAAAATACTGGAGGCAGCTTACACCAAGATTGTCCCAAACCAATTAGTTTAGGACTATCTTGAAAATTTGTAAAGTCCGTCAAACTTAACTCACCCTCACAAGTGGTTTCGTATGTGGCATATTCAAGTGGATTTTCTGCCACAATACGCGTTTTGAAACGTCGCCAAGAGTTATAAATATTGACGGTGCTTACCTTAATTTCAAAATGTTCATTAGTGAAGCGTAGCACTTCCATAGTAAGTCCATTGTATATTATGGCCAGAATGATGTAAATGGAGCAGATTCTAATCTGCCTTGCATTTCCTTAATTTTCTTATATGCTTCAGGGTATCCATCATTGCATATATTTGCAAGTTTCTCTAAAGGTTTTTCAAGAAGGTCTCTATCACCCTCTACTCTAGGCAAAACCTTCATCATCAGTATGCCATCTATTGCCTTGTTAAGAAGTTCAGAAGTCTTTGTTTCGGTATCAATCCTACGCATCTCACAATAGTAAATCAGCAATTCGTTTTGCACACGATAAGCAATCTTGAACGGAGTTCCATCCAAAGCGTTGTTTATGGCGGCCAATCTTTCTGGAACAAGGTCCTTTAATTTATCTTGTTCTGCCAAATTAAGTTCGTCCATTGCTTGCTTTGCTGTTACATTTTTCGGTAAGAACAAGTTTGCTGATAAAGGATTATCGTAATATTTCAACTCGCTATCCGAAGCAAAGAAATCCTTAAAAGGTTGCTCTCCCTCTGCAATATTCATTTCAATAGTCATTGCTCTGTCTATTACCTTGCGCGAGAACTGGTGAGTGGTTTCATCCATGTTTACTGTACCTATAACAATTAGGTTCTTTGGGATACGAAGTCCTTCTTGTTTTAGTCGCTCATACACTTCATATTCCTTGCCATAATGAGCATAATCTTCGGTAAGGTCTGCAACACCGTAAGAGCTACTTTTCTCTACTTCTTTATCAAACAATTCTGCAAACAGAGTTGCTTCATGTTTTTTGAAAACACTTGCATCAATCAATGCTTCGCTTGTGATTTCCTCACCTTCTTTCTTTCGGCTTTCCAACACGCTGAGGAATTCCGCAAAGTACTGCTCCACGGGTGCAAGATTCATTTCGTCAAGGCAAACAAAGAAGGGTATATCATCATTTAACATTGCTTTTACAAGGAATTTTACAAACTTGGTGACTATATATCCTCCACTTATTACGCTATCATATCCTAATAATTCCGTAGAGTCGTGCCAGTTCGGTTTTACTTCTACCAAACAATAATTACCAGGAGATACGTTGTCAGATCGTAAATCTCCAACATTCGGACATGTTTGGAATGCCATATCCTTTACGATACGACTTTTGCCAGTGCCAGATATGCCAGCTAAAAGAAGGAATGGCTTGGTGCGGATGGTGGTTGAATATTGGGCAAATTCTCCATTATCAAAGTCATGATTATTTGATGGGAAAAGAGTTTCAAAAGTTATTTCAGATCCATGTGAATCATAAAATTTCCACTCTTCTTTGGCAGTTTCTAGACAAAGATATTGGTCACCATATTTTTCAGTGAGATTTATCCATTTTTGTAGATATTGTGATACATCATATTCGCTATCGTCAAATTTTGCAACAATAATTTTCCCTCTGCCCCAACCTGCATTAAGTCGGTTAGTATAAGAAAATAACTGTTTACGGTTTATTGAACTGTATAAGGTGGGCTGTGTTACATCCGCGTTTTTGGTATAACCTCTTTGTTCAAGCGACGAAATTATATCTGAATGTTTCATGGTATATACGATTTATTTGTTTTTGAGGGATTCAATTATTTCTGATAAGGAAACCATTAACTCTTCACAATAGGCATTAAAAATCTTAAAATAGCCATTTTCATCCTGAATTATCAAGTATTGATCTCTGGTAGTTTCTGCAAGTAGTCGCCATCCTCTTAAACAATTTGTTAAAGGTCCTTTCCACCTTCCTGAACAAAATATGAATTCAGCCTTTTTCCATTGGGCAGATGCACGATTATTAACTTGTTCTGCTAATAAACTATTATGTGAAATTTCTGAGAATGTACCAGGAACTGTTTGAGAACAAATTTTTTCAAATCCATACTTATTCATGGTACGAGTGAACGCTACTCTATCCATTTTTTTAGATTTTTATTGTCTAAATGCTCTAACGAAGATGCCCCTTGAGGAAATCCCATGAGATATTCTGCATTAGCAGGTGTTGGTTTTGAAAATACTTCCTTAAAATTTCTACAACCTAGATGTTTCATCATGGATGGAGCTGAATAATTTGCCATTGTTGTAGGTGTATGGACGTATCCAAAATCATCACCGTATGTTCGTTTAATCCATGTTTGCTGTACCTTGAATACTTCTTCAATTTCACTTTTATCAACAATCGGTTTAGAAAATTTATGATATAAATGTCTATTTACGAGTATTCTAAAGACAGTAGCCGCAACAAATGGAGACTGAGCATTACCAACAGCTTTAAGTTGTTGTCTTCTATTTGAGACAGAAATTTCATTCCCAACTTCCTTAGGACTTTTAGACCAATATTTACCTTCAAAAATCGGTAATTTACTGATATTATTTACTATCTGATTAAATATATCATAGTTCTTTATCGCAAGTAGCCAAAAACGGTCACGTCTATGATCTGCACCTAATTCTCCACAAGATAATTTGCACATTTCAACAGAATAACCAATAGACTCTAAATCACACTTGGCTTTTTGAAGTGCCTTTATAGTAACATTTTCTCCAAAAACAACAGGTGCATCAGATTCTTTGACGAATCGTAGCATTTCGGTCCATAAATTTTTTTCTGCAATATTTTTACCATGTGCAGCATGACTAAAAGCTTGACACGGGAATCCTCCGCAGAGTATGTCAAAAGTCCCTTTAAAAGGATTTCCATTTAGTTTTGTTATATCTCCATAAATAGGGAACTCCTCCATCCATCCGTCCTTTTGTCTTTGCTTTAGTACACTTTGACAAAACTCGTCAATTTCAACACCTCCGCAACATTGATGACCTAATAGTTTCCCTCCATAAATACCACCTCCAATACCGGCGAAAAGATGAAATTCTTTAATTATATTTTTCATTAGCTATTAAGAATGATCATGCCCATCCCATCCCCTTGGAGTGCAGTCCTTGGAAACGGGCATGTTACACATTTGTGTGTTGTTTTATGCTTCAGCGGTGCGGTCTGCACACCGCTAACCTTATGTCTTTACGTACAAAGATAGCGAATATTTATTATATTTCAATATAATCCGTGCATAATTTTAACTTATCGTTGTGAAAAAAAAATTATAATGTCGAGCGTGAGTAACTATAACAAGGTCAAGTTTATAAAAGCAAGATGAGAGAGGACAACCGAAAAACGATTAACTTGGCGTAAAAACGAACTGACATCTGACATCTGACAGACATGGTGTGATGTGGTAGGAGGGGGTGAGCGGATGAGGTGAGCTATGGGCAACGAGTAATGAGAGGTTTATCCACCCCCTCCCCCTTCGGGGACTCCCGCCTGTCTCAGGGGGAGAAAGTGAGCGATGAGGGGTGAGTGGGGAGCCCCCCTCTGCCTTTTAGGCATCTCCCCCTCTATGGGGAGAAGGGCTGGCGCGGTGTGGAGTTAGGGGTGAGTGGGGTCTTGTTTCTGGTGCAAAGATACGGCACAAAAATGGCGCATAGCAAGATAGAGCGAGATAGAGCAAGATAAAGTGTACAAAGGGCGCATAGCGAGTTAGAGCACAACATGTTGAAAAAGGGGATACCCTAAAACAGGGTACCCCCACCACAAGCGGAATTCAACTGATGCTTTTCGTATTTGTCGTACCCTTGGTTTAGAGTATAGGACCTCATAATATCAACGGATTCAACAGAATGTTCAATGGACCACTGATAGCACTGGTTGGACAGATTCTCACAGATTTTGTTATATCAACGAGATTCAACAGATGATACGGAACTTTCCGTGCTCTTGATTAGATTCCAGCAACAAAGTTGCCGAGACATCCGTCTTTGGTATGCTGTTCTTTAGATAAAAACAAAATTTGCTTTTATCTGCTGAAAAGCATTCTTAAGATTCTAATCCTTCCGTGTCTCGGTGGAATCAGGTTGATGATATAGAAAGGAGAAAGGTTAAAGCGCCTTTGGCACGGTTAATAGCGACAAGTCGCTGGTTAATAGTTGCTGGGCAACAGGTTAATCGCAATCATAGATTGCTAGTTAATGTGGCTGGGTCACGGTTAGAGGTTTAGGGTCATAGTCATCGTTATCGTTATCGTCCTCGTTTTAAGAGGTTAAAGCGCATAGGAATCTCTAATAAATCAGTGTAATTCTGTGACTTCTGTGGGATCTGTGTGCGATAAAAACCGCTAAAAGCTGCCGATTTGGGGTTAATTTATTCTGTCAATTGGTCATAATTCTTTACATTGCCTGTGGGATGGGGCGGGGTGCAGGGTCCTCGTGTCGTAGGGGCTTGCTCCTTGTGATGATGGCGGTAGGAGGATGTATTGACCAAGCACAAAGCATACGAGAACATGGAGGGGTGGTAGTGAAGAGAAGAAAAGGAGGGCATGAGAGTGCTATTTTGTGAGTGCGAGGGGGCGGATAAATGCTGCCTAACATCTTAAATTTCAATGCTATGCATACAGGTGGCTACTTGGGCGGGATGCCATCTGCTTGCCATCCTTCTGCTTGTCTGCAAGTGCCATGTTGATATTGAAATATCTTTACATCAGCATTCTTGCCGTTAACAGATTAACAGTTTAACAGTTATAAAATGTCCTGTGCTGCTGATGTTGAGAAAATTTTTATATTATATAACATATAATATAAATTATATTTTACCATGTATTCCGTCCGTGAGGGTGTGGTAGCATAATTTCTAACTGTTAAACTGTTAATCTGTTAATGTTATGGCAAAGTGCTTGATAATAAGGAATTTAGTTCATTAGGATAATAAACACACCTAAATAAAACACCCCTCTTACAGGGATTCTCCATACTGAAAAGGTAGACGTTTCTGTCCAGATTCGTTGACTTTTGGCTGGAAAGTAACGATTGCCGGATGATTTATATTTTCACGCAAAGGGCGCAGAGAGCGCAAAGATTTTATCCCCATTCCTATTCACGCTTGCGCTGGAGTGGTCGCAAACTTCGTTACGACGAGAGAGCGCAGAGAGTTTAGGGTGAGCGATAAAATAACGAAGACGATGACTATGACTATGACAATTTTGACCACTGATAACACAAGATTGGACGGATTTTCACAGATAATATTCAAATGCACATGGAGACTTGTTTATTGGGTTTAACGGAGATTCCTGCAACAGATGTTGCGAAGATGTGTCTTCAAGGATGATGTGCAATAGAATCATCCAAACCAGTTTGAGTGCTTCTGTTGAATATCAGCCAATAGGAATCTCTAATAAATCAGTGTAATTCTGTGCTTTCTGCTCAGTCTGCGTGCAATAAAATCCGTGTCTTCCGTGGAATCGAGTTGATGATTTTGAATGGGAAGCGGATGACTCGGTGAAGCACCGACTCATCGATTCTCTCGGAAGAGGGCCGTATCAAGTCCAGGCAAAGCAGTTCGTGGCCATGAGGGGGGGCTAAAACGGAACACCCCTGCCACAAAATGGTGGGAATCTGCTTTTCGGTTAAGTTGTTGTATTTTTTTTGCTGAAATATTCCGTCAAAGGAAAGAAATGAGTAGATTTGCATTCATTAGGCGAAACATAATTAAAGAACAGATGAAAATCGAAGAATAGGATTATATGCAAGAAGATACATTCAAGGACAAGGTTGTAGTAGTAACTGGCGGTGCCAAGGGCATTGGACGGTGCATTGCCGAGGAGTTCCGAGGGCAGGGCGCCATCGTATATGTGATAGACAAGCAGGAGGGTGAGCACTTCGTTGGCGATATCTCCAGCAGGGAGGTGCTGGAGGCTTTTGCGGCCGAGGTGCTGGGCAGGCACGACAAGGTGGATGTCATCATTAACAATGCCCTGCCTCTGATGAAGGGCATAGACGAATGTACATACGAGGAATTTCAGTATGCCCTGAGCGTGGGAGTTGCCGCGCCGTTCTATCTGGTAAAGCTCTTCATGCCTCATCTGGCGGAGGGTACTTCCATCATCAACATCTCCTCCTCGCGCGACCGCATGAGCCAGCCTCAAACCGAGAGCTACACCGCCGCCAAGGGTGGCATAGCGGCACTTACCCATGCCTTGGCGGTAAGTCTGGCGGGCAAGGCCAGGGTGAACTCCATCTCACCCGGCTGGATAGACACGGCATATACCGTCTACGAGGGTCCCGATGCCACCCAGCAACCGGCCGCCAGGGTGGGGAACCCCATGGACATTGCCCACATGGTGCTGTTCCTCTGTAGCGACAAGGCGGGCTTCATCACGGGAGAGAACATCTGCATAGATGGCGGCATGACCAGGCAGATGATTTACCACGGCGACCACGGTTGGACGTTGGAGAAATAGACCGCATCGCTATATTTTCTGCCGAAGGCGGCGTGAGCAAGTTCGTGAAATCAAAGTCGTTATTTCTTTTGGTGGCAATCATTATGGAAAATGTGAAATTTCACCCATATTTAGAGGCGGATTATGTGAAATGCATGCCTGTATGGTCTATAAAGGACTTTTAAATCATATTTTTTTGACTGAAACATTCCGTTGAAAGAAAGAAATGAGTAGTTTTGTGTTATAAATGTCAGTATAATACAAATAAACCCTATATTGTGCAGATAAATATCATGTTAATGATAGATAAGTAGAATATGAGCAGATATAAAATAAGTCAGTACGCACGCCAAGAGGATTTGATAAATAATTCCGACATCTTCTGTGGAGACAAAGGCAATTGGTATTTTATGGGCAAGGCCAGGCCTTTTGTTCTTAGAGATGGGATGAATAACCTGTATCAGCCTATCCGTAATGATGTACTTCAGTATTTTGAGGAAAACAAAATTTCGTGGTGGGGAGGTGACAAACCCTCTGCCCACACCCTGTCTTCGCAAATAGCTTGTCTGAACCATCTCTTTGCAATAATGAGTGACAAAGAGGCGGTTCTTGCAATGCTTAATGGAGTCAGGGATGAGTTTGCAGATGTTCTTGATGTAAAATGTGATGCCCAGCCTCAATATATCGGATTTGAAGTAGTGTCAGAGAATGATTTCTTGAATGAGAAAACATCTACCCGAGGTTCAAACTGCACCTCTGTGGACGCTTTCATACATGCGGAGCACAAAGACGGCAGCATCTGGCTTATCCCAATAGAATGGAAGTATACCGAGCATTATAATAATCTGGACAAATCAAATGAGGACCGCCAAGGGGAGGAAAAGGGCAGCAATGGAAAGGGACAAGAGCGTGTGAGAAGATACTCTGCTCTTACGGATGCATCTTTACAGCTCAAGAGCCTTGGCTCGTATTATGGGTCGGTATATTACCAAGAACCCTTCTACCAACTTATGCGACAAACCCTTTGGGCCGAGAACGTTGTGAAGCTTAAGGAAGAAAAGCTCAAAGCTGATAATTACATGCACATACATGTCATACCTTCGGCCAACAAAGATCTTCTTGAAAAGAAGTATTCTGTCTCCGGAATGAGTATGGAAGAGACATGGAGAGGTATGCTTAACGACCAAAGCAAGTATGTTATAGTTGATCCACAAATATTATTAGAACCGATAAAAGACAAATACCCCGAACTAGTATCATATCTTAATAAAAGGTATTGGTAATTGCTTTACAAAACGATTTATGCTTGCCTACACATACATAGAGAAAGGAAAGTTCGCTTTGGTGGAGAAGCCGAAGCCTGTATTGATTGCCCCCGCCGATGCTATTGTCCGGGTGACGATGAGCAGCATTTGTACCAGCGACCTGCATATCAAGCACGGGAGCGTGCCTCGTGCCGTTCCGGGCATCACCGTTGGCCACGAAATGGTGGGAGTGGTTGAGGAGGTTGGCGCGGAGGTAACCCACGTAAAGCCCGGCGACCGGGTGACGGTGAATGTAGAGACCTTCTGCGGAGAGTGCTTCTTCTGCCGGAATGGCTATGTGAACAACTGCACCGACCCGAATGGCGGTTGGGCATTGGGATGCCGCATAGACGGCGGACAGACGGAATACGTGCGCGTGCCGCTTGCCAATCAAGGACTCAACCGTATTCCCGATAGCGTGACCGATGAACAGGCCTTGCTCGTTGGCGATGTCTTGGCCACAGGCTTCTGGGCGGCTCGCATATCGGAGATTACGGAGGAGGACACCGTCTTGATCATAGGAGCAGGACCTACGGGAATCTGCACCCTGCTTTGCGTGATACTTCATAAGCCCAAGCGCATCATCGTTTGTGAGAAGTCGGAAGAAAGGCGCCGCTTCGTGCAGGAGCATTATCCCGACGTGCTGCTCACCACTCCCGAAGAATGCAAGGAGTTTGTCTTGAAGCATAGCGACCACGGAGGAGCGGACAGGGTGCTCGAAGTGGCCGGAGCCGATGACACCTTCCGCCTTGCATGGGAGTGTGCTCGCCCGAATGCCATCGTTACCGTGGTGGCCCTCTACGACCAGCCTCAGGTGCTTCCTTTGCCCGACATGTATGGCAAGAACCTCACCTTCAAGACCGGTGGCGTTGACGGGTGCGATTGCGAGGAGGTGCTGCGTCTGATAGAAGAGGGCAGGATAGACACCACTTCGCTCATCACGCACCGTTTCCCGTTGAGCGAGATAGATGAGGCCTACCGCATCTTTGAGAACAAGCTGGACGGTGTGATAAAGGTGGCGATCGTTTAACGCAAATCCGATTTGTTTTTAATTTGTAGATCTTATGCAACCACCGAAGATTGACAACTCCACCCAGGAAGAACGGCGAGCCTATGTCCAGGAAGCCTGGAAATGCCTGCATAATTGTGAATTATGCGGCAAGTGCCATATCCTCAAGGGCCGTGATCCCGAAACCCTCTATGCCGCCTACATCGAAGGCAAACGGAGCTATATGGACGTAACCTTGGAGATAAGGAATAGAACTATAGGGTAAGAATGCCGGATTGCCCGAATTGTAAACTACAGGTAAATATTTAGATTTTTCAAATACAATATGACTCACTGGATATTCGTATCAAGCGTAAAAAGATTCCGTATGAACGATTGGCTTGCCATGAACGATGTGGTGGAATATTATCAGCGCAACAAGGTTTCTGTGAACGATATTGTCTTTCTATACACCACTGCACCCATTAGCAGGATAGAATACAAGATGGTGGTTGAAAAGACAGATATACCCTTTGATGAGACAATTGATGATTCGGAATATAGTTTGAGTAAAAGTCCAAGAAGATTTGATAAAGACGCAAAGTTTGTACGCTTGAGGCTTTTAAGTAAAACTAACAATCCCAACCTTCACTTGGATTCCTTGCGAAACTATGGATTAAAGAGCAGCATGCAAACACATATAAAGGTATCTGGAGATTTACTGGATTATATCGAAGAGCAATTCGGACAAGAACAATGATGGAGGAACTTGTATTTTGGAGTAACACATTACTAACACAAAGATAAAGTCAAGGCAGATTGGTTTAAATCAATAATAAATTTTCCAATAAAGATAAATGACTTTGTGAACACTTTATTATATTGGAAAAAAATATTATTTTTGTCTGCAATAAGGACCGAAAATCAAAGATACTATGCACTTCACATGGATTCCATTTTATAAAGAGTTTGCACAAAAACTTCTGGCATTTAGGAATGATAGAAAAGCTTTGTTAGATATTCTCTACAATAATAGGGAAGTTCTGCATACCAATTATCTACATGAAAGCAGCAACGATGAATTATTAAAAGACATTGATCCCTTTACAACGATTGGTATTATTGCCCGTGGTACAACAAGAGAAAAAAGACTGGAAGCAATCTCTTTCTTGAAGAAGAAATTAAATATTCAGTCTTCAATACCCTCTGATTTTTGCGGAATACCATGTTTGAATAATCAAAGGTCATATTTTTTTAGATTTAAAGAAAATAGGAAAAAAAATGACATAGAAAACATATGGGTATTGTTTGAAAGGTTAGTTAACGGACAAGATATCGAAGAGGCTTTCAATAATGTAATCAAGCAATCCGGAATAAACATAAATATAACGATGGGATTGTTTTGGGTTTGTCCAGACAAATATTTGTCCTTTGACAAGACGAATCGGGAATATTTGTCAGAGGCATATGATATAGAAATTCCCAATAAGGTACCATTGTATGATGATTATGTAGAAATACTTAATGGTATTGAAACGAAAATGAAGGATGGTGAAATAAGGCACAATAGTTTTTATGAACTATCTTATATAGCAGGGAGTGAAAAACAGAACAGCAACGACATAGACGACACAATGGCAGAAGACGACACAACACAGGTTTATGACGAATGGTACAAGTTTTACAGGCACCTTTGGCAAAAACGCAAAAATATTATCCTACAGGGTGCGCCTGGCACAGGAAAAACTTATAGGGTTCCAAGACTAGTTGCTGCATTATGTCAAGAAAACTTTGACCCCAGCACAGCAAGTGCAGATGAGGTGATGGGTATTTATAATAGACTAAAAGAAGAAAATAGAGTTAGATTCACCACCTTTCATCAATCAATGGAGTATGAAGACTGGATGGAGGGTTTGAAACCAGTTGTAGAAAACAATCAGGTGTCATATGAAGTTGTGGATGGCATATTCAAGCAATTATGTGACGAAGCCTCTAAACCTGTTTCAAACAATAAGGGATTGAACATTTCTTCAGATGCAATTGTATGGAAGGTCTCATTATATGGAACAGGAGACAATCCTATTCGTAAGGACTGCATGCAGAATGGGTATATCCGAATAGGATGGGATGACTACGGCGAACATATTACTGATGAGACAGATTGGAGCAAGTATAATGGTGAGGGAAAGGCTATACTCAATGCCTTCATTAACACAATGAAGGAAGGCGATATCGTGATGAGTTGCTATACCAACCGAACGATAGATGCTATAGGTATAGTCACAGGCGGTTACGAGTGGAATGAAAAATTCGAGTCACATAAGAGGGTGCGCAGAGTGAAGTGGCTTGTCAAGGGAATCAATGAGGATATTGTCAGTTTGAATGACGGCAGAACCCTTACGCTCTCTACTGTTTACAGACTTAATGCCATTTCACTTGACAAAGTCAAAGGCCTATTGGATAAATATGAAGTCTCCAAGACTTTTTCCGAAAACAAGAAACCCTATATAATGGTCATTGACGAAATCAACAGAGGAAATGTCTCAAAAATTTTCGGAGAATTAATAACACTGCTAGAGCCCGACAAGCGAAATTCTGAAAGTGTAATATTGCCATATTCCAGGAAACCGTTTACTGTACCTTCAAACGTATATATAATTGCAACGATGAATACGGCAGACCGTTCTTTGGGAACATTGGACTATGCCATCAGAAGAAGGTTTGCTTTTATTGATGTTAAACCACAGGAAATTGACGATGAAAACTTTAATGTAGATCTGTTCCGTGAAGTTAGCAGTCTTTTCATTAGCAATTATGATGAATATGCAGAAAGTGAATTTGAAGATACGCTAAAACTCATACCGTCAGAAACGTTATCAGAAGATTATCGTCCTGAGGATGTATGGATAGGGCATAGCTATTTCATAATGAATGGCGAAGAAGAAGTCAGGGACAGGCTCTTGTTTGAAATAATTCCATTGCTAAAAGAATATATGAGGGACGGTATTTTATTAGAAGATGCCCAAGAAACAATAGACAAATTGTACAACATTGCAATGAGCTAATGGATATAATCCAAATAAAGGAACAGCTACCTCAGGGCACCATCTTGACTTTAGATGAGGCTAACAAACTATCCGTATATCTGATGGATGGAGAGGAAAGGCAATTCTACACCCAAGCAGAAAAGAATGAAAATACTTTCTGCCTGTCATTAAGCAGAACTGGCGATACAGTCTCTGCCAGCAGTTCCTATTTTGTCGGATTAGATTGGATTTCGGAAGGAAATATTGCCATACAGGTTGTCCCCAAAATGAATTCCGGAAGAGAAATCAACTATATAAAAATGCTGAATGATGCATTGTCAGAACCAGACAATTATGCACATTTGAAAGACTTGGTGACGATTAGGTTTGACAAGCCCTCCATTACTTTATCAAACAAAAGGGACGATCTTAGTTTGTTCCTTATAGTTGAGTATATCAATATCTTACATAAAATATCCTCTAAGGGATTAAAGAAGAATTTTTACCAGATAGAAGATAATCTCAGAAATAAAGTAAAAGGACGCATTCTCATCGGAAGTAACATTAGGCGTAACCTCATGAGGGGTAACATTACTGACAACGTATGTAAATACCAAGTTTATGATGTAAACACTTCAGAGAACAAACTTCTAAAAAAAGCGCTTTTGTTTTGTGTCAAGCAATTAGAGGCATTCAAAAATAGTTTTAATACAGATTCCTTAAAACAGAAAGTAAGAGGCATCAAACCATATTTTCAGAATGTAGATGATGATATAAACATCAATGAAATACAGAATATCAAAACCAATCCGATATATGCAGATTATAGTTCTGCTATAGAGTTGGCACAACTTATACTGAGAAGATATAGTTACAACATAACAAACGTAGGAAAGATAGATAGTTCAACTCCTCCGTTTTGGATTAATATGAGCAAACTGTTTGAACTGTATGTTTTCCATCATCTTCGCAAGGTTTTCTATGCAAAGGGAGAAGTGAAGTATCACCCACATTTTCATTACCAGGAACTCGATTACTTGCTAAATCCTAAGAATTGGAAAGAACCATATGTCATTGATGCAAAGTATAAACCGAGATATTCTTCATCAGGTATTCACAAGGAAGATGCAAGGCAAATAGCGGGATATTCTAGGTTATCTAAAGTCTATAAGGTATTGGGACTTGATGAAAATGTGTCACCTCCTATCAAATGTCTGATTGTATATCCTGACCAAAATATGACGGATTTTTTTGATTTTGACAGATATACAGAACCTGACTTTGAGGAATTCGGTGGATATGTAAGATTATATAAGGTTGGAATAAAATTGCCAACAATTTAATCACCAGATAGAAGAAGGACAAGCCTAATGTCAAGGATTAAATGAGTATCACTACGTTACTACCCATTCCCGAAGATATCACACGCAGGTATTCAGTATTCAATTAGTTTTTAGAACCGAGAACTGATGATGTACTTTCAAAGTACCCCATCGTTGCAAACTTTGTATGGCTTGTAGTCGTATGGTACCATCTTGTGATGAGGATAAGCTGGGGTGCACACATGTTGGCCTTGCCGGCAAGGTGTACGTAAGGCGCATGGAAGAGAAAGCCTACTGGCGATTCTGCATTTCAAGCACGAACTCGTCGGCGATATACAGGTCTCCGTAAAGGTACAGTCCTGTGGATTTGTCGTGCAGACGGGCACAGGTGTCGCTACGATAGAACATCTTCAGAGCCATGACCATGTCTATCGACAACCGTTCTGCCAGGGATACGGCAATGGCCCCAATACGATTGCTCATGATGATTTCCTGAATCACAGGAGATTTCGTGGGATTGTCATAGTTCTTCTGTTCCATCATATTCAAGATATTTGTCTGCTATGCTTTGGCTGAGCAAGCATATTTGATTATTGGGTTGATGCTTGGATAGTTCTCTTAGCGCAGATTTCAAGTCTATTAATCCGGCAAGATACAGATTGACAGTATCCACGACCCTGTCGTTGGCAACTCCACCCTCTACATAATCGTATTCACGTGCTGCATTAAGTCCCGTTCTATTGGCAATGATGAATTGCAGCCAATCTTCGTCGTAGGCATGGAAAATCCTGCATTTGCCTTCAGCAAGAATGGCGCTGCGATTTAAAAGATAGCGGTTCAATACAGCAGGTCTCTTTCTGTTTCTTCCCATGTTAAGGGCCCATGCTACGGCCTGTTCTTTGATGTCGGTAAGGTAAAAGCCTTGTCCGAAATCAAGGTTTTCCCGTCCGATTCTGCACATGGGGAACTCTATCCTTTCCGTACCGCCATGGTAAACGATTATCCTGTCTTTCATGCTTCTGCCTCCCAGTTAGTCAAGCACTCAACAAGTCGTTCGGCAAGCACTTCACGGCTTTCGCTATGCAGAGGTTCGTAGTTGGGCAAGATGTAGTTGTCTATCATCCCGACACGTACCATCCTTTCGAATACTTCCCTGTAGTCGGTATTCAAATATCTGGCTGTTGTTTCAATGCATGTCGCCACAAAAGCCATCATCACCTGTTCCCTTGAAATGCTTCTGACCTGTTCCATAATACTTGTGTGTCTGTTTGCGTGCATAACCATAAAACATAGGCCGTTTCAATGGTTTTCACGTACAAAGATAATGTTTTTATGCCATTTGTGCGTGATACATGGGCAAAATCGTTGGTGATAACGGAGAATTTTGTTTTAAAGAAGCATTGGACATAGGCGGAGGAGGTAGCACGAGCCACTTGACGGTACAACGACTGGCGTAAATCCCTATATTATAGAGTTTGTTTTTGTGCAACAATTACTTTGTATTGCATAAAATAGTATGTTTTTTATGCAATATACTTTGTAAATTGGAGAAAAACTGCTAAAGTCTCTCTTTGCCGACATAGGGTGCGTTGTACCTTATTGTTTCCTCGGTCAAAAGGGGCAGATAGCAGAACATGAGTCCCTTCTTGGCAAAATCACTTTTCAGTGACTCATAGTGGTTGCGTATGAACTTGTTGAGTTTCTCGTTGTATTCCGACTCAATGTATATCACCTGTCCCTGTTCGGGGGTGAAGGGGAGGGATTTAAATTTCAGTTCCATGGTTGTAGATAAGTTTGGCCAAGCCATCGTTCCAAGGCCTTTACCTTGTTGGGTGACATATCAGCGTCTGAAGTTTAGATATTTCCAGAAATCGTGCGAATGTAATGTTTATGAAGGCTAACCTGCGGTTATTGTATCTCGCATAAGGCGGACATCATCTGCCGTGAAACCAAGACTGACAAGAGTGTCATGATCATTGTCGAATGCCATGAGATTGTCTTTATGCATTGACAGGTATCTTTGGTAAAGTGCAGAGGCCTCTACCGGGTCGCCTGCGAGCCATGCACAATGTCCGGCATTTAGAAGGTCCTCCCAACTGGGACCGCCTTGCCATTCCAGAAGTTTTTTGTAGTATCGTCCTGCGCGGGAAATGTTGCCTGTCATAATGGAACACCACGCTATGGCACGTGCCGAACCGCGGAGATAGTGTTCCGTAACCTCAAGATGGAAGAAGCGTTGCAAGGCCTCGTCAAAACGTTTCTCGTGAACGAGGCAAAGTCCGGTTTCCTGTACCAGACGCATATCTTCGGGATTGCGCTTTTCCAGTTCGAGCAGGCATTCCAGACGCGAGTGTGTGTCGCCCAGATGCTTGTGGCAATGTGCCAGGAGTTCCAGCGCCTCGTTAGTTTGCCCGTTTCGTGCCATCCATGTGCGCAGGTAGGTGGCAGGGTGGCTGTAGAAGGAGTTGCGTATGAAGAGGTTGCTGTTTTCCCACAGGAAATCGTCGGTAACCAAGGGAGCAAGTATGTTGTGGTCGGTGAGGAAGGGACCCAGCCGGAAAGGGTTGGCGGTTTCGTCCTTCCAGGGAGAGAGCTGGAAGAAACGGAAAAGGGTCTGGAATGTGTAGCGGTAGGCATTGTGCTGGCGTTCCATGGCAACTTTCTCCTTCATCCCTCCTGTGCCCATCTGTTCCAATACCTCTGGGGGCAGCTGCTGGTTCATGGCCTCTACGGAGGCTATCTTGTTTATGACTGACGTGAGGGCATACTTGTCAAGATCGCACAATTCGGCATGTCCGAAGAGAGCATTGGCAAGTTTCTTTTTTTCGCCAAGAGTGTCCAGTCCTGGGTGGTTGATGTCGAAATCGATGAACCAGTTCCTGAGTTCCTTGAAGAATTCCATTCCCTTCAGTGCGGCAAAGGTGCCTATGTTCATGTCTATGCCGTCCTGGATCATCGTGTTCATCTTCTGCACATAGGACATCATTTTCTTGTTTCCCTCCTCTGCAATTTCCATGCGCTCTTCCTCGTCATCGGTGAGTCCAAGTTTCTCGCGCAGGATCTGCTGCTCCTTATGCATTTTGTCGAACACCTCTTCGTGAAGTTTCTTCTGCATCTTAAGACCGGTAATGGACGTGAGAAGATACTTCTGCACTTCAATGAACTCCTCCTTCAGGAGTTCGTTGTCTGCCCAATGCTGGAACATGTCAAGAAACTCCTTGGGCATCTTCTCGCCATACCTTACCGCCATGAGCACAGCGCCGCTGAGTGCTACGGCACGTATCTGGCGGTCGTCGCTTTCCACCCATTCAAAAAGTTTCCTTGCCTGTGTCTGTGGAAAGAACGATTCCTCCTTGCCGTCCCACATCCAGATGTTCATGAACGTGATGAGTGCAGCATACCTGGATGGTTTGCCGTCCTTGCATTGCCATTGCAGGTAGAGATAGGAGAGTAGTATTGAAAGAGGCATGGGCTGAATATTAGATTACAGAGTTCTGATTACAGATTTTACGCTCACTGCTCATCCGTCTTCCTAAGTGCTTCGAGATACACTTTCTTTAGCAGTTCTGTCTGCCCTTTGCGCAAGGAGTCGGTCTGCACGGATGGGTCAACATAGAATCCCATGCCCTCAAGCAGGGTATCTTCCATGAGAGTGTGTCCCATGCTGAGTAGCGAGTCGGCCCATGGCTGTGGCAATATGCCAGCGTCTATAAGTCCGCCGCCCACCATGTTGGCTCTAAGGGCTACGTCGTTTATCTGTGCATGGTATATGTCCGATTCGTCTATACCTGCCGATGCAGACATTGCGTTCATCCACTTTTCCAACTGGCTCCACCTTGTAAGACCAACCATTTTGGTTTTAAGTTGGTGAAGCTGGGAAATAGTCTTGTCCTTGTTGGAAATCAGGGATAGCTTTACGGGGACGGGCAGAAGCATGGAAGGCCTTAATGAGTCCTCCTTTATGCGGCATACGCGAAGCGAGTCTTCAAAATAGACGTGAGCCTGATTGGAGAGTATAGCGGTGTCGATATCCATCAGTGCCTGGTATGGTACAAGTGTCATGCTCAGTCCCATACTGTCGGCCAGGCCGCTTTCCTGTGCATAACGCAGAATGTCGCACTCCTTTATGGGCAGGACGGCAACACGCAAACTCAGCGAGTCGGCAGGGGCGAAGCTTGATGCGGGCGACGTGGTGTTCTCTCCGTTGCTGTTTACCGTACATGATACAACGGAAAAAAGTGCGGCGCATGAAAGAACCATCAGTATGTAACGAGGGATGCGTAGCATGGCTTTATTATATAATATTGAATAGCGTTATTCTGTATTCTTAGTGAAAAACGAGGGACGCACTTCATGCACGCCCCTCGCCTGATGATATTGGGTTATCTTGGTTTTCGTATTTGCGATTAACCCTTGATTGCTGCTACACCGGGAAGAACCTTACCCTCGATGGCCTCGAGCAGAGCACCGCCACCGGTGGAGATGTAGGATACCTTGTCGGCCAGACCGAACTTGTTTACACAAGCTACAGAGTCGCCACCACCGATCAGAGAGAATGCACCCTCGGCAGTAGCCTCGGCAATAGCGTTGCCGATAGCGCGTGAACCGCCGGTGAAGGTTTCCATCTCGAATACACCTGCAGGACCGTTCCAGAGGATGGTCTTGCAACCCTTGATAGCCTCAGCAAACAGTTTCTGAGCCTCGGGACCTGCATCCAGACCTTCCCAACCCTCGGGAATGTTGTCAGAGGGGCATACCTGAGTGTTGCAATCGTTCTTGAAGTCGTCACCGCAAAGAGCATCAGGAGCCATAACCAGCTCTACGCCGTTCTTCTTGGCCAACTCCTCAACACCGAGAGCCACGTCCAGTTTGTCCATCTCGCAGATTGACTGGCCAACGTTGCCGCCGTGAGCCTTAGAGAAGGTGTAGGTCATGCCACCGCAGAGGATGAGCTTGTCCACCTTGCCCAGGAGGTTCTCAATGATACCAATCTTAGAAGAAACCTTAGAACCACCCATGATGGCGATGAAGGGGCGCTTGATGTTAGACAATACGTTGTCAACGGCCTCAACTTCCTTCTCCATCAGGTAGCCCAGCATCTTGTTGTCAGCATCGAAGTAGTCGGCGATAACAGCGGTAGAAGCGTGCTTGCGGTGAGCGGTACCGAATGCGTCCATTACATAGCAGTCGGCATAGCTTGCCAGAGTCTTGGCGAACTCTGCCTGACGGCCCTTCATCTCCTTCTTTGCCTCGTCGAACTCGGGAGTGCCCTTCTCAACACCTACGGGCTTGCCTTCCTCCTCGGGATAGTAGCGCAGGTTCTCCAGCAAGAGAGCCTCGCCCATCTTGAGGGCAGCGGCAGCCTCGGCTGCATTGGCGCAATCCTCGGCAAATGCTACGGGGCAACCCAGAGCAGCCTCAACGGCAGCACGGATCTGACCCAGAGAGAGCTTGGGGTTAACCTTACCCTTGGGCTTGCCCATGTGGCTCATGATGATAGCTGCACCGCCATCGGCGATAATCTTCTTCAGTGTGGGGAGAGCACCCTTGATACGGGTGTCGTCGGTAATGTTACCATTCTCGTCCAGGGGTACATTGAAGTCTACACGAACGATTGCCTTCTTGCCGGCAAAGTTGTACTGATTGATTGTCATAACTTGAATGTTTATTTTATTATGGTTAAACTAAAATGCACACAAAGTTACCTAAAAGGATTTATATCTGCAATATTTTTGCTGAGAAATGTTTGCAAATGGCCGTCAAACCACACTTTTCGCAATGTGGAGTGCGTGATTGGCACACATAACGGCCATGTAGTATGAGCCAATGGTGGGCAAGCGGAATGATTTCCTCTGGCAAATGCCTGGTAAGCTGTTTCTCTACAGAAAGAGGTGTGGTGCATGCCTTTCCTACAAGCCCTATGCGGTGGCTGACGCGGAATACATGCGTGTCCACCGCCATGCGTGCTTTCTGGAATATCACGGCCTGTATTACATTTGCCGTCTTGCGCCCCACACCGGGCAGCTTCTCCAGTTCTTCGCCCGTGGACGGCACCTCGCCATCATAATCCCGCACGAGCATCTGCGCCATGCCAACAAGATGACGGGCCTTGTTGTTGGGATAGGAGACACTCCTGATGTATTCATATATAATATCCGGAGTGGCAAGGGACATTGCCTCGGGGGTGGGGTAGTCGCGAAAGAGAGCCGGAGTGATCTGGTTGATGCGCTTGTCCGTGCACTGGGCACTGAGGATAACGGCAACGAGAAGTTCGAACGGCGTAGTGTAGTTAAGTTCGGATTCAGCCACGGGCATTGTCTCCTGGAAGTAGCGTATGAGGTAAGCGTACCTGTCTTTAATTTTCATTAGTGAGGAAATTTACGAGTCTTAATATTGCCCTTTGGCATACGGGACAGAAGTCGGGCGCCTTGTTGGTGTGCATGCGGCAATCCTGTGCCGGACGGAATACTCCCTTTGACTGGTAGCCTCCACCTTCGTAAACACCAATTTTTGTGTGTATGTCCTTGCCGTCAGCCTCTGTGGGTATCTTGGTGCCTGCCGGGAGCATATCCTTCCATTTGCTTTCAAAGTCGGTGAGTGTAGTGAGGTTCTGTTCCCATGGTTCTATGCCGGCAGGATACATGCTCACGTATTGGTCGTCGTAGAAATACTCGTCGGCCAGGCCAGCAAAAGAATGGCCAAATTCGTGCACTATTACCGACTTGTAGTCCCTGCCTTTTGCCGCACTTAGCATATAGCTGTTGTATATGCCTCCGCCACCGTATTCGTTGGTATTGGCAAGGATGATGATGCTCTCGCATGGAATCCCATCCAGTATGTCGTAAAGTTTTTTGATATTGGATGTTGTAAGGTAGCGTTCGCTATAGAATGTGTCGAAGTGACTCCCAACTGCAGTATTCTTCCACATACTGTGCTTAGGTATGCTCACGCCGGAATGTTGAGATGGTACCTGCACGGCAATGAAGTTGAACCTGTCCTTCAGCTTGTCAAATGGCTGGTGGCTGAAGATTGACTTCATGCTCTCTTTGCAATCCTCCTCAAAGCGTTCCATCTCGTCCGAGGTATATCCTTCTGGTATGAAGACAATGTCTATCTTGTCCCTGCTGTTGCCTGCCTTGTGCAGATAGTGGTATGGCAGAGTTTCCTTTTCGGAATGTTTGCTTATCAACCTGTCCGAAGGGTTGAGGGTATGCTTCAAGTAAGACTTTGTGCCATTGTGCATATTCTTCAGTTCTACAGTTATTTGAACCTCCTCTTTTGGCATAGGAATAAGGAAAGTATTCTCGTAACTTCTGGATAGCTTTGTAGCTTCCTCGGTGCTCTGCCATTCCTGGAACAGAGTGGAGAAACTGTGTGCATACAGGGTGTCTGAACCGCTGATGTCCGTAACCGTAATCTGCCCATTGCCTTCCAGGGGGAGGCGATCCATATTGTTGCGTCTGCCGTACCAGCCCTTGAAGGTCTTCATCCTGTCCAGATATATTGCCTGGGAGTTGTTGTTACCTGCAAAGATGTAGTCAAGTCTCAGTGTGGCATCCTCGAAGTGCCTGTTGAATTCCTGAGCGGATGCCTCATGGCATGCCGTGGCCAGGAGAAGACTTAGCGAAAGTAAGTATTTTTTCATATCATGTATAATTTGCTTCTGCGCAGTTTGGCGTGCTTGGCTGTTTGTATTGTCATGTATGCTATCGCTCGGCAAATTTACGAAAAATTATTTTGAATCCAGCATAATCTGGTACATATAGGGGCGTTTCTGTACTGCACATTAGTCAATAAACACGTTCATTTCTTGATTTTGTAACGATTTAGTGCCATTTGTGAGGAAAAATTACTATCTTTGCACATTATTAAAAATTATTGAGTAAAAAGATTATGGGATTGTTTTCATTTTTCAGCAAGGAAAAGAAGGAAACTCTGGACAAGGGACTGGAGAAGACCAAGACCGGCTTCTTCGACAAGATAGCAAGAGCTGTGGCTGGTCGCGACAAAGTTGACGACGATGTCCTTGACAACCTTGAAGAGGTATTGGTTACGAGTGATGTCGGTGTGGACACCACACTTCGCATCATTGAGAGAATAGAGCAGCGTGTTGCGCGTGACAAGTATGTAGGAACAGGAGAATTGAACCGTATCCTGCGCGATGAGATAGCCCAGCTCCTCACAGAAAACAACACGGAAGACACAGAGGGCTTTACTCTGCCTGAAGGCAAGCGCCCCTACGTTATCATGGTAGTTGGCGTAAACGGTGTGGGCAAGACCACCACCATTGGCAAGCTGGCCTACCAGTTCAAGCAGGCTGGCCTTAATGTTGTACTTGGAGCAGCCGACACCTTCCGTGCTGCCGCCGTGGAGCAGATTGTCATCTGGGGCGAAAGGGTAGGAGTGCCCGTTGTAAAGCAGCAGATGGGCAGCGACCCAGCCTCCGTGGCATTCGACACTTTGCAAAGCGCCATTTCCCAGGGGGCGGATGTGGTTATCATAGACACCGCCGGCCGCCTTCACAACAAGAAGGGCCTTATGGACGAACTTTCCAAGATAAAGCGTGTGATGCAGAAACTTATGCCCGAGGCTCCGCACGATGTGATGCTTGTACTGGACGGAAGCACCGGCCAGAATGCATACGAGCAGGCCAAGCAGTTTACCGCAGCCACCGAGGTTACAAGCATGGCGGTTACCAAATTGGACGGTACGGCAAAGGGTGGCGTGGTTATCGGCATTTCCGACCAGTTCAAGATTCCTGTAAGATACATAGGCCTGGGCGAAGGCATGGAGGATCTGCAACCCTTCAACCGAGTGGAGTTCGTAGATTCGTTGTTCAAGTAAACCCTCTGTTCTGTTTCAGATGAAGATAGATATCATTACCCTTGGATGCAGCAAGAACCTGGTGGACAGCGAGCGGCTTATGTGCCAGCTGGAAGCCGTGGGCTATGAGGTAACGCACGATGCTGAACTGCTTACGGGCGAGATAGCCGTGGTGAACACATGCGGATTCATTGCCGATGCCCAGGAGGAAAGCATAAACATGATACTGGAACTGGCCCAGCGCAAGACCGAAGGGGATTTGAAGAAACTCTACGTTATGGGCTGCCTGAGCGAGAGGTTCATGGACGAACTGGGCAAGGAGATCCCCGAGGTGGACAGGTATTACGGCAAGTTCGACTGGACACGTCTGCTGGAAGACCTTGGCCATGAGTACAACGAGTCCATTGCCAATGAACGCCATGTAACAACTCCCTCGCACTATGCCTACCTGAAGATTTCCGAGGGATGCAGCCGCAAGTGTGCATACTGTGCCATTCCCATCATCACCGGTGCACACCGCTCACGCCCCATGGAAGAGATTCTGGACGAGGTGCGGCTCTTGGTGGCCAAGGGCGTGAGGGAATTTCAGGTTATTGCCCAGGAACTCACTTTCTACGGCCTTGACCTGTACAAGGAACGCAGGATAGCGCAGCTCGTTCAGGAGATAGCAAACATCCCTGGTGTGGAATGGATACGCCTGCACTATGCCTACCCGACAGACTTCCCCATGGAACTGCTCGATGTCATGCGTGAGAACGACAACGTGTGCAAGTATCTGGACATTGCCCTTCAGCACATTTCCGACAATATGCTTGGAGCCATGCATCGCCACATTACAAAGGACGAGACCTATGCCCTGATAGAGGAAATACGCAGAAGAGTGCCGGGCATACACCTGCGCACAACATTGATGGTGGGTTTCCCTGGCGAGACCGACGAGGACTTTGAGGAACTCTGCAAATTCGTCCGCTGGGCACGATTCGAGAGAATGGGCGCCTTTGCCTATAGCGAGGAACAGGGCACACCAAGCGCCAAGCTCTACGAAGACAACATTCCTGAAGACCTGAAGCAGGAGAGGCTTTCACGCCTGATGCGCCTCCAGCAAAGGATTTCTGCCGAGGTGCAGGAGGAAAAGGTGGGCAAGGAGATGACCGTGGTGATTGACAGACAGGAGGATGAATGGTACGTGGGACGTACGGAATACGATTCGCCAGAAGTAGACCCAGAGGTACTTATCGCATGCGAAGGTGCCGAACTCACGCCTGGTACGTTCTGCCGTGTCACTATTGACAGGGCTGACGACTTTGACCTCTTTGCCAGCGTTAAGGAGAACATGTAACAATAGTAAACAAATGAATCCCGAACATATCTTATGAACAACAAGGAATTCATAGCAGAATTGGCACGTAGGACAAAGTCCAATGCCAGAGAGACTCAGCAGCGTGTGAACGCTCTGGTACAGACGATGACAGAGCGCCTGTGCGAAGAGGATTCCATAATGATTTCCAACTTCGGCACGTTCGAGACAAAAATGCGACTTGAGCGCGTTCTTGTTTCTCCCACAACAGGACAGCGCATGCTGGTTCCGCCAAAGATAGTGGTGGGATTCAAGCAGAGTACCAATCTGAAAAACAAGATTCAATAAGCCCCCAACAAAGGAACAACCATGAGCAACAAACTGAGTATCCAGGATTTGGCCAGTGCCTATGCCGAGAAATCTGGGACGGACCAGAAGTCTGCACTTGCCTTTGTGAAGACGGTATTTGAAATAGTGGAGGAATTCATCTCCACAGACAAAGTTGTAAAGATCAAAGGATTCGGCACATTCAAACTGATAAGCGTTTCCGATAGGGAGAGCGTGAATGTAAATACCGGCGAACGCATCGTAATAGCTGGTCACACCAAGCTGTCCTTCACACCCGATGCCACTCTCAGGGACGCCGTCAACCGTCCGTTTGCCGATTTCGAGACCACTCCCATTAACGAGACCACTTCCATAGAGGCCATGGAGAAACTGCCTTCACATAACGAGGCGCTTCCTTCCGAGGAGGGTTCGGAAGATGATGCCGAGGAACAAGACATCCTTGAACCAGAAAAGACAGAAGCGGACGAACCCCTGTATGCCGAATTGCCTGCTGCGTCGGATGCAAGCAACGACACACCCGAGGCAAGCGACGCCTCTGATGACGTCAAGACCGCCTTAGGCAACGAGACAGAGATTCATGCAGAAAACCTGCAGGCGGAATCAGACGGTGAGAATTTGCACACAGAAGACGAGCAGGAATCTGTGAATGCCGAAGACAAGAGGGAGGTAACACCAGCAGAATCCCAACCCATGATAGCCGTAGTGGCAGAAGGAAGCGTCAAAGTCCATAAACCCAATGAGGACAATCCTTCCTATCCCATGGCGGAAGAACCCATTGCCGACCCCGTTCCTGGCAAGGCAGGAAAGTCGCATGCATGGCTCTACACCATAATCACCCTGTTGCTGATGGCCGTTTCCTATGTGGGCGGACATTACCAGATTCTCAATAACATCAGCATAGACCTTTACACCGAAACCCACTCCGACGCGCCACAAGAAAAGGAAACGTCCCCAGAGGAGACTGACAACCTATTGCTTTCAGAAGAAATGGCAGACACTCTGCAGAACGACACCTCTGCCGTCGACTCCACACTTGCGCCATCCCCCGCAGTTCCCGCTGCACCACAGGAGGATCCAGCAGAAATAGCAAAGTATTTCCCCCAAGTGCCCGGTGGCGAATACTGGATTGTGGGCGATGCCGGCTATGTGCATCACATGCAGGTGGGAGAAACGCTCTACCGCATTGCACGAAAGGAGTTGGGCGACCAGAATCTTGTGCGCTATCTCATCGTGTTCAATAAATTCGAGGACCCCAACATCATACACACCGGCGATCCCATCAGGATACCCAAACTCGTAAAGAAGGAGCAGAAGGAGACGGCACAGGCGAGTGCCGAATAGATTCAGGCTGGTTCCGTACAGATTTGTTTCAAACTATAGCAGACAGAGAGACAAGCTGATTTATAGAAACCACCTATATAAATTAATAAGGAATCCCCTCTGACGGAGATTCCTTATTTTATTTTTTTTGCCGTTAGCCTACGGTTACTTGTTCTTCAGCAGGTCGCGGATTTCTGTCAGCAGTTTCTCCTCGGCAGATGGTGCAGGAGGTGCTGGCTTGGGTTCTTCCTTCTTCTTGGTTGTCAGCTTGGCAATGCCCTTGACCATAAGGAATAGATTTTGCCGAAAGCACCGCCAATGATTACACCGACAGCCATGTCCACCACATTGCCCTTCATTGCGAAGGCTTTGAAATCTTGTAGGAATGTGCTATTTACTATTTGATTTTGATAAATAGAGTAGTTAATTACGTGTGTTTGATAAATTTTATTTGTCAATTGCGCAACGAAATTAAAAAGAAATTTGTAAATTTGCGCAAAGAACGAATATAAAAGTGCATAAAAAGTCCATAATCGCAGCCATTTGCCTGCTAACAATGCTTATGCTTGTAGCTTGCAAGAGTGCCGAGTACTGTAATTGCGGTTAGTCCGAAGTAATCGGCAATCCCTATTCCAGTATGGCTTTTTGCGTATTCATATTAAAAAGAATATAGAGTTAATAAACCATAGTTTTTCATTTTTAAAATTTAAATTAAAAAGAAATGGCAACAAAAGTAGGTATTAATGGTTTCGGCCGTATCGGTCGTTTCGTATTCCGTGCTGCTCAGACTCGTGAAGACATCGAGATCGTAGGTATCAATGACCTGTGCCCCGTTGATTACTTGGCATACATGCTGAAGTATGACACCATGCACGGCCAGTTCGAGGGTACTATCGAGGCTGACGTTGAGAACAGCAAGCTGATCGTTAACGGCAAGGCTATCCGTGTAACTGCAGAGCGCAACCCCGCTGACCTGAAGTGGAACGAGATCGAGGCTGAGTACGTTGTTGAGTCAACTGGTCTGTTCCTGTCAAAGGACAAGGCTCAGGGTCACATCGAGGCTGGTGCTAAGTATGTTGTAATGTCTGCTCCTTCTAAGGACGACACTCCAATGTTCGTATGCGGTGTTAACTTCGACAAGTATGAGAAGGGTACTCAGTTCGTATCTAACGCATCTTGCACCACCAACTGCTTGGCTCCCGTTGCTAAGGTGCTGAACGACAAGTGGGGTATTGTTGACGGTTTGATGACAACTGTTCACTCTACTACTGCTACTCAGAAGACCGTTGACGGTCCCTCTCTGAAGGACTGGCGTGGTGGCCGCGCTGCTGCTGGCAACATCATCCCCTCTTCTACCGGTGCTGCTAAGGCTGTAGGTAAGGTTATTCCCGAGTTGAACAAGAAGCTGACCGGTATGGCTTTCCGCGTTCCCACTCTGGACGTATCTGTAGTTGACCTGACCGTAAATCTGGCTAAGCCCGCTACATACGAGGAGATCTGCGCTGCAATGAAGGAGGCTTCTGAGAACGAGCTGAAGGGTGTACTCGGCTACACCAACGAGGAGGTTGTATCTGCAGACTTCTTGGGTGACACTCGTACTTCTATCTTCGACGCTAAGGCTGGTATCGCTCTGACTGACACCTTCGTTAAGGTTGTTAGCTGGTACGACAACGAGATCGGTTACTCTAACAAGGTTCTCGAGCTGATCGCACACATGAAGAAGGTTAACGGCTAATCCAACAAACCGTTATAACATCTTGGCGCCCGAAGGTTATCCTTCGGGCGTCTTTAGTTGTATAATTTACCGCTATCAGCGGTTAAGCGAACGGCTAATAGCCGTTAAATTAACCGCTAATAGTCATTCGGCAAACGGCTGATAGCAACAAAAAAGCGTTAATCCAAGACGAAGTTGCATGCTAAAAAATAAACGAGACACATCCTTTTATGGAACGTGTCTCGAAATCTCTAAACTCTATTTTGCTTGCACGGGAAGAGAGGCTCGAACTCCCGACACCTGGTTTTGGAGACCAGTGCTCTACCAACTGAGCTATTCCCGTTTGTTTCCGAGTGCAAAGGTAAGCATTTATTTTGGAATAACAGGCATTCTTGACAAGAAACTTTGTATCGGAACGATAAATTACATCTATTTCACATCAAAAGCCTCTCGTGTCAGTCCCGGGGAGGCGTGTGTTGCAGCGTATGTCTGCAAAATCACTGCAATAACTGGCGTACCGATTCTATGCCTGGAATCTTGCTGATGTGTGCTATGGCACTGACCATTTCCGACACGCTGTGAACCATGATTACCACTCGGCAGTTGACAATGCAATCGACGGTACTGATGCAGAGCGAGTCCATGTTGAGATGCAGGCGGTGGGCTATCTCGGAAGTAAGGTCCATGAGCAGGCTGTGGCGGTCCACACCGGTTATCTCCAGGGTGATGGGGTAGGAGAAGCCTATGCGGTTGATGGTAATGGAGGTGTGCGTGTTTTCCACTATCGGGGGGGCAGAGGGGTCGTTGGCATAGTTTACGCTAACGACGTCGTCGCCATACTTGCTGGAAAGGCGTATTGCCTCGGGGCACGAACGGCGATGCAGGGTGATGTTCTCGTACTCGTCGGTTTGAGCCTTGTGTCCATGAACCCTGATTCCTATTACCTCTCCGCCTGGCAAAGGTTTGCATAGCGGGCAACGGCAGACACCGCCCCTTATCTTGCGTCTTTCCTTGAGGAAAAGACGCAAGTATCGCTTGGCGGCATACGTCTGGCAATGGTCTATCCAGTCCTTTCGAGGTCCAATCTCGGGCGATGTGACGAGTTTCACGCAATCACCTCCATGAAGGACAGTCTTTACGCTGCATAGTATGCCATTAACATAGGCGTAGTGGGCATGTGCTCCGATATTGTCGCCCTGTTTGAAGGCGTAGTCAAGTACTGTACTGTCCTTGGGCAGGATGAAACTGTCGCCGTTGGGCGAGAAGACGGTAATGTCGTCGTAGTATAGACTTGATGATATGTGTTCAAGGAAAAAGGCCTCGTTGCCCTGCGAGACAATATCCTCCAGTACTTTGCGGAAGCGCTTCACCCAGTTGCCAATGTTGTTGCCAATCTCGTTGATGCACCCCACCTGGCTGGCCTTCACCATGTTGGCCGAACATATCTGCACGTCCTCCCATATGCCACCTGGTGAAAGCAGCATCATGCGCAGGCACTGATAGGAGTTTTCCTTGGGCTGTTCTATCTGATTTATGAAACTGCCAGGCCTTTCGCGGAAATCGCGTGTAAGCAGGTTGTATATCTTCAGGCACGTTTCCTTGTCGGTCAGAGGGTCGTCCAGGGTATCCTCCCAGAAAGTGATACGGATGTAGTATCTGTTGGGCAGGTGCCAGAAGTCCAGATTGGACTGCTTCATCCTGCGCCAGATGGAGTAGGGGCGTCGCCAGAAGGTCTTTACCTCGCACTGGATTCCATGGTCGCGCAACGTGCCTCGCACGTCCTTGCAGAAGTTCTGCAGGCGCTCGCGGTTCTGTGCCTCGTCCAGCTCCAGCCACTGTGCTATGTCGCCATATTCCAGTTCGCAACGATATTTGAAGGAAAGGTTTTCGAGGTCAGACTTCACCTCAAAGAGTCCCAGTCGGTTGGCCAGCGGAGCATAGAAGCAATCCGTTTCGCCGGCTATCTTCATCTGCTTGTCGGGGCGCATGGACTGCAGTGTGCGCATGTTGTGCAGACGGTCGCTGATCTTCACCATTACTGCCCTGATGTCGTAGTGCAGCGATGCCAGAATCTGCTGGTAGTTATCCACCTGCTTGGTGGTGTGGTAGGTCTCCTTCTTCTGCTTGGTGACCACATTTACAAGTCCTGCCACATCATTGCCGAAACGCTGGCGTATGTCCTCCACCGTGTATTGCGTATCCTCTACTACATCGTGCAAGAAGGCGGTAATGACTGTATTGGCATCCAACTGAAGTTCCTTGGCCACGATTAGCGCCACGGAGATGGGATGAAGGATGTAGGGCTCGCCAGACTTGCGCCTTTGTGGCGCATGGGCTTCCTTGGCAAGGAGGTATGCCTGGCGCACTCTTTCCATGTCCTCGGGGGTGACACGGGGAGCGATGGCATCAAAAACCTCTTGAGCCAAATCATTGACAATCTTCTCGTATTTCATAGGATGTGGGGATTGCAGTTGGTGAAAGATTAGCGTGCAACGACGAACGTATGACCAGTCAACGATACCTTTTTTAGTCTCTATTTATGATTTCTTGAACAAAGTTAAGGTTTTTTATGATTATATAGTAAACAATAGCATATATTTTTGCCTCTATTGCTTTTTTTTCTTATCTTTGCGTATCATATAATGAATGCGTGTACGCATATGCGTAATGCATACGTAACAAAATTATTAAGATACTTAACATATGAAAGCTATTGTTTTTCCCGGTCAGGGAGCACAATTCACTGGTATGGGCAAGGACCTGTACGAGAGCAATGCAGTGGCCAGGGAGATGATGGAAAAGGCCAACGAAATACTTGGGTTCCGTCTGACAGACATAATGTTTGAGGGCGATGCCGAGGCGCTGAAACAGACTAAGGTTACTCAGCCTGCCGTATTCCTGCACAGTGTGGTTATGGCAAAATGCATGGGCGAGAAGTTCTGTCCCGACATGGTTGGCGGACATTCACTGGGCGAGTTCAGCGCACTGGTGGCTGCCGGTGTACTGGATTTTGAAGACGGTCTGAAACTGGTATACGCCCGTGCCCTGGCCATGCAGAAGGCATGCGAGGCCGCCCCTGGAGGCATGGCTGCAGTGATGCGGATGGAAGACGAAAAGATAGAGCAGATATGCGCCGATGTAACTGCTTTGGCAGGGAAAGGTGTGGTGGTTGCTGCCAATTATAATTGCCCTGGGCAACTGGTGATAAGCGGAAACAAGGAGGCAGTCGAGGCGGCATGCGAGAAATTGCTGGAGGCTGGTGCCCGTCGTGCCCTGATGCTGCCTGTAGGAGGTGCATTCCACAGTCCGCTGATGCAGCCAGCCAAGGACGAACTGGAAGCAGCTATAGCTGTAACGCAGTTCCATGTGCCCACATGCCCTGTTTACCAGAACGTGGACGGCAAGGCTCACATCAACCCGGAAGAGATAAAGCAGAATCTCATTGACCAACTGACCGCCAGCGTTCGCTGGACGCAGGAGGTGGAGGCTATGGTAGAAGCCGGCGCCACCGAGTTTGTGGAGTGTGGTCCTGGCCAAGCACTGACAGGCATGATAACCAAGATAGCGAAGGATGCCGTGGTGATGCATGCATAGACATAAAGTACGTATAAACATATAATCAGGAAACAATTACAACCATGAACATATATCAAGTATTTACCCGTTTGTTCGGTGCCAATGTGGAGCACCCGGTACCCCACGGAAGCAAGAGTCAGAACGGATGTGGCACCATGTCGGCATTTACGCAAAAGGCTCTTGCCGACATCAAGGCCATGGGCGTGACACACATCTGGTATACCGGCATCATAGAGCATGCCACACAAACCGACTATAGCCGCTATGGCATACGCAAGGACCACCCCGAGGTGGTGAAAGGCCGTGCCGGCAGTCCCTATGCCATCAAGGACTACTACGACGTGGACCCCGACCTGGCCACAAAGGTGCCTGAGCGCATAAAGGAATGGGAAGCTCTCATTGAGCGCACGCACAAGGCTGGCATGAAGGTCATTCAGGACTTTGTGCCCAACCACGTTGCACGTGAATACCACTCTGATGCATGTCCCGAGGGATGTCTGGACCTGGGTGAGGGTGATGATGTTTCGCTCAACTACTCTCCAGAGAACAACTTCTACTACATGGGCGAACCTCTGCATCTGGACAACATCCTGAGCGAGGAGGAACGTGCAAAGTCCAATCTATATGAGGAGAATCCTGCAAAAGCCACGGGCAACGATGTCTTCTCTGCATGGCCAGGCAGAAACGACTGGTACGAGACGGTGAAACTGAACTACGGTCCCAATACCTACCGCAAGATGCTGCAGATACTGCTCTATTGGGCAGAGAAGGGCGTGGACGGTTTCCGTTGTGACATGGCGGAAATGGTACCTGTGGAGTTCTGGGAGTGGGTAATACCCCAGGTCAAGGAGAAATTCCCCGACATCATCTTCATAGCAGAGGTGTACAACCCGCAACTGTACCGCGACTACATCTTCCGCGGACATTTCGATTACCTCTATGACAAGGTGGGGCTCTACGACAAGCTAAAGGCCGTTTGTGCCGGATGGTGCTCGGCCAAGGAACTGACTGCATGCTGGCAGAGTGTGGAGGACATACAGGGACACATGCTCAACTTCCTGGAGAATCATGACGAGCAGCGAATAGCAAGCGATTTCTTTGCCGGCGATGCAAAGAAAGGCCGCCCCATGATGCTCGTGAGCACACTGATGAACACCAATCCAATGATGATATACTTCGGTCAGGAACTTGGCGAGAAGGGTATGGACAGCGAGGGATTCTCGGGCGAGGACGGACGTACCACCATATTCGACTACTGGACGGTGGATTCCATTCGCCGCTGGCGCAACGGCGGAAAGTTTGACGGTGCCCTGCTTACCGATGAGGAGAAGAAACTCAAGGAGTTCTACACACAGACCTTGCGTCTGGCAGAAGAAGAACCTGCATTCAGCGAGGGACTCTTCTGGGATCTGATGTATGTGAACGGACACCTGGACAGACAGTATGCCTTCTTGCGTAGTGACAGAAATAAAACCTACCTTGTGGTGGCTAATTTCTCGGGCGAGAACCTGACTACCGACATCCGCATACCTGCCGATGCAATACGTGAACTTGCACCCGAATCAGAAAAAGTGAAGAACAACCTGGCCCACGACATCACATTGTCCGTAAAACTGAAGGCATGGGACGGTATTGTGAAGAAGGTAAAGTTATAGGGAATAGGCAGTACAACCATTATTAACAGTAAACTACCAACAGACAGCAATGAATAGCGTATCAACGTTAAGGCAGCATACTCACCTCGTAATCATGGCTGGGGGCATAGGAAGCCGATTTTGGCCCATGAGCACACCGGAGTGCCCCAAGCAGTTTGTTGACGTTCTGGGTACGGGACGTACATTCATACAGATGACCGTGGACCGTTTCAGGGGATTGATACCTGCAGAGAACGTGTGGGTGGTCACAAGCCAGGCATACAGGGAACAAGTGATGAAGCAGCTGCCCGAGGTGCCTGCAGAGAACATCCTGCTTGAACCTTGCCGAAGGAACACCGCACCGTGCATAGCATACGCTTCGTGGCGAATAAAAAGCATTGACCCCAAGGCTACGATCGTTGTAAGTCCTTCCGACCATCTGATTTTGGATGTAACAGAGTTCAGGCGTGTAGTGAGCAGCGCCGTGGACTTTGCCTCCACCTCGGACGCTATCATCACACTGGGCATGAAGCCCACACGACCGGAAACCGGATACGGTTACATACAGACGGATATGAGTTGCCCTTCGGTTAGAAACAAGGAAATATACCGTGTAGACGCCTTCAAGGAGAAACCCGACCTTTCCACTGCAGAAAAGTACATTCGCAAGCCTAACATGCTATGGAATGCCGGCATCTTCATCTGGAACGTCAGCACCATAGTAAATGCCCTTAGGGTTTATGCACCTGAAATCAACGAGATCTTTGAAAACCTTCTGCCCATATATGGTACCGCAAAAGAGCAGGATACCATCAACGAGGAGTTTCCCAAGTGCGAGAGCATATCCGTGGATTATGCCATCTTGGAGAAGTCAGAGGAAATATACTGCTTCCCAGCATCATTCGGGTGGAGCGACTTGGGCACATGGGGTTCTCTGCGCGAAAATGTGACTCGCGACAAGAGCGGCAATGCCATTATTGGCGAGAACGTTAAAACCTATGAAACACGCGACTGTGTGATACATTGTAGCGAAGAGCGTAGGGTAGTAGTGCAGGGACTGGAGGGATACATCGTGGCAGAGAAGGACAATACTCTGCTAATCTGCAAACTTTCCGAAGAACAACGCATAAAGCAGTTTTCTGAATAAGTCAAGGATATGAAGAAACTATTATCCCTTCCTCCCAATCTGGTTGAGTGCTTCCATGAGGTGGCTGGTGTCAGCCGCGAGGAATATTTCTGTACCTCCGATCCTGTCGGATCACGACTTGGTAGCGGAGGCGGGACAAACTGGCTTCTGGAGGCATGCCATCAGAATGAGGCTCCGCAACAGAGCTTTGAAGAATGGCTTTCCGCAGAAAAACGCATACTGATGCATGCCGGAGGCCAAAGCCGCAGATTGCCAGCCTATGCTCCAAGCGGCAAGGTCCTCACACCCATACCCGTATTCCGGTGGGAACGCGGTCAGCGCATAGGGCAAAATCTTCTGCAACTGCAATTGCCCCTTTACCAGCGAATAATGAATGCTGCACCTGAGGGCTTGCGCACCTTGATTGCTTCGGGCGATGTATATATCCGTGCTGGCAAGCTGCAACAGATTCCTGATGCCGATGTCGTATGCTACGGTCTCTGGGCAGACCCTTCTGTGGCAAAGAACCATGGGGTGTTCCTTTCCAGAAGAGAAACGCCAGAGGTGCTTGACTTTGTCTTGCAGAAACCATCGGTAGAGAAGTTGGGAGAATTGATGCAGACACATCTGTTCCTCATGGACATAGGCATCTGGCTTCTGTCTGACAAAGCGGTCAATATGCTCATGCAGAAGAGTACGGGCGAGGGTGGTGAGATCTTGAACTACGACCTATATAGCGACTTCGGACAGGCACTTGGCGAGAATCCAACCGTCACAGACACGGAAATCAATGGTTTGAGGGTTGCCATACTGCCCCTTCAGAGCGGCGAGTTCTATCATTATGGCACTTCGCGCGAAATGATAGGGTCGACCATGGCCATACAGAATCTTGTGTATGACCAGCGTGCCATAATGCATCTGGGAGTAAAGGCTCACCCAAGCATCTTTACCCAGAATTGTTTCCACGATATTAAGTTCTCACCAACAAACCACAACACTTGGATAGAGAACTCCTGGATTCCTTCAACATGGACCTTGACTCATGAGAATATTATTACTGGAGTTCCCAGCAACGAATGGACAATAACGCTTTCTCCCGGTGTCTGTGTCGATGTTGTTCCATTGGGAGAGGACCAGTGGGTACTGCGCCCCTATGGATTTAACGACGCTATGCGTGGTGACTTGCGCGACACTTCTACCGAATATCTTGGTCGTGCTGTCAATGAATGGCTTTCAGAACGTGGTATCTCTGCCGAGGAGATAGAGGGCTTTGCCGACTTGCAAAACAGTCGTATCTTCCCCGTATGCAGCGATGTTGAAGAGATGGGACACATGCTCCAGTGGATGATATCAGATTCTACGGAAGAGATGACAGACAAATGGAGAAAGTGTGAACGTCTTTCTGCAAATGAAATCAGCGACAGAGCAAACCTTCTTCGCTTGCACAAGCAACGCCTGGAATTTCGTAAGGCCAATCTCACTGCATTGGCTCTCAATCACAGATGCAGCATCTTTTATCAGACCAATCTCGAAGATCTGGCACACGAATTCCACAACCTGAATGTACCTGTACCTGAAACACTTCCCGAGACCGAACCTTTGCTTAAGCGAATCAACGACCACATGTTCCGCTCACGTCTGCTGAACCTCAATGGGAAGGATGGTGTGCAAGAAGAGAGACAGGCATTTTCCCTGCTGGCCGAAGGACTCACACAGGGCCTTCTGGCGCACAAGCAGGAACCCGCCATGGCGGTATTCAGCGACCAGATAGTGTGGGGTAGAAGTCCTGTACGTATAGACCTGGCTGGCGGTTGGTCTGATACGCCTCCGTATTGCCTCACTTCGGGGGGCAACGTGGTGAACATAGCCATAGAACTAAATGGTCAGCCTCCATTGCAATGCTATATCAAACCTTCCTTGCAGCACCACATCATATTGAGAAGCATCGATCTGGGTGCCATGGAGATTGTATCCACATGGGATGAACTTTCAGCGTTCAACAAGGTGGGTTCACCTTTCTCCATACCCAAGGCGGCATTGGCACTGGCGGGTTTCCTGCCTCGTTTCTGTGCCAGAAAATACAAATCTCTGGAAGACCAACTCAAGGACTTTGGATGCGGTATAGAAATCACATTACTAAGTGCCATACCTGCTGGCAGCGGATTGGGAACAAGTTCCATCCTAGCGGCCACGGTGTTAGGCTCTCTTAGTGACTTCTGCTCGCTGGCCTGGAACAAGAACGATATCTGCAACCGTACTCTTGTACTGGAACAACTGCTTACGACTGGCGGTGGTTGGCAGGACCAATATGGTGGTATACTGCATGGCGTGAAAATGCTAACCACCCAAAGTGGATTCGAGCAGACGCCTGAGGTTTCATGGCTGAGCAACAATCTCTTCACCGACTCCCAGTACCAATCCTGCCATCTGCTTTACTACACAGGCATTACACGAACAGCCAAGGCTATATTGGCGGAAATAGTGCGTGGCATGTTCCTATACGATACGGAACGCATGCAACTGCTTGGCGAGATGAAGGAGCATGCACAAAATATGGCACAGGCCATTACAAGGGGAAATTTCCAACAACTGGGTACTCTTGTGGGAAAGACATGGCAACAGAACCAACTCCTCGACAGCGGAACCAATCCACAATGCGTGCAATCAATTATTGAAAAGGTGCAGGACTATTGCCTAGGTCTGAAACTGCCTGGTGCCGGAGGTGGCGGGTTCCTCTATATGATAGCTAAGGATTCCTCCGCAGCATTGCGAATAAGGGAGATACTAACGAATAATCCTCCCAACCCACGAGCAAGATTCGTAGACATGAACCTATCTCAAACCGGATTTCAGCTAAGCCGCAGTTAGGTGGTATTGCAATTTGAAATGGTGTGTTCTGATAGCAATAATGGTTATTGAATGCAGAAGATTAACAGTACAGATGATTTATGTATGAACTATTACGTTGTTAAAGTTCTTTATAATTAGTATCTATCTGAAAAAACTGTTTATTTATTTGGATTATTAGACGAAAGTTTATACCTTTGCACTCGCAAACACGGGGACAACCTTGATTTTGCATGATTACATCAAGGATGGTTCGGTAGCTCAGTTGGATTAGAGCAGCAGCCTTCTAAGCTGCGGGTCAAGGGTTCGAGCCCCTTCCGAATCACAAAAATGTAATTAAAAAGCATTAAGAGAGTTCAATAATGAACTCTCTTTTGTTATATAATTGCTGAGCATTTAATAGAATAGTGGGTCATCGGATATTTCCGGTAGCTAGAGTTTGCCCCCAAGGGCGAGTTGTGTTGGCATCAATTGTACGAAATGCGCCTATCATGATCTAGCCAACCTCTACGGTAAACATTTTGAAATAACTTGTGCTCGCAATGAGAATTCCCCAAATAGAATTCCAATAGTAAACATAATGCGTATTATCGATTGTCCAATAGGAACTGTTCAGCACATGCCAAGGAATCCAGTTTTCCTACATCTACTAATTGCAAGTTATCTGGTTCATAACCAAGAATCTTTAGTCGTGTACAATTATTCAAATAGAAATCTATAATGCTGAACTTCTCCGTTGTAACAGGCATAAAATTAAATACAACAGTACCTATCATATGAATACCGGCAAAGGCCCGCAAATGATAACCATTTAAGTCTAAGCATTTATTATTAGCATCCATAAGTTGGGACTTAACTGATTCATAGGGACTTTTAACTTCGCCAGTCTGTGTGTTTATCCAGCCAACGAGTTCCATATTTGCATTGAAAACAAGATATCTTGTTGTCTCGCGCTTGGATACCAAAAGAATCGCATCAGCATCCTTGGGTGAAAAACTTAATAAATGATCTATCTTAATATTTGAGAGAATATCGACATTATGCACAAGGAATCTCTGCTCTGGATTGCCTGAAACAAGCATATGCGAGGCATTTGATATAGCACCACCAGTATCAAGAAGTTTGTTGCGTTCGTCGGAGATATAAAAACGTACGTTATTATCCTTTATAAATGCATTGGATTTATACATCTCAACCCAATCTTCAATCTGTTCGGCAAAATGATGCACATTGATAACTATATCGTTAAAACCATTGGAAACTAACTTGTGTACTACGTGCTCCAACAGAGTTTTTCCAGACACTTCTACTAATGCCTTCGGTTTATCATCTGTCAATGGTCTAAGACGTGTGCCCAAACCAGCCGCAAAAATCATTGCTTTTCTTCTTAACTGAAGTATTTGCGAAATTCCTTGTTCTCGGTGTACTATTGATACTTCAATTCCGTACTTGTTATTAATATACTCAGCTAAGTGCTGTGCACTGTACACACTCCTGTGTTGTCCACCTGTACAGCCAAAACAGAACATGAGCGATGTGAACCCGCGTTCCATATAACGACACACATGTGCATCTGCAAGTTTATATACGGAAGATAAAAATGTGGTGATTTCACCGTCAGTTTCAAGAAAATCTATAACGGGTTTGTCCAATCCCGTTAAGTTCTTATATGGTTCGTACCTCCCTGGATTGTGCGTGCTGCGGCAATCAAAGACATAACCACCACCATTTCCGGAATCATCCAGAGGTATTCCTTTCCTGTAAGAAAAGCTAAACACTTTTACTTTCAGTACCCCCTGGTTATCATAGCTTGATATAGTGGGTGCAGATTTAGATATATCAACATTAGTTCCCTTGTTGAATTCTGGTAATTCCGCCAGATTCCTTAGTATCTCGTACAGATATGGATATGGACAAGAACCCGGCTCCTCAAGGATGTCGTGCAGATTACTAATTGCGGCTGGAATACTGTTCAAAAAATACTTCTTTCGTTCATATTTTCCTCTGAAACCGTAAGCACCTAATACCTGCAGAATACGAAACAATACCCATTGCGATATGCTCTTCCTGAATTCCGCTTCATCAAAATCAATATATTGACGTAGACTACTTATATATTCGTCTACTAGTGTATTTCTAATCTCTGTGCTGAAATGCGATGAAGCTTGCCAGAGAAAGGAAACCAGGTCATATTGCAAGGGACCTCTACGCCCTCCTTGGTAATCAATAAAACATGGTTCATTCTCAGTATTCAGCATAACATTTCTTGCCTGGAAGTCACGATACATGAAATAATTGCCATCGTACCTTCCTAAGCATTTGGACATTTCCTGAAAGCAACTCTCTAACTTTACTTCATTGAACTCTACACTAGTCGTTTTCAGGAAGCAGTATTTGAAATAATTAAGGTCGAACAAAATATTCTGCTCATCCATACTCTCTACAGGATAGCATTGGCTGAAATCCAAACCAGTTCCTCCACAGACTTGTATTTTAGGCAATAATCTGATAGTGCGCTTCAAAAGCTCTATGTCCTGCTGAGAATATCCGTCGGCGTTTTCCCTACCCACTTTTAATGCATCATAGAGAGACATATGCCCTAAATCTGTTTGCAGATAATCCAAACCATTATCGCTTACTGCAAATACCTCGGGCACGGGTAGCCCAATGGACTTGAAATGTTGAGAAAGATATATAAAGGCTTGGTTTTCCTCAAAAGAAGTTCCTGCTACACCTATCACAGTCCTGCTTTTGTCTCTGGATGTAATTCTGTAATATTGACGATTACTTCCGGCAGCAGCAATTGTTTCGCAACTTGAGGGTTCTTCTCCTGCGTATATGCTATATAACTTAATCAAACTGTCCATCTTCATTGTGATATGTAGTTTTATGATGCTTTGGGTAATATGCTGAAAAAATAATCACGATTTGGCCAACTGCATCAAGTGAACAGCAACAAGAGCGGCCGTTTCTGTACGAAGACGACTTGTCCCAAGCGTTACTGGCTTAAAACCATACTTTTGTGCCAATGTAACCTCATTTACAGAAAAATCACCCTCAGGACCAATCAAAACGATACTTTTCCTATCTTTTTGTAAAACATTTTTCAAATGTTCCTTTTCACCTTCATAACAATGGCAAATGAAACGCTGTATGCCATCATCAGCAGAACCTTCTGGAAGGCCGTGTAACCTTACAAAATCATTGAATAAAGTCATTTCATCGACCTTCGGAACCCATGCTTTGTGTGATTGCTTTGTAGCAGAAATCACTATTTTCTCTATACGGTCCGTCTTGATGGTTCGGCGTTCTGAAAATTGACAATTCAGAAACGATAGTCTATCCCACCCTATTTCAGTAGCCTTTTCTGCCATCCATTCTATCCTGTCATTCAATTTGGTTGGGGCTACCGCAAGATGTATCTCACCATTCCAGGCTTTAGTCTGTTCGCACTTCTCCAATATCCTGTATAGGCAACGATGATTGGCAGCCGTGGTAATTTCCGCTTCATAGAAATGTCCACAGCCATCCATCAGATTTATCTTATCCCCTTCTTTCATGCGCAAAACACGCACGACATGTTTTGCTTCCTCTTCTGGCAGGTTGCCTGATAGCAGGGGATCATAAAAATACCTTATCTCTTTCATCTCCACCGAAACTATATTTACTCCTGGTTATTGGAATGCTCATATTTGAATAATATAGAAAATGCGATAGCAACAATTAAGGCATATGCTGCAAAAATGCTCCATGCCATCGTCCATCCACCCGTAGTTTCATTACTTATCATCAAACCATTCTCGTTTATGGTATAGATGTTCATCACCCATCCTGCTGCAAGCATGCCCAATGAGGCACCAAATCCATTTGTCATCATCATAAACAGCCCCTGGGCAGAATTTCTAATACTGAGATCCGTTTCCTTATCTACAAACAATGAACCGCTGATATTAAAGAAATCAAACGCAATACCATATACAATCATACTCAGTATCAGTAACCAAACTCCATTACCGGGATTACCTATAGCAAAGAAACCGAACCTCAGTACCCATGCTATCATGGCCATAAGCATAACACGCTTGATTCCGAATTTACTCAGGCACACAGGGATCAGCAGTATGCATAGAGTTTCACTGATTTGAGAAAGGGAAATCAAAATATTAGAATGCTCTACTCCGAATGTTACCTTATACGTTTCATCTATGCCGAATGATTGCAGGAAGGGACCTGCATAACCGTTTGTAATTTGCAGACAGCAACCCAAAAGCATTGAGAAAATGAAAAACAAGGCCATCCTGTAGTTCCTGAACAACTTGAAGGCTTCTAGCCCCAATGATTGTAACAAAGTCTGGTTAACAACATTTCTGCCCGTAGCACACTGTGGCAATGTCAAAGCATAAAGGGCAAGAATTAAGGATAATCCCCCACTCCACATAAACTGGTTGGATGTTGTCTGCCAACCGGCCAAATCAACTATCCACATAGATACAATAAAACCTATCGTACCAAAGACGCGAATAGGAGGAAATGTTTTTACAGAATCCAGTCCTGCCTTGTCCAAGGCATTGTATGAAACAGAATTTGTCAATGCTATTGTTGGCATGAAGAATGCCACACTCACTGTGTACAAACAAAATAGCACTGGAAATTCAACATTATCGCCAGAAAGAATACAATAAAGATATGCAACGAGCATCATAGCGCCTGCCAAAAAATGACACATGCTTAACACCTTCTGAGCCTGTATCCATCTATCGGCAACGATTCCCATCAAGGCTGGCATTAAAAGGGAAACAAACCCCTGTACTGAATAAAAATAACCGATATAGGCACCTAAACCCACATTTGCCAGATATCCGCCCATGCTTGTCAAATAACCTCCCCAAACAGCAAACTCAAGGAAGTTTAAAATGGTAAGTCTTGTCTTTATATTCATTGAGATAATGTATTAATTATTTTGAGTCTATATGATTACTCAACGTACACCACCAATCCTTTTAGATACTCTCCTTCAGGATGATAAATATTTATGGGATGGTCCGCCGGCTGGTGCAACTGATGCAGAATACGGATGTTCCTACCGGCTTGCATTGCTGCTGAGAAAATAGCAGTGCGGAATTGATCCTTATTTACAGCCTGTGAGCATGAGAATGTAAACAGTATACTGCCCTTAGGCATCTTCTCCATTGCTTTGGCATTAAGTTTTGTGTATCCTCTAAGGGCTTGCTTGAGTGCATCTCTATGCTTGGCAAAAGCCGGCGGATCCAGCACAACGAGATCATATTCCGTTGTCATTTCATCCAGGAACCTGAAAGCATCTGCAGCAAAGGCCTGGTGTCTGCTGTCACCAGGAAAGTTCAATTCAATATTCTTGTTAACCAGTTCAACCGCTTTGGCGCTACTGTCTACACTATGTACCAGATTAGCACCTCCACGCATACTGTATACACTGAACCCACCTGTGTAGCAGAACATATTCAAGACTTTTCTGCCTTTAGAGTATTGCTCTAACAGAGACCTATTATCTCTTTGATCTACAAAGAAACCAGTCTTTTGTCCTTTCAGCCAGTCAATATGAAACTTCAAGCCGTTCTCAACAGCAATGTCATTGTGTGAATGTCCCGCCAGAAAACCGTTTTCCTGATTCAAATCTGCTTTAAATGGCAAAGTGGTTTCACTCTTATAGTATATTGCTCTGAGCTGGTCACCCATAATCGTTTTCAGTGAATTGGCAATAAGTATACGGTCAACGTGCATACCTACGCTATGTGCCTGCATCACGGCCGTATCCTCATATACATCTATAACTAAACCTGGAAGATAGTCGCCTTCGCCATGAACCAGTCTGTATGTTGAGTTCCTATTAGAACCATTAGTATCACTATTGCGAAGCAATCCTATGCTCTTCCTTACGTCCAATGCCGTTGCAAGGCGCTTTTCATAAAATGCCGAGTCTATTTCCTCGTCGTTAAACGAGAGAACTCTAACTGCAATACTTCCAATCTGCCAATGTCCAATGGCAATAAATTTACCTTCAGAGTTTAATACTCTTACTTTATCTCCCTCTTGCAGTTCACTGTCCGAATGATGTATAGCACCAGAAAATATCCATGGATGATTTCTGACCAGACTATCCTCTTTCCCCCTTTTTAGGAAAATTGTTTTTAATTCAACCATTCTGCTTATCTATTGTCAAATGTTGTTTATATTTTTTGTCACTATGCTAAATTGCTTGCTTTATACGTTTTCTTGACGTGTTAGTTCGCTTTACTTTTTTAGCATCTTTCATGCTATTGGATGACCTGGGCCTTGCCTGTACTTCAGGCTGTTGCGGTGAAATAGCATTAGGATCGGGGATTATATCCAACATATATCCAGTACTCTCCAGTCGTTGAATCTCCTCGTACAACTTGACACACGCCCACGCATCTGTTGCAGCATATATTTTTTGAGATTCTGTCAAAACATCTGTCTCCCAATTGGACAATTGCTGTGATTTACTTATTTTCTTTCTGAAAAAATTGGCAAATAGTTTTTGTAACGATTGATCAGCAATTCCCATTTCCTTGACAATTGTCTGTAATTCCGCATATTTGCCTGCTGTAAATGCCTTTCGTCTGTTTAACTGCATGAAGTCATCCTTTAACGACAACCCTACTTTAATAACCTTTTCATCGCTCATTAAACGAACCAAATCATCTGTAAATCCAATATAATTTAATCTGAAAAGGAAACATGTATCATCTGTGGAAACCTGTAGCAGCGCAACCTTGTTCATTGCTGCACCTTTCTTAAAAACTGGCTTGGTTTCCGTATCTATGCCTATGATTTTTTGTGATAAAAGATAATCAACAGCTTTTTTTGCTTCTTCCTTGCTTTGGATAACAATTATCCGACCTTGAAATTGAATTATAGGTAATTCGCCTATACTCTTCTTGTCGTATCTTGTCACCAGTGTCTTCATATTTATTTGTTACAATAGAGCAGTATGCAATAATTTAATTTGGGTTAATCGAGTACAAAATTATGAAAAAAAACAACAAATGCTCACTATTTACGTTTTTTTCCACTAAATTTGCAGAAGAAAATCCAAATAGTCTTATGGCAAATACAAAAACAACAAAAAATACGGATAAAAGAAGCAGGGACAAGGTTACTACGCAACAAAAATCGGGTTTACTTGCTAGAATCAAAAAGTCCTTTGCAAAAGATAATTTCTCCACAGGAAACACTGACAGTTCGGATGAATTGCCCAAGAGCGAAATCGTCAGGTTTTGTATAGGTGCCATTATTTTTGTCATCAGTAGTTTCATTCTTTTGAGTATTGTGTCTCATTTCTTCACGGCAACCGAAGATTCCACTTGGGTGGAAGGTGAAAGAGCACACAATTGGATGGGAACTCTTGGTTTGGATACCGCAAAGTTTTTCGTCAACGAATGTTGGGGTGTCTCATCATTCTTCATCCCTCTTTTCCTGTTGGCAACATCCTTCAGGATAATGCGCATATACAAGGTTAGATTGTGGAAATGGTTCCTGAATTGTTCAGTTCTGATGATATGGTCGTCAATATTGGCTTCATTCGTTTTTCAGCATATTCTTGATAAATTATATAGCCCCATCAAAATTGGAGGTGGTATAGGCGATACGCAAGTTGACTTTCTTGAGGCAAAAATAGGAAGCATCGGAACTTTCTTCATCATTGTTAGCATAGCATTGGGATATTTAATCTATCTCTCTGATAAAACCATTAAGGTTATAAGAAAGATTTTTGCGCCTATCGAACTGATTAAATCGGTAAAATCAAAGAATAATGAAAACCAATCTGGAACAGTGGATACAGAAGACAGCCTTGCAGATTCGTCAGAGACTGATAACAAGAATTTGACAGAACCTGATTCTAATTTGTCAGAATTAGCAAACGAGGATACTGCCACAACAATCGAGTTCAATGATATTGATGTTGACAGTTCCAAGGATACCGCTACACCAGATGACGGAAATGTTGCTTTAGACATTCAAATAGTTCAGGGTGAAATTGACCAAGATGGACCTGCAATATCCGATAAAAGCAGTGAAAACATCTCTGGCGAGCAGACTATGACAGTACTCAAGGGCAAGGAAGAAGAAGAAGCTCACCTTGACGAGAGCAGACAATTGGAACCTTATGACCCTAAACTGGATTTAGAGAACTATAAATACCCAACACTGGATTTGTTGAAGCATTATGATGTGGATACATCTATTGATATGGAGGAACAACAACAGAACAAGAATAGGATTATTCAGGTTTTGTCAGACTTCGGTGTTAAGATATCCAGCATAAAGGCTACTGTAGGCCCAACTATCACCCTTTACGAAATTACTCCTGCCCCAGGTGTGCGCATCTCAAAAATCAGAAATCTCGAAGACGACATTGCACTTTCATTGTCAGCTTTGGGCATCCGTATCATAGCACCAATACCTGGCAAAGGTACCATCGGTATTGAAGTTCCCAACGCACGCCCTCAGATTGTATCCATGGAAAGCATTGTAAATAGCCGTAAATTCCAGGAAACCCAATTTGAACTGCCCATGGCACTTGGCAAGACCATTACAAATGAAATCTACATGGTTGATCTGGCTAAAATGCCTCATCTTCTCGTTGCAGGTGCAACCGGCCAGGGTAAGTCAGTCGGACTTAATGCTATACTCACATCGCTTCTCTACAAGAAACATCCGGCAGAATTAAAATTGGTAATGGTTGACCCTAAAAAGGTAGAATTCAGTGTCTACTCCCCCATCATCAATCACTTCCTGGCACAGGTGGAAGGAACAGAAGGTGATGAACCTATCATAACAGATGTGCAAAAGGTTGTCCAGACACTTAAATCACTTTGTGTGGAAATGGATAACCGCTACGATCTTCTAAAAAAAGCAGGTGCTCGTAATTTGCGTGAATATAATGAAAAGTTCAAGTCACGTCACTTGAACCCGGAGAACGGTCATCGCTTCATGCCATATATTGTCGTTATTATTGATGAGTTCGGCGACCTTATCATGACTGCAGGCAAAGAAATCGAATTGCCCATATGCAGAATTGCCCAATTGGCACGTGCCGTGGGCATACACATGATCATTGCTACTCAGCGTCCTACAACCAATATCATTACAGGTACCATCAAGGCAAACTTCCCTGGCCGTATGGCCTTTAAAGTCAGTGCTATGGTTGACAGCCGTACAATTTTGGATCGCGCTGGTGCTCAGCAGCTGGTTGGTAAGGGTGATATGCTCGTACTTGGAGGAGGCAGCGAACCGGTTCGTGTTCAGTGCGCCTTTGTTGATACACCAGAAGTGGAAGCAATTACAAAATACATTGCCTGCCAGCAAAGTTACCTTGGTCCTTCCCCTCTCCCACCTGTTGCCATTGAGGGCGAAGAAACAGACGGTCCCGATGTAGATATGCAAAACCTTGACCCGATGTTTGAGGAAGTCGCGCGCCTTGTAGTACAAACCCAGCAAGGTTCCACCAGCATGATACAAAGAAAGTTCTCCATTGGCTACAATAGAGCTGGACGTCTGATGGACCAGTTGGAGGTTGCAGGTATAGTCGGCCCCGCACATGGCAGCAAACCAAGAGAGGTAATCTGCATAAGTGAAGAAGATTTGCAATTCCGCCTTGACAACATGAGATGATATCTTAATTATTACTTTGAGGACAAACATAGTTAATATGCATAAACTGACATTTTTTGCCATACTTCATCTTGCTTTTCTTTTTCAGGCATCAGCACAAGAAAAGCTATCTGCTAAAGATATACTTGACAAGACATCTATAGCAATCAACAACAGTAATGGATTTAATGCCAAATTTACGACAACCTACTTCGATGGAACCACACCGATAAACTCTTTTGATGGTACCTTAGATGTAAAAGGAGAAAAGTATATTATGAAGACAGATGCCATTTCTGTATGGTTTAATGGGCAAGAACAATGGACACTGATGTCAGGAAATAATGAAGTAAGTCTTGTAACACCCACTCCCGAAGAAATGCAAGTTTCTTCTCCAATGTCTTTTGCAACCATATACAAACAAGGTTTTAAGTTATCCAAAGAATCGGGTACACTTCGCAACAGGAAAGTATGGAATATAACCTTGTTGCCCAAGGACAAGAAACAGGAACCATCAAAGATTACGGTTACCATTGACCAGCAGACATACCTTCCCTTATGTTTAAGAGTACGCAACAATGGAGACTGGACCCGTATAAGCATTACAGACATTGATACAAATATAAAATTTTCCGATTCGCATTTCTCATTTCCTGCCAGTTCCTATCCAGAGTATGAGATAATAGATCTCCGTTAAATCATCGCTATACATCGGTTACCTATCCCTATAAAATTATACAGATATGGCAATCATTAATTGTCCGGAATGCTCTTCAAGAATATCTTCTCAAGCATACACATGTCCAAATTGCAATAAACAGATAAGAGGACATATCCAACAATGCCCTAATTGTAAGGAATGGTTATTTACAGATACCGATATATGCCCTACATGTAATAATGCGTTAGAGCATAGTTCCATGGTACACAATCCAACAGAAAAGACATTGCCTCTACATCATCGCAGACCGCAGAGAGAACCTAAGAAAAACAGAAAGGGATGTTATATTGCATTGTTTTCAATTCTAACAGTTTTTCTAATCATATGTATTGCCTTTTTAGGACTAACAAAATACCGTGAAAATAAACTGCTTGAGAAGAAGACACTACAGGAAGAGCTTGCAAGACGTATTGCAGAAGGTGTTAAGGCCAACGAGGCAAGATTTAAGCAAATGCAAATGGATAGTACCATGTGGGCAAAAACCTTCAGTTCCAAAACCATAGCAGCAACGGAAGAATATATAAAAACATATCCGGAAGGTATATTCATAAACGAAGCATACATGCTGCTTGAAGAACTGAATCGGCGAAAGGTTAGCGGATTCGAATTAAATCAGATTCGTAATGTCGTTGAGACTAAACTATCTGAAGTAAAGAAGAAGCAGATTAAGAAGTTGGAGAAGGATGTACTTGGATTACACCTTGAAATTAAGGACGAACTCAACGTCACAAAGAAATATATAAATAGAGATAGTTTTATATATGTTGTCAAGGCTACTATTTTATCTACCATAAACCGCACTGACCCCAATAAGCCGAATAAGGAAAGCAGCAAATTAGAAATCCTGTTGGATTCAAATCGTAAAATAATTGAATCCAATATTTAGTTAAATAGACTTGCTTGAAAGGTCTCCAATAACGTGTCCGCAATAACCTAAACTGGTATTGCGGACACTAATATTAGAGATATATTTTGTTTGGCGCTTATTCAAGCGGATGGTCCTCTCTGAACATCTGCATGCGTTCCTCCAGTACGGGATAGAGTTCGTCGCGCATACGGCTGGTGCATGCCCGCACACCGGGCTCAAGCGAGCCGGTGGTGTCAAGGTTGATGCTTGACACGCCATAGGAGATCAGTTCGCGTACAAGTTCGCCACCCGACATGCCGGGATATGAGAGCGAGAAGAAGAAGCCGTCGGCTATCTCTTCCGTCACGTCACGCGGATAGGTTATGGTGAAGCCATTGTCGCAGAAAATCTTCTTCATGCGCTGTGCCCTCTCGGCATAGGCCTTGGTGTCCTGCACGAAGTTTATCTTTCCCTCGCACGAGAGGCGGAGCATCTCGGCATATGCATACTGGGTACTTGCGGTGCAGCCAGAAGTGATCATGTACTGGATGCTGGCAATGAATGTGGGGCCAAAGACACCGCTATCCTGATAACGCTTTGCTAAGGCAGGGAACTGGCGGTCGAAGAGTTTGTCGCTGATGCACACCAGTGCTATGCGTCCGCCGGCATAGGAGAATATCTTTGATGCCGAGAGCATGAGCAGGTAGTTGTCGGTGTATCGTGCCACGGTTCTCACGAAAGGAGGCTGATAGGGCAAGGAGAGGTCGCGACGGCTGTCCATGGCAAAGTATGCCAGGTCCTCCATCACTATGATGTCGTGCTCTGTGGCTATCTCGCCGATGATACGGAGTTCGTCCTCCTCCAACGATATCCATGCGGGGTTGTTGGGGTTTGAGTATATTATGGCCGCCACATCTCCGTCCTTCACCTCTTCAAGGAGTTTTGCACGCAAGGCCTCGCCACGATAGGGATAGATGTCGAAACTCTTCCACCCGATGCCAAGTATGCGCAACTGAGACTTCTGTATGGGGAAGCCGGGGTCGATGAACAGCACCTTGTTCTTCTTCTCGTCCCTCTGGCAACATGCTATGAAGGCACCGAAACTTCCAGCCACCGAACCCACCGTAGGGATACAGGCACGTGCAGAAATGTCGATGTCCATAAAGGCTTTCACAAATCGGCTTGCCGCGTCCTTCAACTCGGGTATACCGGCCGCCGCAGGGTATTGGTTGTTGGCACCATTATCCAGAGCCTTCTTTTCTGCTTCAATACCATATGTATTACAAGGCAAACCTGGGCTGCCCTGATCCATACGTATGAATGGCAAACCAGTCTTCTGTTCGAGGTATTGAGCCACGAGCAATGTCTCGCCTATGGTGGCATGTGAGAGGTCGGCAACGTGATTCACACGTGCCGCCTCCTGTACCAATTCGTCTGAAAATATCTTCATCTACTAATTCCTCATCTTGATATTACTTGCCCTTCTCCCAATCCGAGAAGTCACGTTTGTCAAGCACATGCTTTGCCTTGCCCTGAGAGCGTTCGATAGTTCCAGGGGGCTGAATGTGAATATTGGGCTTGATGCCGGTAACAGAAACCAGACGATCGTAGAGATACTTGATGAAAGGCATCTGCTTGGCGGGGTTTGGCGAGAAGAGGTCTTCGCGAAGCTCCACATCCAGGTCGAAGGTATCCTCGTTGTGCTTGCGGTCCACGGTTATGAAGTACTGGGGAGCAAAAGCGGGGAACTCCGTCAGTATGGCCTCTATCTGGCTGGGGAATACATTCACGCCACGAATGATGAGCATATCGTCGCTACGTCCCAGAATCTTACCCAGACGTACGGTGGTACGACCACAACGGCACTTCTCGTAGATGAGATGTGTGAGGTCGCGTGTACGATAGCGCAGAATGGGCATAGCCTCTTTGGTGAGCGATGTGAACACCAGCTCGCCGCGCTCGCCGGGTGCCACGGGTTCCAGGGTATCGGGGTTGATGATTTCCGGATAGAACATATCCTCCATCACATGAGTACCGTCCTGATACTGGCACTCGCCACCCACACCAGGACCACTCATCTCCGTAAGACCGTAGATGTCTATTGCCTTGATGCCGAACTTGGCCTCCAGTTCACGACGGATACCCCATGTCCAGGGTTCTGCACCAAAGAAGCCTACACGCAGTTTCAGGTCCTCCTTCTTGATACCGCACTTATTCATCACCTCGGCCAGATGCAAGGCGTACGATGGTGTACAGCAAAGAGCTGTGGTACCAAAGTCCTTCATCAGCATCACCTGCTTCTCGGAGTTACCCGAAGAGGTGGGCAACTGAATGGCACCAAGCTTACCAGCACCATCATGTGCACCCAGACCACCGGTAAAGAGGCCATAGCCATAGGACACCTGCACCACGTCGCCGGGACCTACATCGCCTACGGCTAGGACACGAGCCACACACTCTGCCCAGTTGTCCAGGTCGTTCTGTGTGTATGTACCCACCACAGGCTTACCCGTTGTACCGGACGAAGCATGTATGCGCTTAATCTCGCTCATGGGCACTGCCTGCAATCCATAGGGATACTCATCGCGCAGGTCGTGCTTGGTGGTAAAGGGTAGTTTGGTAATATCGTCGATGGACTTGATATCCTCTGGACGGATACCCTTCTGGTCCATTTTCTTTTTATAGAAAGGTACGTTCTCATAGCATCGTTTTACAGTTGCAATAAGACGTTCTGTCTGCAATTCGCGCATCTTTTCGCGCGACATGCATTCTATTTCTGGATTGAATATCATAGTTCGTGTTATATTTTAAAGTCATCCTCTCCCAAGAGGACCATTTCCCTTTTTTCTATCACCTCCATGGCCTTGTCGCTCTCATCCGTGCGCATTACCAGCACACCCCTGCCCTGCCACAGGAAGGAGTACATGTACAGGATGTTCACTCCGGCCTCGGACAATGCACTGATGGCAAGTGCTGCATGCCCTGGTTCGTCCTCGATGGCAATGGCCAGCACATCGGTCAGTTGTACGTTGATACCGTGTTCCTTCAGTATGGTGTATGCCTGGCATGGTGACGAGCACAACACACGGAAAATGCCATAGTCCTGAGTGTCCGCTATGGTGGATGCTATTATCTGAATCTTTGCCTTGCTGAACAGTTCCAACACCTTTATCAGTGTGCCACTCTTGTTCTCAATAAAGATGGACAGTTGCTTTAATGTGTTCTCCATAAATCATTATTTATGTGTTTGTTATTGATACACGGTACGTTTGTCTACTACGCGCACGGCCTTGCCTTCTGACACGGGCAAAGTTCCCTTTGGCAGGAGCTTCACATGCGGAGTCAGTAATATCTCGTCCTTCAAGGCACGCTGTATGCGGTTGGCAAGACCCTGCAAGCGACGGAAGTCGTCGGTGAAGAGTTCCTCCAGTTCCACCTCCACGGTCATGTTGTCGTTGTCCTCGTCGGTGGTAAGCGTGATGAGGTAGTTGCTGGCCAGCTCGGGGAAGGTCATCAGTATCTTCTCTATCTGTATGGGGAAGATGTTCACGCCACGCAGCACCATCATATCGTCGCTACGTCCACGCATGCGGTCGATACGCACGTGGTTGCGTCCGCAAGGACATGTTCTGCCAAGCACACGTGTCAGGTCTCTGGTGCGATAGCGCAGAAGCGGCATTGCCTCGCGGCACAGGCTGGTAAGTACCAGTTCGCCCACCTCCCCATCGGGCACAGGCTCCAGAGTCTCGGGGTCCACTATCTCCACTATGTAGTAATCTTCCCAGAAGTGCAGGCCGTTCTGCTCCTGACACTCGAAACCTACGCCGGGACCACACATTTCGCTCATGCCAAAGGAGTTGTAGGCCTTCACACCCATCATATCCTCTATGCGTCGGCGCTGTTCCTCGGAATGGGGTTCCGCACCAATGGCCAGCACCTTCAACTTGGTATCGCGACGAGGGTCTATACCCACGCTCTGCATCACCTCGTACAGACGTGTCACGTATGAGGGTACGGCATGCAGGGCCGTTGTGCCAAAGTCGGTAATGAACTTTATCTGGCGCAGGGAATTGCCGGCTGCCGCAGGTATGGTGAGCATACCCAGTCGTTCGGCACCATACTGGAAACCAAGACCACCTGTAAACATACCATATCCGCTGGAGTTCTGAAACACGTCATCGGGTCGCAGGCCCACCATCCACAGATTGCGTGCCACCTGTGCCGCCCATTCCTCCAGGTCCTTTTGCGTGTGCAGGATAACCGTGGGAGTACCTGTTGTTCCGCTCGAGGAGTGCAGTCTTGTACACTCTCTCAAAGGCACACTGGCCATACCGAAGGGGTATGTGTCGCGCAAGTCCTGCTTTGTGGTAAAGGGGATACGTCTTATATCATCAAGGCTCTTGATGTCCTCGGGCTTGAGACCTATCTCCTCGAAACGACTCCTGTAGAAAGGCGAGTTCATGCAATGCTGCACGGTAGCCTGCAGGCGTTCCAGCTGCAATGCCTCTATCTCGGCTCGCGTCATGGTCTCCATCTTCTCATCGAAGAATGGCGAATTATCGTCGGGAAGAATCTTCTTCATCACACTTGTTCTTTTTTATCTGTTATTACTCTCCCAGGCCGGCCTGAAAAGCCTTGAGGTTGGCCTCCACCACGGCATCACCCTTGCGAGCGAAAATGGTACGGATGGCATCCCTCAGTTCATCGGCATTAAGAATCTGCAGATGTCTTGCCGCCATGCCCAGCAACACCATGTTGGCACCACGTGCATTGCCGGCATCCTTGGCCACGGCATCTATGTCCATCATGGACAGCGAAGGCAGCTGCTTCAGAGCATTCTGCAAGGCTTCCTCCTCGGGATAGTTGGGTATGTTCACAAAGGGTTTGCTACCTGTCACCACCTTGCCGTCCTTGGCAAGATAAGGCAGATAGCGCAGACTTTCCATAGGCTCCATGCTGATAATCAAGTCGGCACTGCCCCGTGCTATCAGGTCGCTGTAGATGGGTTGTGTGGACAGGCGCAGATGGCTCTGCACGTCACCTCCGCGCTGGCTCATGCCATGCACTTCGGCCTGTTTCAGATTCAGGCCAGCCTTGGTGGCTGCCTCGCCTATAACGGTGGCGATGGAGAGGATACCCTGACCTCCCACACCGCAAAGTATAATATCTTTCTTCATAATATCGGTTGCGTTATTCTGGTGGTTTGGTCTCTCTCAGGCATTCTCCTTTGCCTTGCGTGCCTCACGTGCCTTGCGTGCAGCAGTCTGTATGCACTCTCTGCGAGGTATGATTACAGATACACCCTGATAGTCTATCTCCTCCTTCAGTATGCGTGTAATCTCCTCCATGTTCTTGGGCAGAGGCACTACCACGCGCACATGCTCGGGCTCCACGCCCAGGGCCACACAGATGGCCTCGTACTTGCTGGTACCTGCCGAGTCCTGTCCGCCGGTCATACCAGTTGTAAGGTTGTCGGAGATTACCACCGTGATGTTGCTCTTGTCGTTTACAGCATCCAGAAGACCTGTCATGCCGCTATGTGTGAAGGTGGAGTCACCGATAATGGCCACCGAGGGATGGAAACCTGCATCGGCAGCACCCTTGGCCATGGTAATGGAGGCACCCATGTCCACACAACTGGCCAGTGCCTTGAATGGAGGCAATGCACCCAGGGTGTAGCATCCTATATCGCCAAACACGCGATAGTCGGGATATGTGGCCAATACCTGGTTCAATGCCGTGTACACATCGCGATGGCCGCATCCCTGGCACAACTGGGGAGGACGAGGAGCCACCACCGCAGAAGCGGCCATTATCTCCTTCTGCCCAGCACCCAGTGCCAAGGCCACATTGTCTGGGGTCAGTTCGCCTGTTCTTGGCAGATCGCCTGTCAGACGTCCCTTCACCGCATAACTTGCACCCAGCATGGCCTTCACCTGCTGCTCCACCACTGGTTGTCCGTCCTCTACCACCAGTATGGACGAGCACTCCTCTGCCATCTGGCGAATGGCGTTTTCGGGCAGAGGGTATTGGCTAACCTTAAGCACGTTGGCATTATCGCCCAGGGTTTCCTTCACATAGTTGTAACCTATACCACAGGCAATGATACCCAGTGTACCCTGGCCCTTCTCCACCTTATTATATATAGACGCCTCCGAAGCGCTCAGCATCTCCGCCTGCTTCTCTATCAGGGCAGCGTAGCGAGCACGTGCTATGCCTGGCAGAAGCACCCAGCGCTCCTGGCAAATGCCCAGATTCTTCATCTCCACGGGTTCGTGAACCTCCACGGCAGCACGACTGTGTGCCAGACGTGTCACTATGCGGAGCACCACGGGTTCGTGCAACGATTCGGACAACTCAAAGGCACTCTGCATCATATCGTATGCCTCCTGCTGGTTGCTGGGCTCCATGGCAGGCACCATGGCAAAGCCGGCATAGAAACGGCTGTCCTGCTCGTTCTGGCTTGAGTGCATGGATGGGTCGTCGGCGGCAACCACCACCAAACCTCCGTGCACACCAGTAATGGCCGAGTTAACAAAAGCATCGGCGGCCACATTCATGCCCACGTGCTTCATGCACACCAGAGCACGACGACCGGCATAGGACATACCCAGAGCTGCCTCCATGGCGGTCTTCTCGTTTGTACACCAACGGCTATGCACACCACGTTCCTGGGCCACGGCATCCGCCTGTATGAACTCTGTTATCTCGGTGGAGGGAGTACCTGGATATGCATACACACCACCCAAACCGGCATGTATGGCACCCAATGCTATGGCCTCGTCTCCAAGTAGAAGTTTTTTCATATCTTATTTTTTATAGGACCCTCTTTCGCTTTATCAATTCGGGGCTTTGTTTTGTTTGTTAATTATCGTTCGTATTCTTATGTATTCAACCTTTAACCGCTAACCTTTAACCGTTCACCGCTCACACACATCCCCATCCTTCAGCACGGGGAACTTCTCACGGAAGGTAGCAAGCGAATCCATATCCATTTCCACCGAAGCGGCACTCTCCTCGTCCATCGGACACTGAGCCACCACCTTGCCATAGGGGTCTGTCATCAGCGTGCCACCCGAGTACTGGCAAGAGGGATCTGTGCCCACACGGTTTACGGCGCACACATAGCACTGGTTCTCTATGGCTCTGGCTTTTTGCAGTGCCAACCAAGCCTCCACACGGGGAGTGGGCCAACTTGCCACGTAGATGATGGCATCGTACGGTTCGGCTGCCCTGTTTCGTGCAAAGACGGGGAAGCGCAGGTCGTAGCATATCTGCAACAGGAAGCGCACGCCACGGAACTCGGCCACCACACGTTCCTGTCCGGCCGTGTAGCGATGGTGCTCTCCGCCATAGGTGAAGAGGTGGTGCTTGTCGTAGAAGGTGCACTCACCATCGGGGCGCACGAAGCAGAAGCGGTTGTAATACCGTCCGTCCTCCTCCCTTATGGCTATACTTGCAGCCACGGCGGCATCCATTTCCACGGCCATGCCCTTCATCCATTCCAGCGAGGGGCAGGTACCCTGTGTCCACTCCTCGGCAATGCCCTCCGGCTGGGTGGCAAACCCGGTGGAGAACATCTCGGGCAAGATGTAGAGGTCGGCCCTTTCCATGGAGCGCATGATGCTCTCGGCATGCTCGCGGTTGGCCTTGGCATCGGCCCACTGGATGTCCGTTTGTATAAGGTTGATTTTCATACCCAAGTTCTTGCTTTTTGATACGTTTATCTATGCATTTATGTGCAAAACGTCATAATTAGGTCTCAAAGTTATATAAAAATATTGGTTCTAGCGCCAATTTGATAGAAAAAATGCTTATAAATAAGAATAATGTATAACAAAAGAACACCCCGCTTTGTTTTCTTTCTGAAAAACCGATAGAAAACAGTATCGAGGTGTTATTCTTTATTAAGTAACGCTCAAAATACAAATAAAATGTCCCAACTTATTATTTCACCGTTACTAAGTTGTGTACACTCTACTTAATTCCTCTTTTATTTAACGCACGCACATAACGGCGGGCGTTGGCAAGGTGCTGGGAATAGGTGCGGGCAAAGTTGTGAGAACCGGAGAAATCCTCCTTAGCGCACATATAGAGGTAGCCATGCTGCTCGTTGGCAAGCACTGCGTCTATGGCTTTTACCGATGGTATGCATATAGGACCTGGAGGCAGGCCCTTGTTCTTGTACGTGTTGTATGGGCTCTCTATCTCCAGATGCTTGAAGTAGATGCGGCGCAGGGAGAAGTCGCCCACGGCAAACTTCACCGTTGGGTCGGCCTGCAAGGGCATGCCTATCTGAAGACGGCGCAGGTACATGCCAGCCACCTTGGGCATTTCGGGCACATATGCAGTTTCCTCGGACACGATGCTGGCCAGGGTGACCACTTCCACTGGTGTCAAGCCAAGAGCCTCAGCCTTCTTTGTGCGTGCCTCTGTCCAGAAGGTCTTGTTCTCGCGTTGCATGCGTTGCATGAACTTGTCCATAGAGGTGTTCCACCACATCTCGTAGGTATTGGGTATAAAGAGTGCCGGCAATGTCTGCCATGTGTAGCCCAACTGGGCACAGTAGGCGCTATCGTGCAGTACGGTGGCAATGCTGGCACTGTCGAGCATGATTTGGCGGGCAAGGCGCGATGCAAGTTGGTCTAAAGTGCGCACCTGCGGCACGGTTACCCTGACGGGTGTCTGTGTGCCGTTTCGGAACTTGCGATATACATCAAACACGCTCTCGCCAGGCAGAATCTGGTAATGTCCGGTGCGTGGTTTGGCTTCGAAATACCAGTCGAGCCATGCCCATCTCTCGGGATTGCCTGCCTTTATGCGGACAGAGTCCTGGGTATCGTCCTGATCGATATACACGCTGATGGGCGCCTGGCCAGTGTTCACCTCGGAACAGAAAGGGATGACTGCCCAGCAGACAAGGAACACGAGCAGAAACACGGCAATATGCCCCATGAGTATGCCACGAGGATGCTTGCGGAATATTTGCAGATATGGATGTAGCATAGGAAAGGGTGTGGAAATCAAAAGAACCTGTTTTTATTCTTGCGAGCCTCATCAATGGGCACAAGAGAGGGCGACTGATAGGACTGGCGTATAGCCTCCTGCTCTTTGCATAGCGAGAGCATGGCCTCGTCTGCCGTATGCACGTTGAGGAAGCGTGAGAGAACGGGGCAGTTCTGCGAAGCATCCTTGACCCAAAGGACGGGACCTTCATACACAGGCGCTATCTTCAGGGCTGTATGAAGGGCGCTGGTGGTTGCACCGCCTATCATCACGGGCACACGGATACCTGCCTGGGCAAGTTGGCTTACCGCCTCCACCATCTCGTGAAGCGAGGGGGTTATAAGTCCCGACAATCCTATGGCATCCGGTTTGTGCACCAATGCCGCACGGACAATCTCCTCTGGGGGAACCATCACGCCAAGGTCGATGACCTCGTAACCGTTGCATGCCATAACCACGGAAACGATGTTCTTGCCTATATCATGCACATCGCCCTTTACGGTGGCAAGCAGCACCCTGCCCTGCTGGCTGCTCTTTCCCTCCTGTTTCTGTGCCTCTATGTGTGGCTGGAGAATCTGCACGGCACGCTTCATGGTGCGGGCGGTCTTCACCACCTGGGGCAGGAACATCTTTCCTTCTCCAAATAGCTGGCCTACACGGTTCATGCCCTCCATCAAGGGACCTTCTATGATGTCTACGGCACGAGGATATATGGAAAGTGCCTCACAGATATCTTCCTCGAGAGCCTCAGTAGTACCTTTCTGCAACTTGTATGCCAGTCGCTCTTCCAGAGACATAGCATGTGCTTCGTCCTGGGGCACTGACTTCTTGTCCTTAGAGATTCCATTCTCCGATTGGGCACTGAGAGTGCTGGCCAGTTCTATCAGCGCTTCGCTTGCCTGGGCAGAGGGACGAAGGAGCACGTCTTCTATTACGGCGAGATGCTCCTGCGGTATGTCGGCATAGGACACCTTGGCAGACGGGTTGACAATGGCAAAGTCCATGCCACGGAGCATACCCTCATAGAGAAACACAGCATGCATGGCCTCACGAATGTAGTTGTTGCCACGGAAGGAGAACGACAGGTTGCTGATACCGCCTGAAATATGTGCTCCGGACAGATTCGCCTTTATCCACTCTACAGTACGCAGGAAGTCCCATGCATAGGCATCGTGCTCGGCCATGCCGGTGGCAACGGAAAGCACGTTGGGGTCGAAGATGATGTCCTCGGGGGGCATGCCCACGGTGTCCACAAGCAGGTGGTAGGCACGCTCGCACACCTGGATGCGCCTTTCATAGGTGGTGGCCTGACCTTCCTCGTCAAACGCCATCACCACCACGGCAGCACCCATGCGCCTGATGTATCGGGCACGATAGAGGAACGCCCCCTCTCCCTCCTTCAGCGAGATGCTGTTCACTATGCTCTTGCCCTGCACGCACTTCAAGGCCTCGCTGATGACGTTCCAGTCGCTGGAGTCAATCATCATGGGCACACGGCAGATGTCGGGATCGGAACCTATGAGATGAAGAAAGTGCACCATCTCCTTGCGTGCATCCAGCAGACCATCGTCCATGTTGATGTCGAGCACCAGGGCGCCGTCCTGCACCTGTCGGCGTGCTATGTCAAGGGCCTCGTCGTAACTGCCCTCGGAAATGAGGCGCAGGAACTTGCGGCTACCGGCCACGTTGCACCTCTCGCCGACTCCAACGAAGGCAACGTTCCTGTCCAGCGGTTCAAGTCCGCAAATGTCTATCTGCATATGCCAACCAAAGCTTTTATGTGTTCGGGGGTGGTGCCGCAACATCCTCCTATTATATCTGTCAGTCCTTCTTCTATCATGGGCCTTACACTCTGCACAAACTGTTCGGGGCTCACATCATACTGCCCCATGGAGTTGGGCAAACCGGCATTGGGATGACAGGAGATGAAGATGCGCTTCCCGTTCTCCCCTGCCCTTTCTGTGAGTATACGGTGCAGGTTGCGCAATACGGGCAGCATCTGGTCGGCACCAAAGGAGCAGTTCAGACCTATGGAGAGTATTGGAGCGTGTGCCACGGAGATGAGGAAGGCTTCCAGCGTCTGTCCCGAAAGCAATCGGCCAGCGGCATCGTTCACCGTTGCGGAAAGCATCAGCGGAATGTCCTTGCACGTCCTGTGCATCACCTCCTGCATGGCATATATGCCTGCCTTGGCATTGAGGGTGTCAAAGATGGTTTCCAGCAGGATAGCATCCACTCCCTCCTGGACAAGCACCTCCATCTGCTCCATGTATGCCTCGGCCAACTGGTCGAAGGTGATGGCACGGCATGCCGGGTCGTTGATGTCTGGAGATATGCTCAGCGACTTGTTGGTGGGGCCCACGGTGGCGATAACGAAACCCTGGCGTCCACTTTCGGCAAAAGCACAGCGTGCCAGGCGCACGGCCTCACGGTTCATATCCCCCACCAAGTGCTGGCAATTATAATCTGCCTGTGAAATGGAATTGGCCGAGAAGGTGTTGGCGGTAAGTATGTCGGCACCGGCATCTACATAGGCACGATATATGTCGCTCACCACATCGGGTCGAGTCAGGCACAGCATCTCGTTGTTGCCCAGCATCATGCCCGGCATATCCCTATAGCGGTAGCCACGGAAATCCTCTTCCTTCAGGCCATAGCGCTGCACCATGGTGCCGAAACCGCCGTCCAGCACCAATGGGCGTACCTTTTCGTTCAGAGCCTGTCTTATGTTCATGCTTCTATCTCGGCAAAATCCTGAATGTGCTCGTCTATGTATCTGGCCACAGTCTCGGTAACCTCCTCCTCCATGATGATGAACTCGTCGTCCAGGTCATCGGCCTCGGGATAATTCTCGTAGATGGCCATGAACTCCTCGTCGGAGCATTCCTTTGTGAGTGCCTTCTGGTTCTCCTCGAAGAACTTGCGGCCGCTATACACCAGTTTGGAGAAGTCCTTGGCTCCCCACAGGCGCATGGCCTTGGCAAAGGGGTTCAGGAAGATGAAAGGGCCATAGCCGTTGTGTATCAGCTGCACATGCCCGCCATCCATCACCTCCTCGCGATAGATGCAATATGCCACCAAGGTTATCTGGTCGGGAGTGAGGCCTTGCATGCTCTCGGCATTCAGTTCTCCCCCTATGCTATTCATTATCTCGTTGTAAAACAGCTCAACAAAGGCATCCATACCCTGCTGAGCCGCTTCTATGACTTGCTGTTCTTTTATCTTTAGCATGATGATTTGTCTTTTTTATAGAAAAGAGGAGGCAATAGGATTAAAGAGGAAGCAATAGGAAATATATGTTCGTTCAAGTTTTCCGTTTTAATCCAACTTTGTCGTCTTGAACATGCTCACGCAGTTTTCCGTTTTCACCTTTCCGTTTTCCGTTTCTCAATATCCTTTCTTGAAAGCACGGTCCATCTGTCGTCTGTCCTCCTTCTCCTTCATTGTCTCACGCTTGTCAAATTCCTTCTTTCCTCGGGCTATGCTGATGTCCAGTTTTGCCAAGCCCTTTTCATCAATATATAATAATGTAGGGACAATGCTGAAACCAGGTTGCTTCACCGTCTGCTGAATCTTGCGTATCTCGCGGCGGTTCAGGAGCAGTTTGCGCTCACGACGCTCCACATGGTTGTTGTACGAACCCTGCTCGTAGTGTGCCACGTACATGTTCTTCACCCACACCTCGCCGTTGTGCACATAGCAGAACGTGTCCACCAGCGAGGCCTTTCCCTGGCGGATACTCTTTATCTCAGTGCCGGTAAGCACAATGCCTGCCGTGTAGTCATCGAACAGGGCAAAGTCGAACGAGGCACGCTTGTTCTTGATGTTTATTGTCTTTGATTTGTTTTCCTTCTTTGCCATAATTGGGGTCAAAGATACGAAAAAATCAACGATACATGAAAATTGACATCGGAAATCGCCCCAAAGCACGCAAAAATATGGGCAAATGCTTTGCATGCTACCTAAAAATGACTATTTTTGTAGACGCAAAAAGTGTTGAACCACTAAAATACAAAACAACCAAACAACAAAATTATGCAGTACACACACGAAGTACAGAACATGTGTTGTGTGGCTAAAGGCCCCAACCATGGTCCCGCTCCCATCCCTGAAGAGGGCAAGTGGGTGCAGGCAAAGGAAATCAAGGACATCAGCGGTCTGACCCACGGTGTGGGTTGGTGTGCTCCCCAGCAGGGTGCTTGCAAACTGACCTTGAACGTGAAGGAAGGTATTATCGAGGAGTGTCTCGTTGAGACCATCGGTTGCTCTGGTATGACCCACTCTGCCGCTATGGCCAGTGAGATCCTGCCCGGCAAGACCATTCTGGAGGCTTTGAACACCGACTTGGTATGCGACGCCATCAACACCGCTATGCGCGAGCTGTTCCTGCAGATCGTTTACGGTCGTACCCAGTCAGCCTTCTCTGAGGGCGGTCTGACCATCGGTGCTGGTATGGAAGACCTGGGTAAGGGTCTGATTTCCCAGACTGGTACCCTGTACGGCACCAAGCTCAAGGGCACACGTTACCTGCAGCTCACCGAGGGCTACATCACCAAGATGTTCCTGGACGAGGACGACCAGGTTTGCGGTTACGAGTTCGTACACATGGGCAAGCTGATGGACGCCATCAAGAAGGGTATGGATGCCAACGAGGCTCTGAAGAGTGTTACAGGTACCTATGGCCGCACAAAGGTCGAGGATGGTGCTGTAAAGAGTATTGACCCCCGTAAGGACTAATATTTGGAGGAACAAGACTATGATTAGAGAAGTAAAATTCGAGTCACAGGACCGTCGTATCAAGCAGATTCTTGCTTGTCTTAACAGCCACGGTATCGCCTCCATCGAAGAGGCAAACGAGATTTGTGATGCAGCCGGCATCGATCCTTACAAGACCTGTGAGGAGACACAGATGATCTGCTTCGAGAACGCTAAGTGGGCTTATGTAGTAGGTACCGCCATCGCTCTGAAGGAGAAGGCAAAGGACGCCGTAGAGGCTGCCAACTATATCGGTGAGGGTCTGCAGAGCTTCTGTATCCCCGGTTCAGTAGCCGACGACCGCAAGGTAGGTATCGGCCACGGTGAACTGGCTGCACGTCTGCTCTCTCCCGAGACCAAGTGCTTCGCATTCCTGGCAGGTCACGAGTCATTCGCTGCTGCTGAGGGTGCTATCAAGATTGCACAGATGGCCAACAAGTCAAGACCAGCAGACAAGCCCCTGCGTTGCATCCTGAACGGCCTTGGCAAGGACGCTGCCATGATCATCAGCCGTATCAACGGTTTCACCTATGTGCAGACTCAGTTCGACTACTTCACCGGCGAGTTGAAGATTGTCAGCAAGAAGGCATACAGCAACGGTCCCCGTGCTGCCGTTAACTGCTACGGCGCCGACGACGTTCGCGAGGGTGTTGCTATCATGTGGCACGAGGACGTAGACGTTTCCATCACTGGTAACTCTACCAACCCCACCCGCTTCCAGCATCCCACCGCAGGTACCTACAAGAAGGAGCGCGTACGTGCTGGCAAGGCATACTTCAGCGTAGCTTCTGGTGGTGGTACCGGCCGTACCCTGCACCCCGACAACATGGCTGCAGGTCCCGCTTCTTACGGTATGACCGACACTCTGGGCCGTATGCACTCTGACGCTCAGTTCGCAGGTTCTTCTTCAGTTCCCGCACACGTTGAGATGATGGGCTTCCTGGGTATTGGTAACAACCCCATGGTAGGTTGCTCAGTAGCATGCGCTGTACAGGCTGACTTGTATCTGAACAAGAAGTAAGAATATCTTACAATAAATAAACTCCTGTAGCTCAAAAGGTTACAGGAGTTTTTTTTATTATACGAAGTAACATACTACATGGTGATTTTGGATTGAATTCCATATTCTAAAATAAGGATTATTCTATTTATTTGGAAAAGCAAAAGCATCTTTCAATGCTACTTATCATAGTTTGACCTAAAAGCAAAAATAATGGATAAACAATGGTTAAAAGGATAAGTTTTTGCAGCCTATTTGCAGCCCAAATTAATACGGCTGCACAAAATGACTTAAAAGAACATCAATCAGTGTTTTACGTCTGTTTTTTAACACCAAAAACAAATGGAAAAACATTGCACAAATGTTCTCTTTTCGCTAAGGGAAAGTAAACAAAACAAAAATGGAGAATCACCTATCGAGATTTCTATCTCAACAAATGGTGAAAGAGTTTATTTCAATTCTGGTAAATACGTGAATATCAGCGATTGGAATAAAAACAAACAGATGGTTAAAGGTAAATCAGAGAGTGCAAACCTTATTAATAGTTATCTGATTCAAGTTCGTAACAAGATATATGAGAAAGAGATTGAATTGATAAAAAACGGATTTATTGTTACTGCCACATTACTACGTGACGCATATATGGGAAGGATAGATTCCTTAAATGAGAAAACCCTCTTAGACCTCATTAGTATGCATAATGATGAACAAGAGAAGATGGTTGGCAAGGGGGTGTCAAAAGCAACATTTTGGATCTCTGTCTATACTCATAGGCTTATTAAAGAATTTATTCATGAAAAGTACAAACGCAACGACATGTACCTACGTGAGCTTAATCAGAGTTTTATCCAATCTTTTCATACATTTTTGAAGAGTGATAAGAACATGGCGCAGAATTCTGCAACCAAACATCTTAAACTACTAAAGAAGATTGTTAACTATGCAGTTGTAAATTCATACATGCCATATAATCCGTTTTCTACATATAAAGTTGAACGTGAAGCAGTAGAAATAGACTTCCTTGATGATGAGGAACTGCGTAAGGTTATTAACTTTGATACTCCAATTCCTAGATTTGAGCGAGCTAGAGATATGTTCCTATTTGGATGTTTTACTGGTTTGTCGTACATTGATATTAAAACACTAACTCCAGAACATATTGAAAAAGATGGCACGGGTCGAATTTGGATTAAGAAGAGAAGAGTAAAGACTGGTGTTCTTTCAAGAATTCCTCTACTACCTATTGCTAAGATAATTTTGGACAAATACAAAGGAGGAGATAACCTATTGCCCATTCAAGATCCAGCTGATATTAATAAATATTTAAAGGATATAGCGATTCTATGCAACATAAACAAGCGAATAACATTTCACACAAGTCGTCATACATTTGCCTCAACAGTTACTTTAGCTAATAATATCTCTCTAGAAGTTGTTTCTAAAATGCTCGGGCATACTAATACGCGCATGACAACCCATTACGCAAAACTTGTAGACAAGTACATTGCAGAACAGATGGACAAACTAATGGAGTCATATTCTAATGAACAATAACCACAAACCTATAATAAAACAGTATTTATACTCATTGTTATAGTACAATATATCCCACCCTTGTCTTGCACAGGTGGGATATTTTATATACATTTACAGGCAAATATCAAACAAACTAATCGCATGGATAAATTTGAATACGTGAGATTTGTGGCTTATAAATATCTTATTCCGTCTGAAATAGCAGACACAATAGAAGCAGAGTTGTGGGCAGAGCAAGTCTGTCTTATGACTCGCAGTGATAAACCAGAATTAGCAAAAAAATATGAATCACAAAAAGAGGAATATTATAAGAATGAAGAAATACAAACTACTCTTACTGCATTAGGACTTAACAAAGAAAAGATATTGCATTTATTAATCTTTTGTGGAGAACTACTGGATGACTCTTTTAAGATCGCATCATGGAAAATTGAAAGGTCTTGGCAAGAAACGTCCCAAGAGGCACTTACTATGTCTAATGAGCAGTTGAGTTATGTTACTTTAGAATATGGAACTCATGCGATCTCTATTCCAGCCACAAAGGTTATTAAAGAGGAAATATACCATTTGCTACAAAACATAATAGACAAAAATGATACAAATATTATTGTAAGAAAAGTTAAAGAAAGAGTAGCACCACATGAATATATAACAGCAAAGCTCCGTGCATTTACAAACATCATGAAAGAGGTGTTGTCGCATTTCTGTGACAAACACATTCCTAGTCATAAAACTTTAATAGGTCGTCTAGCATATATTATGAAATTCACCTATGACAGAAGGCTGATGTGTGGTTTTAAATTAGTTGAATATGATAAGAACAGACCATACCACAAAAAGTTAGAAAAAATATCCAATGAGAGGGGTGATTTTGTTAAAGAGGAAATTAATATTGGTAAAATATTAGATGACACAATTAAGAAATGTAATATAGAACCAAATTATATTTGTTCACCACTATACTATGATGCTAATTGTTTGGGCGATTTAACAATAGAAGAATCGTAATAGGTTAAATATCAGATTATTGTTATTTAGGGATATTTCTATCAAGGAAGTATCCCTAAGTTGTTTTCCAACTTTCCTCTTCGTAGTCTGGTACAACAGTCATACCTTTGCAATCGAAATCGAAAAGCTGAGTGATCATTAGGTTTTGAGATTCTCCCTGTGGACTTCAAGGCAAAAGTCAAAGATAATAAATATTAATAATCTAATAATAAGAGAATGAGACTTTATCAAGCGCTACCAAAGTACTATCAAAAGAGTGTTCCCAGTCTCTTAATTACGGATAGTCAAATTAACAACATTTGCAGAGACTATTTTAACAATGTGAATTTCCATGCTGAAAAGGGAACAATAAGCATGTGGAACTTTTACAATCTATTAACGGAAGCCAACAAGAACAGTTACATTGACTCTTACTTGCAACGTGCAATCAATGCAACAGAAGTTAGTGTGGGCATTAATAATGCCTTGCATGGCGATGAAAAATACTCATGGTTCTTGGGATAATCAATAATCACTTAGAAGGCATCTATCAAAGGTGCCTTCTATTTTTAAACAAGCATATCTATGACTAAACAAGCAGAAAATAGCATCCAGCTCTATAAAGGTGGAAATCCAGCTACTATTGAACAATTACTGAAGTTTCAAAAACAAAGTGTCGTTAACGAACTCAAAGAACACTTTAGGGTAACATCCATTTCTGAATTGGCACTAATACTTAGTTTAAATCACTAAATTTAGAAGTAATAAGTAAAAAGTTCTTGCAAATGCTCTAAGTTTCAAAATGAATTGTTAAATTTGCATCAATTCTATGCGCCACAGCGGTGGTCATGAAGGACTTTAACGAAAAGGTGTTATTGAAATTATCTTCTGTGTTTAAATTCCTCGCAAGCTTTTAAATTGGAATGAAGATGATAGTGATAGCACCACATCCTTGGTTTGTACAGTCATTGTTGGCTTCTTACATAACCTTTGGTGTGGGCTATTGCTTTATCTATTCCAAAGGCGAACAATGCGAGGAAGCCTAAACATAGGATAAAGCAGTAAGTTCCCACACCTTATTTTATACTAATAGCTTTCTCTGGGGATTGGAAGGTGGTAAATGCTATATAATATGTGGTTAATAATTGCGATTATTTTTTATGTGTTCATGTGTTGGATGAGCAATTGGAATCTCTTTTGGCCATTAGAGATGTTGTCTAGAGGAGGTTTAGGCGATTGGGGACTTGTGATATGTTGGGTAATAATGCTAATCTCAGGAATTATGTTACTATAATTAAGGATATTTACCAATAATAAGCTTTGTGCAAAGCATTTATATAAAGACGATAAAACAGCTATAACAACTCAAATTAACAATTCCATTAGTTTAAAATTTAGCGTTATGTATTGTAAACATTGTGGTAGACAAATATCGGACGATTCCAAATACTGCCAGTACTGTGGCGGACAAACTGATTCATTAATTTCGACACAAACCTCGGAATCTACAGTGGCTGAGGTTCATGCAACAATCCTTCAAAATAACTTCTTTAAGGAGAAGGAAAATGCTCCATTAGAAACATTAGTAGTTGATCCCAATTTATATAATAATTTGGGGGGAATGTTGTATTATTATCATGACCCAGTCGAAGGGATGAAACCCTATAATGGCATTGTAAGAACATCTAATACTGGACAAAGAGCAGAAGTAACAATAATAGATGGGGAACCAAAATTCGCAGTATTATACCATAGAAATAACAAGTATGCAACGAAGGTTGAATGGGAAACATGGAAATTAGAACAATGTTTTAATACATGGGGTATGAAGGTATCTAATGATGGATTTATACGAGATCATGGAAAAGATTTCAAAGCCCTAATTCAGATGTATTTAGATGTAAAAGCACCAGGTGGATCTGTAACGCCATTCTTCTTAATGCTGGATGGTCCAGAATGGTAAATCGATAACACATTAGTGTCTCGATATTAGATTCTCTTCTATAGAAGGTGCTTTATTTACAAAACTACTATCCATTAGAAATTGATCTCTTTAGGATGGTAGTTTTTGTATTATAACTAACAATACAATTGCTTAAGTTATATCTCATTTCACACTACATGAAATACTTAATGCATAGTTCGTAAGTTGCTTGCAAAAGTAGAATAAAAGCGGTATCTTTGCATTGTCTTAGTTCTGCCTGTTAGAATAAAGACGAAAAGGATGCTAAATTATGCGTTTTATGACCATAATGCAGCCGAGAGTAAAAACAAAATAGTTCTTTGAATTTAAACAGGAGTAATTACTGATTGATTATCATTAGGTTATCCAGTCCAAATAATAAATAACTAAGCGATTACCCATAGTATGACCGACACTCTGGGTCGTATGCACTCTGACGCTCAGTTCGCAGGTTCTTCATCAGTTCCCGCTCACGTGGAGATGATGGGCTTCCTGGGCATCGGCAACAACCCCATGGTAGGTTGCTCTGTAGCATGCGCAGTACAGACCGACCTGTACCTGAACAAGAAGTAATTCCGTAAACCATAATTATAAAGACTCCCGTAGCAATTAATGCCTACGGGAGTCTTTTGTATATCTATGCAACATTATTTATTATTAAGGAGCTATACATATATGCACCGCTCCTTAATATGATTTGTCGCGGACAAGTCCGCTACATACTTACTTTACCAATATAGTTTTGCCTTCAGTGGTAACATATATACGGCCCTTCTGCAATTTGTTTGCACGCATGCCATTCAGTTCATAGAACTTCTGGTTTGCAGAATCAGTTGCTTCAACTTCGTCGATTGCTGTAACAAACTCGCTTGTCTGGAAGTAGACCTGTTTAGCACCATTCACGTCTGTTGTGAGCAGGTAGGCACGGTTTACGGGAATTGTATTAGCTGTTGCATTTACCTTAACCATACCTGTTGCTCCTGCCTCATCTGTAGCCGAAGGATTGTACATGCCAGTACCCTTGGTGATGCCTGTAAGTTTGAGGTTGGTACCCTTAAGGATATTGGGAGTTGTGATAGCAGTGCTGTCCTCAGCAAGCAGCTTTACAGTGTACTTGGCAGGGCTGCCCACATATACAACGGGCATGTTGGCAGGAACTATGTTGCCGTCAATCTTGTCCAAAGCCAGGTACTGGTAGTCGGTACCTTCATAGTTGAGACTGGCTGTTGCACTAACCACATTAGCCTCCACGCCTTCGGGCAACTCAAGTGCAAATGGATAGCAAGCCATATAGTAACCAGCATTTGGAATTGACAGTTCGGCGGTGGTAACCTCTTCAACTGTCCAAATGTTGTTGGCGTCACCAGAACCGCCACCCCAGAAGCCGGTTTCAGTGGCATTGTACGAATTGATATACTGGCCTCCGCCATTCAGGCTGAATGTGTATGTACCCTTTGTCTCATCTACGCATGCAACCTCGAAATAAGGTGCTGATGCCTTGTCGCAGAGTTCTGTTGTCTTTGAACTGCCAGAACCGGTGAAATAGGAATTGCTCTGTGGATTATAGAGGTAGGTCTTGCCGTCTCTCTTCTCCAGGAACCACACGAAATTGGCAGAATTTGACTTGGTGGCACGAGCCAGGTTCCAGGTAATCTTTCCTTTTGTATCAATGGAGGTGCCGGTACCGCAGCTCAGCGAGTTGCCTTTGCCTACGCTGGTTATTGTATAGAACTTGTTTGCCTCAAGACCTTTCTGGAAATTGTTCTTCTCGAAGATCTTTGTACGTGTGCCGTCATATCCAACAGCCATGATATAGGCAGAAGCATCAGACTCTTCTGTAGCAGAAGGATACAGAACCATAGTGAAGGAATGAGCATCGTCTGCACCAAGACCATACATAGTAATACGGATAAGTGAGTCCTTTGCGTTGTATGTCTCGAAAGCAACGGCATTCTGTACCTTCTTGTGGTCAACCTTTACCTTGCCATTGGAGTATGTGCAGCCATCACCCATCTTGGTGGGAACTGAGAGTTTCAAATTGTCGCGGTAGATCTGGAAGTTGTGCGCGTTGATGTAGTTGATTTCCTCTGTATAGTCGGGATAGCCCATCTCGGCAACGTGCTGCTTCAGCTTGTCTATCATGCTCTTGTTGATCTTGATCCAACCAGCACCATAGTCCTCGATGTAGGCATTGATGGGCTTGAGCATACCAGCCTTCTCGAAGAAGGGAAGAAGGTTGATCTTGGCACTATCACATGCCAGCTTCATCCAGTTCATCTGCTGCTTGCCATTGGTATTGTAGGTAGATCTATAGTTGGGAGTTGTGCGGATACCTTCGATCACCATAGGAATGATGTCTGGGCACTTGCCAGCCAGAGTACCCCAGAGGTTCAACTGCCAGAAGGGGACAAGCTTGACGAAGTGGTCATAATTGCGCGAAGTGGTAGTTACCTGTCCTGTGTTGTTGCCGTTATAGTCCTGTCCTGTTACGGTCTTCTTTTCGGGAGTGGCACCATGGTAGTCGGGGCCATCCTGAAGCTGCCACTGAACACCCTTGCGCAGACCCTCCTCGAAGTAGGTCTGCATACGACCGCCGCGCATACCTGAGTATTCATCTATACCGCTCCATTCGTCCTCAAGACGCAGGCTATGGCGGTTGCCAGTGAAGTGCAGCTGTGCCCAAGAGGCATAAACATTGTTACTGGTTTCGCCCAAACCGCTCCAATGGAAACCTGGTTCAATCTGGTTGTTGTGTCCCCATTCGTGACCTACACCCCAGAAGTCAAATCTCTTGGAGTCGGGACACATGATGCTGCCCAGGCTGGTTACATTACAATAAGAGCCATGAGCACCAGCAGCCATGAAACCATAAGTGGTGGCATAGAACAGCTGACGGTTCTTGGCTTGTCTTCCGTATTTCTCCCAACCCATTATATTACGCTCTGCCCACTGAACCTGCTGGTAGAGGGTCATCAGCGAATCCACGTTCTCGGGACAATGCTCCTTCCATGCAGAAACGGGATAGGCAACCTGTGCGTGCTGGCTGCGGACAATGATGACGCTGTTGTCGCTGGGCAGCTTGCTCAACATGGCCTTCCAATCAGCATTGGTCATTGTCTGCTGATCCCAGTAACCACGTACGGGGGCATTGATGAAGTGAATCTTGGCATTGGATGCCGTCTTGTAATTGTCTGTGTTATAATCCACGAATACATTACCCTCGGTGGTGGCAGTAATTTTATTCAAACCACGGCTAAGGCTGTACAGACTCTGGTTCTCGTTTTCTACCCAATTCTTTATCTTCAAACCCACGGTCTCCTTGTCTGCACCTTCAAGGACAACGTAGCATGACTCGCCGGCCTTCAGATAAATACCAGTTGGGTTCTCCCATTGGTTGTACTGATTCTTTGTCCAGGTCTCGCTTTGTAAGGATCCGATAGGACGGTATGGTTCATACTCTGCAACACGGAACTTCTTGTAGCCTTCAGCATCTGCAAGAAGATTATCCACCAAGGCCTTTACGTCCTTGTCTTCAATGCCTTCGCTTGAAGTAACCTCAGGCTTGAGCTCGGTAAACATCGTGTCTTCAAAGTAGGTCTTAAACACCTCCAGCTTTGTATTGTCTCGAATATAGGCTGCTATCTCTGAGGCTGTTGCCCAGCCACCCTTACCGTCCTTAATCTTGAACTGGATATGAGAGCATACTTTGCTTATCTCAAAGTCATAGGTATTGTCGCTATGATTAAGATTATAGGAATCTACAGAAACAAACTTGTTGCTTGTCTCAGAACTCTTATAGAGAACCTCGACATTGCCCCAGTTGCCATTTGAATTGCCCACACGGGGGAAGTAGCGCACTACATCAACAAGTGTCTCCTCTGCCAAAGTAATGGTAAACATAACAGGGAATTGAGTTACACCTCCACTCCACACACTATGCCAGAAAGTATCCGACTTGCCGTCGATTGCCTTTGCTGCATTCTCGCTTGCAGAGTTCTCGCTAGATGCCGTTGCAGACTTAATCTTCACCGGTATCAAATCCTGTGCCATGGCAAATGTTGTTGCTGACAGACACATTAAGATTAATAAAAGCTTTTTCATGTTTTTAAAAATTATAGTTATTGGTTTTGGTATACTTTGTGAACAACAAAAGTATAAAAAATATTAATTCATAACAAAGCATTTTCACATTTATTTATATAATATGTCATTGTTGTAGTATAAGCCATGAGTTTATATAAGAGAATTTACGTAAATTTGTAAGCTAATTTAGACAAGAACGGTTAAACAGAACTTACAATGAGCATAAACATAGGTGACACCGTGCGTTTCCTCCGCGAAAAGGGAGGCGGCAAAGTTTCGGGATTCCGCAAGGGTGGCTTTATCCTTGTAGAGGACGAGGACGGCTTTGAAATACCCATGCTGGAAGGCGACCTTGTGGTTATTCCTGGTTCCGGCTGCACTTCACAGGCAAAGGCACAGACAAGCGCAACCTCTGCCCAGAACAGCACAAGCGGACCCCTCCCCTGCCCTCCCACAAGGGGAGGGAGTAGTATCAACCAACTCGTGACCACAGCCAAGGTTGCGCAGCAGGAAGCACTTGAAGAGCGTGTGGCAAGACTGGAGCACATGGTACAGAAACTGACACGGCGCATTGAGGAAATGGAGGCGGCAAACCTCCTGCGGGCCCATGCACGAATACAACAGACTGAAGCCGGAAACACTGCACGTGCTGGCAAGAAGCCGGCAAAGGACGAAATCATCGAGGTGGACCTTCATGCACATGCATTGCTTGACTGTACCAACGGACTCTCGGCAACAGAAATCAAGGACTACCAGATGAAGGTGTTCCGCGAAAAGATGAACGAACACCTTCGCGACAAGGGCCGCAGGATAGTCTTCATTCACGGCAATGGCGACGGTGTGCTTCGCAAAGCCATACTCACCGAACTGAAATACTCCTACAAGACATGCCGCCATCAGGATGCCTCGTTCCAGCAGTACGGTTTCGGCGCAACGATGGTAACAATAGGATAAAGGATTTAATTAACTATATTCACTAACCAATCAACTAAATTATGTCAAAAACATTGAGGTCTATTTGGGTAGCGGCACTGTTGCTTGTCACTACCCTGGTTTCTGCTCAGGTGACAACATCCGGAATGAGCGGTAAACTGACGGACGAGGCCAAGGAAGCCATCATAGGCGCCGTGGTCAATGCTGTACACACTCCATCTGGCACACGCTATGGAGCCGTTACTAACGAGGATGGACGTTTCTTCATCCAAGGTATGCGCCCCGGTGGTCCCTACGAGGTGAAGATCACCTACATGGGTTTCAAGCCCAAGAGCGTTAAGGGTATTACCCTGGAACTGGGCGAAACCTACAACATGAACATCGTAATCAACGAAGACACCAAGGACTTGGACGAACTCGTGGTTGTGGGCAGTTCATCAAAGTTTGCCGGCGAGAAGACTGGTGCATCCACCAACATCAGCAATGCACAGCTGGAGTCTATGCCCACCATCAGCCGCAGCATCACTGACATTACACGTCTGTCCCCCTATGGCGGAAACGGTATGAATTTTGCTGGTGTGGACGGCCGTACCGCCAACTTCACCGTGGACGGTGCCAACTTCAACAACAATTTTGGTCTTAGCGATGGTCTCCCCGGCGGTGGCAGCCCCATCTCTATCGATGCTATCGAGGAACTGCAGGTTGTTATCTCTCCCTTCGACGTTCGCCAGACAAACTTCATCGGCGGTGGCGTTAATGCCATTACCAAGTCTGGTACCAACAAGTTCAAGGGTACTGCCTACGTACACCATCACAACGAGAACATGCGTGGTGATGTAGTTTACGGACAGACCATCCCCGGTGCCCGCGACCGCGACAGAAGCACTACATACGGTGCCACATTCGGCGGCCCCATCATCAAGAACAAGCTGTTCTTCTTCGCCAATGCCGAGTACGAGGCTTCTCCCTCTGTAGCTGTACGCTGGAGACCTTCTGTAGACGGTAAGGGCAGCGAGGAGCAGTACCTTTCCTACACCACCGTGGCCGACATGGAGCGTGTGCAGGAGTTTGCCAAGCAGAAGTATGGCTACGACACTGGTTCCTTCACCGACTTCCCTGCCGACGAGAGCAACCTGAAGCTGCTGGCACGCGTGGACTGGAACATCAACGACCGCAACAAGCTGGCCCTGCGCTACAACTACACCAAGAACACAGCATGGAATGCACCCAACGTGTCTTCTATGGACGGCGGCGAGCGCTCTGCATTCGGACGTACCTCTCTCTACTCTATGCCATTCGCCAACTCTATGTACTCCATGAACAACCTGGTGCACTCTGCAACTCTGGATCTGAACAGCCGTATTACCAACAACCTGTCCAACCAGTTCCTGGCTACATTCTCTAAGCTCGATGACGTGCGTGGCAGCAACTCTTCCGAGTTCCCCTTCATCGACATTCACGATGGCACAAACACCACCACTCAGTACATGGCTCTGGGTTACGAGCTCTTCACATGGAACAATGCCGTGCACAATACCGTCTTCAACATCAAGGACGACATTACCTACTACAACGGCAACCATAAGTTTATGGCTGGTATCAGCTACGAGTATCAGATGGCAGACAACCAGTACATGCGCAACGGTACCGGCTACTATCGCTACCGCAGCGTGGACGACTTCATCAACGGCGCTACACCCGAGGTAGTTTGTCTGACCTACGGCTACGATGGCGAAACAGCACCTGCCGCACGTGTACGTTTCCACAAGCTTGGCATCTACGGCCAGGAGGAATGGGATGCTACCGACAACTTCAAGCTCACCGCAGGTCTGCGTCTTGACGGTCTCTTCTTCAGCAACAGCGACCTGATGACCAACAACGCCATCAAGGAACTTGACTACAACGGTCGTCACATCGACACTGGCAAGTGGCCCGGTGCACAGGTTATCGTTTCTCCCCGTGTTGGTTTCGTTTATGACATCTTGGGCGACAAGTCCCTGAAGCTCCGCGGCGGTACCGGTTTCTTCTCCGGTCGTCTGCCTTTGGTATTCTTCACCAACATGCCCACCAACGGCGGTATGGTTCAGTACCAGGCTCAGCTCGGTCCCAAGAGCAACTACAACTACCTGCCCGACGAGGTTAAGGCACAGTATGGCAGCATGAGCGAGGTTATGTCTCAGTTTGCCGGCGGTCTTGTCAAGGAACAGGGCAAGTCATACACCGAGTCTCTGCGCGACAAGCTCATCGGCATGGGTTTCCCCAGTACTGTTAGTCCCGAGGATGGCACACGCCCCTCTTCTATCTCTGCCGTGGACCCCAACTTCAAGATGCCTGAGGTGTGGAAGACCTCTCTGGCCGTAGACTATGTACTGCCCGTTTCCTTCCCCTTCACCATTTCTGCCGAGGGTATCATCAACAAGACCATCAACGCAGCCACCATCTCCGACTGGAGTATCATCCCTGTTGAGGGCTATGCACGCTTCAACGGTGCCGATGCACGCCCCATCTATCCCTCTACCTTCCGCTCTGGCACCAAGGCATTCGTCTTGGAGAACACCGACGAGGGTTATGGCTGGTCGGCCAATGTGAGCATGAACATGCGCCCCGTTAAGGAACTGGAACTGATGGCTTCTTACACACACACCGTTTCCAAGGAGGTTACAGGTCTGCCTGGTTCTAACGCCGAGTCTGCATTTACCTACGTGCCCACCGTGAACGGTCCTAACAACATTGCTCTGCACAACTCCGAGTACGTTACTCCCAACCGCGTTCTCGCTGGTGCTACCTTCCACATGAAGAACAGCCACTTCAGCCTTATCTACGAGGCATGGAACGGCGGTTACAACTACTCTTACATGACCGCAAACGACATGAATGGCGACGGTTACAACTACGATGCTCTCTATATCCCCACCGATGAGCAGGTTGCCAACAACGAGTTCCGCTTCGTAAGCGCTGGCGACCGCGACCGCTTCATGGACTTTGTTCACGGCGACAGCTACCTGAGCAAGAACCAGGGCAAGTATGCCGAGGCCTATAGCGTATACAATCCCTGGGTGCACCGCGTGGACCTGAGCTACAAGCACGACTTCAAGATCAAGTGCGGCAAGAACCTGAACACCATCCAGCTGAGCCTCGACATGAAGAACGTCCTGAACCTGTTCAGCTCCGAACTGGGTGTAAGCAAGACCATGAACTCCAGCCTCAACTCTGGCCGTATCCTCAAGTTCGAGGGTACCGATGCCGAGGGCTATGCCCTCTTCTCTACTCCCGATGCTGTAAACGCCAACACACAGACTTGGGTTCCCAACTACTCCATCGGTCAGTGCTGGAACATTGCTGTGGGTATAAAGTATATGTTTAACTAAAGAACCATAGACACAATATGAAAATCAAATCAATATTAACACTCATCTTCTCCGCCCTGCTTCTGGCAGGATGTTCAGAAGACCAGGTTCTTGGCACATTCGACGACCTGAACCTGTCCACCACCTACATCAGCATTCCTGCTGAAGGCGGTGATGTGAAAGTAACCATAAAGGCCAGCGAGGCATGGGAGTTCAGCACAGAGAAGGGTTTTGCACAGCCCGATTGGATTACCCTGTCGCAGACAAGCGGTGAAGCCGGCGAGGCAGAACTCACCTTCTCTGCCAAGGCTTCAAATTCTGGTCGCGAGGCTGAAATGAAGATTATTTCTGGTGCAAAGAGCCTGTTCCTGAAGGTTCGCCAGGGCGAGATGACCGCTTCCATGGCTACATGTAAGGAAGTCAACGAAGCTCCCGACGGAAAGAACTTCGTGGTATCTGGTACCATCACAAAGATTGTAAACACCGAGTATGGCAACTGGTACATGACCGACGGTACTGCCGAACTTTACATTTATGGTACTCTCGATGCCGAGGGCAAGACCAAGAACTTCCTGAGCCTTGGTATTGAGGTTGGTGACAAGGTTACTATCGAAGGTCCCAAGAGTTCCTACAATGGTTCTCCCCAGATGGTAAATGTTACCGTGAAGAAGATTGAGAAGGCTCTGCTCAAGGTTGTCACTCCCTCTGTGGAGATCAGCAAGGAAGGTGGCGTTCTTGAGGTTAAGCTGGCCAGCAAGGGCAAGGCTGCCTTCTACGAGATCAGCGAAGAGTGCCAGGAGTGGATTTCCTACGAGAACGCAGAGTACATCTCCGGCGTGGCCACAAAACTTGAGCCCAACCCTTCCGACACCGTAGTGTACACCTTCAACATAGCTCCCAATAGTGCAAGCGCACGCGAGGGCAGCATCAGCTTCCGTTCCAGCGAGGGCGAGCCTATCCCCTACACCTTCACCCAGGCAGGTGGCATTGCCGATGTTACCGTGGCAGAATTCCTTGACGCCGAGGTTAACGACGCTGCTCAGTACCGCATTGTGGGTCACGTTACTGGTTTCAACAAGTACAACAACAACTTCTACCTCAAGGACTGGAGCGGAGAGGTGTACGCCTACTATGTCAACACCCAGGGCGTTGAGAACATTGCCATCGGCGACTTCGTAACCGTCGTGGGCAAGCGCTCTGAATACAATGGCACACCCCAGCTGCCCAAGGGCACTCTGCTGGAGAAGTACACAGCCAGCCCCGAAGTCAGCGTAGCAGACTTCCTCACCAAGGAGGATAGCAAGGACGTTTACTACAAGCTCACCGGCACTATCGACGAGATTAAGAATGCTCAGTATGGCAATATCAATCTCAAGGATGCCAATGGCGATATTGTATACGTATACGGTCTTCTTCCCGGTTATGGTGCAACAGGTGCTGCCAAGCAGGGTCTCGTAGAGGCCAAGGGGCTGAAGGTAGGTGATACTATCACCATCGTAGGCAACAAGGCTTCTTACAAGGGCGATCCCCAGGTAGGCAATGCTGTATACCTTTCACACGTAAGTGCTGAAAGCGGAGAGAACGCTGAATAATATCCCAAGCATTCCCAATCACATGGGGATACAACACTACAACCGGCGCACCTTCAACGCTCCAATGCTTGAGGGTGCGCTTGTTGTATATGCACATGTATTGAATTTTCCTCGTTATCTTGGATAAAATTCACAAATTATTGTTACCTTTGCATCCGCAAACTTGAATATGCCTCTTTACCAGACACATTCAAAATAATAAAGCAAAACATGAACAACAAGGTATCGGACAACCCTTCAAAAAACCGAGTATTTTTCGACACGCCGCTGATGATTGTGACGGGATTATTCATAACCCTATATCTCGTCTCCAACGTGATGGCCGTAAAGATCATCAGCATTTTCGGTTTCGTCTATTTCGACGCAGGTACAATCACCTTCCCCTTTGCCTACATGCTGGGCGACGTGCTCACCGAGATTTGGGGCTACCGCGTCTCCAGGCGGGTAATCTACCTGAGCCTGCTGTGCAACATCATACTGGTAGTGTGCACCAACATAGGCATATGGCTGCCTTCGCCTCCCTATCTGGACGAGACGGCACAGGCCTACAACCACATCTTTGCCGCAGTTCCCCGAATTGTGATAGGTTCGCTTACGGGCTTCCTGCTGGGCGAACTTTCCAACGCCTACGTGATGGACAGGATGAAGAGGTGGAGCCATGGCAAGCACATGTGGATCAGAACAATAGGCAGTTCCATGGTGGGACACATGTCTGACTCGGTCCCCTTTGTGATAATTGCATTCTACGGCATTGTCTCCACGGAGGAACTTATAAAGATGATAATGCTGCAATACGTGCTCAAACTTGGCATTGAGGCACTGGCAGGCACTCCGATGGCATATCTGGTTGTGAACAGGCTGAAACGCTACTACACACAGAAATGGAAGGCATGAACAGGTATTCCGTAATCCGAGGCAACTTCCCCAGGGAATTCCTTCTCCTTCAGGGAAAGGGGTGCAAGTGGAGGAGGTGCACCTTCTGCGACTACCACGAGGACGCCTCGGCAAATCCATACGAGACAAACAGGGCGGTGCTGGAGCGGGTAACCGGAGAGTTCGGCGTGCTAGACATCATCAACTCCGGCTCGGCCATGGAACAGGATGCCGGCACCATAGAGGATATCAGGAGGATTGTACGTGAACGGGGCATACACACCATCTGGTTCGAGGCGCACTACATGTACCGGAATCAACTGGAGAGCTTTGCCCGCCAGTTCCACCCCGCCAGGGTGAAGTTCCGTTGCGGAGCGGAGACCTTCGACCCCGCCCTTCGCACCAGCTGGCACAAGGGCATAGCGCCGCACGTCAGCCCCCAGGACATTGCACGCCACTTCCAGGGCATTTGCCTGCTATGCTGCACCGACACACCCGGCGACACCAGGGAGCGCCTGCTCAGCGACATAGAACTGGCGGAGAGGCATTTCGAGTACTACAGCGTCAACGTGTTCTGCCCCAACAACACCCCCATCCACCGCAACAACGACATGCTCCGCTGGTTCATGGCCGAAGTCTGCCCCACCCTTCAGAAATCCTCCAAAGCCGAAGTGCTCATAGAAAACACCGACCTGGGAGTGGGATGAGCAAGGAGGTGGATGACCCCCTCAGTCCCCCTGCAGGGGGAGGAGTGAGCGGTGAGGGGATGAGCACTATCAGCCGTTCGTTTAACCGCTATCAGCCGTTCAGTTTACCGCTATTAGCCGTTCGTTTAACCGCTATCAGCCGTTCAATTAACCGCTATCAGCCGTTCGGCGAACCGCTGATAGCGGCTCAGCAAGGGAATAATATTATTGATGTCCTATAAAAATATTTAGACAAAAAATATCCCTAATCACCTTGTAAATGAACCGATTTGGATTAATAGGTTAACGAATTGCATGAACGCCACGTATCGCATCCGAAAAACAGCAACAAAACGGATATGCTGACGGACCATGCCGAGCCCCTACAAGAGGAACAAAATAAGCACACGAAAAAAAACGGAAAACCGATGCTTGTTATCAGTTTTCCGTTTTTAGTATTACTATATTTTCTTTTTCGCTTATGCCTATCCCTGGGCAATCGCCTGCTTTACCTGCTCTGCAATCTCGTCGTAAGACTTCTTTGCATCTGCCACAATGACTGGCAGGTACTCCACGGTTACCTTGCTTGGGCGTGGGAAGCTCTTGTGACGTGGCAATGCCTCGAAAGCACCAGTTATGCGGACAGGAACGATGGGTATGCAAAGTTCCTTGGCCAGGATGGCAAAGGTCTTCTTGAACTCGCCCATCTCACCGGTATTCGTACGGCGGCCTTCGGGGAATATCATGAGGTTCTTGCCTGCACGCAATGCCTGTGCCATGTACTGGATGGAACTCTTCAGGTCGGACATCTTCATGAGAATCACATTACTGCCATGCGCTACTGAACGCTTGAAGGCGGTATTGAAATGCTCCTCGGTGGCATAGAAATATGTGTCCTTGATGGTGTTCCATGACAAACCGCTGGTAACCATAGGTCCGTCCAGGAAACTCTCGTGGTTGGGGGCGATGATGAACGGGCCATGGGCGGGGATGTTCTCCTTGCCCTTGATGCTGAGACGGAAATAGAGATGGTTTATCAGCTTGAAGGTCTTGGCGCCTAACGGCAGAAGGGCATTGGAGGAAGAGGGCACGATGGCAGGTGTGCTCGTAAGCAGCTTGTGCCAGTCGATATCCTCAGCCACGTCCATGTGTGTCTTGGCCTTTGATATGTGCTTGGCAAGGTTCTCCAGGGTGGCATACGAGAGGATGCTGTCGGCATTTACCTCTGCACCGAAGGTCTGCATGATGAACTCCTGCATGCTGACACGGTCGAGCGAGTCAAGGCCGAGGTCGGTCTCAAGATGGTCAGTAGGACGAACCACATCCAGTTTCTTCTCCTTCATGACGTAGTCGCGCATGATGCGGTACTCCTCCATGTCGGGCTCCACGATTTTCTCAACCTGTGTGTTAGAGGCAGAAACACCGTTCTTCAGTATATCCAAAACCTTGAAGCGCTGTATCTTGGACAGACGTGTACGTGGCAGAGCACCGTGAAGGACGAAGATGGACATCACCTTCTTGTAGTTCATGGCCTCGTTGTTGTAGGGTTCCAGCACCTCGTGCTTGAGCAGAGCCTCTATCTCGGCATCGGTCTTGCCCTTGGCTATATCGTCCTGGGGCACTATCACGGCCACGAGCTTGTCGTTGTGGAACGATACGGCACACTCCTTCACAAACTGATCGTATTTCTCCAGTTTGAACTCTATCTCCACGGGCTGCACGTTCTTGCCGTTGGAGAGCACTATGATCTCCTTCTTTCTGCCGGTGATGTACACCCTGCCCTTCTCGTCGAAGCGTGCAAGGTCGCCTGTATGCAGATAGCCGTCCTTGTCGAAGAGGGCCGCGGTTTCCTCAGGGCGGTTGTAGTAGCCCTTCATGACGTTATCGCCCTTCACACAGAGTTCGCCATCGATAATCTTGCACTCGCAACAAGGCAAGGGAAGACCAGAACAGCCTGGTATAATGTCGCCGGGACGGGTGAAACTGATCATAGGCGAGGTCTCGGTCATGCCATATCCCTCGAGCACGGTGATGCCCAGGGTCTTCATGCCATTGCCTATCTCGGTATCCAGCGCCGCGCCACCACTGACACAATACTGGAGGTTGCCGCCCATATTCTCGTGAACACTGGCGAATATCTTCTTGGAGAATCCATAACTGCCCACTTTCTCACACAAACTGTAGAGTGCGCGAGCCACGGCACCCTTTGCATCAATCTTCTTCTTGATGCCATAGTAGAGCGTCTGCCAAAGACGGGGAACGCCAACCATTACCGTTACCTTGCCCCTTTGCAGAGCTGCCATGATGTCGGGACCTGACATCGTGGGGCACAGCACCACCTGTGATTCGGTGAATATGGGTGCAACCAGTGTGCCCACCAGGGGCATAACGTGATGCAGGGGCAGAAGGATGAGGGTGCTGCTGTTCTTGTTGAAAATAGGCACCTCCTTGGACGAGATGGCATTGATGTTGACCAGCAGGTTGTGGAAGGTGAGCATAACACCCTTGGGGAAACCTGTAGTGCCGGAGGTGTAGAGAATCACACAGATGTCGCTGTCCTCAAAACTGATGCCAGTTTCCTTTGTCTCGGCATGGGGCGTGAGAGAGGAAAGGTCGTCCATGCGCAGGAGGGTGGTCTTCACTCCGGCCTTCTCTATAGCCTGGCGAGCCACCTGCTCTGTCTGCTCGCTCACCCAGATGGCCTCTGGCTGGGCATCGTTCATGATGTATGCCACGTCGTCTGCCGTACTGCTTGCATCCACGGGGATGGCAATGCCACGGTTCTGCCACACGGAAAAGAAACTGTATATCCACTCCACCGAGTTCTCGGCAAAGATGATAGTCTTGGCCTGCTTCTGCTCGGGGGTGTACTGGGCAAAACGGCGGATGTTGGCAAGCATTTCGGCATAGGAGATCTCCTCGGTGGGAGTCACTATGGCCACACGGTCAATGACCTTGATCTTGTTTTCGTAAAACATGTTTGTTATAGGAGTATATTATATTGTAACTTTTTGACTGTATACAGACGCACTGTTAGCACGCTCCATGCCTACACAAAGTTACTGAAATATTTCTTAAAGATTGCGACTTACGGGATTTATTAGGCTATTATAACCTTAAAATAGTCACCAAGCAGGTGTTTTCTACCCCTTTTTGAGTCTAATCCTATAAGATTGAGCGACAAAACCACTCGTTTTATTACCCGAAATGGCATTGTCGCTCAGAAACAGAATAGTTACTTATCTAATGTATGTATTGGTATGTACATTCCTCTTTTTAGAATGCGAAGTTCAGACCTATGCCCACTACGTCGTTGGTACGAGAGTAGAGGTTTGTCATCTGAGTAGCTGCGGTGGTAACAGTGCGGTCCTTGTAGAAGGTGTGCATGTAACCCAGGTCGATGTTCATGAAGCTGCAGGGATAGATGCGCAGACCTGCACCGATAGAGTTGCTGCTCAGGTTGAAGTCGGTGTCGCTCATATTAGCCTCAGACAGGCCATAGCTGGTGTTCTGCCAAGAGAAAGAAGCGGCTACCCACTTGCAGAACTTCCACTCTGCAGAAGCCAGGAACTCCATGGTGTTGTTGTCCAGAAGGTCGTTCATGTTTGTCTTCTGACCGTCTACGTAGCCATCCTTGGTAGCGCACTTGTCGAAGTAGTAGCGCCAAGAAGCGGCAATCTTGACATTCTCGATGGGACGATACTGTGCACCGATGTTCAGCAGAGCGGGCATGTCGGTACGAACCTTGCTGCCGTCCTTATACAGGGGAAGGAGGCTGGTTGCTACTGCGCTCTCGGGAGTAGTGGTGTTCTTGAGGCTGATCTTAGTCTGGAACTCATACTTGGCAGCCAGTTCCAAACCCTTGATGGGACGGTAGTGGATACCGATGATGGGAGTAACACCGAAACCAGACTGCTGGCAATCCAGAAGGATGTTGGCAGAAGCAGGAGCGAAGTTCTGACCACCGTCAACAGAATATCTCATGTTCTCAATGCCACCGGTGTAGCCACAAGTTGCATATACGCCACGAACACCTACATAAGCAGAGAGGTTGTCGATAATCTTGTAGGTACCACCAATCTGGAAACCAAAGTAGTTCTGCTTACCTGTCATTGAAGACTGGAGGTCATAACGGAACTGGTTAGTCATGATGTTCTGAACATAAGCAGGAATCTGCTCTGCAGGTACACCCATCAAAGCCAGTTGACCAGGCAGGTTAGCCTTTACACCATCCATAATCATCTTAGAAGCAACACCCTCCAGAGAACCCAAACCGTTCTCGAACTCGCAAGTACCACCACCTGCAACAACGCCGAAACGAGCAGAAACGCTCCACTTGTCCTGAACGTATGCGAAGTCGAATGAAGGAACCACGGGAGCAAAAGCCTCACCCTTGAAGTTGTGGGTTGCCTGACCATCCTTGAATGTATACAAGGGGAAAGTTGTAGCGATAGAACGTGTCTGCATAGCGGTCATTGCAGATGCGCTGATGTGCCAGCCCTTATTCAAAAATGCAGAACCAGCGGGGTTGGCATAAAGGCTGGTGAGGTTGATGTCTGCGTCCTGTGCAAAGAAACGCAGGCTGTGTGCGTTCTGATTAGTTGTTGTCAAAAGACCACCAGCGAAAGCTGATGTTGCGGCCAGTGCTACGGCCAGTGAAGTTACAATCTTTTTCATATTTATTACATTGTTTGTGTAAAACCGGGTGCAAAGGTAACACATTTTTGCGAATTGTGTGCATAAATTACATCTTTTTGTGCAACAAATGGGCAATTTTGTTTCAAAAACAAGTATTACAACCTTATACATTATATATAATATGCATGCACACGCGAATAAACAAGTCATGCCAAGTAGGGATTTTCCTTGCTTTTTAGGACTATTTCCTTCTCGCATTGGGCATATATGTGTATATTTGCACCGAAGAAACTCAACACATAACACAAACCTATGAAAAAGACACTACTGAGCACCCTTGTGGCAAGCGCATTCCTGCTTGGCTGCAGCGACGCAAAGAACGCCGACAGCACCAACACAGCATTCATTACCGGAGAATGGAGCATAACACAGGCCAATGGCATAGGCGCAGAGGACAGCGAGAACCAGCCCTTCATCCATTTCACCGATAGCGGCACCGTACATGGCAATGCTTCCGTAAACACTTTCTTCGGAGAATACACCCTGAAGGGCGACAGCCTTTTCTTTGACCAGATGGCGGCCACCAGCATGATGGGGCACGACATGGAACTGGAAATGGCAATCATGTCGGCACTTGCCCAGTGCGCCACGGTGGAAGCACAGGATTCCACAATCACCGTCAAGGACCATGGCGGCAACACCGTCATGACCCTGAAGCGCAGATAAATCCCAAGCGCACAAGAGATGGAGAGGCATGCCGTGGCCATCGGGCACGGAGTGTGATTCCATCAGCAAGCGGACAGAAACATGAAAGGCACGGAACACTAAGGTTCCGCGCCTTTCACGTTTCTTAATGGAATTCATCTAAGCAAAGCGCAGTGTCTCGCCACATACGCCAGTGTCCACCTTATGGCCATCCCACACAAGGCTGCCGTTCACCCATGTGGACATCACGCGCCAGTGCAGGGCGTCGCCCTCGCGCGGCGACCATCCGCATTTGCTCAGCACATCGGCCGAGGTGATGGTGTATGGAGTATCCTCACGACGCACAAGCACCAGGTCGGCCATCATGCCCTCGCGGATGAAGCCACGTTCCTGTATGCCGAACAGGATGGCTGGATTGTGGCACATCAGTTGGACAAGGCGTTCAATGGACAAAACACCCTCGTCCGCCATCTCCAGCATGCTCACCAGCGAGAACTGCACCATGGGCATACCGCTCACGGCCTTGCACGCACCACCCTGTTTCTCCGAGAGCAGATGAGGTGCATGGTCGGTACCTATGCAGGTGATGCGCCCGTCCGTGAGGGCACGTCGCAGAGCCTGACGGTCGCCGTCGGATTTTATAGAGGGGTTGCACTTGATGCGTCCGCGCAAACGGGCATAGTCCTGGTCGGTGTACAGGAGGTGTGCCACGCATGCCTCGCCCGTGATGTTGCCGCCAAGCAAGGAGAGTTCCCTTTCCGTGGAGATGTGTGCTATGTGCAGGCGCGCTCCGCTTGCCTTGGCCAGTTCTGCCGCCAGGGCTGAACTCTGCCAGCATGCCTCTCCGTCGCGTATCTCGGCATGGTGGGTTATGTCGGGGTCGTCGCCATACTGTGCACGGGCGCTGGCCATATTGGCGTTGATGCGTGCCGTGTCCTCGCAATGCGACATTATCAGTTTGGGCGAACGTGCAAAGAGCCCTTCCAGCATCTCGCGCCTGTCCACCAGCATGTTTCCCGTGCTGCTTCCCATGAAGAGCTTCACGCCGGGATACTGCTCCGAGGGCATTGCCAGGATCTCGTCCAGATTGTTGTTGGTGGCACCAAGGAAGAAGGCATAGTTCACGTGCATGCGTCCCTTTGCCATCTCCATGCGCTCGCGCCAGTTCTGCACGGTGGTTGTCTGCGGCACCACGTTGGGCATGTCCAGCACCGAGGTTACGCCACCTGCCGCCGCCGCCATGCTCTCGGTGTACATATCGGCCTTGGCGGTCATGCCCGGCTCGCGGAAATGCACATGGTCGTCTATCACACCGGGCAACAGGTACATGCCCGTGGCATCCACCACCTGGCATCCGTCCTGAGGCACTATCTCGCCGCCCAGCACGATACGCTCTATCCTGCCATCACTAACCAACAAGGAGCCGACATGCGACTCCCCGTTGTTTACTATCGTTGCATTGTTGATAATTGTCTTCATCATGCCTTTCTTCTTTTGAACTTTGTCATGCGCAGCTTCATCACTCCGAAAAGGGCCTCGCTGAATATGCCGCCCGACATCTTGCTGGTTCCCAGCTCGCGGTTCACGAACACCACGGGCACTTCCTTTATCTTGAAGCCCAGGCGAAGAGCCGTGTACTTCATCTCTATCTGGAAGGCATAGCCCTTGAAGCGAACATCGTCCAGCGACATTGTCTCCAGCACCTTGCGTGTCCAGCACACGAAACCTGCGGTGGTGTCCCTCAGCTTTATGCCCAATACGGTACGTACATAGGCAGAGGCATAGTATGACATCAGCACGCGCCCAATGGGCCAGTTCACCACGTTCACACCGGTTATGTAGCGGCTACCCACGGAAACGTCGTAACCCTCATCGTGGCATGCGGCATACAGGCGTGGCAGGTCGGCAGGTGCGTGGGAGAAGTCGGCATCCATCTCGAAGATGTACTCATATCCATGCTCCAGAGCCCACTTAAAACCGCAAATGTATGCGGTGCCCAAACCGAGTTTGCCAGAGCGCTCCACTATGTTCACACGTCCCTTGAACTCGTCTGCCATCAGGCCCTTCACTATGGCGGCTGTACCGTCGGGACTCCCGTCGTCTATGACCAGCACGTCAAAGTCCTTTTCCAGTGATGTCACGGCCCGTATTATGGCCTCTATGTTTTCCTTCTCGTTATAGGTGGGGATGATAATTACGCTATCGCTCATGATATTTTTAGGTTATTCGGCACAAAGTTACATATAATTCGTTGAATTGAGAAATTTTGGGCAAAATAATTGGCAGACAGGGGTTTTGTGAAATTCTGATTTTTGGAGGAATGCCAGTAAAAACCAACGTAATGCCAAGTTATTCCAAAGCTGAGTAACCTATCCGTTACCACATGAAACCGATGGAAGAATACGGAAGTTCAGCAATGTAAACTATTGCATTATAGCGATTTTTGATAATTGTTCCTAAAAAATGATGGGTTACGGTTAAAGTTCATTTGTTACCGTTTCTTTTGCGATGTTCCGACATATTTTGCGTAACGGCTCATAACTCTACTGAAAGTATTTTTGAACCTAAAAAAAGTAGCAGTTATGAAGAGTACATTTTCAACTATCTTCTACCTGAAAAGACAGGCAGCAAGAAAAGACGGAACAGTACCCGTAATGGGTAGAATCACAGTAGATGGAACGCAAACGCAGTTCAGTTGCAAGATTAC
>JAZRJU010000009.1:0-100325 GCA_045645965.1 Bacteroidaceae bacterium
TCGGATAAGTGCTGAAAGCATCTAAGCACGAAGCCGGCCACAAGATTAGATTTCCTTTGAGGGTCGTCATAGACGATGACGTTGATAGGAGGCAGGTGTAAAGACGGTGACGTCAAAGCCGAGCCTTACTAATTGCCCGAAAGCTTTCTCTCAGCATGGTTGGTTATACTCTCAGCTTATTTTACGAACGGAAATGTGAAAGGTGAAAACGGAAAACTATTCGTTCAACGTTCAACGTTAAACGTTCACCGTTCACCGCTCACCGCTCACCGTTGAAGATGTCCAATATGTCACCATTATTCAGGTGGTTATAGTGTCGGGGTTCCACCTCTTCCCATTCCGAACAGAGAAGTTAAGCCCGTCCGCGCCGATGGTACTGCACACCCGTGGGAGAGTAGGTAGCCGCCGTTTTTAGAAGAGAGAAGTCCTTTGGAGATTGTTCCAAGGGACTTCTTTGTGTTTGTGAGGAAGTATTTGCTGGAGGGGGCGAGGGAGCGATGAACGGAGAATGTTTAACGTTGAATGTTGAATGTTGACGGTTTGTCCCTAATCGCTTATTAGCGCCTAAATGTTGACTCTGTACTAAGTTTTCTTTATGTCATTGCCACAAACAAGGGGCTTGATACGTTATTATATTAGAGATGTGTTATAATTGTGATGCGCATCTGCTATTATTTGGATGAGTGTATTGGTGTGTCAGTGTATTGAACTTGATATATAGTGGTATTGTGACGGTAGAGGAGTTTGAACATAAGTATATTCACTATAGTGCCCGTTTGTACCGTATGGCATTGTCGTTGTTGGACAATAGTCAGGATGCGGAGGATGTGGTGCATGACGTGTTCCTGAAGTTATGGGGCAAGCGTGATGTATTGGGTTCTTTGGACAATGTGGAGGTTTACATCATTACGGTCCTTCGCAATTCATGTGTGGATTGCCTCAGGAAACGTCGCGATAATGTGGATGAACGGGTGCTTGAACTGATGCTGGACGATGCATTAAATCCGGAACAATTGTTGGAAGAGGACTGCAGGCGAAGGTTGGTTCGGGAATGGATGAGGTCAAACCTTCCCAAGAAGATGTCACGCGTGTTGATATTACGTCTGTATGCAGAGATGGATATAGCGGAGATTGCCTCTGTTGTGGGAGAGACGGAAGTGAATGTGAGAAGTATTCTGTCGCGGGGACGCAAGCGGCTGATGGAACAATGCAAATATCTTAAGGAGGTTGATGTATGAATACAAAGAGTAACCTGGAATTGTTAAAGCGTTTCATGAGCGGAGAAAGCACCATGGACGAGGAGCGTGAATTGGCTTCCCTGTTGATGTCGGAGGATTGTCCGATAGAATTGCGTGATAAACGCTTAATGTTGTTGCCTCTCTTGCCAGATGTAAACGCTGAAACCTTGCCACGTGGATTCGGGCAGCGTTTGCATGGTGTGCTGAAAGGCAAGGAACAGGCTTCTATGCATACGAAGAAACGCGTTTCTCTGATGTGGCATTACGTGGCAGGAGGAATTGCTGCCTGTATTGTGGCTCTTTGTCCTCTCTTGTTCAGTCGTGAGAGTGTGAGTGATAATGGCGTCACAACGGAAGTGATACCTGTGCCAACGTTGGAAGATGCGTTGATGCAAGATGCGCTACATAGAGAGGCGATGGAAACCGAAGTTTTTAATTTAATTTCATTGAATGAGTAATATGACCAAGCGCTGTCTTTTCCTATCAATTCTGTTACTACAATCTATTGGTTTATTGTCGCAAACCTGTTTTGAAGAACTTACGACCGCTTTGCGCAATGCCTTTCCCCATAAAGTGGAACTGGCAGAGAAGGTACTGCGTTCATCTGCAAACGGAGCATACATGAATACAGTGGTGTTGCGTACAGAACTGAATCATTCTGATTCTGCAAAAAGAGCATGCATATTAAAGTACATTGACGAAGAACTGTTTGTCGCTCCGGAAAGCAACAGGTACAAGAAGCGAGATACACTGACATATACCATGATATGGCGTGATACATCGCGTGCCATGGTGCAGGCTCCGCACTACTACAGTCTTCATGGGATTGAAATGTTGAGGGATTTGTCTGTCCGTTCCTATCTGTTATACCGTCAGTATGGCAATAAATTGCTGGTGGTTCTGAATCAGACGGAGTATCTTGACAAGGTGGCTTCCGAAAGGGCGTGTGATTTCTCGGACATAGATTCTCTGTTGTATAGGATGTCAAAGGTGCGCGGCGCGAGGAGTTTCCCCGTCAGGTATTCGTACAATGAGAAAATCGATTGGTTAAATATCTGGCGTGAGGCGGCACCAAGTGTAGGGACACGGTACGAACTTCCCCCATCGAAGGAAAATCGCAAGCGCTACAGGATGCTGTATGACATTGCGAAAAAGAAGACCGCCAATCACGATACACTTTTCGACTGGATAGAGGAAGACGATATGGTGTACTTCCTGAGTTCTTATACGCAAGGTGTCAGTTTCAGGCTTCTGCCAAACGGAGCACTTCAGATATTGCGGTTGAGTGCAAGAAATTCTGTTGCTTACCCATACAAGTGGTATGATTACCGGATAATTTCCAAAACGGAGATCAAATAGAGACACCAGCAGGTTAAGGAATATACCCAACTTAATATATAAATAAGATATGATGAAGAAAAGCAGTATCGTTACATTATGTGTGTTGTTTTCCTTTTTGTGTCAAAGTGCAAATGCACAAGTAAAATCCCTTTTCAAGGATGTGGACAAGCTATATGATGAACTGAGTGTCTCCTTTGATGTGCATAAGGATTCAGTTCGTTATACGGGGGATGACTTTTCCATAGCCAAGGACGGCTTCTTGATGATGCGTAAGCCTGGAGCAGGGTGGACGAAAGGCATGCGTTTGTGTTTTAAGAACGGGGACGTCAGGCATGAAAAGAAGTTAGTCAAGGTTTTCAACGAATTGCAACAGAAGAAAATATTTGTGGTAACAGCCTCAGCCATGTCTGCCTCTATAGATGATGCCACGAATACAGTATATGCATACGGACATAGCAAAGATGGTTCGCTCTATTTCCTGAAGGCTCATTCGACAGGAAATATTTCCTTGCCTATGTGCTGGATGGAGGTTGACGAACTTGATGCTACGGACAAGAGTAAACCTTTCCTGCGAAAGAATAAGAGCGACGTTTCTGAGGCAACCCTGCGTTCACTTGCCCTGGCAAGACTTTGGGCAGGGGTAAAGTCCAACTTCGTCTTCTATTCAAGGATGAAGGTGGATTGGGACAGCCTGTATGTTGCCACCCTGCCACAGATACTTGCGGCTAAGGACAGGGAAGAGTGTAGACGGGTTATGCAACGTATGATTGCTCATTGCAATGACGGACATACATACGTGCAGGGAAACATCAGCAAGCCTGCCACACCAATGTTGCTAAAGATGCTGGAAGACCGTGCTTATGTGGACGATGTTCAGAGCCAGATCTTGGTGGATATGGGAATCAGACGTGGTATGGAGTTGACGCACATAAACGGTATTCCCGTTAAGGAATATGGAGAAAAGAACGTCATGCCATATGTCGCCGCCTCCACCAACCAGTGGCGCAACAGGATAACATTCGAGTCCTATGACCTGTTGCGTTGTGCCGTAGGCGAGGGCCTAAGATTGGATTTCGTGCATGACGGACGTAAAAAGTCTGTCAAATACGTTGGAGGTTCTGCACCTTTTGACCTGCTAAATCAAAAACCGGTCATATCCTTCACTGAGATTAAGAAAGGCATAGGTCTGCTGACAATACGAGATTTCTGGCGTAGTAACATAAGGGAAGAGTTTGACAAAGCCTTTGAGAGCATAAGTAATACCAAGGCCCTGATTGTGGATATCCGTGGCAATGGCGGAGGCAATTCCGGCAATAGTGAGTACATACTGCGTCACCTTACCGACAAGCAGATTGTTTCCTCGTCCTGGAAAAGCCCCCTGTATATACCGGCATTTGCATCGTGGGGCAGGGAATTGGAAGAGTATTCATCCAAGGGAAACGTTATTAATCCTATTGTTGGGAAGGAAGCCTATACCCGTCCTATTGTGCTGCTTGTGGATGCTGGCACGTTTTCTGCGGCAGAGGACTTTGCCGTAATGTTCATGGGCATACAACGTGGTGAGGTAGTGGGAACCCCAACGGGTGGAAGCACAGGCAACGGTGTACGTGTGACCTTGTTTGAGGATGATGGTTCTTTTGCCAATATCTGTTCCAAGCATGATACTGCACCCGACGGAACGGAGTTCGTGGGATATGGCATACGCCCGACCATTGTTGTGGGAGAAACGTACAAAAGTCATTTCAAGGACAAGTATGATGCCGCCATGACGAAGGCATTGGAAATCCTAACGGGCAGATAGTGCTTTTATGGAGTGCCAGTGCCGGGTAGCAGGCTTCATGCGTGGCGTGATTGTATCTCTATGTTAAATAATGCGCCGTGTATCCGCTATTTTTATGGCATCATGACCAATTGTTAATTTTAATTCGTATCTTTGTGCGCGAAAAAGAAATGAATATGAAAAGAATATATTGGTTGTTTCTTGTTGCCCTTGTAGTTCTGGTACAATTTTCCTGTAGTAGTGATGATAAGACCTATGGAGAGCAGAAAGAGCATGAGCGAGAAGTTGTGAGCCGTTTTATCAACCGCAATGTGGTGATGATGATGGGTAATGACACCTTGCTCAACCTTGGTAAAATAAAGGTCATTACTGAAGAAGAATTTGACAAGCAGGATAGTACCACTAGTGTAGATAACAATGAGTTTGTCTTGTTCTCTCAATCTGGTATTTACATGCAGATTGTACGTGAGGGTAATGGAAAACGTATAGAGCCAGGTGAAAGCCGTCGTCTGGCATGCCGTTTCTGGGAGTACAATATGATGGGCGACAGTTTGCAGCTGACCAATCGTGCTATGAAATTTGCTGTCAGTCCAGAGTATATCAATGTGTCCAATAATTCAGGATATATTAATGGCAGTTTTGATCTCACTGTTCCAACGGGCAGTTTGGTCTATAAGGCATACGGTGATGCCCAAGTGCCTGACGGTTGGCTTAAACCCTTGGAATATTTGCGTGTTGGACCACAGACTTCAGACGAGGGTCGTATAGCGAAGGTCAGGTTGATAGTACCTCATAGTTCCGGACATTCGCATGCTACGGCAAGTGTCTATCCATGTTTCTATGAACTGACGTTCCAGGAATTATGATATATATACATATACCATTCTGTAAGTCGCGGTGTTTGTACTGCGACTTTTTTTCTACCACTTCGCTGGAGCTGAGAAGCAGGTTTGTCCAATCTCTGTTGCAGGAGATGAAAGGGCGTTCAGAGGAGATATGCTGTGCGCGCGCGAATACTATATATATAGGTGGCGGAACGCCAAGTCAGATGCTCCCCAGTGACCTTAAGGCATTGTTTGATGCTCTTCAGTGCATATCTCCACTTGTAGAGGGTGCTGAGGTGACTATAGAGTGCAATCCGGATGATGTAACCTCAGAGTTTATAGAGGGGTTGCTTGTTACACCCGTAAATAGGGTCAGTATGGGCGTGCAATGTATGAACGATGACCTGTTGCATCTGTTGAATCGCCGGCATACTGCTGACCAGGCTCGCAATGCCGTGAAGATGTTGCGCGAAGCCGGATATCATAACATCAGCCTTGATCTTATGTATGGTTTGCCCGGCCAGACGATGGAAATGTGGCAAAACGATGTGGACGAATTGTTGTCCATGCGCGTGCCGCACTTAAGTGCCTATTCCTTGCAATGGGAGGAGGGTACGCCTCTGTATCGTATGCTGGAGAAGGGAAAAGTAAAGGAGGCCCCTGAGGAACTTTCCGTAGCAATGTACCGCTATCTTGTGGATATTACAAGGCTTGCTGGTATGGAGCACTATGAAATCAGTAATTTTGCTATGCCTGGAATGAGGGCAAGGCACAATAGCGGATATTGGCGCAATGAGGCTTACGTTGGACTGGGACCGGGAGCGCACAGTTATGACGGGATGGCTAAGCGCAGCAGTAATCCTCCTGATTTGTTGGGGTATATCAGATTTGCAGGATTGCCACAGCAGGAAGTGGAATTTCTTGATGAAGATGCCTTGTACGAGGAGTACGTGCTTAAAAGTTTGCGTACAATGGACGGAATGGACATAGATCTGCTTGCTCCGAAATACAGGGATTATGCACTCAATATGGTAGAGCCTCACATACTGGCGGGGCGCGTTGAACGGCATGGCAACGTGTTGAGACTGACAGAGGAAGGCGTATTTGTGTCCAATGATGTGATGTCTGATATGATGTTGTAAAACATAGTGTGGGATAGGGGTGTTTTAAATAAAAAAGTGTATTTTTACGTCCGATTTCGGCATTTTGCATACAATTTCTGTGCTAATGCCACATATAGGACATAACTTAACACTAATACACTATGAAGACCTATCAGACACAAGAAATCAAGAACATTGCCTTGCTGGGCAATGACGGTAGCGGTAAGACAACCCTCACTGAGAGCCTGCTCTACGAGGCAGGTGTTATCAGCCGCAGAGGACGTATTACACAGCACAATACCGTCAGCGACTATTTCCCCGTAGAGCAGGAGTATGGATATAGTGTGTTCAGCACCGTATACCATGTGGAGTGGAATGGCAAAAAGTTGAACATAATTGACTGCCCCGGTAGCGATGACTTTGTAGGTGCAGCCATGACCGCACTTAATGTAACCGATACTGCAATCCTTCTGCTGAAGGGTGCAAACGGTGTTGAGGTTGGTACGCAGAACCATTTCCGTTATACAGAGAAACTGGGCAAGCCCGTCATTTTCCTGGTAAACCAGCTGGACGACGAGAATACCGATTTTGACAATATTCTGGAGCAGTTGACCGACGTGTACGGTTCAAAGGTTGTTCCTGTTCAGTATCCCTTGCAGACAGGTCCCAATTTCAATTCTCTGATTGACGTGCTTCTAATGAAGAAGTATTCATGGGGTCCAGAAGGTGGCGAGCCCACAATCGAGGACGTTCCCGCAGAGGAGATGGACAAGGCCATGGAGATGCACAAGGCGCTGGTAGAGGCTGCAGCTGAACATGACGAGACCTTGATGGAGAAGTTCTTTGAGAGCGAGAGCCTGACAGAGGACGAGATGCGCGAAGGTATCCGTAAGGGTCTGGCTGCACGTGGCATGTTCCCCGTATTCTGTGTCTGCGCAGGCAAGTGCATGGGCGTTCGCCGCTTGATGGAGTTCTTGGGCAATGTGGTTCCTTTTGTTGACCAGATGCCTAAGATTCACAATACACGTGGCGAGGAGGTGGCTCCCGTTGTTGATGCCCCCACAAGCCTTTATGTATTCAAGACTGCTGTTGAGCCCCATATTGGCGAGGTGCAGTACTTCAAGGTTATGCAGGGTAAGGTGCACGAGGGTGATGACTTTACCAATGCCGACCGTGGCAGCAAGGAGCGCATGGCTCAGCTGTTCTGCTGTGCTGGTGCCACACGTATCAAGGTTGAGGAACTTGTAGCTGGCGATATAGGCTGTACTGTAAAGCTTAAGGACGTAAAGACTGGCAATACTCTGAACGCAAAGGGAGCCGAGCACCGTTTCAACTTCATTAAGTATCCCAACCACAAGTATTCCCGTGCCATCCGTGCCGTTAACGAGAGCGAGACAGAGAAGATGATGAACGCTCTGAACAGGATGCGCGAGGAAGATCCCACATGGAAGATAGAGCAGAGCAAGGAACTGAAGCAGATTCTGGTCCATGGTCAGGGTGAGTTCCACCTGCGCACCTTGAAGTGGCGTATGGAGAACAACGAGAAGATCCAGATAGTGTTCGACGAGCCCAAGATTCCATATCGCGAGACTATCACCAAGGCTGCACGTGCCGACTATCGTCACAAGAAGCAGTCTGGCGGTGCTGGCCAGTTCGGTGAGGTGCACATGATTGTAGAACCCTATTACGAGGGCATGCCTGCTCCCGAGGTTTACAAGTTCGGCAACCAGGAGTACCGTATCAATGTTAAGAATACCGAGACCGTAGAACTGGAGTGGGGTGGCAAGCTCGTGTTCATCAACAGTATCGTAGGCGGTTCTATCGATGCACGTTTCATGCCAGCTATCTTGAAGGGTGTAATGCAGCGTATGGAGCAGGGTCCTCTGACCGGATGCTATGCTCGCGACGTGCGCGTTATAGTATATGATGGCAAGATGCACCCAGTGGACAGCAACGAGTTGTCATTCATGCTCGCCGGCCGTAATGCATTCAGCGCAGCCTTCCGCGAGGCAGGTCCCAAGATTCTTGAACCCATCTACGATGTAGAGGTATTCGTTCCCAGCGACAAGATGGGTGACGTGATGAGCGACCTGCAGGGACGCCGTGCCATGATTACCGGCATGCAGAGCGAGAACGGTTATGAGAAACTGACCTGCAAGGCTCCTTTGAAGGAGATGTCAAGTTATTCAACTGCATTGTCAAGCCTTACCGGTGGCCGTGCAAGCTTCATAACAAAGTTTGCAAGCTACGAACTTGTTCCCGGTGATGTTCAGCAGAAACTCGTTGCCGAATACAAGGGTACTGACGAGGAGTAAAATTCCCATAGAGGAAAGTTAGAATAAACGAATATGAGAATAGGGCTATAGTTGTTAATTTGTCAACTAACCAATATTTCAATTCTAAATAAAAGTAAAAAAGAGAGCTTTTAGGGCTCTCTTTTTTGTTATATACGTATATGATACATATATTTGCATTATGAAACGATGGGTTATATGGACTATATGCCTGACAATGGGCGTTTGCTTCCTGATCTTGCTTTATCTGCAGTTCAGGTATGCAAGAACCATGATGGCTATAAGGCGCGAACAGTTTAATGAAAGCGTGTTAAGAAGTCTGGACATGGCATCCAGAAACATGGAGCGCAATGAGACTATGGTTTATCTGCGCGAAGTGGTAGGACTGTATGGCGATTCTCTGGATGCTTATTCCTATTCGTATGGAATGGATCTGACCATGACGGGAATGCACAGTTTCCAGCGAAGGATACGAAATGCCTACATCTATGAAAAAGAGGTTCTTGACGAGGTTATCCTCCGTGTACTCTATGCTTCTGGCGAGAAGGGCTTTGAGCAAAGAGTAGATAAGGACTTCCTTGTGCAGACTCTAAGGCGCTGCCTCCGCAACAATGGTATCGAACTGGTTTTCCATTACCGTGTTTTCAACAGTGAAGGTAAGGAAGTTTACCGCTGTCCCGATTACGACCCCAAAGGAGAGGAGTACAGTTACACGCAGACGTTGTTCCGCAATGACCCCACAGGCAAGATGGGATTGGTGAGCATACACTTCCCCTCTCTCAACAAATATGTGCACGAGGTGGCCAATATGATATATCTGGCACTGCTGTTTACCATTTTCCTGTTTGTTGTCTTCCTGATTACGGTTTACCTGGTAGTAAGGCAAAAGAAGGTAAGTGAACTCAAGAATGACTTTATCAACAACATGACCCATGAGTTCAAGACTCCGATTTCTACGATCAGCATTGCCGCCCAGATGTTGGCGGATAGCAAGTTGCAGAAGTCTTCCGATACGTACGAACGCTTGAGTGATGTCATATACAGCGAAACGAAGAGGTTGCGCTTCCAGGTTGAAAAGGTGTTGCAGATGTCTTTGTATGATGGAGGCAACATTGCATTGAAGTTGCAGACTTTGGATGCAAATGATGTTATCGACGGTGTTGTCCAGACCTTCAATATTAAGGTTACTCAGAATGGCGGTTCGATAGATACGAAACTCGAGGCCCAGAACCCGAATGTCAGAGTGGATGAAATGCATTTCACCAATATCATTTTCAATCTGATGGATAATGCCGTCAAGTACAAACGCGATGACGTGCCTCTGCATCTTGAGGTGTCAACGTGGAACGACTCGGGTAATCTTTTCGTTCAAATATCTGATAACGGAATAGGTGTTCAGAAGGAAGACCTCAAGAGGATATTCGACAAGTTCTATAGAGTGCATACAGGCAACACTCATAATGTCAAAGGCTTTGGACTTGGCCTTGCCTATGTCCACAAGATGGTAAAGCTGCATCGCGGTACAATAAAGGCAACAAGCGAGTTTGGCAAAGGTACATCGTTTACTATTTGCCTGCCGTTGGATAAATGAAATTAATAACTTACCCTAAGGATGATTCCTTGCCTTCCATGCAAGGTGCTCCATTAGGACCTAATAATAAAGATTATGGAAAACAAACAGAGAATTTTGTTGTGTGAAGACGAAGAGAGTCTTGGCATGCTTTTGAGAGAATATCTTCAGGCAAAGGGATACGATGCAGAACTGTATCTTGATGGCGAGGCTGGTTATCGTGCTTTCACGAAGGGGCACTACGATATGTGTCTGTTTGACGTGATGATGCCCAAGATGGATGGCTTTACTCTTGCCAAGGAAATACGTCTTGTCAATCAGGATATACCCATTATATTCTTGACCGCCAAGAACTTGAAGGATGATATTCTGGACGGTTTCAAGGTAGGAGCTGACGATTATCTGACCAAACCTTTCTCTATGGACGAACTGGTATTCCGCATGGAGGCCATCCTGCGCCGTGTCAAGGGCAAGTCAAAGAAGGCGCAGACTGTGTTCCAGCTTGGCAAGTACACATTCGACAGCCAGCGCCAGTTACTTACCATAGGTGATGACAATACCAAACTCACAACAAAGGAAAGCGAATTGCTTGCTCTTCTCTGTGCCCATGTCAACCAAGTGTTGGAGCGTGAGTTGGCTTTGAAAACCATCTGGATTGATGACAATTATTTCAATGCACGTTCAATGGATGTGTATATAACAAAGCTGAGAAAGCATTTGAAGTCCGATCCGCGTATCGAGATTAACAATGTTCACGGAAAGGGATATCGTTTGATTGTTCCAGAGGAATAAGTTTGGGTACCCAAATCGGTTATTAGCGCAGAACAGTCTAATGGCTGATTGGGGTTAAAGCAAAAATAAAATGGGAGGAAGACCTGCAGGTTTTCCTCCCATTTTCATACATTCTTCGTGAATGTTATGCCTTGGATGCCTTGCCCGTTACGTGAATGTGGGTTGGAACTGCGGCAATGATCAGTAGCATTGCTAATCCCTGGATCCAATTCTGGTCAACAGTGCCCGAACCAAGGAATCTGTCGGATGCATAACTGATTAGCAGAATCAGTGCACCAATGACAATCATGATGATACCTGTGTACTTCATTTTCTTTCTATATATGTTGTTGTTTGTAGTCGGCTAAATGCAATCGTTGTATGTTCTTGCACAAAACTTCAATGCAAAATAATGAAATTTATCTGAGATGACCTAACAATTAGCTCCAAAAAAGACTCTTCTTTGCAAAAAATGATTCAAATAGTTGCGTACATCATATAAAAGCAGTACCTTTGCACCGCATTTTTGCACAATTAACTAATTAATTAATCATTTATCAACGTATTATGAACCAATACGAAACCGTTTTCATTTTGACTCCCGTTTTGTCTGATGAACAGATGAAGGAAGCGGTAGAGAAGTTCAAGGGCGTTCTTGCTAAGTGTGGTGCTGAGATCATCAACGAGGAGAACTGGGGCCTGAAGAAGCTTGCTTACCCAATTGAGAAGAAGAGCACCGGTTTTTATGAGCTCATCGAGTTCAAGGCTGCTCCCGAGGCTATCAAGACTTTGGAGATTGCTTACCGTCGTGACGAGAGAGTGCTGCGCTATCTGACTGTAAAGATGGAAAAGTATGCAGCTGAGTATGCTGAAAAGCGTCGTAACAATAAAAAGGAGGCATAAACATGGCACAGTCTGAAATTCGTTATCTGAACGCTCCCGCAATTGATATCAAGAAGAAGAAGTACTGCCGTTTCAAGAAGAGCGGTATCAAGTATATCGATTATAAGGATCCCGAGTTCCTGAAGAAGTTCCTGAACGAGCAGGGTAAGATTCTTCCCCGTCGTATCACCGGTACATCTTTGAAGTACCAGCGTCGTGTGGCTCAGGCCGTTAAGCGTGCTCGTCACTTGGCTCTGCTGCCCTTCGTAACCGATTTGATGAAGTAAACTTAAGGAGGAAGTAGATATGGAAATTATTCTGAAAGAAGATATCATTGGCTTGGGTTTCAAGAATGAAATCGTAAGTGTAAAGGCTGGTTATGGCCGTAACTACCTGATTCCTTATGGCAAGGCTGTTATCGCTAGCGAGAGTGCTAAGAAGCAGTTGGCTGAGGATTTGAAGCAGAAGGCTGTTAAGCTGGCTAAGATCAAGGCTGAGGCTGAGGCTATGGCTGAGAAGCTGAACGCTGTTCAGTTGACTATTCCTGCCAAGGTTAGCGCTACTGGTCAGATCTATGGCAGCGTCAACAATCTGCACATTGCTGAGGAGTTGGCTAAGCTCGGTCTTGAGGTTAACCGCAAGATCATCGTTCTGAAGGACGTTAAGGAGGTAGGTTCTTATGTTGCTTTGGTTAAGCTGCACAAGGATGTTACTGCTAACGTTGCTTTCGACGTAGTAGCAGAAGGTGCTGAGGCTCCCGCAGCAGAGGCATAATCCCGTAATACAGAAATAACTGTAAAACTATAACGGCCTTGTGCCGAATATAATCCCCGAGGCAGTGATGCTCCGGGGATTATTGTTTGATAGCATTTCGTTGCCTGTCGGTTGTTATGTCTGCTTTGCTATGTTGGCATAAAGCAGATGGCATTGTTTTGTGTCCTTGTGCTTATGTTGCTTCTATGTATTCTCTATAAGGCAAGGTGTATAAAAAAAGAGGACCGCTTGGTCCTCTTTTTTTGTGTGTAATATCTTACGCAACTAATTACTGAGCGCAAACGCTATCGTTGCAGCAGATAGAATCACCGCAGCAGCTGTCCTGAGCAGCGCTGTCGCATACAACTGCTGAATCGCAGCATGCTGTGCTGTCGGTGCACTCGGTGCCAGTAGTCTTGTTACCGCAAGAAGCGAAAGAAACAGCTACGATAGCTGCGAATACAAATGCTAACTTCTTCATTTTTCTTAGTTTTTAATACTGTAAAACAATCGTTATTTCCTTATTTGCGGTGCAAAGGTACGACAATTTTTTAATATCGTGGTTCTGTTTGGACAAATATTTTTATGTGTTTTTATGTACTTTTAACGTCCTTGTGTGTAAAGTGTTGATAATCAGCCATGAGTAAAACTGCTGTATTACGAGATTTTTTTGATGATTTGTTGTTTTTATGTTATATATCATGTTATTAGTGTATTAAAATACCTTTTTGTGCCTTCCGTTTGTAGTATGCCGGTTTGCTTTTTCGCTCGCTTAATTGTAACTCTGAGCTATGGTCCAAGTTACTGACGTTGACCTATGGTCTTCCTCCTCCTTACAAGGCATAGTATGCAAGCATCCTCTGCTCTTGTTTCGTTTGTCGGTTCTGATTTGCTCAAATAAATTTGGCAAATCGCTCGCTTAATCGTAACTTTGCAACATGAACATATTTGAAGACAAGAAGGCGGTATATTATACATTGGGCTGTAAGCTGAACTTTGCAGAGACAAGTACTGTGGGGGCAGAACTGAAGGCTCATGGTGTACGTACCGCTCGCAAGGGAGAGATTGCTGATATTTGTGTCGTAAACACATGCAGCGTTACCGAGGTGGCAGATAGCAAGTGCCGCCAGGCCATACATCGTCTTGTCAGGAACCATCCCGGTGCTATTGTGGTGGTAACTGGTTGCTATGCGCAGTTGAAACCCGAGCAGGTTTCTGCTATGGAAGGCGTCGACTTGGTGTTGGGTAGCAACGAAAAAGGACAGATAGTAGAGGCCATAGCGGAACGTCTGCAGATGATGCCTGAGGAGCGCAAACTGGCAGCACATGAGCACCGTACTGTTCGTACGGCTGATATACGCAACTTCATGCCATCGTGCTCTTGTGGTGACAGAACACGATATTTCCTGAAAGTGCAGGATGGTTGTGACTATTATTGTACCTATTGCACCATCCCCTTTGCCCGTGGGCGTTCGCGCAATGGCAGTATAGAGATGCTGGTTTCCCAAGCCACAGAGGCCGCCAATGCCGGAGCAAAGGAGATAGTGATCACCGGAGTGAATATAGGAGACTTCGGCAAGACAACGGGTGAGAGTTTCCTTGACCTGCTCAAGGCTCTTGACAACGTGGAGGGGATAGAACGTTACCGTATCTCCAGCATTGAACCCAACCTGCTCACCGACGAGGTGATACAGTTTTGCGCACAAAGTCGTGCCTTTATGCCACACTTCCATATTCCTTTGCAGAGTGGAAGCGATGAGGTCTTGCGCTTGATGCGAAGAAAGTACGACGCTGCCTTGTTCCGTAGCAAGGTGGAGCGTGTGCTGGAACTCATGCCCGATGCCTTCATAGGTGTGGACACCATCGTTGGAACTCGTGGCGAGACAGAGGACTTGTTTCAGGAGGCCTATGACTTTATGGCATCCTTGCCCGTAGCACAATACCATGTGTTCCCATATAGCGAGCGTCCTGGCACCAAGGCTTTGGAGATTCCTCACAAGGTGCGCCCCGAGGAGAAGAAGGAAAGGAGCCAGAAGATACTTGACCTTAGCGAGAGTATTACTCATGCCTTTTACGAAAGATACATCGGCAAGGTGCGTCCTGTCTTGCTGGAGCATAGCAAGAGCAAGCGAACGATGCATGGCTTTACCGACAACTACATACGTGTGGAGATAAACCTGCCCGAGGGTACCTCCAGCGATATGGTGGACAATACCATAGTAAATGTGCGTCTCGGAGAATGGAATGAGGACGGCACAGCACTGAAGGGAGAGATTTTATAAACGGAAATCTGCGAGTTAGCGAGAGCAATCAAACTTGTTTGAATTGCCGAGCGGGAGCAGGTTCAAGACGACAAAGTCGGATTAAAACGGAAAGGTGAAAACGGAAAACTTGCCTGCTCATCGTTTATCTCTGTACTCCCCCTACTTTAAATCTTAACAAACATGAGCACTCAAACAAAATTATCCATAGTTATACTGAACTGGAACGGGGCAGACATGATGCGCCGTTTCCTGCCTTCCGTAATACAGAATAGCGCTGATGCAGAGATCGTGGTTGCCGACAATGGCAGTACCGACGATTCTCTGGCAATGCTCTCTCGTGAGTTTCCCAGTGTCCGTCAGGTGGTGCTCGACAGGAACTATGGCTTTGCCGAGGGCTACAATCGTGGTCTCAAGCCTATAGATGCCGAATACTACCTCCTGCTCAATAGCGATGTGGAGGTGCGCGAGGGCTGGCTCACTCCCATGCTGGAGTTCATGGACACACATCCCGAGGTGGCGGCATGCCAACCCAAGCTCCTCTGCCAGTGGTCGCCCAAGGACTTTGAATATGCCGGTGCATGCGGTGGATATATCGATGCTTTGGGGTATCCATATTGTCGTGGACGTGTGATGGGCACCATAGAGGAGGACCATGGACAATACGACGACATTGCTCCTGTACTATGGGCAACAGGAGCCTGCCTGCTCATCCGAAGCAAGGACTATTGGGAGGTGGGAGGCCTGGACGGCCGCTTCTTTGCACATCAGGAGGAGATAGACCTATGCTGGCGTCTCAGAAGCCGGGGCAGGGGAGTGGTGTGCGTGCCGCAGAGTGTGGCATATCACCTTGGTGGAGGCACTCTGCCACAGGGCAATCCACGCAAGACCTTCCTCAACTTCCGCAACAACCTCCTTCTTTTATACAAGAATCTTCCCGAGGAGAGACTCGCCAAGGTGATGCGCCTGCGTTTCTGGCTCGATGCCTTGGCAAGCATACAGTTCCTGCTCACCATGCAATGGGGCTCGTTTCTTGCCGTATGGAAGGCACGCCGTGCTTTTCATGAGATGAAGGACGACTTCCGCAGGGACCGTGAGGATAATCTGCGCAAGACCACCCTCTCCCCCGTGCCCGAACAAAGCACCTTCTCCCTTCTATGGCAATACTATGTGAAGGGACGCAAGACGTTCATGCAACTATATAAGTAGATACTACCGCTATACCTTATATATATAATATGGAAATGACAATCATAATATCCTTCTTGGTAGGGTTGGTAATAGGCCTTGCCGTTATGCTGGTTATCTACTTCCGGCAGAAGGCGCATTATACTGAGTTGAATCAGGCGTCCTCCACACGCATACAAATACTGGAGGCACAGATCGGGGCTGACAAGCAACACCATGAAGACACACTCATGCGCAACGAGGAGGTCCATCGTCAGGTGCTCGCCGCACAGGAGGCACGTTTCCGTGAGGCTCAGGCCTCCACCGAGGAGAACCACCGTAAGGCCATGGAGGCACAGGAAGAGCGCTTCAAGGAAACCTTGGCTCGTGTCACTTCGGAAATGAAGACGGCTACCGACGAGATGCTCAAGCAGCGTCAGCAGGAGTTCTCGCAAAGCAGCACCCATAACCTGGGCCAGATAGTCACTCCCCTGAAGGAAACCATCGAGGCCATGCGCCAGGCCATGGACAATACCAACCTCAAGCACACCGAGCTCTCCTCTGCCATGAAGGAGCAGATACAGATGCTGATGAGGCAGACGGAATCCGCACGCCTCAGTGCCGAAGAACTGGCACGTGTGTTCAAGCACGGAAGCAAGGTACAGGGCGACTGGGGTGAGACGGTATTGTGCGAACTGCTCGATGCTCATGGCCTGACATGCGGACGGCATTATGACACTCAGTTGACCATGCGCGATGCAGAGGGTCGTGTGCTCAAGTCCGAGCAGGGCAGCATGCTTCGCCCCGATGTTATTTTGCATCTCGACAACCAGCGTGAAGTAATCATCGACTCCAAGGTGTCGCTTACCGCCTTCATGGATTATGTCAATGCCGAGACCGAGGAGGAGAGACAACGCTATCTGAAGGCACATGTGGACAGTCTTCAGAAGCACGTCAAGGAACTCTCCACAAAGGACTATTCCTCATACATCTGTCCTCCCAAGGTGCGCATGGACTATGTCATCATGTTCGTGCCTCATAGCGGTGCTCTTTGGACAGCCCTCAATGCCCAGCCCGATATGTGGCGCCGTGCCATGGAGAAGAATGTCTTCATAGCCGACGAGCAGACCCTCTTTGCCGCCCTGCGTATCGTCAGTCTCACCTGGACGCAGATAGCCCAGGCCGAGAACCACGAGAAGGTATACACCCTTGCCAACGAGATGCTGGACCGTGTGGGGCAGTTCATGAAGAAGTATCAGGCAATGGGCAAGGCTCTGGAAAGTGCACAGAAGGCCTACGAGGAAGGAGAGAAGAAACTCCTGCCTTCTGGCCAGAGCATCCTGCAGACCTGTGCCAAGTTGCAGAAACTCGGTGCCAAGCAAAGCACCACCAATCCCTTGCCACAGATTAATGATGATTCTTTAGCGATTAGCGATTAACTCCGAGTTCTCATAGATTTCAGAAAATCAGATTAAATGAATCAATGAAAGACAACAGTAATAACATATCCTCGGCACTCTATCTCATCCCCGTCACCCTGGGCGATACTCCGCATGAGAATGTACTTCCTTCCTACAATGCACAGGTGGTCCGGGACATACGCCACTTCGTCGTAGAGGAGATACGCACGGCACGCCGTTTCCTTCGTCGCATGGATCGTGAGTTTCCCATAGACGACTGCACCTTCTTCGAGATGGGAAAGCATGCCGACTCTTCCCGTTTTGCAGAATATCTTGCACCCATTGCCAAGGGACATAGCGTTGGTGTTATCAGCGAGGCCGGTTGTCCTGCCGTTGCCGACCCCGGTGCCGACATCGTTTCCATAGCACAAAAGCGTGGCATCCGTGTTGTTCCCCTCGTAGGTCCCAGCAGCATGATTCTTGCCGTCATGGCATCTGGCCTTGGGGGGCAGAGTTTTGCCTTCAACGGATACCTGCCCGTTCAGGATGGAGACCGTGCCAAGCGCCTGAAGCAACTGGAGAGCCGAGCATGGGCAGAGGGACAGACACAGCTTTTCATCGAGACTCCCTATCGCAACCGCAAGATGTTCGACACCCTCTGTGCCACCCTCCGTCCCGACACTCGCATGTGCATAGCAGCAGGCATCACCACCCCATATGAATGGATACACACACGCACCATTCGCGAGTGGAAACAAACCTCCCTTCCCGACCTGGGCAAGATACCAGCCATCTTCCTGATAGGACGATGAATGTTTAAGGGTTTAGCGTTTAACGTTTAGCGGATGAGCGGCGAGTCTTCCTCTTCGTCCTCTTCCTCTTTGTCCCCCTGAGACAGGGGTGACGAGCGCGTAGCGCGGAGGGGGTGGATCGTTTTCGTCATCGTTTCTGTTCGCCTTTGCGTTCTCTGTCGCGCGTAGCCAGCGACTAATCCAGCGACAGCGTTGTTTGCATTGCGATTCTGCGTCCTTCGCGTCCTTTGCGTGAGACAAAGATAAAGCGACCTGTTTTTGCACGCAAAGAGCGCAAAGAGCGCAGAGTTTTTCTCTATGTGTTTTACGCTGGCGCTGAAGGAGTCGCAAACTTCGTTACGACAAGAGTGCGCAGAGCAGTGAGCGGATAAACTAATCTTTCAACATTATTCGCCTATGCTCATCAAGCTCCGCAAGTCAACGTTCATCTTTTTTGCATCACTTAACACAAAATCTTTCCCTGTTCCCCTTTTTCTTCATACATTTGCCCTCGCAACAGCAAACCTCTAATACCTGAATATCCATGTTTTTCTACTATCTGATGCCGGTTGTATTCATCCTCGGTATCATGGGCATAGCCCTGGAGGACGTAATAAAAGTGAACAAGGCAGCCACGGCCGTGGGGATGTGCATCCTGCTATGGCTCATCTTCCTGCTCAATGCCGACCACTTCTTCCTGATAAATCCACCGAAGCACATATCGGAGTTCCTGGCCATGTTCCCCCAGTTTGGCGAGATGCCCTTGCACGAACTTGCCTTCGAATTCCTGGAACTGAAGCTGGTGCGTGGACTTGGCGATGTTGCCACCACTCTGTTCTTTGTCCTCGGTTCCATGGCCATCATAGACATTGTGGACATGCATGGAGGTTTCAGCATCATATCGCAATCCATCAAGACCCGTAGCCTGCGCAAGCTGCTATGGGCGCTCAGTGCCATCACCTTCCTGATGTCTATACTCTTGGGCAACCTTGCCACCGTGATAGTGATGGTGTCCATAGCACGCAAACTTGTTCCCGAGCGCACCAGCCGCTTGATATTCAGTTCCATGATTGTCATCGCCTCCAATGCCGGAGGCTCATGCTCGCCCATTGGCGATGTCACCACCCTGCTCCTGTGGACTGGAGGCAATGTCTCTGCCCTGCATCAGGTTACCACGCTGCTGCTGCCCTCTATGGCCATGCTTGTGGTTCCACTTGCCCTTGCCACGTTCATGCTTCCGCGTGAGGCTGCTGTTGCTCCTCTTTCCTCTGCTGCTTCGGCGCAGACCGAGGTTAGTCCCAAGACCCGCAAGGCAGTCCTCTGGGTGGGACTCGGTTCCTTGGCCATGGTGCCCGTGTTGCAGACGCTCATCCAGTTGCCGCCGTTTATGGGAGTCTTGTTGGGATTGGTAATCCTTTGGGTAATAACCGACCGCAAGTATGCCGATTCCCAGGATGAGGCCATGCAGAACCTGCGTGTGCAGAAGTCCCTTTCCCGTGTGGACATCAGCACCATCTTCTTCTTCCTTGGTATACTCATGTCCGTACAGGCACTCATCGTAACTGGCCAGTTGGCTATCATGGCCAATTTCCTCAGCGACACCTTTGCCGACAAGAACCACATTGCCATCGTCCTGGGTGTCCTGTCCTCGTTCCTCGACAATGTGGCCCTCGTCTCTGCCACCATGGGCATGTACCCTCTTCAGGAGGTTGGCACCTTTGCTGCCGACAGTTCCTTCTGGACACTGCTGGCCTTCTGTGCCGTCACCGGAGGCAGCCTGCTCATCATCGGCTCGGCAGCCGGAGTCACCGTTATGGGTATGGAGAAGATACCCTTCGTGTACTACCTGAAGCGTTTCAGCCCCCTGGCACTGCTTGGTTTCGCGGCAGGTGTGATAGTGTACATGCTGCTTAGTTGAGAATTTTATAGGACCCACCTTAAATGCTGTTGGACATAAGAAAACTCGCCACCCTGCTGGAAACACCAGATCAGTTGCTTGCCTATCTCTCGGAAATGAGCAATGCCCAGTTCCGCAATGCCAGCCGTGTGCTTGGCGAGAGACTGTTGCCCTTGGTGGACAACGATGTTTTCTGGCCCCTCTTCCGTGCGCTTTTCCTTTCCGACAGGAAGGCGTATCTCGGCACCCTGCTCAAAGCCCTGGTGTTGCGTCTCTCTCCCCGTGGCGCCGAGGTCTCTGCCAGCAGTTTGCAGGAGTCGGGGATATGGACATCGGAGTTTGTTTCCGTCTGCCATGAACTTACGGATACCGACCGCAAGAAGGTCCTTCTCTCCCTGTTGCCCCTGTTTGCCTCCCCGTTGGATGTGGAACGTCTCTTTCTTCAGTGTGGTCTGAAGGAGGGGTCGTCATGGATACCCTATCTCTTGCAGGTTCAGAGTAAGCCTTGCTATTTCCTTCTGTTAAAGGCCCTCCGCTATGTTGAGCACGACAAGCCCTTGCTCATCCGCACCTGTCATTTCCTTATGAAGCGAGGCGACGGACTCAGTTTCAGTATGGCCAGTCTTCTGCGCCTCTCATTCGGTTTGGAAGAAGTCCGTGGCACCTTCTCCCTCTCTCTCGAGCCCTACCAGCTGGCGCGCATAGAGCAGAGTTACGAAGCCTTCCTGCAGACGATGAAGGTTTAAGGGAGACTTTTTTAATGCTGCAATTTGTGGATGATTGCAGTTTGTTGTTTTTGGACTCGATAGTCTCTTGGAGGGTAGGGACGCTGCGTGCAGCGTCCGTCCAATTAAGCCCAAATCGGTTCATTAGACTGTTCTGCGCTAATGAAACCTTCTTTTTGTTCTGTTTTCTCGCTTCTCGGCTACAATGCCCCCCCATTGCGCCCTCAAAGTGGCAAAACATCTGTTCAAAAATAAAAGCTATTATCATCATAACGCTAATGACCGATTTGGGTTAAATCAACAAGATTCAGCAGAACGGATAGTTTTCATCTTCCTTTTCGTTCCTCCGTCCTTACCGAGGACACAGGCTTGAATATAGTATTTGTTCGCCGAGAGAATACCGAGGACCGGCCTGTGACAATACCGAGGACAAATGTGGGTATATTCAAGCAATCATCAATAGTGTTGCTAATGATGTCGCAGTACTCTTGTATTGGTACTCCAGTACTCTTGTATTGGTACTGCAGTACTTTTGTATTGGTACTGGAGTTCTCCTACTATGAGGACTGGGCATGTTATAGAAAGTTCTGCCTTTTGCTATTCGTACTCTGACCTCCGGTCTAAGGTAATTTCGCTCGGAAATACCCAAATAAATTTGACCTAACGGTCTTAGAAACTCACACTCGGCATAAAAATTAAACTTTTTCTGCTCTCGCTTAATCGTTTCTTTGGTATTTTGCTCGCTTATTCGTACTCTGACCTATCGGTCTAAGGTACTCACGTTCGGATTTTCTCAAATTCATTTGGAAAATCTCTCACTTAATCGTACCTTTGTAGCAAGGTATAGATAATCTTATGGGTAAACTTGCATTATTTCTTTGTTTTATTCTCTCTGTATTTCCTGCAGATGCATTTGAGAATAGGAGACATATTCATATTATACGAAGAGGTAGTAAGAAATCTCACCGAGGTAATACTGTAGCAAAGATTTGGATTGAAGAAAACGGAATCAAGAAGATAGAAATAGCCTGGTCAGAATTGTCTTCCGCAGAAGAAACAGAGATCCTGCAGGCGATAGATGCTAATTGGGAAGAACTGAACAAGAGCATTGATGCTGTATTTGCAGGTAAAAAGATAATGATTAAAAAACTAAAATAGGAGGAACAACGATATGTGCAGATTCAAGGATACAGATTTAGGTATAAAGAAATTGGACTTTGGCGTAAAGCGTGGTGCTATGGCTGTTTACCTAACTGATGGTCGAGAGGTTATTGTCCCTGTATCAATGTTTCCCGACATCAAGCGCCTTACCAGAGCACAACGTGAGGACTATATGATTATGGATAATCAATATTTCTCTTTCGAGGCACTCAGTAAAATATATTCCATCAAGGACGTGTTGAGATACTGAATTCACCTTCGCTCCCTGTCCTCTTGTTAAACAATGTATAAGGCACAGAACCCAGCAAGTTCTGTGCCTTTATTTTGCGACCTCTCCTTAAAATCCCTCATCATACCAAGCAAGAATGCCACGATACACTATTGCAGATAGTATATAGTATTCTTGCGCCTGTAAGTATAGTATACCGTTTTTGGCGTTATGTGAGGCATATGTAATAAGGCGTCTGTGATACATCTTTTTATATGATAAAAGTGCTTTTCGTCCTCTAAAAGGATAGTTTTTGGATTTATTTTCTTACCTCTGACCTGTCGGTCTAAGTTACTTTCGCTCGGAAGTAAAAATAAATCGAAATTAATTTTGTACTTCTCTCGCTTATTCGTACTCTGACCTATCGGTCTAAGGTACTCACGTTCGTAAAAATCAAATTTTATTTGTTTTTTATCTCACTTATTCGTACCTTTGTCCTTGTCTCACGCCGATTGCGCCCTTTATGGACGTGGGTGGGTGGGGGACAAGACATATATAAAGGCGTTTACTACGCTTTGGTTCTGACGGTTAGAAATCGTAGGAAAATTTATTTCTGTTAGGAACAAAGCAACGTGAATGTCCTTCGTGGGTATGTTATATATATACATGCCTCACTTTGCCGTACAGCCATTGGTGTACCCTGTTGTCACCAGTGTGCAGGGTGTGGCGTTGTGATGGTCATATATACACATATCGGCGTGGGGCTTTGGCGTTGCTCGTTTCGACAGAAAGGGCAATTTCCTACGAGCCTCTAACCGTGAAGCGAGCGACAGTGCAGGGCTTCACGCTTTTTTTATGTCTTTATCTTGCCTCTAATACTAATCCGGCGGTGTAGCCCTTGACCTCCAAATTTGTGTGTCAAGGGACAGTATGTCTGTATCGGAGCATCAAGAAAAACAAATCAAGTCGCGCAAGCGTGTTGCCGACCATGGCGAGGTGTTTACTGCCGAGAGGGAGGTGAATGCCATGTGCGACCTCGTGGCAAGCGAATGCCTCAGACCCGATTCCCGTTTCCTGGAACCGGCTTGTGGCGATGGCAATTTCCTGGCGGTTATACTGCGTAGAAAACTTTCAGAACTGAGGCGCAAGTACAAGGCGAGCCCCCGTGACTACGAGAAGCAAGCAATCGTAGCCATAGGGAGCCTGTATGGCGTGGACATCATGAACGACAATGTGCTGGCATGCCGAGAGCGTCTTTTCTGTATTTGGGACGAGGAGTATACTGCCCATTGTGGCACTGATGCCTCGGACGAGACACGCCAGGCTGCCCGTTTCATCATCGGCAGAAACATCATCAACGGCAATGCCCTGACGCTGATGTGCGTGGACTCCGAGGGCAAGGACACAAAAGCCCCGATAGTCTTTTCCGAGTGGACATTGATAGGGAGCACGCAGATGCAGCGTTCCGACTATACCATGGCAGACCTCCTGCTCTACAACGAGGAAGGCACGCTCTTTGCCGCCCTCACCGAGGAGCAGAAGGAAGAAGGGGGCATATTCCTGAGAAGATACATCACCCACTATAAAAAGGTACAAGAGTATGGAGAATAGTTTGTTCCGTAACGTCTACAATCCCGACGTACTATCGTGCATTGCCAACCTTAGCAACGATGAGGTGTTCACTCCGCCCGAATTGGCAAACAAGATTATTGACATGCTCCCAAAGGAGTTGTTCGAGAATCCCGACACCACGTTTCTGGATCCCTGTTGCAAGAGCGGAGTGTTCCTGCGCGAGATAGCAAAGCGACTTATCAAGGGGCTTGAACAGCAGATTCCCGACCTAGAGATGCGCATAGAGCACATCTTCTCCAAACAACTCTATGGCATTGCCATCACAGAACTTACCAGCCTGTTGGCTCGACGAAGTGTGTATTGCAGCAAGTTCCCGAGCAGTGAGTTTTCTGCCTACCAGTTCCCCGAGGACAAGCCACAGGGCAATATCTTCTTTCAGCGCATAAAGCACACGTGGAAAGACGGCAAGTGCATTTATTGTGGTGCATCTCAAAATACATATGATCGTGGAGCAGAACTGGAAACTCACGCGTATCAATTTATTCACAACTTAGACGTAAAGAGAGTATTCAACATGAAATTTGATGTGATTATTGGAAACCCACCGTATCAAATGACCTTTGGAATAGAAGGGGGTAATAGTGCAAATGCTAAATCTATTTACAACTTATTCATCGAGAATGCGATAAAATTAAATCCCCGATACCTGTGCATGATTACTCCAAGCAGATGGATGACTAAAACTGCACAAGGTATTCCAGAGGCATGGGTAGATTCTATGCTTGTTCAAAACAAGTTTAGAGTTATACATGACTTTGAAAACGCATCAGAGTGTTTCCCTGGAGTTGAGATTAAGGGAGGAGTGAATTATTTTTTATGGGACAGGGATTATCAAGGCAAATGTAATTACTATTTTCACCAAGCACAGACCAATTGCATTATCGAACGGTATGATTATTTGGATTCAAAAGGTGCCGGAGTAGTTGTTCGTGATCCACAAGCGTATTCTATTTTGGAAAAAATATGTAAGGTAGAAGGTCATTATTTTTCTAATCCAGACAATAACTTTTCTGGACTAGTAAGTGCAAAACACTTTTTTGATGATAGTACACTTTTGACGTCAAATTGGAAGGGGTACAAGGATAATAAATCTACTGAATACTCAATCAAGTATTACTTGAATATAAATCGCGAACGCACGTTCAGATGGATTAGCAATAGCCAACTTCCTAAAAATAAAAGGACCAAGGATTTACATAAAGTTTATATTCCAGCAGCTGGCGGAAGTGGATATGATGATATAATTATAGGAAAGCCTTTCTATGGAGAGCCTAATAGCGTTTGTTCGCAAACGTTTCTTGTCATTGGATACGACCCAGTAAAGCACAATCTATCAGAAGAAGAATGCCAGAGCATCATCAAGTATATTCAGACAAGATTCTTCAGGTATTTAGTAAGTATAAAGAAAAAGACGCAGAATGGTCCTCGTGGGGTCTATCAATTCGTCCCCCTACAAGACTTCTCCAAACCATGGACAGATGAAGAACTTTACGTCAAGTACGGCTTGTCCGATGACGAGATTGCCTTTATTGAATCAATGATACGCCCAATGGAATAACACCATGGAACACAATTTCTTTCCCCAACGCCCAACCATTACTCCTACCATCTATGCCTACCAGCTCCTTGGAGTTGATACGCACAAAGGCTATCTGAAGGTTGGCTACACCGACCGCACCGCCAAGGAGCGCATAGAGGAGCAGTTGCACACCAGCAAGGTGCAATACGAGATAGTGCTGGTAGAATCTGCCATGACCAACGACGGTTCTTGCTTTACGGACAAGGATGTGCACAAGGTGCTTGAACGTAAAGGGTGCCGCAGGCTTAATCCGCTTGACAGAACAGACGAGTGGTTCCGATGCACGGCGGCGGATGTGATGGCGGCTATCCTTGCGCTCCGCACGGGTTCGGACAATGTGGACAGCAGGACACAGGACTTTGCCATGCGACCCGAGCAGTTCCGTGCCGTGGAGCAGACAAGAACGTATTTTGAGCAGGCACAGAGGGACGAACCCAACCGCATACCCAAGTTCCTGTGGAATGCCAAGATGCGCTTCGGCAAGACCTTTGCCTCGTATCAACTGGCACGGAAGATGGGGCTGTCGCGCATACTTATCCTCACGTTCAAACCTGCCGTGGAATCGGCATGGAGGGACGACCTCGTGTCGCATATCGACTTTGAGGGATGGCAATACATATCCAACAAGGATGCCCGCAACAACAACCTGAACATAGACCAGGAGTTCCGCCGTGCCGACAAGTCGCGTCCTATAGTGGTGTTTGGCTCGTTCCAGGATCTGCTGGGCACGAACGATAGCGGCGGAATAAAGACGAAGAACGAATTCATACACTCCACCAACTGGGACCTGGTGATATTCGACGAATACCACTTCGGAGCATGGAGGGAGAGGGCAAAGGAACTGTTCGAGAAGGAGGACGAGGAGAGCAGTGTGGACTTTGATGCCGAGAAGTACAAGAAGGATGAGGCCAGCAATGCCATAAACGAGACGTGGCTGCCCATCTCCACACGATACTACCTGTTCCTGTCGGGCACTCCGTTCCGTGCCATAAACAATGGCGAGTTCATAGAGGAACAGATATTCAACTGGACCTACTCGGACGAGCAGCGTGCCAAGGCGGAGTGGAAGGGGAGCGGCAATCCATACCTTGCCTTGCCACGCATGGTGATGCTCACTTACCGTATGCCCGACGAGATACAGGAGGTGGCAAAGCAGGGCGAGTTTGACGAGTTCGACCTGAACCTGTTCTTCTCGGCAGAAGGCAGGGGCGAGTTTGCACGCTTCAAGTACGAGAACGAGGTGCAGAAATGGCTGGACCTGATACGTGGCGGATACCTGCCGGCAAGCGTTGACGACTTGAAACTGGGGCAGGACAAGCGTCCGCCTATGCCGTTCAGCGACACGCGACTGCTCAATGTGCTCTCGCACACCATTTGGTTCCTGCCCAATGTGGCATCGTGCTTTGCTATGGCAAACCTGCTGGCACAGAGGCAGAACAAGTTCTACCATGACTATAAGGTGGTGGTGTGTGCCGGCACGGGGGCAGGTATAGGACTGGATGCCCTGTATCCCGTACAGGCCAGTATGGGCGACCCGCTTGCGACAAAGACCATAACGCTGACCTGCGGAAAACTGACAACGGGTGTGACCGTGAAACCATGGACGGGAATCTTCATGCTACGCAACCTGAAAAGTCCGGAAACCTATTTCCAGGCAGCATTCCGTGTACAAAGTCCGTGGGAGGTGAAGAACGAGGAGGGAAGCAGAACCATAATGAAGAACGAGTGCTATGTGTTCGACTTCGCCCTGGACCGTGCCCTGCGCCAGATATCCGACTATAGTTGCCGTCTGGACATAAACGAGAGCAATCCCGAGGCAAAGGTGGGCGAGTTCATCAAGTTCCTGCCCGTGCTTGCCTACGACGGCAGTACCATGAAGGAGGTGGATGCGCAGGACATACTGGACATTGCATTGGCAGGCACGTCGGCCACCTTGTTGGCGAAGCGATGGGAGTCTGCTCTGCTCGTCAATGTGGACAACGACACGCTGAAGCGCCTGCTTGCAAGTCCCGAGGCAATGAAGGCGCTGATGAACATAGAGGGTTTCCGCAATCTGAACAACGACCTTGCCACGATTATCAACAAGTCCGAGACGGTGAAAAAGGCCAAGAAGGAGAATCCCAATCCCACGGCAAAGGAGAAGAAGGAACTCTCTGCCGAGGAGAAGGAAATGAAGAGCAAGCGCAAGCAGATACAGGAGAAACTGATAAAGTTTGCCACCCGTATCCCTGTGTTCATGTATCTGACCGACTATCGCGAGCGTTGCCTGAAGGATGTCATCACTCAGTTGGAACCAGGGCTGTTCAAGAAGGTTACGGGCCTGAGCGTGGAGGATTTCAATATGCTCTGCTCGTTGGGAGTGTTCAATGCACCACTGATGAACGACGCTATCTTCAAGTTCAAGCGCTACGAGGATGCCAGCCTTACCTACACCGGCATAGACAGGCACTCTGAAGACGAAGTGGGCGGCTGGGATACGACAATACGCAGAACGCAGTATGAAAAACTGTTCTACAGTCAGCAGTCGTCAATGACGGATGTGGATTATGCCGCATATACAAGAAAAGCGGAAACCGCAGATACAAGGCGTGTGGATGGAAAACAGGAAGAAGACCGTGTGGTCACGAAGGTTCGTGAAGAGCGTGTCGGATATGAAAGTACCACCAAGGTTGGTAGAGAACCACTCGTTGCACCTGCCCCTCAGCGTTTGCCATCTGATAATCCAGCACTAACAGAAGATGAACTGAGGATGAAATTAGACTCGCTGGCGGTAGGCAGTACGGTCGTGCACAAGAAGTTCGGTAAGGGCGACATAGTCAAGATTAACAAGAACGAGAAATTCATCTACGTAAAGTTCTGGGGTGGCGAGAAGAAATTCATCTTCCCCGATGCCTTCAAGATGGGATTCCTGGAGATGGTGTAAAGGTAATTGAGGCAAGAAACAAAATGGAGAGAACCGATGCCTGTGCCGGTTCTCTCCATAGATTTGTTCTCTATATATTATATATAAGGTGTGGTCGTGTTGGGTTATGAAGATTTACTGCCACACATCTTCCATAGCCTTGCGGACCTTGGGGGCTTGCTCGTCGGCAGGGTAGCCGATGGGGATGAGGGCTACGGGTTCAAGGCCTTCGGGCATGGGAACGATTTCGTGGAACTGGTTGATGTCGAAGTTGCACACCCAGCAGGTGCCAAGACCCTGCTCGGTGGCTGCCAGGCATAGGTGCTCAATGGCAATGGCCAGGTCGATGTCGGCATGGGACTTGGAGTCGTAGCGGCGTGTCCAGCACTCTGCCTCAGCCTTCATGCAGAGGATGATGGCAGGGACGTCGTTTATCCAGTCGCGGTGGTAGGTTTCCTTGACACGTGCAAAGAGTTCGGGCTGGCTGTTGTCAACGAAGATGAAGCGCCATGGCTGGCGGTTTACGGCAGAGGGTGCAAGGCGCACACACTCGCGGATGTAGTCCAACTTTTCCGCCTCGATGGGACGGTCCTGATACTTGCGGCAACTGTAGCGTGCCTCGCAAAGGTCTTTGAAGTTCATAGTTTTATATGGTTATTTTAGTATTCTGTAATATTGTCGATGTAATGCTTCAGACGCTTGTAGAAGGGATGTTGGCACAGGGTGGGGGAGTGGCCGATGATGATGAGTTTCATACGTGCCCGGGTGATGGCCACGTTCATGCGGCGGAGGTCGGAGAGGAAACCCACCTGCCCTTGTTCGTTGTTGCGCACCATGGAGATGAGGATGATGTCGCGCTCCTGTCCCTGGAATCCGTCCACGGTGTTAATGGAGATGAGAGGGCGTAAGGGTTTCCAGTAGGAGTCCTTGCGTAGCATGCGTCGGAGCAGCTGCACCTGTCCTTTGTAGGGGGAGATGATGCCAATGTCCAGGCGTTCGTATAGGATGCGGTCCTTGCCAATGCGCTCTATGTAGTCGTGCAGGGTTTGCAGGGCAAGTTCTGCTTCAACGGGGTTTATACGGCTGAGACCGTCGGAGGCGAGGAGTTCACCAGAGGAGAACGGAAAACGGAAAGGGGGACCCTCCCCCGGCCCCACCACAAGGGAGAGGAGTGATATGTTTTGTGTATTCATTTGAAGGAAGTTACTGCTCCCCTCCCTTGTGGAGGGGTTGGGGGAGGGTCTTTCTTCTTCACCTACCTCCACCCACTCTATGGCGGTGTCCCAGTCGAGGATGCCACGGTACTTTACGCTGGGGTCGCTCTGCAGGAGACCGTCGTAGAATTCGCGGTTGGGGAACTGCATTATCTCGTCCGACATGCGGTACTGAATGGTAAGCATGGACACGCAACGCGGCTTGTTCTCGCAGATGGCCTGCATGAGCGTCTTGTCCAGCCCGCCAGAGATAGCGGCTGGTGACTTTATGGTTGGAGGCAACTGGCGGTGGTCTCCAGCCAGAATGATGCGGTCGGCCTTCTGTATGGCTATCCAGCATGATGCCTCCAAGGCCTGTGCCGCCTCGTCGATGAAGAGTGTGCCGAAGCGCCGGCCAGTGAGCAATGGATGTGCACTGCCCGTAAGGGTGCATGATATGACTCGGGCATCGGAGAATAGGCTCTCGTTGATGGTGTACTCCAGTTCGGCGGCACACTCCTTGAGTCGTGCTATCTTCTGGTGACGGTTCTCTCGGTTGGCCTCGCGGGAGTCGTAGAGTTGGCGTATGTTGCGACGTATGCCCCACAACTGGTCGTAGAGCGGATGGCGCTCGAAGCGGCGCTCGTAGGTGTCGTTGAGCATGCGGTCGGTCACCCTGGATGGATTGCCTATGCGCAGGATGTTCACGCCACGCTCGGAGAGTTTCTCGCTGATCCAGTCCACCGCCATGTTGCTCTGTGCGCAGACAAGCACCTGTACCTCGCGGCGCAGAGCCTCGTAGATGGCCTCCACCAGCGTGGTGGTCTTGCCTGTGCCTGGAGGTCCATGCACCACGGCCACGTCCTTGGCACGGAGTACCAGGTCGGCAGCCTTTTCCTGGGAGGCGTTGAGCCAAGGAAAGCGCACGGGGGCAAAGGAAAACTCGGATGCAGGAGCGCTGGTGTGGCAGATGTCGCGCAACTGCGCCAGACGGTTGTCTTTGGCGGATATGACGGTGTCCAAGGCCTGGAACATCAGACGGTAGGTGTACTCGTCGAGATAGAGCTGCACGCCCAGACGGTCGGCATTGGAGAGTTGCATCAAGGCCTGTGCCGAGGGCAAAGCAATGACCATGCGGTTTTCTTCTACGAAACTGACCTGTGCCACAAACTTCATGTAGGAGAGCATGCCACTGGCGTCCTCCTGGAAGAAGCAGACGGGTTTGCCGGGCTCGAACTGATGCTCTACGTCGGTATCGGTGCTGCGGCTCACCTCCACCACCATCTGGTCCAGGCTGTTGTAATAGGACCTCCCCACGCTGAGCGGAAACCAGCACATGCCACGGCGCACTTTCTTCTGCACGCCCATGTTCTCCGTTTGCCGCTGGAATTGTTCCTTCTCGAACTCGTATTCCCTAAGCAGCAGGTCCTTCTGCCTGACTAAATCCTGTATCACGATGCAAATTTATTAAAAAAAAGACGTAAGCGTGGGGATTGAGTGGGAAAAATTGTATATTTGCGATGGAATAAACCATAAAAAACAACAGAAAACAGCATGAACAACCACAAGACATACCTGGCATTCAACGTGGATGCCGTGCGTGACAGCAAGAAGGAGAACCTGCACACGCTGAACCTGCTTGGCGACTGGCAGAAGCGCTATCCCAATCGTTACAATTTCCTGAACATAGACTACATCAACTTCATCGCCACCCACGACGATCTGGTGGAGACCACCGTGAAGAGCGACTTCTTTGCCCGTATGGAAAAGGCTGACAACCTGATGCTCGTTGTTACAAAGGAGACAGATGCCGACAACGTGTGGCTGAACTGGCAGATAAGCCGTGCCGTGAACCGCTACCACCTGCCCGTTATTGTGGCCTTCAAGGGCGAGACCGTGGTGACGGACGATACACTGAAGGAGTATTGGGACCACATTCCCCAGAAGATAAAGAAGTACATCGGCCGCAACAGTGCCCGCATGTGCTACATCCCCTTGACCGAGACAAAGGTGGAAAAGGCTCTGGGATATTTCAGCGTACACTCGCAGACATATCCCTGCGATAGCACAACGATATATTAAAACGGAAAGGTGAAAACGGAAAACTGAAAACTATTTCGCTCACCGCTATAAAACGGAAAACTTGTTAAGGCGGAAAGGGTAAATGTTAAAAGACTGCAGAGCAGCGGTTAATAGCGATGGAGTTGCAGGTTAAATTTGACTCTGCCACGGTTAAAGGTTAGTTTTCCGTTTTCCGTTTTCACATTTCACATCGCTAACGTCTATGGCATACATCAGTCGCATAGAAATAGATTCTCTCTGGTCTGGTCAGCACCACGTGGTGTGGGACTTGCGACCGGATGTCAACATCCTCAGTGGTGTGAATGGAGTGGGAAAGAGCACCATCCTGAACAGGGTGGTGAACAGCCTGCTCAGGGTGGACCGTCTGGCTAAGGCAACAGATGGCGTCACGTTGGAGTATTCTCCCGAGGATGCCACGCAGGTGAGGTTCGATATAATCCGTTCCTTCGACCGTCCGCTCATCTCCCAGGACATTCTGTCCAAGGTGGCGGATATAAGTCTGCATAGCGAACTGGACTTCCAGCTCTACCAGTTGCAGCGCCGCTTTCTGGACTACCAGGTGAACATGTCCAACCGCATGGTGCAACTCTTCACCTCGCAGGTGCCCGATGCACAGCAGAAGGCCCAGGAGATAGCAGGAGAGAAAGAGCATTTCTACGACCTGGTGGACTCGCTCTTTGCCGATACTGCCAAGAAGGCGCTGCGCACAAGCAATGAGATTGTCCTTGTGCAGAATGGAGAAAATCTCTATCCCTACCAGCTCAGCAGCGGAGAGAAACAGATGCTCATTATCTTGCTTACCGTGCTGGTGCAGAACAAGGAACCCTACACGCTGTTCATGGACGAACCCGAAATCTCCCTGCACGTGGAGTGGCAGCAGAGGCTCATTGGTCTGATACGCGACCTCAACCCCAACGCGCAAATCATCCTCACCACACACTCCCCTGCCGTAATAATGGACGGATGGACAGATTGCGTCACAGATGTGGAGGACATTGTGGTGTGAAGTGAAACGGAAGGACCCCTCCCCAACCCTCCCACAAGGGGCGAACAAGGTTTTTAGAAGATGGACTGAAACAACGTTCGACGCCCGAAGGGGCTTAAGTCAATGTCCATCTGTGCCTTGTGAGGGGCGAAAAGGGCCTTTAGAGAAAGCCTTGAATATACTTTCGTGCCCTTTGAGGGGAGCACTCCCCAGTGCGACGCGAGGACAAATCCCCAGTGCGACGCGAGGAGGGAGTGATTACAACCGACTAAGTGGCCACATCAACAGTACATTATACTCCCCTCCATAAGGGAGGGGAAAGGGGGAGGGTCCACACCGCTAATCGTTTAAAACCATGGGAAGAAGACTGGTTTGCAACATAACGTCTGACTACATTGCAGCGGCCAACAGGCTCAAGCCCAACCGCTCCAAGAAACGCATAGTGGCATACGTGGAAAGTTATGACGACATAACCTTCTGGCGCGATGTGCTGGACGAATACGAAACGGACGACGTCTGTTTCGAGATAATGTTGCCTTCCCGAACCACCCTGGGCAAGGGCAAGAAGACAGCCCTGATGAATAACCTGGGACCTTACATGATAGCCTGCGTGGATGCCGACTACGACTGGCTTTTACAGGGCAGAACACCTCTGAGCCAGGAGGTGTGCCACAACAACTATGTGCTGCATACCTATGTCTATGCCATCGAGAACTACCGTTGCCATGCCGAGGGACTGCACCGTGCCTGCACCCGTGCCACGCTGAACGACCGCGAGGTCTTGAACCTGGAGGCCTTCATGGAGGAGTACAGCAAGATTGTGTGGCCTCTGTTCGTCTGGAATATCTGGGTGTATCGTCATGGCAGGGACAACGAGTTCGGCATAATGCACTTCATAGACACCGTCACCTATCACGAGGCCAATATCCATAACCCCGAGGACACTCTGGAGTATGTGCGCCGGCGTGTCAACAAGAAGATTAATTGGCTGCAGCAGCACTTCCCGGAAGGCAAGAAGACCTATGCTCCGCTTAAGGAAGAACTCCTTGGCATGGGGCTGACGCCTGAAACCACCTATTTGTATATACAGGGCCACGGATTGAAGGATGGTGTAATCCTGCCTCTGCTCACTCCCATCTGCCACATGCTTCGCCGCGAGAGGGAACGCGACATCAATGCCCTGGCTATGCACGAGACCCAGCGCCAGAACGAGTTGTCGGGCTATCGCAACAGCAGCCTGTCCATAGACGATGCACTGAAGAAAAGCATAGCATACCGCCATTCCACACCATACCAGTGGCTGCGTGGGGATATAGAGAGATTGCTGAAGGGGTGAGAGGAAACGTTAACGTTCCTCTTACCCTCCCAATGCAGAGACGATGCGGTCTAAGGTGGATGTTGGGGGGACGAAGTAGTTGTCTATTTGACGTATCAGTCCTGACTTACTGAACACAACCACGCAGTCGCCGGGCTGTATCTGTGTGTTACCGCCGATGCTCATGCCGACATTGTCGCGGACAAGCCCGCCCAACGTAATGCCTGAGGGGAAATGGAACTCGCGTATGGGTTTCTTGGTTATGGGACTTCCTTCGGCAGCAACAAACTCTGCGATATCGGCATCGGCAATGGTCAGACGGCGTATGTTGGCAACATCAGTATCCAGAAGCATGCGGTAGATGTGGCTTGCCGCTATGGTTTTCTTGTTGACAATGGTACCGATGTCCAGTTTGCCTGCCATGGCCACGTAGTCCATGTTTTCCACCTGCGCTACGGTTTTCCTGACTCCAAGACGTTTGGCAGCAAGACAAGCAAGGATGTTGTTCTCCGTGTTGCTGGTCAGAGCCACGAAGCCCTGCACGTCGCGAATGCCCTCGTCGATGAGCAGGTCGGTGTCGCGGGCATCGCCATGGATAACCATTATGTCGCTGTCGTCCAGTTGCTCCACCAACTGCTGGCAGCGGTCTTCGTTGTGCTCTATGATTTTCAGGCTGATGTTGTCGGGCTTGGCATGAGCCACATGCAGGGTGATGTCGCCACCGCCCATGACCATGGCCTTGCGCACGTCGGCATATCCCTCTTTGCCCACAATTTTGCGTATGGTGCTGATGTGCTTGCGAGTGGTCATGAAGTAGGCGATGTCTCCAAGGAAAAGTTCGGTGTTGCCGTTGGGGATGATGGTTGCCTCGTCGCGCTTGATTGCTACGATATGGAATGGCGAAGTGGGACCGCAGAGGTCTTTCAGCGGTTTGTTGAATAGGTCCCTTGCCTCCTCCCTCAGTTTTATTCCCATAAGGCACAGTGCCCCACCATGCACCTCCCAGTACTGGCGCACCCACGAGCGTTTCAGTCCGTCGATGATTTCCTTGGCGGCAAGTTCTTCGGGGTATACCAGCGAGTCTATGCCCATTTTTCTGAACATCTCGCGGCAGTGCTCGGTAGTGTATTCGCTGTTGTCCACACGTGCCACCGTCTTCTTGGCACCAAGGGTGTGTGCCAGCATGCAGCATGTGATGTTTTTTGTCTCCTCGGGAGTGACGGCTATGAACAGGTCGGCGTGTGCCACACCGGCTTCTTTCAGGCCGCTTATGCTTGTGGGCGAAACGTTCATGATGAGCAGGTCGAAGTTTCCGCCTGCCATCTCCTCGGTCTTGTCCGGGTTCTCGTCCATGAGTATGATGTCGTGGTCTTCCTGCGAAAGGAGTTCTGCAAGATGTGTTCCCACGGCACCTGCACCGGCTATGATTATCTTCATGTGTGGGTTGAATTAGTGAAAGACCCCTCCCCAGCCCTCCCCTCTATGGGAGGGGGTATAATGTACTGCTGATTGGGCACTTAGTCGGTTGTAACTAATCTGTCCTCGCGTCGCACAAGAGTGTGTTGTACTGCTGATAGGGCATTTAGTCGGTTGTAACTATTCCCCTCCATAGAGGGAGGGGGTGGGGGAGGGTCTGCGTATGGCCTTTATTATGCTCTCCGCGTCCAGTCCTGCTATGTGGTACAGTTCTGCAGGCGAACCATGCTCGATGAATCTGTCGGGTATGCCCAGGCGGGTTACCCGCTTGGCATAGCCATGGTCGGCCATCCATTCCAGTATGGCAGAACCGAAACCGCCGTTCAGCGCTCCGTCCTCTATGGTGATGATATGGTCATACTCCTGTGCCACCTTCTCCATTATGGTATTGTCCAGGGGTTTCAGGAAGCGCATGTCGTAGTGGGCAGGCAGGTTCTCGTTTTTCTCTTCTTTAGCTATCTTGGCAATAGCCTCCTGTACGGCATTTCCAAGGGGGCCGAGGCTCAGCACGGCAGTCTTGGAAACCTTGCTGTCCTTGCCTTTGCTATCGCTGACCAGGCGTCCTGTGCCTATCTCTACAGCCTCCAGGGGGCAGCGCCAATCAGGCATAACACCATTGCCACGCGGATAACGTATCACGAACGGTCCGTCCTGGCACTCTATGGCGGTGTACATGAGGCGGCGCAACTCTGCCTCGTTCATGGGCGACGCGATGGTCAGGTTGGGTATGGTGCGCAGGCTTGGCAGGTCGAACACGCCATGGTGCGTGGGGCCGTCCTCGCCAACGATACCGGCACGGTCCAGGCACATCACCACGTGCAGACGGCTGATGGCCACGTCGTGTATGATGTTGTCGTAGGCACGCTGGGCAAAACTGGAGTATATGTTGCATACGGGAACGAGTCCGTCCTTTGCCATACCGGCAGAGAAAGTTACGGCATGTCCCTCGGCTATGCCCACGTCGAAGCAACGCTCGGGCATCTCGCGCATCATGATGTTCATGGAGCAGCCTGTTGGCATTGCAGGCGTAACACCTACGATGCGCTCGTTCTTGCGTGCCATCTCCAGCAGAGTCTCGCCGAATACATCCTGATAGCGTGGTGGCAAACCCTCGGTATTGGCACAGATTCGCTCGCCTGTTTCGGGGTCGAATTTGCCAGGCGCATGGAATGTGGTGGGGTCTTCCACGGCAGGCTGGTAGCCATGTCCCTTCTCGGTGTGTATGTGCAGCAGGCGTGGTCCGCTCAGTTCCTTCAGGCTTCGCAGGGTGTGTACCAGCGAGATGACATCATGCCCGTCCTGAGGACCGAAGTAACGGATGTCTATGCCCTCGAACATGTTGTGCTGGTTGTGGATGAAGGACTTCAGGGAGTTGTTCAGTCGGATGAAGCGTTTTTTGCCGTTTTCCGTCAGCCATCCCCAGTCGGCCAGTTTGTGTGCTGCACGGTTGCGGAAGCGGTTGTATGTTCCGCTCGTATGCAGATGGTGCAGGTAGGAGTTCATGCCACCCACGGCACGGTCTATGCTCATGTTGTTGTCGTTCAGGATTATGAGCATATTGTTGGGCGTAGTGCCAGCATTGTTCAGTCCCTCGAAAGCCAGACCGCCGCTCATGGCGCCGTCGCCTATAACGGCTATGACATGTCTGTCCGCCCCCTGCTGGTTGGCAGCCACGGCCATGCCCAGCGCAGCGGAGATGCTAACCGAAGCATGTCCGCAGGTGGTGGTGTCATATTCGCTTTCCTGTGGCGAGGGGAAAGGCTTGATGCCGCCCAGGCGCCGGTTGGTGTGGAATTGCTTTCTGCGGCCTGTCAGCATCTTGTGCCCGTAGGCCTGATGCCCCACGTCCCATACGATGCGGTCCTCTGGAGTGTTGAACACGTAGTGCAGGGCCACGGTCAGTTCCACCACTCCCAGACTGCTGGCAAAGTGTCCGGGGTTGCGGCTGAGTTCGTCGATGAGGCATTTGCGCAGTTCAGCGCACACCTGTGGGAGTTTTTCCAGAGGCAGTTTTCTCAGGTCGGAAGGAAATTCTATTTTGGAAAGCAGGTTTTGCTCGTTAGTGTCCATAGTTTTGGATAGTACAATTGCTTAGCAAAGATATAAAAAAATAGTTAATCTATGGTATAGTTTCTCCCTTTTTTGTATCTTTGTTGCATAATTAGTTAAGAATATGCTTGGGCGCGATGCTTGAGAATGATAAAAAATACGTACTTTTAGGTTCCTGCTTCTCCCAATACATGGGCGAAAGGATGCAGGCAGAAGGTTACCATGCCATGTGCAATCCCGTAGGCACCTTGTTCAATCCGGAGAGCATACGCAATACCGTGTGTCATGCACTTGGCGGAGGCCAGGAGGGCTTGCCCATGTTCTATGACCAGGACATGCAGGAGTGGCGCTGCTGGTGGGCAAACACACGTTTCCGTGCCGCTCAGCAGGATGAGGCGCGCGGTTTGATACAGGAGACCTTCAACGCCCTTGGCAATGCCCTGTGCCATGCCGACCGCCTGTTTCTGACCCTCGGCACCAACGTGTGCTACCGGCTGGTGCAGGATGGCATGGTGGTGAGCAATTGCCAGCGCCAGGCAGACCGTCTTTTCCGCGAGGACAGCCTGTCATTGCAGGAGGTGTGCTGGGTGCTGGACGAGACCCTGCAATGCCTTTTCACAAAGAACCCCAGCATACGGGTTACCTTCACCCTGAGCCCCTTCCGCTACAGGAAATACGGCTGGCACCGCTCGCAGTTGAGCAAGGCCACGCTGCTCCTTGCCATCGACGAGATGCAGAAGCGGCATCCCCAGCGGGTGGACTATTTCCCGTCCTACGAGATAATGATGGACGAACTGAGAGACTACCGCTATTATGCCGAGGACGGGCTGCATCCCTCGCCCGAGGCAGTTGACATTATTTGGAACAGATTATGCGAATAGATACCATAGCATCGTTGACAGGTGCCCAGATGACGGGGCAGTGCGACACGCAGGTGGAATGGCTACTGACGGACAGCCGCAGCCTTTGCTTCCCCGAGACCACCCTGTTCTTTGCCATCCGCACGGAACGTGGCGACGGGCACCGCTACATCCAGGACCTCTACAACCGTGGCGTGCGTGCCTTCGTGGTCAGTGCCCTGCAGGAGAATCTGCCCAGTGCCGTACAACTCCTGGTGCCCGACACCCTCACTGCCCTCCAGCGCCTTGCCGAGCGCCACCGAGAAGAGTTCAGCATCCCCGTCATAGGCATTACAGGCAGCAATGGCAAGACCGTGGTCAAGGAGTGGCTCTATCAGATGCTCTCCCCCGACATGGCCGTGACACGCTCGCCACGCAGTTACAACTCACAGATAGGCGTGCCCTTGAGCGTATGGGCACTGAACGGGAAGAGCCAGGTGGCCATCTTCGAGGCTGGTATCAGTCAGCCGGGCGAGATGGAAGCCTTGCAACGCATCATACAGCCAACGATAGGCGTATTCACGGGCCTGGGTCCTGCACATCAGGAAAACTTCCACAGCATGGAGCAGAAGCGCGCGGAGAAGATGCTCCTGTTCAAGGGCTGCCCTGTGGTGCTCGAGGCCGATGAGGCGTTGGACGATGCAATGGAGCGCAACAAGGACCTTTGTGCCCGTGTGTGCCGTCATCTGGGCATGAGCGAGGAGGTGATACAGCAGCGCCTCAAGGCTCTCGAACCCGTGGCCATGCGCCTGGAGGTGAAGCAGGGCAGGCATTCGTGCACGCTGATAAACGATACGTACAATAGCGACCTCAGCAGCCTGGACATAGCCCTGGACTTCATGAACCGCCGTCCCGACCGCAAGGGACGCTCACGAGTGCTGATACTGAGCGACATAGTGCAGAGCGGCACTCCCTCCAGCGAATTGTACAGGCATGTGGCACGCCTGGTGGAGAGTCGTGGCGTGGAGGTGTTCATAGGCATAGGTGCCGAACTGGTGAGCCAGTCTTGCTGCTTTGCCGGTGTGCCCTCGCGGTGCTCCTTCTATCCCACCTCCGAGGCGTTCATGCAAAGTCCCGAGTTTCTGAACCTGCGCAACAGCCTGGTGCTCATCAAGGGTGCACGCTCGTTCCACTTCGACACCATCACCGAGGCTCTGGAGCAGAAGGTGCACGAAACCATACTGGAGGTCAACCTGGGTGCCGTGGTGGAGAATCTCAACTATTACCGCTCTTTCCTGCATCCCCACACGCGCATCATCTGCATGGTCAAGGCCGATGCCTATGGCGCTGGTGCCGTGGAGGTGGCAAAGACCCTGCAGAGCCAGCAGCAGGTGGGCTATCTGGCCGTGGCGGTGGCCGACGAGGGTGCCTTGCTCCGTGCCAACGGCATAACGAAGAACATCATGGTCATGAACCCCGAGATGACCAGTTTCAACACTCTCTTCGAGTACAACCTGGAGCCCGAGGTATATAGTTTCCGCCTGCTCGATGCCCTCATCCATGCTGCCGAGCGTGCCGGCATCACGGGCATGCCCATACATATCAAACTGGACACCGGCATGCACCGCCTGGGCTTCGACCCCATGAAGGACATGCCTGCCTTGATAGAGAGGCTGAAAAGCCAGACGGCACTCGTGCCGCGTTCCGTCTTCTCGCACTTTGTGGGCAGCGATAGCGACGGGTTCGACCAGTTCTCTGCCGAGCAGTACCGCCGTTTCCAGCATGGCGCCGACGTGCTTCAGGGGGCTTTCCCGCACCACATCCTGCGCCACATGTGCAACAGTGCCGGCATAGAGCATTTCCCCGAACGGCAGATGGACATGGTGCGCCTGGGCCTGGGACTCTATGGCATCAATGCACGCAACAACGCGCTGCTCTCCAACGTCTCCACCCTGAAGACCACCATCCTGCAGATTCACGACGTGCCACAGGATGAGACCGTGGGCTACAGCCGCCGCGGCACGCTCTCACGCGACTCGCGCATAGCGGCCATTCCCATAGGCTATGCCGACGGACTGGACCGCCTCTTTGGCAACGGTCGTGCCCATTGCCTGGTGCATGGCAAGAAGGCACCCTACGTGGGCAACATCTGCATGGACGTATGCATGATAGACGTTACGGACATCCCCGAGGCTCAGGAGGGCGACACCGTTGTGCTCTTCGGTGCCGAACTCTCGCCCAGTACCCTTGCCGACATAGCCGGCACCATACCGTACGAAATCCTCACCTCCGTGTCCTCACGGGTGAAGAGGGTGTATTATCATGAGTAAAAGACCCCCTCAATCCCCCTCTATGGGGAGGAGTAGGACTTAATGCCTTCTTTGCCTACACCGTGGGCATGTACATCCTGGCGGCCTTCTTCCTGTTGAAGTTCCTGTTGTAATTCACCATTCTGCTTTCCAATATGAAAAATATACTCTTCTCCCTTGCCCTTGCCCTGGTGGCATTCCTTGCAAGTTCCTGTTCCGACGACAAGCGCGATGCTATAGGTCGCACGGAGGTCATTATAGAAACCTCGCGTGGCAACATCACGGCTCGCCTGTATGACGACACTCCTGTGCATCGCGACAACTTCATCCGCATGATAGAGGCTGGTGTCTACGACAACCTCATCTGGAACCGCATAGTGCCTGGGGCAACCATACAGACAGGCGAACCCACGCAGAAGGCTGGCGGTGCGGATCCCACGGTGGATGCGTCGAAATTCCGCCACACCTTGCCTGCCGAGATAAAGTTCCCGCGCCATTTCCATAAGGCCGGTGCCCTGGCAATGTGCCGTCAGCCCGACGATGTCAATCCCGACAGGCAGAGCAGCGGAACGCACTTCTATATCGTTTCGGGCAAGAAGTACGAGCTCGGTTCCCTTGCCGAACTATGGCAAGGCCGCCGCGATGCGGAACCCGGTTTCAAGTTGCCCTCCCTCTCGGCATACCAGAAGAAGGTCTACACCACCCGTGGCGGAGCCCCTCTGCTCGATGGCGACTACACCATCTTCGGCGAAGTAGTGGACGGCCTGGGCGTTGTAGAGTCCATCAACAAAGTCCCCATCGACGCCAAGGAACGACCCCTGAAGGAAGTCGTGCTGAAGAGGATAAGGGTGGTGAAGAGGCCCCCCTCGGTCCCCCTAAAGGGGGAAGAGTGAGCGGATGAGCGATGAGCGTTTAACGATTAATGGTGAGCGGTGAACGAATGAGAAAAGGCACAGGGCCTGCGTGAAAAACAGGATTCTGTGCCTTGTGTTTGACGAACGGAAAACGGACTTGCGGAGCTTGATGAGCCAGAGCGACTGTTTATCTTGATGAACCGCAGGTGAATAATAACCGAAGGTCGACGCCCAAAGGGACTGAAGTCAAGGGGGGTATGTCGGATTATTCTGATTACTCCGATTACTCTGATAATCCCCCGCTCATCCGCTCCCCGTTAACTCCTCCCCCTTGCAGGGGGATTGAGGGGGTCTCTCCACTTACAATCTTCCAATGAGGTAGGGCAGGGCTTTTTCGAACTTCACACCCCACCAGTGGGAGGGGTCGGGCATGGTCTGACGGATGGTCTCCACTACGAAGTCGGCGGCGATGGAGGCAGACTCCAGGATGCTGTGGCCACGCATCAGTGCGCCGGCAAAGGAGGAGGCGTAGCAGTCGCCAGTGCCGTGCATGGACACATCCATGCGGTCGGTGAAGTAGTACTGAATCTCGTTGCCATCGTAGCATGCTACACCCAGTTTGCCGGGCTCGAGGCTTACGCCAGTCAGCACCACGTTCTTGGCGCCAAGGGCATAGAGGCTCTTGAGGGTCTGCTCCACGTAGGCCTGGTCGTACTCGGTGCGGTACTCCTCGCCCAGGAGCAGGGCAGCCTCGGTGAGGTTGGGCATGATAACATCGGCACCATCGCAGAGACGGCGCATCTCCAGTGGGAAGTCGTCGTCGAAACCGGGATAGAGCTTGCCGCCATCGCCCATTACGGGGTCCACGATGCGCAGTGCACCCTCGTTGGCAACCTCCTGCATGATGCGCAGGATGTGGGGAATCTGTGCCTTGGAAACGTAGCCTGTGTAGAAGGCATCGAATGTCACGTTCTCCTTCTTCCACTGAGCCAGGATGTTGGGCATCTCGTCGGTGAGGTCGAAGAAGGTCCAGGCGGAGAAGCCTGCCGTGTGGTTGGAAAGCACGGAGCTGGGCAGTATGCCGCACTCCACTCCGCATGCGGAGATGATGGGCAGTGCCACGGTGAGCGAGCACTGGCCTACGCAGGAAATGTCCTGGATGGTAAGAAGTTTCTTGTCTGTCATATATGGTTGGGGTTTAACAGACCCTCCCCCTTACCCCTCCACAAGGGAGGGGAGTATGATGTACAGGGAATGAGGGCACTTAGTCTGTTGATACTACTCCCCTCCCTTGTGGAGGGGTTGGGGGAGGGTCTATCTCCCTGTTCGTTAAAAACTATACTTTAGCATCATTTTTGGTGAAACCTTCACGTCGGTGAAGTAGTTCTCTATCTCTACCTCAGTGCCGGCGGCAAAGCGGCTGTTGAAGCAGTAGAGCAGCTGCAGTTCGGTGCTGAACTGGAAGCGCTCCTCGGTGGCCTTGTAGTTGAGGTCGACATAGCCCTCGAAGTAGAGCTTGTCGCGGAGGAACTTAGTGTTGCACACCGCAGTGCCCTGGAGTCCGTGCCCGGCAGTGCCCAGACGGTAGTCGATGTCCATGCGGTACATCAGCGCCATTTGCAGGAAGGTCTTCTTCACAAACTTCTGGTATGCACCGCCCAGCAGTACGCCGTGGGCATAGGTGATGCCGCTATCGAAGAGCACGCCGCCGTCGTACTCGGCATGAGCGTAGAAGTTGTTCTTCAGATGGAAGTTGTAACCGTACTCGAAGTACATGCCGTTGTCGGCCAGTTTGCCGAAGTCGAAGTCCACGAAGCCGAAGCCGTTGCCCGACTTGTGGGAGTGACCTATCTCGGTGGTCAGTGTGCCGTAGTTGTGACCGTAGTCGTACTGAAGTTGCATGTTGCCGTACACCTGCGCCTTTGCCATGGTAGCCATCAGGCAGGCAAGGAGGATAAGGGATAATCTTTTCATCTTGTGTGTGTTGTTTGTGTTTATCTGCTTTGCGGTGCAAAGGTACGGCAAAGGAAGGCATATACGCAACGATGTATTCCTGAAAGAGTAAAGATTGTTCCGAAAAGGGAAAAGAAAGACCCCTCCCCAACCCTCCCCTCTATGGGAGGGAGTATAATGTACTGCTGATGTGGGCACTTAGTCGGTTGTAACCACTCCCTCCCCTTGTGGGAGGGTATGGGGAGGGGTCTTCACCCTTGTGGACTGGGTTGGGGGAGGGTCTGTCCTTCCTCCCCCTAGAGGGGGACCGAGGGGGCTTTCCTATACCCCTGTGGTGATACCCCCATTTCTCTGGAGAAGAAGCGTGAGAACTGGGCTTGGGAGGTGAAGCCCAGGTGCTGGCTTATCTGCTGGATGGTCAGCCGGGTGCCTTGGAGCATGGTGCAGGCTTCCTGTAAGAGGTAGTCGGAGATAATCTGCTTGGGCTTCTTCTCTGCCATCTTGTCCGTAACGTCCTGCAGGTATCGGGTGGAGACACAGAGCCTCTCGGCATAGAACGCCACATCGTGAGCCGTGGCATAGTGCCGCGTCAGCAGGGAGAGGAAGGCGTTGTAGATGTCTGCCGACCTCATGGCAGGCTTGCCCTTGCCAGGGGCTACGGAGTAGACAAGATGCGAGTGAATGTAGGCATGGGCATTGGACACTGCCTTCTGGGTGCTGTCGCCAAAAGCCATACGTGTGGCAATGGCCGTGGACATGGCACCAGCTATGCCATGGCGGCGCCACGTGTCCATATTGCGCGAGGAGAAGAACTCATGCCCCTCATCTGCCAGCATCAGCAGTGTGGTGAGGTATCCCTCTCTGAACTCTGCTCCGCGAAGCATCACAGCCCTGGCACCCATGCGGCAAAGCCGTTTGGCAGCCTCGAGCATGTCGTTGTCCGTCAGTATCCTGCACCCCAGCATGGCCTCTGCCTCGCACACCTTCAGGATGAGCAGGTCGGCAAGCGGCAGCAGGTGCGTCGTCCACATGTCCATGGCCAGGTCGGAGAGCAGGCGCTTTCCTGTGGAGTCGATTACGGACGGCACCATCACCCGGCGCGGCACGGACTTCACAATGGGGCAGAGGCACTCTATGGTTTGAGGGTCGCACACGAAGCCCACCTTCACCGCCAGCGGACGCGCCTTCTGCAAAGCAGAGCGTATCTGCTCAGCCACCAGCTGCATGGGCAAGTTGGACACATGCGGTCCCGATGCCTCGTCCTGCGAGATGATGGAAGTCATGGCAGCCAAGGGTCTGCCCCTCAGTGCCGATATGGTGCCTATGTCAGCCACAATACCCGCCTCTCCCGTAGAGTCGGAGGCATTGATAGTCAGCACATCTGGCAGTATAATGTTAGTGTCGCTGGATGGGTTCATGTCATGTGTGGTGCTTTCTTCAGGGGCAAATATACGACAAATTGGGCAAGTATACGTCGGGTGCGGTGTATTTTCCAAGAATAAAGGTGTCGTTTTGTTTGGTATTTTACTCACTTAATCGTAACATTGAGGCTTTGCCTCTAAATTACTCTCGTTCGGAAATAAAAATAAATTCGAATTTATTTTGTATTTCTCTCACTTAATCGTAACTCTGAGGCTTGCGCCTCGAAGGTACTCTCGTTCGAAAATACTCAAACAAGTTTGGTATTTTACTCACTTATTCGTACCTTTGCCACCCCTTAATTTTAATATATAATGTACGCGTAATGCATAAGACTATGGAAGAGAAGGAATATCTGGACAAATATGAGCAGAGCCTGACTAAGGAACTGCTCCGCGTTTGTACACAGCAGGGCAAGTTGGCAGGGCAGTTGTTGCCCAGCCCCGACCTGGACGAGAAATGGGAACAGGTGGCGCAGCCCTACATGGGCGATGCCATCAAGGAGATTGCCAAGTATCCCACCGTGGCACTGGGATGGATGATGTATGTGGGCATGGCCGTGGCTCATTACTGGGATGTGGATTGGGAACTATATGGCAAGATAGAGAACCTCTACGAGTACATCCGCGACAAGCGTGGCTTTGACGAGATGGACGAATATGTGCGCGAAACGGTGCTGGGTCTCTCGCCTAAGGCAAAGCCCCAGGAGGGAAAGCAGATGAACGAGTATGACGAGGTGGAGGAGTTCGTTCGCACGCTCTCTACCATCTGCCTCACACAGATTCGTCGCGAGCAGATAGAGCCCCAGAGCCCCATGGCATTCCGCGTGTACCTGAGAAGTATACATGCCTTGTATGTCGTTGGTGCCAGCGTGGAACTTTATCGTCTTGGTTACAAAATGACAGTATAAAGGCAGATTTTTGTGAATTTGGCTTGCTGAAATGGAAAGTTTACATTAACTTTGCCCGTGTAAATAGAAAAAAGATATACTAAAAGCATTTTTCAGAGCAAAACGATATGAAACACCAATTGAGAAGTTCCGTGTGTACACAGGGTCGCCGCATGGCCGGCGCAAGAGCCTTGTGGGTGGCAAACGGCATGAAGAGAGAGATGTTTGGCAAGCCCATTATCGCCATCGTGAACTCCTTCACCCAGTTTGTGCCTGGTCATACACATTTGCACGAGATTGGTCAGATAGTGAAGGCCGAGATAGAGAGCATGGGATGCTATGCTGCTGAGTTCAATACCATTGCCATCGACGATGGTATTGCGATGGGTCACGATGGTATGCTCTATTCTCTGCCCAGCCGCGACATTATAGCGGACAGCGTGGAGTACATGTGCAATGCCCACAAGGCTGATGCCATGATCTGTATCTCCAATTGCGACAAGATAACCCCCGGCATGCTGATGGCTGCCATGCGTCTGAACATCCCCGCAGTGTTCGTGAGCGGTGGTCCTATGGAGGCCGGCAAGTACAAGGGCGAGAACCTCGACCTTATTGCCGCTATGGTGAAGGGTGCCGACAAGACCGTCAGCGACGAGGAACTGGCAGAGGTGGAAAACCGTGCATGCCCCGGATGCGGATGCTGTAGCGGCATGTTCACCGCCAACTCCATGAACAACCTCACCGAGGGTATTGGCTTGTCTCTGCCCGGCAACGGTACCATCCTGGCCACCCATGCCAATCGTATACAGCTTTTCAAGGATGCTGCCCGACAGATAGTGAAGAATGCCTTTGCATACTATGAGGATGGCGACGAGAGTGTTCTGCCCCGTAGCATTGCCACTCGTCAGGCTTTCATGAATGCCATGACCCTGGACATCGCCATGGGCGCAAGCACCAACACCGTGCTGCACCTGCTGGCCGTAGCTCAGGAGGCAGAGGTGGACTTCACCATGAAGGATATGGACGAACTCTCTCGCAAAACTCCCTTCCTGTGCAAGCTGGCACCAAATAGCCAGAAGTATAGCGTGCAGGAGTGCGGTCGTGCCGGTGGTATGCTCAACCTGCTTGGCGAACTTGCCAAGGGTGGTTTGATAGACACCTCGGTGAAGCGCGTGAACGGCGCCACACTGGCCGAGGACATAGAGAAATACTCCATCCTCAAGGACAACGTAGATCCCGAGGCAAAGCGTATCTACAGCAGTGCACCAGCAGGTGTGTTCTGCAACAAGATGGGTGCACAGAGTACCATGTACGAGACTCTGGACACCGACCGTGAGAACGGTTGTATCCGCGACATCGAACACGCCTACACCAAGGACGGCGGCATGGCGGTGCTCTTTGGCAACATAGCACAGGACGGTTGCGTGGTGAAGACCGCCGGTGTGGACGAGAGCATATGGAAGTTCTCCGGTCCTGCCGTGGTGTTCGACTCACAGGAGGATGCTTGCGAGGGTATCCTCGGCGGCAAGGTGAAGAAGGGCGATGTAGTAGTCATCACACACGAGGGTCCCAAGGGTGGTCCTGGCATGCAGGAGATGCTCTATCCCACCAGTTACATCAAGTCCATGCACATGGGCAAGGAGTGCGCCCTCATTACCGACGGCCGCTTCAGCGGTGGCACATCGGGTCTCAGCATCGGACACATCAGTCCCGAGGCAGCCGCAGGTGGCAACATCGGCAAGATTATGGATGGCGACATCATAGACATAGACATACCCGCACGCTCCATCAACGTGCGCCTCTCCGACGAGGAACTGGCAGCACGTCCCCAGCAGCCTCTCCGCCGCAACCGCGTGGTAAGCAAGGCCCTCCGTGCCTACGCACAGAGCGTGACCAGCGCCGACAAGGGCGGTGTGAGGATTATTAAGGATTAGCGGGTAGGACGGCAATACACAACCAAAGACCCTCCCCCTTGCCCAGTCCTCGCGTCGCACTGGGAAGTGCTCCCCTCATGGAGCACAGATTGACATTCAGTCAATCCTCCAAGGGCTCCATTCGCCACAAGGGAGGGGAGTGGTTACAACAGACAATGAATATTAATACTTTAATAAAATCCTCATTCCCCAGTACTATATACTCCCTCCCCTTGTGGGAGGGTTAGGGGAGGGGTCCGCCTCATTCCCCAATACATCATACTCCACTCCATAGAGGGAGGGGTAAGGGGGAGGGTCTTAATATTATGGAAACAACAAAGATAACAGGTGCTGAAGCCCTTATGCGCTCCCTCGAACACGAGGGCGTGGACGTGCTATTCGGATATCCCGGTGGTGCCATCATGCCCACCTACGATGCCTTGTACGACCACAAGGATACCCTGCACCACATACTCGTGCGCCACGAACAGGCTGCCGTACATGCCGCTCAGGGCTATGCCCGAGTAAGTGGCAAGGTGGGTTGCGCCATAGTGACATCAGGTCCCGGTGCCATGAACACCATCACCGGTGTGGCAGATGCCATGATTGACTCCACCCCCATGGTGGTGATATGCGGTCAGGTGGGTGCTGCCATGCTGGGAACGGATGCCTTTCAGGAGGTGGACGTAGTGGGTGTTACACAGCCCATCAGCAAGTGGAACTACCAGATTCGCCGTGCCGAGGACATTCCCTGGGCAGTGGCGCGTGCCTTCTATATAGCCAAGAGCGGCCGTCCCGGACCTGTGGTGCTGGACTTTGCCAAGAATGCGCAGACGGCACTCATTGAGTACCAGCCTCAGACGGTGGACTTTATCCGCAGCTACAACCCCGTGCCTGCTGCCGCACCAGGCAGCATAGAGAGGGCTGCCGACCTCATCAACCAGAGCGTGAAGCCCCTGATGCTTGTTGGCCAGGGTGTGGAACTTGCCGGTGCTCGCGAGGAGTTGCTTGCTTTGGCCGAGAAGGCACAGATTCCCTTCGGACAGACAATGCTCGGTCTTTCAGCCGCTCCCACCAGCCATCCCCTCAACATGGGTATGCTGGGCATGCACGGTAACCTGGCTCCCAACGTGATGACCAACCAGTGCGACCTGCTCATTGCCGTGGGTATGCGCTTCGACGACCGTGTTACGGGCGATCTGCACACCTATGCCAAGCAGGCAAAGGTAATACACTTCGAGATAGACCCCTCGGAGGTGGGCAAGATAGTGAAACCCACCGTGGCGGTGCTGGGCGATTGCAAGCAGACGCTGGCTCAGGTTACCGAACTCGTTCAGGAAACCAGGCACCAGGCATGGATAGACGGTTTCAAGCCCTATGCCGAGAAGGAATACAACAAGGTGATAGACGCTGCCCTCAATCCCAAGGAAGGTCCCCTGCTCATGGGCGAGGTGGTGCGTCGTGTCAGCGAGGCTGCCAACAACGAGGCCATCATGGTGACCGACGTTGGCCAGAACCAGCTCTTCGGATGCCGCTACTTCAAGTACACACATCCCCGTAGCATAGTAACCAGCGGTGGTTGCGGCACAATGGGCTTTGGCATACCTGCCGCCATAGGTGCCACCTTCGGAGCACCCGAACGCACCGTGTGCATGTTCTGCGGCGATGGCGGTTTCCAGATGACCATTCAGGAACTGGGCACCATCATGGAGCAGCAGTGCCCCGTGAAGATGATTCTCTTGAACAACAACTATCTGGGCAACGTGCGCCAGTGGCAATATATGTTCTTCAACAAGCGATATTCGTTCACCCCCATGCTCAACCCCGACTACGAGAAAATCTCTGCCGGCTATGGCATACCATGCCGCACGGTGGTGGAGCGTGCCGACCTGGACGAGGCCATCCGCGAGATGCTGGATACGGAAGGCCCGTATCTATTGCAGGTTGCCGTCAAGGAAGAGGACAATGTCCTGCCCATGACACCTCCCGGTGGTAGCGTGGATGATATGTTGCTGGAGGTAAAGTAAAGGACCCACCCCCTTACCCCTCCCTATATGGAGGGGAGTAGTAACGACAGGAAAACGGACAACACTCCTTAGACAATAGTATATACTCCCTCCCCTTGTGGGAGGGTATGGGGAGGGGTCCGATATATAAAGAATATGGAAAAGAAATACGGTGCCGCCGAGTGCGGTGATTGCAATACTTGTGGCAAGTGCGATGCCATGTACGACGAGGTTGTGCCCGAACTGAAGGGTTTTGACGATGCCGTGGCAGCTGCTGCGGCAATAGACAGAAACTCTTACGAGAAGAACCTCTCACGCCTTCGCCGTGCCACCTTTGAGCACGACAATGCACAGGGCCAGCAGGTGGAGACCTTCACACGCAATGCCGTGTCGCGCCCCTCAGTGCCTGGTCACGAGGGTGCCTTGCTCAGTCCCACACACCAGGGTCTGACCCTATATACGCTTATCATCTTCTCCGAGAACTATGCCGGTATACTGAACCAGATTACCGCCGTCTTCACTCGCAGACAGGTGAACATCGAGACGCTCAACGTGTGCGCCTCCAGCACTCCCGGCGTGCACAAGTACACCATCACCTGCTATTGCAAGAAGGAGATGGCGGAGATGCTTGTAAAGCAGATAGAGAAGCGCATAGACGTGCTCCAGGCCAACTGCTTCGTGGACGACGAGATTTTCATGATGGAGACCTCCCTGCTGAAACTCTCCACTCCCAAGGTGCTTACCAGCAAGGAGATTTCGCGCATTGTGCGCCGTCATGATGCTCGCTTCGTGGAGGTGAACTCTACATACTCCATAGTGGAGAAGACTGGCATCACGGAGGACGTTATGGACCTCTTCATGCAACTGGACGCAATGGGTTGCGTACTGCAGTTCGTTCGCTCGGGCCGCATTGCCGTGACCAAGAGCCGTGTGGAACGCCTCGACCAGTATCTCACTGAGAGAGAGATGGAGCGATAATACACCTTATATAATATATACGCGCACATACGTGCATACATAAAACATCAAGGCTATGCTGAACAAGATTGACACATATCCCATATACATAGAGCCTTTCCATGCCGACTTCACTGGCAGGGTATTTATGGGCGTACTGGGCAACCACATGCTCAATGCCGCCGGCAACCATTCGCAGAAGCGTGGCTGGGGCATAGGCGCTCTGAACGAGACACGCCACACATGGGTGCTCTCGCGTCTGTCCATAGAGATGATGGAGATGCCTCGCAACTATCAGTATTGTCAGGTGCGCACTTGGGTGGAGAGCGTGATGAAGCTGTTCACCACCCGTAACTTCGCCATCGAGGATGCCGAAGGCCGCCCCATGGGCTATGCACGTAGCGTGTGGGCAATGATAGACATGGAGACTCGCCGTCCCTGCGACCTGCTTAGCCTCTACGACGGCGACATACTGAACTATGCCGTTTCGGAGGAGGAGAACATCTGTCCCATCGAGGGCCACGGACGCTTCCGTTTCCGCGATGCACAACTGGTTCGCACCATAGGCACATACTATAGCGATGTGGATATCAACGGCCATATCAACTCCATCAAGTACATAGAGCATATTCTGGACCTTTTCTCTCGCGAGCAGATGGAGCGTGGCATCCGTCGCTTCGAGATTGCCTACAAGGCAGAGTCCTACATGGGCGACACGCTCAGTTTCTACATCCAGCCCGTCAGCGACACAGAGGTGGACATAGAAGTGCGCAAGAACATGACCGAAGACACCCCCGGCGACGTAGTATGCCAGGCAAAGGTGCGGTTTAATTGAAGACCCCTCCCCAGCCCTCCCCTGAATGGGAGGGAGTAGAAACAAATGAAATAATAATAACAATATAATAATCAGTTCCCATTTTCCTTTACTATATACTCCCCTCCATAGAGGGAGGGGTAAGGGGGTGGGTCTAAAAAAACACAAACAATGGCAAAAATGAATTTTGGCGGTGTTATCGAAGAAGTGGTAACCCGCGAGGAATTTCCTCTTGAGAAAGCACGTGAAATCCTGAAGGACGAGACCATCGCCGTTATCGGTTATGGCGTACAGGGTCCTGGTCAGGCTTGTAACCTCCGCGACAATGGTTTCAATGTTATCGTTGGCCAGCGTCAGGGCAAGACTTACGAGAAGGCTATCGCCGACGGTTGGGTTCCCGGTGAGACCCTGTTCTCTATCGAGGAGGCTGCCGAGAAGGCAAGCATCGTTATGTGTCTGCTCTCCGATGCAGCAGTAATGAGCGTATGGCCCACCCTGAAGCAGTACCTCACTGCTGGCAAGGCTCTGTACTTCTCTCATGGCTTCGCTATCACTTGGAGCGACCGCACCGGTTGTGTTCCTCAGGAGGATATCGACGTTATCATGGTTGCTCCCAAGGGTTCTGGTACCTCTCTGCGTACCATGTTCCTCGAGGGTCGTGGCCTGAACAGTTCTTATGCCGTATATCAGGACGTAACAGGCCGTGCTCTCGAGCGCACTCTGGCTCTGGGTATCGGTATCGGTTCTGGTTACATGTTCGAGACCACCTTCCAGCGCGAGGCTACCTCTGACCTCACTGGCGAGCGCGGTTCTTTGATGGGCGCTATCCAGGGTCTTCTGCTTGCTCAGTACGAGGTTCTGCGCGAGAACGGCCACACTCCCTCCGAGGCTTTCAACGAGACCGTAGAGGAGCTGACCCAGTCACTCATGCCTCTCTTCGCACAGAAGGGTATGGACTGGATGTATGCCAACTGTTCTACCACCGCTCAGCGTGGTGCTCTCGACTGGATGGGCCCCTTCCACGATGCTTGCAAGCCCGTTGTTGAGAAGTTGTACGCTTCTGTAAAGAGCGGTAACGAGGCACAGATCTCTATCGACGCCAACTCTAAGCCCGACTACCGTGTTGGTCTGGAGAAGGAGCTCGCTGCCCTGCGCGAGAGCGAGATGTGGCGCACCGCCGAGACCGTACGCCAGCTCCGTCCTGAGAATAATTAAGGAACAAGACCCCCTCAATCCCCCTATAGGGGAGTGGGTGAGCGGATGAGCGATTAACGCAATCCAATAACAGTAGAGCAAAGATGCAAGAGCGGTGAGCGAACTCTCTATAACGAGGTTATGCCCATCGCTTTTGCTTTCAATTCAGTTTTATCAATTACCTAATAATCTCGTATTATGCAACAAACTCATAACATTCGTAGTAAGCAGCTCACCGCTTGGGCTATAATGATAGTGCCCTTGGTTTTGTCTGTCTGCTATAATCTGTCAGAAATGTTCGGTGTAAGAGAACAACTCTTATCGACTCCAGATACTTTGTCTGCTTATTCAATAGTCGTAAATATTGTTACTGTTATTTGTACACTCTCTGCCTTTTGGCTAATGGCTGGGATTGCTTCAAATGTTGCAACCGTAAGGTTCATGAGGTTCTTTGCTATAGCTGTATGTGTATTGGATGCCATTCGTGCCATATTCCATTACTGCATAAAGGCAGATAACAATAACATCGAATACTATTCATTGATTCTTTCTGCTTTCTTTATCCTGGGTGTTGTGGTGAACATGTACTTCCTTGGAGGCATGGAACGTAACAATCCTGACCAGCCTGTTCTCAAACAAGTACTTCGTATGTGGCTTGTTGTAATGGCCTTGGAGGCAGGAATAGTTCCGCTTTATGTTTCTGTCGGTATTCAAAATGCCGCAAATATTCTCAGCAGCTTGTTGTTCATATTCATTTACTATAAGCTTTTCACAACTCCTGTCTTTTCTGGTATTATGGACGCTACACCAGTTCCCAAGGGTGCATACAAATTTTGGAACAGCTATTTCAAGTTCTTCCTCATTGCATATTTGGGTTTGGTCATTCTTTCTTCCGTGCTGGCGATATTCATAAGTAAATAAGGCACGTTCTTAACCCTGCACACATATTCCCTCCTCCCACTGTCCCGTAACCGGATAGGGCAGGAGGGATTGCTGTTAATGGAGAAATGCCTAAAAAACTTGCCCCAAGCTGCAACACTTTGGGTAAAATCTGCGTTATATAGGCAGAAGACAATAAATTTGATGGAAGCGGACTACAGAGACATCATCCTCGGATGCAGGAAAGACCTGACTTCATCACTTTTTATTGCCATTAAATGGCGGATATTGAAAATCAGTCAGTTAATCATTTAAATTGGGTGACTTTGGGTGACGCAAACCTATTTTTTCTTACATTTGCACCATGTTTGTACGTAAAAAGTTTAACCGTTCTGGGACAATTAGTGTGGTAGTGGTAAGCAAGGCAGATGGTAAATTCACTGAAGTGAAAAAGTTTGGTGTAGCAAAATCTGAAGAGGAAGCAGACATATTATACCAAAAAGCAATATTATGGTTACGCACTCATGATGGACAACAAGAGTTTGATTTCAATAACAATCGTACTCGGGAATTGGAAGAAACTATCCGTGTGGTAGACAACATGGATGCCGTTTTGATTAACGGCACCCAGTTGCTTTTGAATCAAGTTTATGATAGTATCGGTTTCAATCAGATTCCTGACGAGATACTGCGCCATTTGGTAATTGCCAGAGTATCGCAACCCAGAAGCAAACTCGCTACTGTTGATTACCTAAGGTCGTACTACGACGAAGATGTTGACCTTAACCACATCTATCGCTATATGGACAAGTTATACAACACACAGATGGAACTTGCCCAGCAAATCAGCGTAGAGCATACAAGGCGTATATTTGGAGGAAAGATTGGGTTGATGTTCTACGATGTCACAACGTTGTATTTTGAGACTTCCCAGACAGACACCTTACGTGAACCAGGATTCTCCAAGGACGGAAAGACAGCCGAGTCACAGGTTGTGCTTGGCCTGCTTGTCTCGGAAGGAGGCTATCCGTTGTCCTATTCCATATTCAATGGCAGTCAATACGAAGGCTTCACCATGATACCGATGATAGATGATTTTAAGCAACGTTTCAACATCGGTGAAGACTTCGTTGTTGTGGCAGACTCTGGGTTGATGAACAAAAACAATGTGGCACTGCTTCAAAAGGCCGGATACAAGTATATTCTCGGTGCCCGCATCAAGAACGAGAGCGCCGCCATCAAGCAATGGATACTCTCATTGAAAACAGAGGACCTGTCTTGCCATGAATACAGGCATCAGAATGGCGAGCGCCTTATCGTCAGCTATTCCGAAAAGCGTGCAAGCAAGGATGCCTATAACCGAAAACGCGGTGTTGCACGCCTAAAACGGGCCTATAAGAGTGGACGCATAACTAAACAGCAGGTTAATAAGCGCGGATACAACAAGTTTCTTGAAATCAGCAAGGACATAGAGGTCTGCATCAGTGAGCAGAAGATTGCCGAAGACAGCAAATGGGATGGCTTGAAAGGCTACATCACAAACACTAACCTGGATGCAGGGCGCGTCATTGAAGAATATCATGGACTTTGGGTTGTGGAACGTGCTTTTCGCATTTCAAAAGGGACCTTGGATATGCGCCCAATGTTTCATTTCACAGAAAGGAGAATTGAGGCACATGTCTGTATATGTTTCGTCGCCTACAAAGTTTATAAAGAACTGGAGCGATTAATAACCATAAATAAGATTGACATGAGCGTAGATCAAGTACTTGAGGCAGCAAAAACAATTACCACGATAAGAATAAGATTACGAGAACATGGAAGTTTCTTTACCAAAACGCTCTTTTTAACAGATAAACACCTAGCAATAAAACCTCTTTTTGAAAAGGCAGAAAACAATGCTTAATTTGGGTGACGCATTGACGAAGTCAGGAAGAGGTGCAGGACCAGACAATGGTGCTGCACCTCTTGCTTATAAAGGGAGTCGGAGTACTCTGAGTAATTGGATTTCTTTCAACGTTAAACGTTAAACGTTAAACTCTCAACGTTCCAACAGGAACTGCTTGAAGGCTTGGAAGTCGTTGGGCATGGGGATGGATTGCTTCTGGCCTTGCATGAAGGCGGCGAGGCGGGCGGGGATCTCCACGTCGGTGTGGCAGATGTCGTCCACTACCTGCTTGAACTTGGCTGGGTGTGCGGTTTCCAGGAAGAAGCCTACCTCGCCGGGGCGAAGGCCGTCCTGCAATGCCTGATATCCGCAAGCACCGTGGGGGTCGAGCTGATAGCCCGTCTCGCTGAGGCACTGGCGCATGGTGGCGGCAATCTGCTCATCGGAGTATGTGGCACCGGAGATGTGCTCGGTGATGGCCTCGTGGCTATGGCCGTAGAGGTCCAGGATGCGGGCAAAGTTGCTGGGATCGCCCACGTCCATGGCATTGGCGATGGTGGCGGTGGAGGGACGGGGATTGTAGTGGCCTGTCTGCAGGTAGTTGTAGAAGATGTCGTTGGCATTGTTGGCGGCAATGAAGCGGTCGATGGGCAATCCCATGCGACGGCCAAAGAGAGCGCTGCAGATGTTGCCAAAGTTGCCCGAGGGCACGCAAGCCACCAGTTTGGGAGCCACGGCAGAGGGAGCGCCATTGACGGCAATGCCCTGCTTCTTCAGTTGGGCGTATGCCCAGAAGTAGTAGAAACTCTGGGGGAGGAAGCGTGCCACGTTGATGGAATTGGCAGAGGTGAGTTTCATGTGGAGGTTGAGTTCCTCGTCCATGAAGGCGCTCTTCACCATTGCCTGGCAATCGTCGAAGACGCCGTCCACCTCGATGGCGGTGATGTTCTGGCCCAGGGTGGTGAACTGGCACTCCTGGATGGGAGAAACCTTGCCCTGGGGGTAGAGCACGTAGACGTGGATGCCGGGGACGCCAAGGAAACCGTTGGCCACGGCAGAACCGGTGTCGCCGGAGGTGGCAACAAGAACGTTGACCATACGGTCACCTCCCTGCTTCTTGTTGAAATATCCCAGCAGGCGGGCCATGAAGCGTGCGCCCACGTCCTTGAAGGCCAGTGTGGGGCCATGGAAGAGTTCCAGGGAGTAGATATTGTCCGTTACCTTTACGGCAGGGATGGGGAACGACATGGTGTCGTAGACAATCTGGCGCAGGTCCTCGGCAGGGATGTCCTCGCCGAAGAAGCACTCTGCCACACGGAAGGAGATTTCCTGAAGCGACATGTCCTGGATGTTGTCGAAGAACTCCTGTGGCAGGGGACGGATACTGGTGGGCATATAAAGGCCACGGTCGGCGGCAAGACCCTTGACAACGGCGGTTTCAAGGCTCTCGCGAGTGGTGGGATTGTTGGTAGAGTAGTATTGCATGTTTTTATAATGTGAAATCGGAAAACGGAAAACGGAAAACTTTATTAAACGGAAAGGTGAAAACGGAAAACGGAAAGGTTTCGGAGTGGTAGGAATGGTCAGAGTAGTCGGAATAGTCGGAGTAATCCGATTTCCGTTTCCCGTTTTCCGTTTGTTAGTATATTTCTGATTGGTATGTTTGTATTTCTGTTTCTTTATCCTGCATGAAGGCGTGGATGAACTGGTCGCCTTCGAGAAGACCGTAACTGCCCTGGCGTGCGGCATCCTCGTCGAAAGTCTCCACGGCATCGGGGGTGATACCCGGGTACCAGATGGCGAAGGGGACGGGCTCGGCGGTGTGCGTGCGCAGGTCGATGGGCGTGGGATGGTCGGGCAGGAAGGCTATGGAGAGGGGTTCGGCGGACATCTCTGCCGCCTGCATGATGGGGCCGAGGATGTACTTGTCGATATTCTCTATGCACTGGATTTTCAGTGCCAGGTCGCCATCGTGGCCAGCCTCGTCGGCAGCCTCGACATGGAGGTAGACGAAGTCGTCGGTGCGCAGAGCCTCGAGTGCGGCATGCGCCTTGCCGGCGTAGTTGGTATCCCACAAGCCTGTGGCACCAAGCACGTCTATGGTGCGAAGTCCTGCATAGTGTCCAATGCCACGGATGAGGTCTACGGCCGTGATTACCGAGCCACGCTGTATCTGCGAAGCAAAGGTATGGGTGAGAGGAGCCATCTGAGGGCGGTATCCCCCACCCCACGGCCAGATGCTACTGACGGGGTCCTGACCCTGCTCCAATCGCTGGGCATTGAGGGGATGGTACTTGAGGAGAACCTGACTCTTGTAGATGAGTTCGGTGAGCAGCTGCGCCGTCTCCTCGGCCTCGGGAGTCTCGGCACGGAGCATGTACTCGCGCCAGGGCTTGCCGGGGATGTCGTGCGGAGGGGTGCAATGCAGGTGCTTGTTGCCACCCTTGATGACAAGGAGGTGGCGATATTGCACGCCGGTGTAGAAGTGCACGCGGTCGTTGCCAAGTTCCTCTTGCAGGTACTTTATGAGTATGTCGGCATCCTCCGTCTCCAGACGGCCGCAGGAATGGTTGCGCAGGAGGTTGCCGTCCAGGGATATGAGGTTGCAACGCAGGGCAAGGTCGTCGTCGGCCAGTTCCACACCTATGCTTGCCGCCTCCAGAGGGCCACGGCCCTCGTAGACAACATGCTGGTCGTAACCCAGGATGCTGCTATTGGCAACCTCGCTGCCCGGGTGGAAGCCATCGGCCACGGTGCGGAGAAGTCCGCATCGGCCCATGCGTGCCAGGCGGTCGGCATTGGGAGTGTGGGCATGCTGGAGGAGGGTCTTGCCACCCAGAGCCTCGTTGTGCCAGTCGGCCATGCCATCGCCAAGGATAATGATTCGTTTCATATATTAAGGGATAGACCCTCCCCCTTACCCCTCCCTATAGGGCGGGGAGTATATAGTACTGGGGGATGATGGTGGACCCCTCCCCCTGCCGGTCCTCGCGTCGCAATGGGGATTGCTCCCCTCAAAGGACACGAAAGTATATTAAATACTTTCTCTAAAGGACCTTTTCGCCCCTCTATGGGACGGAGTATATAGTACTGGGGATATGAGGATTTATTACCAAGTTATTTAATGTTCTGTTTGTCAGTTGTAACCACTCCCTCCCCTTGTGGGAGGGTTGGGGAGGGGTCCTTCCGTTTTCCGTTTAAGCAAGTGACATTATATCAGCAAAGACACCGGCGGCGGTAACGGAAGCACCGGCACCATAGCCCTGGATGAGCATGGGGTACTCGTTGTAGCGCTCGGTGGTGAGAAGGACGATGTTGTTGCTGCCCTCCAGCTGATAGAAGGGATGTCCCTGCTCTATCTCCTGAAGAGAGATGCTGGCATGGCCGTCCTCGTACTTTGCCACAAAGCGCCAAACCTTGTTCTGGCTCTCAAGCATCTGGCGGCGTGCCTCCCAGTCGGCATCGAGCGAGGGGAGGTTCTGCCAGAACTCCTCCATGGTGCCATCGAAGAAGGACTGGGGCACGAAGAGTTTGGCCTCGACATCCTCCTGATTGATGCTATAGCCGGCCTCGCGGGTGAGGATGACAAGTTTGCGGAGCACATCCTTGCCAGAGAGGTCTATGCGCGGGTCGGGCTCGCTGTATCCCTCGGCCTTGGCCAGTTCCACGGTCTTGCTGAAGGGGATGTCGGCAGAGATGGTGTTGAAGATATAGTTGAGCGTACCGCTGAGCACGGCCTCGATGCGCAGGATCTTGTCGCCCGAGTTGCGAAGGTCGTTGATGGTGCGGATGATGGGAAGCCCTGCACCCACGTTGGTCTCGAAGAGGAACTTCACGCCACGCATCTGTGCTATGCGCTTGAGTTCGCTATATTGCTCGTAATCGCTGGAAGCCGCTATCTTGTTGGCCGCCACGATGTTGATGTTGTGCAAGAGGAAGTCCTTGTAGAGCGAAGCCACATCGGCAGAGGCGGTGCAATCCACGAAGACACTGTTGAAGATGTTCATGCCGATGACCTCGTCGCGAAGACGCTGGAGGTTGCTCGCGGGCGCCTGCTTCAACTGCTCGCGGAAGTTCTCCAGATTCAATCCCTCGCGGGCAAACATGGCATTGTGGCCAGAGGCAATGCCCACGACATTGAGCTGGAGGCGGAGTTCGCGCATGAGCTTCTCGCGCTGCTGATGTATCTGCTCTATAAGGCTGCTACCCACGGTGCCCACACCACAGATGAAGAGGTTGAGCACCTGGTATTCGCTCAGAAAAAAGGAGTCGTGGATTACGTTCAGCGCCTTGCGCAGATACTCCTCGGCAATGACAAAGGAGATGTTAGTCTCGCTGGCACCCTGGGCACAGGCAATGACGCTGATACCGCTACGGCCAAGCGTGCCGAACAGCTTGCCGGCAATGCCCGGTGTGTGCTTCATGTTCTCGCCCACTATGGCCACGGTGGCCAGGCCTCCCTCGGCCATCATGGGATACATGGCACCCTCGGCTATCTCCTGGGCAAACTCCTCGTTGAGCACACGGCATGCCTCCTGGGCATCGGCATCGCGCACACCGATGGAGGTGCTGTTCTCACTGCTTGCCTGAGATACCATGAACACGGAGATGCCATTGTCTGCCAGACAGGTGAAGATACGGCGGTTCACACCGATGACACCCACCATGGAGAGTCCGCTGACGGTGATGAGCGTGGTGCCCTTGATGCTGGAGATACCACGGATGGGCTTCTCGCCCAGGTGTATGTCCTTCTTGATGATGGTGCCGGGAGCATCGGGGTTGAAGGTGTTCTTCACCCAGATGGGGATGTTCTTGACGCAAACGGGATAGATGGTGGGGGGATATATCACCTTGGCACCGAAGTTGCAGAGTTCCATGGCCTCGGTGTAGGAGAGTTCGTCGATGACGTATGCCGTGCTGATGACACGGGGGTCGGCGGTCATGAAACCGTCCACATCGGTCCATATCTCCAGGGCAGTGGCATCCAGTGCGGCCGCTACGATGGCGGCGGTGTAGTCGCTACCGCCACGGCCAAGGTTGGTAACCTCGCCGCTCTCTATGTCGGAGGAGATGAAACCGCCCATCAGACTTATCTCGGGCAGGCGCTTCCAGGTGTTGCGCACAATCTCGTTGGTGGCCTGTGCGGAAAGCACGTTCTTGCCGTTCTTCTTCTCGGTGCGGATAATGTCGCGCGAATCAAACCAGCGTGCTCCCTCTATCACCGTTGCCACGATGCGGGAAGACATGCGCTCGCCATAACTGACGATTGTTGCCTCGGTCTTCTGCGAGAGGTCGCGGATAAGGAACACACCCTGGTAGATGCTGCGCAATTCCTCGAGCAGGGCACGCACTATGGTGAGCAGTTCGCCACGGGCAGAACCGGCAGGGAGAGCCTCGCGGATGACCTTCTCATGACGGCCAACGATTTCCAGAAAAACCTTCTGGTATCGCTCGTCGCCCTCCTTGGCCATGTGGGCCGTCTGTATCAACTTGTCGGTAATGCCACCCAAGGCACTGACCACCACGATGACGGGCTCCGTCTGCGACTCCACTATCTTCTTTACGTTAAGTATGCTTTCTGCGCTACCCACACTGGTACCGCCAAATTTCAGTACTTTCATACCTATATCTGTATCTTATCTTTTAGAGCGCCAAAGGTACGAATAATTACAGCACCCGACAAGCATTTTGCTCTTATTTTTATAATTTCGCTATCATTTTGTCTGATATTGCACCGCCATTTCGGCACAACGTTCGCCATCGACACCTGCCGAGACGATACCGCCGGCATAACCGGCACCCTCGCCACAGGGGAAGAGTCCACGGATGCGGACATGCTGGAGGGTCTCCCTCTCACGCAGGATGCGCACAGGGGCAGAGGTGCGGGTTTCGATGGCTATCATGTTGGCCTCGTTGGTGAGGAAGCCATGGTAGGCACGGCCAAAGGCCTTGAAACCCTCCTGCAGACGGGTGGTGATGAACTTGGGCATCCAGAAGTGCAGAGGACTGGCAATGAGACCGGGGGCATAGGTGCTTTCGTTGAGGTCAGCACTGAGACGGTTGTTGACAAAGTCGGCCATGCGCTGAGCCGGGGCAGTCTGCTGACGGTTGCCCTGAAGCCAGCAATGGCGCTCGAGCTGCTCCTGAAGCAGGAGGGGGCGGAGTATGTCGTCCTGCATGTCTCTGGGATCTATGCTATCGCCCACTCCCTCCAGGGCAATGATGTCGGTGCTCTTGATGTCGTTGGGGGTGAGCAGGGATGAGGGCATAATGTCCTCGGGACGTATCTCCACCACCATGCCAGAGTTGCTCCAACGGCCTCCACGGTTGGAGGGGCTCATGCCGTTGACCACTATCTGCTCGGGACCGCTGGCGGCTGGCACTACCACACCGCCTGGACACATGCAGAAACTGTACACGCCACGGCCTGCTGCCTGGCGCACCATGCTGTATTCGGCGGCAGGGAGCCACTTGCCACGGCCCTCCTTGGAATGATACTGTATCTGGTCGATGAGGTGCGAGGGATGCTCCAGGCGCACGCCTATGGCAAGACCCTTGGCCTCCATCTCTATGTTTTCGTAATGAAGATAGCGATAGACATCGCGTGCAGAATGACCCGTGGCAAGGATTACCGAAGAAGCAAGGAACTCGCGCTCGCCACAACGTATGCCACGCACCTGGTTGTTCTCCACAATGAGCGAAGTCATCTTCGTCTGGAAATGCACCTCGCCACCACGCGAAAGGATGGTCTTGCGCATGTTCTCGATGACACGGGGCAGGCAATCGGTGCCGATGTGGGGATGTGCATCAACGAGGATGTTGGGGTTGGCACCGTGCTGGACGAAGACACGCAGAATCTTGTCGCAATCGCCGCGCTTCTTGCTTCGGGTGTAGAGTTTGCCATCGCTGTATGCTCCGGCACCTCCCTCGCCGAAGGAGTAGTTGCTCTCGGCATCCACACGCTGCTCGGGACGTATGCGTGCAAGGTCCTTCTTGCGCTCGCGCACATCCTTCCCCCTCTCCACCACGATGGGACGAAGGCCAAGCTCTATCAGGCGCAGGGCGGCAAACAGTCCGCCAGGACCTGCACCCACAACGATGACGGGTTCCGCCTCGCTGACATCGGGATAGTAGATGGGGGCGAAGAGCTGCTCCTGAGGCTTCTCGCCAACGAAGGCACGCACGGTGAGATTGACAAATATGGTACGCTGACGCGCGTCGATGCTGCGCTTGAGCACCTGCACGGCATTGGCCTTCAGGCCCTTTTCGCGTTGCAGGTAGGAAAGTATCCCACGCTCGTCATAAGCCTCGCGGGGAGTAATGCGGAGTTGGAGTTCGTGTATCATATTAGACCCTCCCCCTTAACCCCTCCCTATAGGGCGGGGAGTATAATGTACTGGGGATTGAGGATTTTGTTAAAGGGTTAATATTCTTTGTCTGTTGTAACCACTCCCTCCCATAGAGGGGAGGGCTGGGGAGGGGTCATCACCCAAATAACTCCCTTACGGCTTCTGCCACACGGCGGACGGGTACTATTTCTATGGTGTAGTTCTTCTTGTCCAGGGAGGACATATTATTATAAGGTATGAGTATGCGCGTGAAGCCAAGGCGCTGGGCCTCGCTGATGCGCTGCTCTATGCGGCTGACGGGACGTATCTCGCCACTCAATCCCACTTCGCCTGCCATGCAGACACCAGTGTCTATGGGGGTGTCCACATTGCTGGAGAGCACGGCGGCTATGACGCTGAGGTCGAGGGCGGGGTCGGTAACGCGCAGACCTCCGGCTATGTTCAGGAAGACGTCCTTCTGTGCCAGCTTGAAGCCCACACGCTTCTCCAGTATGGCAAGGAGCATGTTCAGTCGCTTGCCATCGAAACCTATGGTGCTTCTCTGTGCCGTGCCATAGGCGGCGGTGGAGACAAGTGCCTGAGTCTCTATGAGGAAGGGGCGTACACCCTCTATGGCGGAGGCTATGGCAACACCGGAGAGACCCTCGCGATTGTCGGAAAGGAGCAGTTCGGAGGGGTTGGTAACCTGACGTAGACCGTCGTGCCTCATCTCGTAGATACCCAGTTCGGAGGTACTGCCAAAACGGTTCTTTATGCTTCGGAGGATGCGGTACATGTAGTGCTGGTCGCCCTCGAACTGAAGCACGGTGTCCACGATGTGCTCCAGGACCTTGGGACCTGCCAGAGAACCCTCCTTGGTGATGTGGCCGATGAGCAGGATGCTCACTCCACCCGACTTGGCATAGCGCAAGAGGGACGCGGCACACTCGCGTATCTGCGAGAGCGAACCGGGACTTGACTCCACGGCCTCGGTGGAGATGGTCTGTATGGAGTCGATAACCACGAGGTCGGGCTGTGTCTCCTGTATCTGCAGGAAAATCTGCTCCAGGGAAGTCTCGGTGAAGACAAGCATGCCTCCACTCTCGGCACTGGCCTCATCGGGAGCCAGGCGCTCGGCACGGAGTTTTATCTGTCGGGCACTCTCCTCGCCAGAGACATACAGGATGCGCTTGTCCTTCAGTGCCAGCACCGTCTGCAACACCAGGGTGCTCTTGCCTATGCCGGGCTCGCCGCCAAGCAGGACAAGGCTGCTGGGCACCAGACCTCCGCCAAGCACGCGGTTCAGTTCGCCATCCAGCAGATCCATGCGAGGCTCCTGCGTGGCATTGATATCGGACAGGGGCATGGGCTTGCGTCGCTTCTCGCCATCCTCATCCCCGGCGGCCTGCATAGCCATGCGAGTGATGGCCGATTGAGGTTTCTCGGGCTGAATGTGCATCTCCTTCATGGTGTTCCACCTGCCGCAAGCAGGGCACTTGCCCACCCAGCGGACAGATTCCTGACCACAATAGTCGCACACGTATATTGTCTTCTGCTTTGCCATCTATGGTTGTATTGTTTTCTGAGTTGTCGGAGGGGCGGAGGTTTCCGTTCACGCTCCCTCCCTCACAGGGAGGGTCGGGGTGGGTCTTTTATCGCTCTATTTCCACCGTCATCTGGCACGCCTTGCAATCGAAGCGCAGGAGGAATCTTCTGCCATCGGCACCTCGAAGGTACAAGGGGCCACGGACGGCATTGGGGGCGCGCTTCAAGCATTGGCCCAACTGATAACGTATGCAATAGCGGCATGTCATCAGGGGCGGAATATCCTCCAATGGACCCAGCGGACCCACCACAATACCACCGGACCCTCCCCCTGCCCCTCCACAAGGGAGGGGAGTATAATGTCCTGCTGGTAGTTTGTCGTAACTACTCCCTCCCCTTGCGGGAGGGCTGGGGAGGGGTCCTCTCATTGAATTTTCCGCCAATACTTCTCTCCTCCATTCTGCCAAACGGCTACGAGGGATGAACCATGGTTGAGAGAAGGATATCTCCGTGTTCGTTACCTCGTAGATGGTGTCGCCCACCTTGCTGAGTACATCGGTGATGGATGCTGTCTGGTCGGTTCTGGCCAATTGCTGTTCGCACTCGTATTCCTTGCTTGCGCACCAGCTGCCCTGCTTTGCCGTTAGGCGGAAACCCTGGGGCGTTTCTTCCAGCCTCCACTCCAAGGGCAATACGCGGCGCGAAGTCTTTCCGCTCAGTACGGCCTCCATTGCCTGGTCCTGATTGCGGTATATTACGGTGCCGTCCTTCAACCCCTGTGGCATGCGGTGAGGATAGAGGTGGTTGCCCTCGGCACGGTTTATGCGGAAGCCCACCAATTGTTCCTGCACCTTAGCACCAGAGACGTAGCAAAGTCCGTCGCCGTTGGCAAAGGAAGCCGTACCTGCCACCACGATGTGGTCGCGGCGTATCTCCTTGACGAAGCCCACCTTCTCGCCCATACTCTTGGGGGTGATGGTGTTGCACAGGTCGGCGGTGCGCTCGTGCATGAAGTAATCGGTGAAACCACGGTTGAAACTCCTTTCGGGATTGGGGGTAAAGGACAGCTCTATCCTACCCTGCGAGGCGGCACAATACTCCTTGCGCCTCTTGAAGATGGCATCCAACTTCTGGCGATACCATGCCGTGACGTTCTTCACATAGGCGGCATCCTTCAGGCGGCCCTCTATCTTCAACGAACGGGCACCGGCATCGAGCAAAGCCTCCAGTTGTGCCGTGCGGTTCATGTCGCGCATGGACAAGAGGTATCGGCCAGTGACCAGTTTCTCTCCATCCTGCGTCTCCAGGTCGTAGGGCATACGGCAGAACTGGGCACACTCGCCACGGTTGGCACTACGGCCATAGCACACCTCCGAGGCATAGCAACGGCCATTATAACTGACGCAGATGGCGCCATGTATGAATACCTCCAGGGGCACCTGAGGCACCTGGCGGTGTATGTCGGCAATCTCCTCTATGGTGAGTTCGCGTGCAAGAACCACCTGTTCGTAGCCCTCGTTGTAGAGTTTCTGAACCTTCTCTGCCGTGCGGTTGTCCATCTGTGTGGAGGCATGCAGGGAGATGGGAGGCATGTCGGGCAAGAGTCTTATGCGCTCGTCCTGCACGATGAGGGCATCCACGCCTATGCGGTACATGCGCCATGCAAGGTCGCGGGCCTCACGGAGTTCCTCCTCGCCCTCAAGCAGGGTGTTCAGTGTAACGTACACCTTCACTCCAAAGGGATGTGCATAGCTCACCACCTGGGCAATGTCCTCGTCGCTATTTCCTGCCGCCGCACGGGCACCATAGCGCTGAGCACCGATATAGACGGCGTCGGCACCGTGGTCGATGGCGGCAAAGGCGCACTCCTTGTCGCGAGCAGGAGCAAGCAGTTCTATCTTTATCTTATCTGATGGCATTGATATCGTATGGGGTCTCCTGATATACGTAATAGTTGAGCCAGTTGGTGAACAAGAGGTTGCCATGTCCACGCCATGTCACATGCACGCCCTTCTCGGGGTCGTTGTCGGTGTAGTAGTTGTAGGGCATCTGTATGGGGAGGCCCTTGCCAAGGTCGCGCTTGTACTCCGTGTCCAGGGTAAGGGGCGAGTATTCGCTATGACCCGTCACGAAGATTTCCCTGCCGCCTCGTGCCATAACCATGGACACACCACTCAGAGGACTCTCGGCTATTATCTCCAGCTCGGGCACACGCTCTATGTCCTCGCGGCGCACCTCGGTGTGCCGGCTATGAGGCATATTGAACACATCATCGAAGCCACGGAAGATGGGCAAACGGGGATTGAGGGGAGTCTGCGGGAAGATGCCAAACATCTTCTCGGGCAGGGGATACTTGGGCACACCGTAGTAATGACTCAGTGCCGCCTGTGCCGCCCAACAGATATACATAGTGGAGGTGACATTGTGACGGCACCATTCGAAAATCTCCTCCATCTCCTCCCAATAGGTAACATCCTCGTACTCGAGATGCTCCACGGGGGCACCGGTTATTATCATGCCGTCGAACTTCTCGTGCTTCATCAGTTCGAAGTCGCGGTAGAACGCCTGCATGTGCTCTATGGGAGTGTTCTTGGACGTATGTGCCTTCACCTTCATCAGATGTATCTCCATCTGCAGGGGTGTGTTGGACAGGAGGCGGAGCAGGTCCGTCTCGGTGGTTATCTTCAGGGGCATCAGGTTCAGTATGGCAATACGCAGGGGGCGTATGTCCTGATGCTTGGCTCTCTCATCGCCGAGTACAAAGATGTTCTCTTCCTTCAAGTACTCTATGGCGGGCAATTTATCGGGTAGTGTTAATGGCATAAGTTAAGGACCCTCCCCCTTACCCCTCCACAAGGGAGGGGAGTAAATACTACTGGAGAGTTATATTCTTGTTTAAATTTATATTTCTACTATTCGCTTCCTGTTTTTGTAGACAACAACCAAATGTACCTTTAGTCAGGAGCAGCCGACTTCTACGCCTCAACCCCTTCTGTAACTACTCCCCTCCCTTGTGGAGGGGTTGGGGGGAGGGTCTTTTTTCTACTCCATCAGTTCCATCCATCGCTCTTCGGCTTGGGTGAGTTGTTGTTTCAGTTTGGTATGTTTCTCGTACAGGCTCATGTCCTGCGAACCAGTTTCGGTGGCCATCTGCTCTTCCAGTATGGCTATGGCACTCTCCAATTGTGCCACTTGTGCTTCGGCATCGGCAAGCTCCTTTTCGCGCTTCTTCTGGGCACGGGCCTGGGCTTTCTGCTCTTCGTAGGAGAGAGCGCCGCGAGAAGAAGCCCCTCCCCCAGCCCCTCCACAAGGGAGGGGAGTATTATGTTCTGTTGGTAGTTTGGCGTAACTACTCCCTCCCCTTGGGGGAGGGTTGGGGAGGGGTCCGTTGGGGCCTCCAACTACTCCATGCATGCGTATCCAGTCATATATTCCTCCAAGGTGTTCGCGCACCTTGCCTCCGCCAAACTCATAGACACGCTCAACGAGGCCGTCGAGGAAGTCGCGGTCGTGGCTCACGATTATCACCGTGCCATCAAAATCGCGAATGGCTTCCTTCAGCACATCCTTGGATTTGAGGTCGAGATGATTGGTAGGCTCGTCGAGAATAAGCAGATTGACGGGTTCGAGCAATAGTTTTATCATTGCCAATCGGGTGCGCTCACCACCGGAGAGGAACTTCACCTTCTTCTCCGAAGCCTCGCCACCGAACATGAAGGCACCCAGAATGTCGCGTATCTTCAGGCGGATGTCGCCACGCGCCACAAGGTCGATGGTGTCAAACACGGTAAGTTCGCCGTCCAGCATCTGTGCCTGGTTCTGTGCAAAGTAACCTATCTGCACATTGTGGCCCACCTTCACTTCTCCGTCGAAGGGTATCTCGTTCATGATGCACTTCACCATGGTGGACTTTCCCTCGCCGTTCTTACCAACGAATGCAACCTTCTCGCCACGCTTTATGGTGAGGTTCACATGGTCGAAGACAACGTGGTCGTACTCCTTGCGTGCCTCGTTGCAGATGACGGGATAGTCGCCACTTCTTTGCGAGCAGGTAAACTTCAGGTGCAGAGCCGAGTTGTCCACCTCGTCTATCTCCACGGGGATAATCTTCTCCAACTGGCGTATGCGTTGCTGAACCTGTATGGCCTTGCTTGCCTGATAGCGGAAGCGGTCGATGAAGGCCTGTGTGTCGGCAATCTCCTTCTGCTGATTCTCGAAGGCACGGAGCTGCTGCTCGCGGCGCTCGGCACGGAGATTGACGTACTCGTCGTACTTCACACGATAGTCATAAATCCTACCGCAACTGATCTCTATGGTGCGGTTAGTAACGTTGTTGATGAAGGCACGGTCGTGGCTCACCAGCATCACGGCACCCGAGTAGGTTGCCAGGAATTGCTCCAACCATTGTATTGACTCGATGTCCAGATGGTTGGTGGGCTCGTCGAGCAGGAGCACATCGGGGTGCTGAAGAAGAATCTTTGCCAACTCGATACGCATGCGCCAACCTCCCGAGAACTCGCTCGTGGGACGATCAAGGTCGCCCTGACGGAAACCCAACCCCATCAGCGTGCGTTCCAGCTTGCCCATATACTCGCTTCCGCCCATCATCTCCAGGCGCTCGCTCTCGTGGGTGAAGCGTTCGCACAATTGCATGTAACTCTCGCTCTCATAGTCGTCGCGCTGGGCCATCTCCTGCTCCATGCGCTTTATGTCGGCCTGTATCTCATGCAGATGGGCAAAGGCCTTCTCTGTCTCCTGGCGCACGGTGCACGAGTCGGAGAGCACCATCACCTGGGGCAGATAGCCCACCGTAGTACCCTTGGGCACAGAGACACCGCCACCGGTGGGTTGCTCCACCCCGGCGATAATCTTCAGCATAGTGCTCTTGCCGGCACCATTCTTGCCCACAAGGGCAATACGGTCGCGGTCGTTCACCACATAGGTGATGTCCGTAAAGAGAGGACGTGCGCTGAACTCTACTGAAAGTTGATCTATTGAAATCACTTCGTCTAAATTCTTTTATTTCCGTGCGCAAATTTAGCGATTTATTCTCAAAATACCATAGGGGGGCAGTTCATTTTGTTTGCGAATTATGGAGGTTTATCGTATATTTGCACGCACTAACATATTAAAACTTTAATCTTAATGAGCGAAACAACACAGAAAATCAAGTTCAGCAAAGCCTTCTGGGTCTCGAACCTGGTGGAACTCTTCGAACGTGCCGCATACTACGGCGTGTTCATTGTCATCACACTCTACCTTAGCCGCATCCTGGGATTCAACGACATAGAGTCGGCCACCATAGCAGGTGTCTTCTCGGCATGCCTGTACCTGTTGCCCACGTTTGCCGGCGCCCTGGCCGACAAGATCGGTTTCCGCCATTCCATGCTCCTGGCCTTCTCCCTGCTTACCTGCGGCTACCTGGGACTTGCCGTCTACCCCACCTGGCTGGAGTCGGCAGGCTTGGTGCAGTATAGCGACATCACAAAGTTCACCGGCTTGCTGGAAAGCAACCTTCGCTATGGCATCCTGCCCATCATGGCACTGATAGTGTGCGGCGGTGCCTTCATAAAGAGCGTCATCTCGGGCACCGTGGCAAAGGAGACGACTCCCGAGACACGTGCCAAGGGTTTCTCCATCTTCTATGCCATGGTAAATATAGGTGCCTTCTCGGGCAAGACCATCGTGAAGCCTCTGCGCGAGGCGCTTGGCAACGAGGGACTTATCACGCTCAACTACTTCTCTGCCGGCATGACCCTCCTGGCGCTACTCACCATCTGGTTCTTCTACAAGAGCACCCAGCACTCGGGCGAGGGCAAGACCTTCAGGCAGATATGGAACGCACTAATTAAGGTGTGCACCAACGGCCGCCTCTTCACCCTCATTCTCATCATCACTGGCTTCTGGATGGTACAGCACCAGCTCTATGCTACCATGCCCAAGTATGTTCTTCGCCTTGCCGGTGAAGGTGCATCGCCCTCGTGGTATGCCAACGTAAATCCCCTGGTGGTGGTGATTACCGTCAACTTTGTCACCCAACTGATGCGCCGCCACTCGGCTCTCACCTCCATGACCGTGGGTATGTTCATCATGCCCATCTCTGCACTATGCATGGCCGCCGGCAACATGCTTGATGGCACCCAGACAATCCTCACCATGCACCCCGTGGCGTTCATGATGGTGGTGGGCATCGTGTTCCAGGGCTTGGCAGAGACATTCATCTCTCCCCGCTTCCTTGAGTATTTCTCGCTTCAGGCACCCAAGGGCGAGGAAGGCCTCTACCTGGGTTTCAGCCACTTGCACTCGTTCCTTTCCTCCATCTTCGGTTTCGGTATCTCTGGCTTCCTGCTCAGCAAGTACTGCCCCGAGCCCACCCTGTTCAACACCCACGAAGAGTGGCTCCAAGCCAGTGCCAATGCACACTACATCTGGTACTATTTCGGAGGCATCGCCCTCGTCTCCGCCTTCGCCCTCATCATCTACGGCCAGGTGGTGAAACGACTCGACGCAAAAAAGATGGCAACCAACAAATAGCAAAGTCTGTAATAAGCAAATATTGTTCCATAATCTTTTAAGCGAACAAAACAGCAACGGTGAGCGAAACATGTACGCTCACCGTTTTTTCTGTTGCTCTTTGGATGTACTGGCCAACGCCATAACCCACTTTCTCCCTCAAGAAAGCATACGACAAAAAGAGTCCCCCAGCAAACCAATCGGCTTAACCGGGGACTCGGAGGGAGGGAGGGTGACTAGTGGGATTCGAACCCACGACATTCAGAACCACAATCTGACGCTCTAACCGACTGAACTATAGTCACCATCTTGGTTAGTATTGCTTACCGGAGCAGTAATTGCTTCCTGAAAGCGAGTGCAAAGGTATGACTTTTCTTGATAACCTCCAAATATTAGAGCACTTTTTTTCAAAGAAAGTGCAAAATATATGGATTATGCCCGTTGCTTGTATGCCTGAAGGGTGTTGAGCATGAGCATGCAGATGGTCATGGGACCTACTCCACCGGGCACGGGAGTGATGGCAGAGCACAGGGGAGATACCGTCTGGAAATCCACATCGCCCTGAAGGCGGAAACCCGAGGGACGGGTAGCGTCGGGCACACGGGTGGTGCCTACGTCGATCACCACGGCACCTGGCTTCACCATATCGGCGCTAACGAAGGCGGGACTACCGATAGCGGCAATGAGGATGTCTGCCTGACGGCATTCCTCGGCAAGGTTCTGCGAATGAGAGTGCAGAACGGTGACGGTGGAGTCGCCATACTGCTTCTGCATCATGAGCATGGACATGGGTTTGCCTACAATGTTGGAACGACCGAGAACGGCAACCTTCTTGCCACGTGTCTCAATATTGTAGCGCTGAAGCAGGGTGAGTATGCCCAGGGGTGTTGCCGAGATGAAGGCGGGCAAACCGATGGACATGCGCCCTACGTTGACGGGATGGAAACCGTCCACATCCTTCTCGGGGAGGATGGCCTCCGTTACCTTCTGCTCGTCGATATGACGGGGCAAGGGCAACTGTACGATGAAACCGTCTATGGCCTCGTCCTTGTTGAGTTTGTCCACCACGGCAAGGAGTTCCTCCTCGGTGATGGTGTCCTCGAATGTGAGCAGGGTGCTCTGGAAACCACATGCCTCGCAAGCGAGAACCTTGTTGCGTACGTATGTTTCGCTACCGCCATCATGGCCTACCAGTACGGCGGCAAGATGAGGGGCACGGCCACCCTGGGCAACAATGGCCTCTACCTCGGCCTTTATCTCTGCCTTTATCTGTGCGGCGGTTGCTTTACCATCTATTATTTGCATAAGAGAGTTTATTTTAACTAAGGACCCACCCCTAGCCTCAGTCCTCGCGTCGAACTGGGAAGTTCTCCCCTCACAAGGTACAGAAGCACATTCGGTGCTTATTCTGAAGACCTTGCTCGCCACAAGGGAGGGGAATAGTTACGACCAACTCGTACCAACATTGGGCAGTACATCATACTCCCCTCCCTTGTGGAGGGGTTGGGGGTGGGTCTCCTTTCCGTTCTAATTACATTTTCCCCTTCATCATGCCTGCCAGCTGGGCCATCTTGGACTTGTCGGTCATCATCTTCATCATCTTGCGTGTCTGGTCGAACTGCTTGATGAGACGGTTGACCTGCTGGAGGTCGACACCGGCACCCTTGGCTATACGGTGGCGGCGAGAGGTGTTGAGGCACTCGGGATGCTCGCGTTCGTAGGGAGTCATACTCTGGATGATGGCCTCGATGCTCTTGAAGGCATTGTCGTCGATGTCCACGTCCTTCAGTGCCTTGCCCACACCGGGAATCATGCTGGCAAGGTCCTTGAGGTTACCCATCTTCTTGATTTGCTGAATCTGGTTGTAGAAGTCGGAGAAGTCGAACTTGTTCTTGCGGATCTTTGCTTCCAGTTTCTTCGCTTCTGCCTCATCAAACTGCTCCTGGGCACGCTCTACGAGAGAAACGATGTCGCCCATGCCCAGAATACGGTCGGCCATACGTGATGGATGGAAGGGGTCGATGGCCTCCATCTTCTCGCCGGTACCCACAAACTTGATGGGTTTGTTCACCACGGTGCGGATGGAGAGAGCAGCACCGCCACGGGTGTCACCGTCCAGCTTGGTGAGGATGACACCGGTATAGTCGAGGCGCTCGTTGAACTCCTTGGCGGTGTTCACGGCATCCTGACCGGTCATGGCATCCACCACGAAGAGGATTTCGTGAGGGTTGATGGCATTCTTGATGTCGGTAATCTGCTGCATTAGCTCCTCGTCGATAGCCAAACGGCCGGCGGTGTCCACAATGACAACATCATGAGCCTTTGACTTTGCCTCGCGGATGGCATTGAGGGCAACCTGAACAGGATCAGTGGCACCCTCCTCGATATATACGGGCACGCCAACCTGCTCACCGAGCACACGCAACTGCTCCATAGCAGCAGGACGGAAGGTGTCGCAGGCTGCCAGGAGAGGAGACTTGTGCTTCTTCTCCTTGAGCATCTTGGCAAGTTTGCCGCTCATGGTGGTCTTACCGGAACCGTTCAAACCTGCCATCAGGATGATGGAGGGGTCGCCGGTACGTCCGGGCAGATTGATTTCTGCGGTCTCGCCACCCATCAGTTCTGCCAGTTCGTCGTGCACGATCTTCACCATCAGCTGCTGAGGCTTCACGGCGGTGAGCACGTCCTGGCCAAGAGCCTTCTGCTTGACGGTGTCTGTGAAGGTCTTTGCCACCTTGTAGTTTACGTCGGCATCGAGAAGAGCACGGCGCACATCCTTGAGGGTCTCGGCAACGTTGATTTCGGTAATCTTGCCCTCACCCTTCAGTATTTTCCACGAGCGTTCAAGACGCTCCGAAAGATTTTCAAACATATATCCTATATTATTATATTATTTCGTCCTTAAAAAGTCGTCGTATTGTCTTGCCTTGGTTGTCATATTGTCTCGGCAAGGACGTCGTATTGTCTCACCTCAGACCAAGTATCGTCTCTGCCAGAGGGATGATAACCTTGCCCAACACCTCGCCATTCAGATAATGCTCGCCCTCGAAGAGTGACATCTGAGTAGCGCCGTAATGCTTGCGGAAGTCGGGCTGGCAATTGACATTCTTGTCCCTGGTGCCGAACAATCCCCACACCATCTGCTTCTCCTCGGGGGTGATGCCTTGGAAACTCAGTTTCTCCACCTCCTTGAACTCGGCTATCATCTGCTTGTCCACCTTGAAGTCCTTGGCGGCATCCTCGCGCTTGTTGCGAAACTCCTGGCGGCCCATGCCACGGAAGGTGAGCAGACGAGCCATGTGGAAGGAAGGATTCACCAAGATACGACGAATGCCACGCAACTGCTCGGCATACATGGCACCCATGGAGGTGGCAACGATAAGGTCGGGCTTGTGCTCCTGCACATAATCGTGCAGAAAGGCAATGGCACGAAGCGGTTCTACGGGCACATCGGGACTCAGCACCTGCACTCCCCTGGGATAGAAATGATTACGCATCTGGGTGGCACTGCCTGTGCTACCAGCTGAAGCGAATCCATGTATGTATAGTACCTTCATCGTATCCTGTAGAAAAGAAAAGAACTCTCCAGCAAAGAAAATTCTTTAACCGGAGAGTTCCACCACCACTTCAGTTGCGGGGGTCCGACTCGAACGGGCGACCTCCAGGTTATGAGCCTGGCGAGCTACCAACTGCTCCACCCCGCGATATTGTATCGCCAAACAAGAAGCAACTGAGGCGCTGTTTCCCGTTTGCGAGTGCAAAGGTATGCCTTTTTTCCGATACCACCAAACGTTTTCATGAAAAATTGCAAAATAATTGTTTATATGGCAGAAAAGGCGTATCTTTGTGCAGAAATACACCTTATATATAAAAAATATAGCATGGCGGTAGAAAAAACAAGGAACAAACTGATAGAGGTGGCACGCACTCTGTTTGCCAAACAGGGCATTGAGGAAACCACGATGAACGACATAGCACAAGCCTCGGGCAAGGGCAGGCGCACACTCTACACATACTTCAAAAGCAAGGAGGACATCTATGACGCTGTAGTCCAGGACGAACTGGAACTCATGGCACAGAAGATGGCAGAAGTGGCTCAGCAAGACATGGACCCCGAGGACAAGCTCGTGTCCCTTATCTACGCACACCTGCAGGCCATCAAGGAGGTGGTGCAGCGCAATGGCAACATACGCGCCGAGTTCTTCCGCGACATCTGGCGCGTGAGTCTCATACGCCAGCGTTTCGACCGCAACGAGAAGATGCTGCTCACCAACATCCTCTCCGAGGGCGTGCAGAAGGGGCTGTTCGAGATAGACGACGTGCCTCTCATGGTAGACATCATCCGATACTCGGTGCGAGGACTGGAAGTGCCCTTCATCTACGGCCGCATAGCCGACGGAATGCCCAAGGGGCTGATACGCGGCGTGGTGCACAAGATAATTCACCGCTCGCTGAGCAAGAAGTATAACATCTAAACACTTTTACACACAGTGAAACTGCTGGAAGGAAAAACCGCACTCATCACAGGTGCGACACGCGGTATAGGCAAAGCCATAGCGCTTAAATTCGCACAGGAGGGAGCAAACATAGCATTCACCGGACGAGGTGCAAACGAAGAGATGAAAGCTGCACTGGAGGCCACACAACAGGAGATAGAGGCTCTTGGCGTAAAATGTAGCGCCTATGCCGTAGATGCCTCCGACTTTGGCCAGGCCGAAGAAACGGTAAAGAAAATCAAGGAAGACTTCGGTACCATAGACATTCTGGTGAACAACGCCGGGATAACCAAGGACGGACTGATGCTGCGCATGACCGAGGAGCAATGGGACAGCGTAATAAACGCCAACCTGAAATCTGCCTTCAACTACATCCATGCCTGCTTGCCCGTCATGATGCGCCAGAAGGGAGGCTCCATCATCAACATGGCCAGCGTGGTAGGTGTGCACGGCAATGCCGGACAGGCCAACTATGCAGCATCCAAGGCCGGCATGATAGCATTGGCACAGAGTGTAGCAAAGGAAATGGGCCCCAAGGGCATCCGCCTCAACACCATCGCTCCTGGTTTTATTGAAACGGCAATGACCGCCTCTCTTTCCGAGGAAATCCGCGAAGACTGGAAGAAGAAGATTCCATTGCGCCGAGCCGGTCAACCGGAGGACATCGCCAACACAGCGCTGTTCCTTGCCAGCGACCTGTCAAGCTACATCAGCGGTCAGGTCATCCAGGTGGACGGTGGTATGAACATGTAATTTCACACAGATGACCGTTCTATACGAAGACAACCATCTTATTATCGTCAACAAACAGGCAGGGGAGATCGTGCAGGGCGACAAGACCGGCGACACTCCCCTCTCTGATATTGTAAAGGAGTGGCTGAAGGAGAAACACAACAAGCCGGGCAACGTGTACCTGGGTGTGGTGCACCGTCTGGACAGGCCCGTATCGGGCGTGGTGCTTTTTGCCAAGACCAGCAAGGCCCTGCCACGCCTGAACAAAATGTTTGCTGGGCACGAAAACGTGAGCAAGACCTACTGGGCAATAGTGCAGAACCGTCCGCAGGTTCCACAGGGCACACTGACACACTGGCTCACTCGCAACGAGAAGAACAACACGGCACGTGCCTATGACCGGGAAGTGCCGGGGGCGAAGAAGGCGGTGTTGGACTATAGACTCATTGCCTCGGGCGACAGGTACCACCTTCTGGAAATACATCTGCACACTGGACGCCACCACCAGATACGATGCCAACTGGCCAAGATGGGCTGCCCCATAAAGGGCGACCTGAAATACGGCGCTCCACGCAGCAATCCCGACGGAAGCATATCCCTGCACGCCCGCAATCTCACACTGGAGCACCCCGTGAGCCATGAAAGCATATCCGTTACCGCCCCTGTGCCAAACGACACTCTTTGGCAGGCACTAAGCCGTGGAACAACGGAATAAACCACACACTAAATAACACACACTTACTCCATCTTGACCATCATCCGACGCATACTGAAATGGATGGGCACCACACTGGTGGCCCTACTCCTCATTCCCTTTCTCCTGATTGCACTCCTGTACATCCCCCCCATACAGAACTGGGCCATACAGAAGGCCATGGACTTTGCCTCCGAGGCAACGGGCATGGACATCACATTGGAAAGGGTTGGTATCAGTTTCCCCCTCGACATAGAACTTGAGAACCTCACCGCCATCCAGGAGCGCGACACCCTGCTGCACACTGGTTCCGTGGTGGTGGACATGGATTTCAGTCAGATTTTCCAGGGACAACTGGGTGTGGACGGCATTGACATCAAGGAGGGACGGTTCAATTCTGCCAACCTGATTCCACAGATGCACATCGGTGGAGACTTGGGACTCCTGCACCTCAACAGAGAGGACACCGACCTGAAGAACGGCCTGGCAAGACTGAGCGGAGCATCTCTGACGGATTGCCACCTGGACATCAGCATGCGCGACACCACTATCGTGGACACCACAGAGAGTGCCCCCATACCCTGGACTATTCTGGTGGAAAGGATAGACATCAGCAACACGAGCATAGGGTTCCGCATGCCGGGAGACACCATGATGGTCAGCACCGAGATAAGGAACGCATACCTGAGCAATGGCAACATCGATCTGGCGAACGCCGTTTACACAATCGGATCTGTGGGAATAGACATAGACACCCTGCATCTATGCATGATGGACACGGCAGGCATAAATACCTGCATACCATTGTCCACCGCATCACTGGGTGTGGACAATCTTAGGATGGACTCTGCGTCTGTTGCCCTTCAACAATTCCGCATAAGTACAGCCTGCACCGATGGAGAGAAGAAGAGCCTCATCAACGGAAACCTGCAAATGGATTTCAATGCCTTCACTCCCATGAGCGGCGGTTCCATGACTACAAACATAAGGGCTTCTCTGGCACACACCGACCTGCTCAGCATAGCCCGAGACTTCATCCCCAGAGACCTGGCAAAGGCCTACCCCACCATGCCCCTAAATGCTCACATAGCAGCCAGGGGCAGCATCGACTCCATATCAGTGGACACCCTGCACCTGTTCATGCCCACGGCAATGGACATCCAGGCCAAGGGATATGTTGCCGATGCAATGGCGGAAGGTGGAATGAGGTCGCACCTGCAATGGGACGCAAGCACCATGAACCTGAACTTCGTGCGCCGGTACATGGGACTTTCCGGAGTGAACATCCCACGCATGAACCTTTCTGCCGAAACCAGGATACACGGCAACAAATACGCCGCCGATGCACAACTTTCCTGCGGAAAGGGCAAGGTGCGCGCCAAGGCTTCCATCGACCTTGAAAATATGGCATACAGGGCCATGCTGAATGCCACCCAGCTGGACATCCGCAAGTTCCTCCCACAGGACAGCATAGGCTTGCTCTCCTTCTCTGCCAAGGCCAGCGGACATGGCACCGACCCTCTGTCCAGGGCAACAGGACTGAGGGCTGAGGTGGACCTGCACCATCTTGAATACAAGGAATGGGACGTGGACAATGCCAGGCTTACCGCCAAACTGAGGCGTGGCAAAGCAACCTTGGAACTGCATTGCGACAACGACATACTCATGGCCAATGCCTGTGCCAATGCCGATATAGACAAGGAGGTGACAAAGGCGGATTTTGCCTTGTCTGTGAACAAGGTCAACTTCCAGGCCTTGGGCATCACCAAGGATTCGCTGGTGGCGTCCATGACCCTGAATCTGGAGGGTGGTTCGGACATGAAACAGACCCACCGGCTGAAGGGCAGCATGCATAGCATAGAACTTGCCTTGCCCGACACCACTTTCTATCCCCTGGACCTAAATCTGGAAGTCAGGACCAACGAGCAGAGCATGCTGGCACGCACCAACGCCGGCAACCTATGGCTTCAGTTCCATTCCGACGAGGGACAGGACTCCCTGCTGAAGAAGACAAACGCCTTCATGCAGGAAATGGCACGCCAAAGGGAGGAGCGCGTGCTGGACATGGCTGGGCTGAACGCACTGCTGCCCAGAGTGGACATGCACCTGCTTTGTGGCGACAACAATCCGCTTGCCAACATACTGCGCTCCATGCTCGGGGCCACCATGAACGAGATGGCGTTCGACCTTGTCACCAACCCCGAAGATGGCGTGAACGGCCAGGGGCACATGAACAAACTGAAGACCGAGGCCGTAGTAATCGACTCCATATCATGGAACATCCGGAACCTGGCCGAGGGTGTGAGTATGATGGCACGTGTAAAGAACGGTCCGCGCAACAAGGTGGTAAACTTCGAGGCCGTACTGAACGCGCTGGTCACGCCGGAGGGTCTGAGTTCCTCCTTCCTGTTCCTGGACGACAAGGGCAACAAGGGTGTGGACTTCGGTCTTAACGTGGGCATAGCAGACAGCACGCTGAAGGTGCAGCTCACTCCGCTCAACCCCGTCTTTGCCTACCGCCGGTTCAATGTCAATGCCGACAACTTCGTCTCAATAGACAAGACAAACCACATAATGGCAGACATGAACCTGCTGGCCGACGATGGCACGTCACTGAACCTGTATAGCACCCCGAACGAAGCGGCCCTGCAGGACATTACTCTGTCCATTGCAAACTTCAACCTTGGTGAACTCTCGCGCGTCATGCCCTTCATGCCCGTGGTTACGGGTATGCTCAATGGCGACGTGCATGCGGTGAAGGAGGAAGAGCAGGCTACCGTGTCGCTGGACATGGATGTCAGGAAAATGGGATTCGAGGGAAGTCCGCTTGGCAACATCGGCGTGGAGATGATATACTTCCCCAATGCCGACGGTTCGCATCTGGTGGACGGTATTCTTTCACAGAACGAACGCGAGATAGCCCTGCTGAATGGCAGCTACTGGACCCAGGACGAAGAAGGGCACATCGAGGCCGAGGCACATCTGCAACGCCTGCCCCTGAACATCGCAAACGGTTTCATTACCGGCAACATGGCCAGGCTGGAGGGCTACATCAGCGGCATGCTCGACGTGCATGGCCCTGTCTCTGCTCCTCTCATGTCTGGTTCCCTGGCCACGGACAGCATGCACATCTGCTCCGACCCATACAGCATAGACCTGCGCCTGCCGGACGACGAGATAGTGATAAAGGACAATTTCCTGGATCTGGACAAGATCCAGGCGTTTGCCAATGGCAACAATCCGCTCACACTGGACGGCACCATAGACTTTACCGACCTGAACCAGACGAAACTGAACCTGGGCATCACGGCACGCGACTTCAACCTCATAAACGCTCCCAAGCGCAAGGGGGCTGAGGCTTACGGCAAGGTCTATGTGGACCTGTTCGGACGCATGCAGGGCACTCTGAACAACCTGGACATACGTGGCCGGCTGAACATAAACGGCAAGACAAACCTCACATACGTGATGAAGGATTCGCCCCTTGTGGTGGACGACCAGCTGAGCAGCCTGGTAACCTTCACCGACTTCTCGGACACCACAGAGACAAAACCCATTGCCATGCCGGAGCAGAACGTGAAGATGGACTTCCAGGTAAACATTGACGAGGCCACGACAATACACTGCCTGATGAGCGAGGACGGGCAGGACAACATCGAGCTGGAGGGTGGCGGAGAACTGCGCATGACCTACGACATGCTTTCCGGCATGAAACTCTTCGGACGGTACACCGTGCTTTCGGGCAGCATGGACTACAGCCTGGTGGTGATGTCGCTGAAGAACTTCAACATAGATAGCGGAAGTTATGTGGAGTTTTCGGGCGACATGCTGAACCCCAAACTGAACATCAGTGCCAGCGAGCGCAAGAAGGCTTCCGTCTCCAGCAACAACGTGACGAGAACCGTTAATTTCGACGTGGGCCTGAAGATAACACAGACCCTCTCCGACCTGGGACTGGAATTCACCTTGCAGGCACCCGAGGACCTGACGGTACAGAACGAACTGGCGTCCATGTCCGTGGAGGACCGCGGACGCGCCGCCGTGGCAATGCTCACAACGGGCATGTACCTGTCGCCCAACAACACCGGCAACGGTGGCGGATTTGATGCCACCAGCGCGTTGAGCTCTTTCCTGAACAGCCAGATCTCTAACATCGCGGGCAAGGCCCTGTCCACCATCGACATCGGTTTCGGCATAGACAACACCACCAGCGCCACGGGTGCGGCACAGACGGACTACAACTTCTCCTTTGCCAAGCGCTTCTGGGGCAACCGCATCAGTGTGATCATCGGCGGCAAGGTCAGTTCGGGCAACGATGCACAGAACACGGGCATGAGCATAATCAGCAACGTTTCCGTGGAATACCGTCTGGACAATTCCGGCACACGCTACGTCAAGGCGTTCTACAACAAGGACACCGAGTCCATCCTCGACTCCGAGGTGATGGAAATGGGCGCCAGCCTTGTGCTGCGCAGAAAAACCGAAAACCTGGGCGAACTGTTCATCTTCAGGAACGAAAAACGTAAATCTGCGAGTAAACCCATAAATCCCCCCACGAACAGATAGAAGAAGACACGGCTAAACATGAACGCATATTATATATATAATAAGGTATACATCCTGCCTATCCTCACGCTTCTGGCAATGACGCTGAGCAGTTGCTACCAGACAAAGAACATACCAGAGGACGAATACCTCTATGCCGGTATCAAGGACTTTGCCTACGGGCACCGCTGGGGCGAGAAGGAGCGCAAGGGCAAGGACACGACAGGAGTGATTACCGCCGTGGCAGATGCCTATACCGCCGTGGAGGATGTTCTTAGCGGCAACACCTCTGCCGTGGAGAAACTGGCACAAAGGGAACTCACCAAGGAGGAGCAGGACAGCATACGCATGCAGGAACTCATAGACAAGGAGGCATACAACACGGCACGTGCCGAAGTGGCTGGCGCCCTTGCCTATCCGCCAAACGGCACCATCATGGGCTCCAGCCGGCTGACACACCCCTTCACCATCGGTCTGTGGGTATGGAACCGTTACGGCCAGAGCGAGAGTGCCTTCGGCAAATGGATGATGAACACCCTGGGGGCAACGCCCAAATACATCAGCACGGCAAGTCCCTCCATCCGCACCCAGGTGGCACGAAACACCCTGCGCAACCATGGCTATTTCCGTGGCGACGTACAGTACCGCATAGAGGACGTGAAGAACCCGCGCAAGAAGAAGATCTCCTATCAGATTCTGCCAGGCGCACTGTTCCATCTGGACAGCATAGAGTACCGCAACTTCCCCCTGGGCATAGACACGCTCATCAGGCAAAACATGGACGGCACCTTGCTCAGGCGCAATGCCCCCTTCAATGTGCCTACGCTTTCCAACGAGCGCGACCGCATTGCCTCCATCCTGCGCAACCACGGACACTATTATTTCCGTAGCGACCACATAGCATACAGGGCGGACACGCTGATGCGCCCCGAACACGTGCAGCTGCAGGTAGTGCCCTCGCCCACCATGAGCCAGGCGGCAAAGCAGCCCTTCCACATAGGCAGGACACGCATAACGGTGCTCAAGTACAACACCCGCGAACTTACCGACTCTTTCTCCCTGCGCAACCTGAGCATGCAATGGAGCGGAGGGGACAAGCGCAAGCCCTCGCTCAGACTGTCTGCCTTCAACAGGTACCTGTACCTGAAGCATGGCGACCTCTACAACCAGGACCTGAACGACCTGATGATAAACAAGCTCTCGGGCATGGGCATATTCTCCTCCGTACAGGTCAACTACGTGCCACGCGACACCTCCCTGCTGAAGGGCAGGTACAATGCCGCACTGTCCGACGACACCCTGGACATAGAAATACAGTGCACGCTGGACAAGCCCTACGATAGCGAGTTCGAGGCAAAAATCACCAACAAGACCAACGGTCTGCTGGGTCCTGGCGCCTCGTATTCCATAAACAAGCGCAATGCCTTCCGCGGAGCAGAGACACTCACACTTGGCGTCAACGCCTCCTACGAGTGGCAGACGGGTGCCAATATGCAGGGCGACAAGACCGGCATCAACTCCTGGGAACTGGGAGGCAACCTGAACCTCACCTACCCCCGTTTCATCTTCTTTGGCAACCTGTGGCGAAAGCTGAACAGGAGGATACAGGCATCCACCCTGTTCAAGATGGACATCAAGTGGATGAACCGTGCCGGCTACTATGGCAGCGCCAGTGCCGGTGCACGAATAAAGTGGACCTTCAAGAAGGGCGAGAACATCCTCCACGAGTTCACACCCGTGCGCCTGGAGTACAACCACCTGCTCAGCACCTCTGCCCGTTTCGACAGCCTGATGACAGAAAATCCCGCCCTCTACGAGAGCCTGCGCGACAAACTGGTGCCAAGCATGGAGTATGCCTTCACATGGACCAGCCCTAAGGTTCAGAAGCACCAGGGGCGCATTTCGCTCTTCACCAAACAGGCCCTGCAGTTCCAGAAGTACACGGCGGAATACTCGCACATGCTGCGCGTCTCTCCACGTAGCCAACTGGTGGTGCGCGGCTATCTGGGCTTCATCTGGAACTATGGCGACAAGACAGCACCCTATGCCGACCTTTTCTCTGCCGGTGGTGCCAACAGTATCCGTGCTTTTGGTGTACGCGGCATAGGTCCGGGCAGCTACAATCCGGCAGAAAGCAGCTATTCCTATCTGGACCAGGTGGGCAATGTGCGCTTCGAGTGCAATGTGGAGTACCGCTTCCCCATCGTGGCCAACCTGTTTGGAGCCGTCTTCATGGATGCCGGCAACGTATGGCTCACCAAGGAAGACCCCGCACGCCCTGGCGGACGCTTCCAATGGAAGAATCTGGGCAAGGAACTGGCATTGGGCACAGGTGCCGGCCTGCGCTACGACCTGGAGTTCCTGGTCATCCGCTTCGACGTTGGCGTAGGACTCCATGCCCCCTACGACACCGGCAAGCCCGGCTACTACAACATGCCCTCTTTCGGCAAGTCGCTCGGCTATCATTTTGCCGTCGGATATCCGTTCTAATCTATCTCAAGCCTCTATTGAACATCACGTTTATGCAATATTTGCCCATCTCTGCAAGGAAGATGGGCATTTTTTCGCATCGCAATGAACCATTGTATGCATTTTCTTTGTATATTTGTAGCAAAGAAAGATTATTGTTAACCAATTTAAACACTATTAAAACAATGAAACCTACACTTTTCCTCTTGGCTGCAGGTATGGGCAGCCGTTATGGTGGCTTGAAGCAGTTAGACACCCTCGGCCCTCAGGGTCAGAGCATTATGGACTACAGCATCTATGATGCCATCCAGGCTGGCTTCGGCAAGATCGTATGGGTTATCCGTCGCGATTTCGAGCAGCAGTTCCGCGAGCAGATTCTGGCAAAGTATGAAGGCCATGTTCCCTGCGAACTCTGTTTCCAGGCTTTGGACGCACTGCCCGAAGGCTTCACCGTACCCGAAGGCCGTGAAAAGCCCTGGGGCACAAACCACGCAGTAATGATGGGTAAGGACGTTATCAACGAGCCCTTCGCCGTACTGAACTGCGACGACTTCTACGACCGCGATGCATTCCAGGTTATGGCCAAGTTCCTGACCTCTCTGCCCGAGGGCAGCAAGGGCAAGTATGCAATGGTAGGTTTCCGTGTGGACAACACCTTGTCCGAGAGCGGTACCGTTAGCCGTGGCATCTGCGAGATGGATCCCGAGACCCACCTGCTGACCGGCGTTGTAGAGCGCACCAAGATTGAGCGCCACAACGGTGTTGTAGAGTATCTGGACGAGGACGGTAGCACATGGGTTGGTATCCCCGACACAGCTCCCACCAGCATGAACTTCTGGGGCTTCACTCCCGACTACTTCCAGTACAGCGAGGACTTCTTCAAGGTGTTCCTGTCTGATCCCAAGAACCAGACCAACCTGAAGAGCGAGTTCTTCATCCCCTTGATGGTGGACACCCTCATCAAGGAAGGCAAGGCTACCTGCGAGGTTCTCGACACCACATCCAAGTGGTTCGGCGTAACCTATCCCGAGGACCGTCCCGAGACCGTAGCCAAGCTCGCCGCCCTGCACGAGGCTGGCCAGTACCCCGACAAGATGTTCTAATACTGGATTTCCCTTAGCGAATATCCAATATCCGGAATACAGCAAAGGTGCACAACGTTGTCGTAGCATAGTTTACGCAACGATGTGCACCATTTGTTTTTCAGTCACTCAACACGACCGATATATATGCCGCTATCAGCCGTTAAATGAACCGCTACTAGCTGTTAAACGAGCCGCTATTAGCCGTTAAATGAACCGCTACTAGCTGTTAAACGAGCCGCTATCAGCTGTTACTTTGAGCATAAATGTCCACCAAAACGTACTGGCTTTTTGAGATAAATCTCCAAGATACTTGCGCTCGCTTTGAAAAATATTCAAGAGAGCTTGATATTTTTCGCTCGCTTAATCGTATCATTGAGATAAATCTCCAAGATACTTGCGCTCGCTTTGAAAAATATTCAAGCGAGCTTGATATTTTTCGCTCGCTTAATCGTATCTTTGCCAATAAAAACACTCAATATAACATGAAGAAGAGAATACTACTGCTCATGGCTATGGTTTCAATAATAGCCGCTTTACCCGCAGAGGCAAGAAAGAAGGAGAAAACCACTCCCGAAGAAAAGGGATTGCAATGCATAAACCGAAATACCGCCCAGGCATACGTGGAGTTTCTTGCGTCCGATGCTCTTATGGGACGTGAGGCGGGTACCGGACACGCTCACATCGCTGCTGAATACCTGGTTTCCATCCTGAAGTTGATGGGGGCAACTCCGCTCTTTGAAAATGGATACGAACAACCTTTTACGGTCTACTCCTCTGAGCGTAGGGATGCCCAGTTTACGGTAGACCCCATGAAAATAGAAAGACTGAAGAAAAAGCCGCACCGCACTGCACCAATGCGCAACATACTGGCGAAAATAGATGGAAAGAACCCAGAGGAGATTGTCGTTGTGGGAGCACACTACGACCATCTTGGCTACGACCCATTGCTACAGGGCGACAAGATCTTCAACGGGGCGGACGACAACGCTTCGGGGGTGCAGGCCGTGCTTCAGATTCTCAAGGCCTTCATGGCTACAGGAGAGCAACCGGAGAGGACCGTAATCTTTGCCTTCTGGGATGGTGAGGAGAAGGGGCTGTTCGGTTCGAAATACTTTGTCCAGAACTTCCCCGACATCAAGAGAGTGAAGGGCTACATGAACTTCGACATGATCGGGCGCAACAACATGGAGCACCGCCCCCAGCAGCTGAAATACCTGTACCTGGCAGAAGATTCCGTTTATGCCACCTGGCTGAAGGACGACATAAAGAAGTATTCTCTGGCGCTCGACCCCGATTTCCTGCCTTCTGATGACCTCAGTGGCGGTAGCGACCAGGTGCCTTTCTTCAATGCCGGAGCGTCGATAGTGTGGTACCACACCGACGGGCATCCGGATTACCACATGCCATCGGACCATGCCGAACGCATCAACTGGGACAAAATGGTGGACATCACCAAGGCCGCATTCCTCTGCCTATGGAAAATGGCGAATACCCCCCTCCCCTAATCGCCCACAGATAACACTGATTTGACGGGATTGTCACAGATTTAGCTATATTAACGGATTAAATCGAAAAACTATGCGGACGCTGCACGCTGCGTCCCTACCGCTCACCGCGCAGCCGATTGTCCCCCCTGAGACAGGGCGAATAAGGTCTTTAGAAAAATGACTCAATGTCATTTTGTGCCTTATGAGGGTTAAACTCCCCTGTTTAACGTCGGGGTTCGAAGAGACGAGGAGCAAAGCGACGGAGGGGGTGGATAAAACTCACCGCTCATCCTCTCACCGTTTCAGTTCTCACCTGCTCACCGTTCCTCCCCCTGCAGGGGGATTGAGGGGGTCTTCTCCCCCTCCAGGATTTCCTCGATAAATATTTCCAGTGAATTGTCGGTGGTCATGCCTATCTTCTGACGGAAGCGGTGGCGAAGCATCAGCACACTTCGTGGGGCGATGGCCAGCAGTTCCGCAATTTCCTTATTGCCCTGCTTCAAGACTATGAGCATAGACAGGAGTTCCTCGCGGCGTGTAATAGACGGAACCTTCTCTCGTAGGCGATGCAGGAAGAGCGGGTACAGCATCTCGAAACACTGGCGGAACTTGGACTCGCCGTCCTTCTGGAGCATGGATGGTGTTATGGTTTCCAGTTCCTGACGCTTGTCCTTGTCGCTCAGCAACTCACAGATCTCCTGTGCTATCATATCCTTTTCCGAGTTTTGCTGATTCAACTTTTCAACCAGCTGGGCAAACTTGTCATCGGCAAGTTTCATCTGTAGCCTGTGCTTCTTCCTTTGATGGAAAAGGAGTGCTGCAACAACGGAAAGTGCAATAACGGACAGGACTGCATACAACAGAAACCAAAGGCGCTGGTTGGCCTGTCCCAGTCTTGCAATCTCCAGTGCCTGCCTCTGCTGCTGGTTTTGCTGCTCGGCAATGGCCTCAACAAGATTATAGTTAAGGCGCCTTTCCTTTAATGCCTGCTGCTCCAGAAGCATCATTCTGGTGTACTGCTCCACCTTGCGCTGCTTCCCCGCACTCTGATAGTACTCGATGACCGGTTTGTAGTCTATTGGTATATAAACGGGAGACTCTCCCTGGTTTAGCAATGTGTACATGCTGTCCAGCATCGTCTCTGCCATGGCATTCTCCCCGGCAGACAGATATATCTGTGCCAATTGCAGATATGCCTTTGCACGGTTTGCAGGCGTGGCCTGCTGGGTTACGCGTTGCAGGCACAGAACACCGTAATGCAGAGAATCTCCGCCCACTTCACTTAGATAGGTGCCGTGAAGAAGATCCACATCCACCATACCACTGTTGTAAGGCAAGGCCTCACACAGTCCACTGGCCTTTCGAGCATAGAAGGATACAGAATCTGTTTCTCCCAACTGCAACAGTGCCCTGCCCTTGTCCACATAGGTCTGTGCAGAAACCATCGGGTTGTCCTCGGCCATGCCCTGCTCCACCTTTACCGCTTCGGATGCATACTGGTTGGCATACTCGGGGACGCCCCAGTACAGGAAAAGGTCGACCATCGCATGCAGACTGTTCAGTACGCCAAGATCGTCGTTTCTCTCCTGGGCTTCCTCCTTGCTTTGGCGGAAAAGTTGCAGGGCCTTGCTGATATGGCCGTTACGCTTATATAGAGAACCCAACATGGCTGTAACCCACTGCTTGCCGGAGGTGTTCTTGCACAACTGGGCTTGCTGCAATGCCTCCTGGCACCAGTCGATAACCTCCTTTTGGTATTTGGGATTGGGGTAGAATACTGCTGCTGCATAGGCATAGTCACGAAAATAGCGCTCTGGAGTGGCATGGTGCAGGGGCATGGTGAATGCCTTGAGCATAGTTTCCTCTGCCTCCTTCATGTTCTCCGTACGGGACAAGGCATAGCCCAATACCGAATAATAGTCTCTCTGGCAAAATTTATGCAAAATGGGCGAGGTCCTGAAAACTTCCCTTAATGTGGCTATGCACCTTTCCGGTTCACCCTTGCTCTGGTATGAGTTCATGAGCTGCACCAATGCCTCGGTGCAGACAAACATCTGCTGGTCTGTCAGTTCGCTTCCCTTCACGGGCTGTGCAAGGCAATCCTTGAAAGTCTCTATGGCCTCATCACACCTCCCTTCTCTCTGCAATGCCTTTGCCTGCCTGAACATGTCGGCATGCGCAAGGGCAGCACTGCACATGAGAGTGAATAGAATGAAAATCTGTACTCTTCTTTTCAAAAAACACCAACTCATAATCTCACCTTTTATATATATACAAGCCCTTTCCTGGGCACTGGCCTATATTACAACCGCAAAAATAGTAGTGATGAATATTGCAAAGAATATGCAGAAGCATATCATGAAATATGTAAGGCTTATCATAAAGGCCTTTAGTATGGACTTTATCCAGGATTTTGGTTCATACACCTGTTTGACCGCTATGGTCAGGTATAGGCATGAAGACAAGATCATGATCCATTGCAACACATTTATACTCGGGTCCACGGTAAGGTATAGCAGATAGATAACCAGCAACATGAATTCTATGAAGGCCGTATAGTGCAGAGCAAAGATGAAGTAAGACAGCGCCGGTGCCTTTCTCTTGTGATGCAACAGTTTTACCGCAAAGGCCAGCAGGGGCGACGTCAGCAGGAAGAGCATGGGGAAATACTGCGTCAGAATGTCTATCAGCTTGCGCATAATGGATGAGACGAGATCCATGTTCAAAAGCTTGTCCACAATGGCGTTCTTCTCCGAGAAGGAATAGACGTCTGCTGCACTCTTGACCAGAATTCCATCCTTAATCAATATTACGGGAACTGTGGCAAGCAGGGTATCCAACTGTTCCTCGCCATTGTCAGTCAGCGGCTGGACAATGCCGATGATTTCGGGAAACTCATTGGCAGAGGCCAGCATGACGGACAATTGTATGGTATCCCTTTCAGACAACTGCATCTTGGAAGAATACACCTTGTCCGTGGACAGTGCGTTCAGAGACAGATGCGGACGCACCAATTCACTTCTTGTAATGGTATTAAACGTGTCGTTTGCCTTTTGAATGTCTGAGAAAAGCAGGAAAATGGTAACGAACACGAAGAGGAAGAACATGTTCAGTTTCAAGGGGTGTTCGTATGCCACAAACCTGCCGGCATTGAACTCATTTGTAAGGAAGCCAGGACGACGGACAAGATTCCATATCGTCAGAAAGAATTTCGGATCCCAGATATAGGCATTGTTCAAGTATTCAAGAATAAATTCACCCACCTTGGGTGTGGGGCTTGATGCCTGCTGGCCGCATTTGTGGCAGTACATTCCTCGCAAGTCAGTGCCGCAATTCAAGCATTTTCTGTATGGAGGTACTCCATCTTTCTGTAGGTTTTCAGTAGACTGTTCTTTCATTACAATGTGTATATTTTGTTGCAAAAATAGGGAAAATCCGTTTACAAACACAGGATATCATGTCTACATTTGTGTATACATAGGACAAATTCAGGGAGAAAATCCACATTATAGACTCAAAAGTAGCATTTCATTGTTTGACGCTTAGAGAATATCAAGGTAAATTTGCACGCGATTATAAAACACACACATAAAAATCATCTGGATGAAAAGACATCTTATAATAATTATCTGCCTATTGCTCTCCGTGTCTGCATACGCACAGCAGCGTGTGATAGACGCCACGGACAGCATCCCTGTATCGGTAGCATCTATTTTTGACTTCGACGGCAATGTGGTGGGCTACACCATGGACGACGGCACATTCTCGGAAATTCCTGAAACGGCATATCCCATCACCATCCGTTGCCTGGGCTATGAGCCTCTGGTGATTGCAGAACCCAAGGATACCGTATGGCAGATGAAGCAGAGTTTCTACGACATGCCCGAACTGGTGGTTGTGCCCGGGGACAGGAATGTCATGAAGCAGATACTGTACATCAGAAACTATTTCAGCATGTGCAACGAGATGGACACCGTAACCCATTTCGTGGAGGAGATGGCATATCGCTTTGTTCCTGCCAAAGAGGAAGACAAGATTGACATTGGCAACCAGATACACAGTGCAAGCTGCAGGTCCTTTTCCCAGCACAAGATTGGCGACATTGACAGCGTGGCATACGAGGAAGACTCAAAGTCATTTTTCCTGACCTCCACTCTCACCAGATTGAGTGCTAAGGAGATCTTGGTTCACGAGTCGTTGAAAAACGATTCAACTGGCTACTATGAAAAGAAGGGAAAATCCGGACTCGCTCTCGTGCAGAGGCTAAGCAACGGAGTGTTCACCTTCAAGGAGGATTTGCTTGCTGAGAAGAAGAACCACACCCTGTCTCCCTGGCTCTTGAAACTCCTGGGCTTTACCCTGGAGATAAACCAATTCTACACAACAAATGCATTCAGCATCAACGAGGACGGCAAATATTACCCCAAGGACCTGCTGGAAGCTGGCTTTATGATGGAGGCAGAAGGAAGAGGCAAGTACATACGCATGGCGCTGGACTCCAAGACTCCGGTAGCAGTGCGTGCAATGACAGAAATCTATGTCGTGGGCCGCGACCTTCTGACACTGGAGGAGGCCAAGGAAGAGAGCACGAAGGAGGCACCAAAGATGGACTTTATAATACCCTCCAACGTGCCTGCACTGAACGAAGCCACCCGCAAGCTAGTGGAGCGTGCCAAGGCCAAGGCTGGGAAGTGACATTGTCCGTTCTGCTGGAGCTGCACTACAATCCAGCACGCACTATCTGCGATTTGAGCCAACATGCCTCAGAACAAACATATAAATTAATTTCACAAATATGAACAACAGACTGAGAAATATACTTTGCAGTACATTGCTATTGACCTTGCCAATGGCATCACTTGCCAAAGAGAAGGCAGAGAATGACAGTGTCTGCCGTCCTCTTTTTACCGCGTTTGAAATAAATCTTGGCGGTGCGTCATGGGTAGATAAACCTCTGTCGTACTTTACGTTCTCTGGATTAAGCTTTTCGGTGAATCTAGAAATGATGCGAGCAGCAAAAGGCAATTCCAAATGGATTCGGCAACATCAGCTTCGCTACATGTACAACAAGGGGGCTATGGCAATTTCTGGCAATGGAGGATCAAAAGCAAACTTCGGAAATTATACTTTTGGCATAATGAGACAAAGCACAGTTTGCCCTAACCTCCGACTTTATTATGGTCCTAATTTAGATGTTTTGGGAGGCAAAGTAGAAAATGACCACGGCGGCAATAACCCCGTGACATACAAAATTGACATATCTGTTGGCTTTACCGGTATGGCTGTGTATGATTTCAAATTAGGCAAACGTCCAGTTACTGCAACCTACCAGATGGCAATTCCTGTTTTCTCGGCATTTACCCAAACTAAGCAAGGCTATTTTACCACTAGTCTTTTTGATGGATTTAGGGTGGGTACATGGGGGAGCCATTTCAATATGCGAAATCGTCTGCATGCCGATATTCATTTCAACTCATGGGCACTTCGTATAGGTTACAACAACGACATCATAACCCACTATGCGACCCCCAATCACTTCCAATATGTATCGCACAATTTTGTTTTAGGCTTTACAGGCGAATTGATGCGATGGAGCAAGTCTAATGAGAACAAAAGAATCAAAACAGCACTTTACACATATTAATCATGAAAGCAAAATACATATCCTTTATAGCAACGCTTCTGTTAATCCTGCCATTTCAATCGTGCTACATTCATGATGATCATGATATTGTTGATGATGCAGAGGGGAACTTTGATATGTTGTGGAAAATATGCAATGAATACTATTGCTATTTTGATTATAAGAATATTGACTGGAATTCAATTTATGATGAATACAAACCTCGTGTTCATAATGGAATGAGCAACTATGAACTATTCGATGTGTGCGCAGAAATGCTTGCAGAGCTGAAGGACGGTCATGTTAATCTTTCTTATCCCTACGATGCATCAAGATATTGGAAGTGGAAGGAAGACTATCCCGAAAATTATAGTGAACGCATAGTGTGTGAACATTATCTCAAGAATGATTATCAAAGCAAGAGTGGTTTTGTATATAAGATATTGCCCGAAAATATCGGTTATATGCACTACGATTCTTTTTCCAGCGAATTTAGCGAAAATTTACTTGACTATATTCTTACACAATTCAAAGACTGTAAGGGCATAATCTTCGATATTCGCAATAACGGCGGAGGCAATATACTAAATGTCAACAAATTGGCCTGCCGCTTTACAGAAAAAGATAGTGTCTTATGTGGATATACTCTTCGTAAGACAGGTCCAGGCCATAGTGAATTTGCTGATACTATACCCGACTATATCAAGCACTCTTCTACCTTTGGGAGTGATACTGACAATCAAAACAGAAGTGTAAAATTCCTAAAGGATGTAGCGGTTCTCAGTAACCGTGGCGTTTATAGTGCAGCCAACGACTTTATTCGCACCATGAAGGTACTTGACAACGTTACTGTCATAGGTGACCGAAGCGGTGGAGGTGGTGGCATTCCCTGCACTTTTGATCTTCCCAACGGATGGTATGTGCGTCTGTCAACAACGCCAATGATTGACATTAATGGGGTTCACACCGAATTTGGCATCGACCCCAGCGAAGGCTTTAAGGTTGCCATGTCGGAAGATGCACATATAACTGGCAGAGATGCTATTTTAGACAAGGCTATTGAGTTCTTGTCGACAAAATAAACACCACATCAAATTCTCGCATGTGGCGCACCAAGATAGAAGCAAAGCAAAGAAGTGAATAGCACCTAATTTAAATATACGATATATAACCTTTAGTTTTTATTAGTTTATGAGAAAAGAAAAGTTTTTGAAATCATTCTATGCACTGCTGCTTTTAGTCGCAGGAATGAGTTTTGTAGCTTGTAGCGAGGAGCCTATTGACGGCCCTGGTTCAAATGGCAATGAAGACGTTACCGCCAGCAAGCCTGGAGACGACTTCTACATGTATGTAAATGGAGAATGGTTTAAAAGCATTGGCAATGAAGACGTAAACAAGGGATGGATGGTCGATGTTGATAAATCTATTAAGGAGAAGACAGAAGTCGTTCTCGAAGAGATGGAGGCAAAAAAGACCCTCAAGGAATCTTTCCGTCGCCTTAAGAATGGAGAGCAGCAGCAGGCTAATGTTGAATTCGTAGATGAACTCTATGGCACCCTTAGTGCAGAAATTATGGCTGCTGAGGATATACCCACTTTGGGCCGTCTTTGTGGCAAGTATATCACAAATGGTTATCTCGACTGTATGATGAAATTGTACACCGCAGTTTCTCCTGATGATGATAGAGTTTGTTTCACTATTGTTCCTGACCCTGTCTTTGCCAAGTTGATGTCTAGCCTCGAAGACGAAGAAGGTGAGGAAGAAGAATCCAGAACATTTGGCAAGCACCTCAACTTCAGTACTGGTGTGAAGTATTTTAGCAAGACCAGAGCAGCAGGTGAAGAAGATTTCTTTACTTATGTTGTGGAGGGTCTTGGTGCTGATTTCGACCCAGACCTGTTCGTGAAGGAAGATAGCTTGACTGTGATGTACGACCAATTACTTATGTGCCCTTTTGAGGATTTGCAGGACTTTGTACTAAACGCCGTAAAGACAGAACTTTATCTCTATTGCGGTGACCAGTATACCCAGGAAGTTACAAGTGGTGTTGTTGCTACTACAGAAGAGATTATGGAAAAGTTGATGCCCGAACTATTCATGTATCCCTTGTCATACTACTTCTGTGAGAAGTATGTCAGCGACGAAACAAAGGAAGAGTTCACTGCTTATGCCGAGTCATTGCGAGAGGTGTTTGCCAAGCGTATTGAGGCAAACGCATGGCTATCGGCCACAACCAAGGCTGAGGCTCTGACCAAATTGGCCAATATGAAGTTCTTCATTGGCGAACCTGATTCATGGATTGAGGAGGGATTGCCCCAATTGCGCGGCAACTTGCTCGCTGACGATCTGCTCGAGATGAAGCAGGCTCGCATCAGTGCCATTAGGAATTTGGTGGGTGAGAATGTAAAAGAAGAAACTATGAATATGTGTATATTGGGATTTGGTGGCATACCAACATATATTTATAATGCATTTCATTTCTTCATGAGCAACTCAGTGGTTATATTGCCAGCCTTTATGATGGAACCCGAATACACACCCGGTATGGATGTAGCCAAGATGTATGCTATGTTCTATGTGATAGGTCACGAGTTCACTCACGGTTTCGACGTGAAAGGTAGCCAGTATGACTTAAATGGTATGGAGAACAACTGGTGGGATCAAGCCGACAGAGACAAGTTCGATGCCTTGAACAAAGCACTTATTGAGCAGATCAGCACCTTTGAAATTCTTCCTGGCGTTATGGCAGATGGCAATAAAACCGTCGGCGAGGATGTTGCCGACCTTGGTGGCTTGAACATAGCTCTGGATGCCCTGACCGAGTACTTGACAGACCAGAATGCTAGCGACGAGGAAATCAAGGAGGCACACAAGACATTCTTCGAATATTACGCTTTACGTTATCGTTCTTCATATTCTCAGGAACAAATCCAGAAGAATCTTCAGGATGTTCATTCTTTTGACAAGGTGCGTGTGAATGGTATCTTCCAGCACATAGACAGGTGGTATGAGTTGTATGATGTGAAGGAGGGCGACAAGCTGTATCTGCCCGCTGACAAGCGTATCAAGATATGGTAATCACCTCAGGAGAATCACCTACAAAACCAACATTGTTTTTCAAAAACATTTATAGGTGGGTTCTATAAATTAGCTTTGAGTTGTTTGATGTCTATTGCGCAGTAGATTTTTAATTTGAGCTTACTCGCATAGTGGTCTATGTGAGTAAGTGAAAATGAAAAAGATACAAGTAAGAGGCATTAAAGAACCAAAGCACTAAAATCAGATGAGAAAAAAGTGGGGACTAATTTATAGAACCTACCTATATTTATAATCACTTTATTAAAACAATTAAAATTATGAAGTTTGCAAAGAAAGTTATGGTAGCAGTAGCTGCATGTGCACTGCTCAGCAGCTGCATGACAGTCTCACACCCCGTAACTGCAACAACACAGCCCCTCGGCACAAAGTGTGGTGAGGCAACAAGTTATATCTACCTGGGCACTTGGAGTTCAAAGGGTGCTGAGAATGGTATCAACAAGGCTGCCAAGGAGGCAGGTATCACCAAGATCTCTCACGTAGACTCTTACACCACAAGCTATGTGTGGGGTATTGTTGCGAAGCAGGTTACCAAGGTTTATGGCGAGTAATCTCCTTTAACCATCAAGCATTGGTGTCCGGTAATACATTATCGGGCACCTTTTTTTATTAACACAAACCGTTCCGAAAATGCGAGACATTCCCGGAACGGTTAGTTTTTCGTTTTGTCTTTTTTCCTTTTAATCGCTAAGAAGTCGCCCCAATGTGTATTTCCGCTCTCCGTTTTCACCTTTCACCTTTCACCTTTCCGTTCAATAGTCCGAGCGGAAGGTGGATGCTGGCAAACCTGCCGCATTCACAAGGTTGGCCTTGGTGTAGGGTTGCCATCCATAGCGGACGATGGTGGGATGCTTCACTTCCTTGCTCCACACCTTCACCTTGCCGTCTTCCAGCACCACGGCCTTGGCAGGATAGAAGGTACGGTCCTCGCCGGCTATCTCGAAGGTGAGGAGTTCTTCACCCTCGTTGGCAGGGCGCAGGCCATCGGCATGGTCGAAGGAAACGTAGGCGGCACCCTTCTTGAACTCTGCATTGCGGAAGAGGGGGCCTGAGGGTACAACGTGCTTGAAGCCATAGGTGTCGTTCAATGCCCAACGTGCCAGACGCTGACCCACTTCACGCTTCTGTGTGGGATGTACGTCAGTGGGGTTGCCCTTGTCGGAGGATACGGCCATGCCCACGTTGTTGATGCTGGTGAGCATGCGGCGCTGGCTATCGCGGAACAGAGGCCATGAGGGACGGTTAAGGCTGGAGAGCTGGACATAGTAGAAGGGCATGTCTGCATCGTTCCAGTAGTCTCGCCAACTACGCACAAGGCGTGGGAAGAGCATTTCGTGCGCCTCTATGTTGTGGGCATTGCTCTCGCCCTGGTACCAGATGACACCACGTATAGGGAACTGCTCCATGGGCAGGATGGCAGACTCGAAGAGGTAGCAGGGTTCGTAGGGATGGCGCTGGAACTTGTAGGTCGACTTGCGCACGTTCTGTGCGGCACGGCCACGCACCCAGTCCTGGATGAAGTCGTTCTGTGTCCAGTTGCGCAGGATGGCAGGGAACTCGAACTCAAGCATGCGGCGCGATACCCATGCCTCGGCAGGCGAACCTCCCACGGCATTGCAAATCAAACCTATGGGCACCTGAAGGCTGTCCTGAAGCATCTTTCCGAAATGGTATGCTATGGCAGAGAAGCGGGAGGCGGTACTTGGTGTGCACTCCGTCCACTCGGTGGGGAGGAAGTATTGCAGATGGTTCAGCGAGTCAAGCACCGAGGCATCCCACTCCACGGGGTTGGTGCGCCAACGGGCCTTCATGTCGAAAAGACGTATGTTGGGATTGCTGGCCAGGGGGATGTCCTCCTTGCCTGTAGCCGACTGGTTGAGCATGAACTCCATGTTGGACTGACCGGAGCAGAGCCATACCTCGCCAGCCATAACGTTATTGTAAACCAATTCCTTCTTGCCTGCCTCTATCTTCAACGTATATGGTCCACCGGGCTTCAGGGGCGAGAGGGTCACGTGCCACTTGCCATCGGTGTCGGCCGTGGTGCGCAGTTTCTGCCCTGCTATGGATAGGGTTACCTTTTCTCCGGCATTTGCCATGCCCTGGATGAGAAGGTCGCGTCCGTACTGGAGTACCATATTGTCTGTGTAGAAGGGCGACATCTTCAGACCTCCGTAGTTGCCCGTTATGCCCTTGTAGACAATCTCCGCCAACATATGAGCACCCTCGGCATTGGGGTGGATATTATCCTCCAGTATGTAGGGATATGGGTGCAGAGGTTCAAAGAAGTTTATCATCTGCACCTTCTCGGCACGTGCCACACAGGCAATGGCCTCCTGTATCTGCTCGTGCCAGTCGCGTGTGCCCGATTCATAGCGCCAATGACGGTCGGACAAGGGTGTCATCCTGGCAATGAGGAATCGTGCCTTGGGGTTTACCTCGCGGAAGGACTGGATAAGGGCACGATAGTCACCGATAAACTCGTCCTGATAGTTGGGCCAGTTGCGAGGGTCAGTATCGTTGATGCCAAGGTGTATTACCACTATATCTCCGGCAAAGGCCAGAGCGTCCTTGTACTCCTGCTGCTGGGTGTAGGGGCGGTGTCCCTTGTTCAGCAGAGTAGCACCAGGCTTGCCGAAGTTGCCCACCTCGTAGCCGTCGCCCAGCATGCCCTGCAACTTCACGGGATAGGCATTCACCTCTCGGTTTGCCACACCGCTACCATAGGTGATACTGTTACCCACGCATGCCACGCGGATTTTCTCCTGTGCCTGTGTGCAGATGGCACCCACCAGGAGTAATAAGGTTAAGAAAAGTCTGTTCATAAGCGTTGTATCTAATTTATTATTGTTGGCATTTTATCGCATCAAAGTTAGCGTTTTTTGCCCAACCCGCAAAAGAAAAGGAGGGGTTATTGAGGTTTGTCTGAAAAAAAACACAAATGCTTGATGGTTCCATTAGCACAGAACTGTATGTTGACCGATTTGAGATAATGGATTCACGCTTTACTTGAGACTACTATATCCAGAATGACCATTTTGACGTAATTCTCACTCAACTTGACGTAAGTTTTATGCAAAAGCATGATGTTTGTCGTGAAATAACGTTATATTTGTAGCGAAGTATTCATGAAAGCAGACATATAGAAAGTAAAAAGAACGACTATGGGACAGGTTTCAATGACAGTTAGAATGGATTCGCAATTGAAGGCTACCTTTGATGCATTGTGCGCACAGTTTGGCATGAGCGCAAACACTGCTATGAACGTATTTGCAAAAGCCGTGGTACAACGTGGCAAGATACCGTTTGAGATAAGGGGAGACATGCCTGCAGACGCCTCGGCATCAGGTTATGCAGCTTTTACCGCAATGCGGAAAATGGCAGAAGCAGGAGAGTTGCCCTTGTTGAACGAGGATGAAATCAACTACGAGATTCGCCAATCACGCTTGGAGAAATGAAGGTATTTGCCGTTATAGACACCAATGTCATTGTCTCTGCTCTACTTGCGCGTAACCCATGAGCAGCAACGGTAAAGGTTCTTGAAGCCTTTTTCCAAGGCAAAATAATGCCTTTGGTCAACGACGAGATTATCAACGAGTATAGGGATGTGCTGCATCGTCCTAAATTCCGTTTTCCAAAGGAGTTGGTAAATTCAGTCATCAGGTCCATTGAACGTAGCGCCATTCGTCCAGGGCGCACATTCTGCGAAAAAGAATTTCCCGACCCAAAGGATGCTGTCTTCTATGAAGTTGCTCTTTCCAAGGACGACGCCTACCTGATTACTGGCAACACAAAGCATTTCCCTCGCACTCCCATTGTTGTAACACCTGCTGAAATGCTTGAAATATTGAAAAGAAGTTAGTATGTGCCCGAAAACCTCTATGCCCTGGCATACTGGACGGCATACGTACTGGTGTGGTGGCTGTTCCTCTACTTTCTCTATCGCCACAAGATATTCCTGAAGGTGTAAGGGGGGGGCAAAAGCAAAATGCAGAATTTATCCTGATTATGTCATAATAAATGTAAATATGCACTGTTAATCAAAACTATTCGTTATCTTTGTCTCAAAACACTAATAAATTACGCTTATGAAACTTAAATGGATTTTCTCATGTGCCATGCTAATGGCTATGATAGGATGCTCCAACGAGCCTGACATTCCTGAGGTAAAGTATGACATCGTTACGGACGAAAATTATGCCTTGGCAGAGACACAGATTATATTTGCCGACTACAGGGACCGAATTATTGCTCAGAGCGGAGGTAGCGGAACAGGAACTCTGATTCATAACAGGAATAGTTCCGACCCGACAGACAAGACCGTGATGCGCATCAACTTCGACACACGCTATTCTATGTGCCTGCTCGACCTTAATTGCGATGCCACACTTACAATGCCAGAAACCAACGGCCGCTACCAAAGCGCATGGTTTGTTACGGAGGACCACTACAACCCTATGGCCATCAACAAGCCGGGCACTTACACCATCACACAGGAGGCTATGGGGTCAAGGTATGTGTTTGTCATGATTCGCACGCAGGTGAACATGCGCGACGATGCCGATATGGCTATTGTCACGGAATTGCAGGACCAGATACAGGTGACCCAAGAGGACAAGGGTTCCTATCAGCCTACGGAAGTGTGGAATATGGATGAGGTATTGGCTATGCGCCAGAAGTATCTCGACATAACAAACGAAAAGCACTACACCTCCGACCAGTTGTTTGGCAAGAAAGGCGACCTTACGCAAGAGCAGCACAATTGTGGTGTGGCATATGGTTGGGGTGGTTTCACCTCTGACCAGGCTGTTTATCTGAGTCGTATTCCCGAAAACGACAAACCTTGTACTCTCACACTCAAGGATGTGCCTGTTGCCGACAATGCCTTCTGGTCAATCACCATTTACGATGCCCAGGGATACCCGCAGGGCGACCCATACAATGTGAACAGCGCCTTTGCCGAGGCCAACCCCGACGGTTCGTATACCATACACTTCGGTGGTGAGGACAAGAACGCCACAAACTATTTGGAGATATTCCCCGGGTGGACATACCTTCTGCGCCTGTACTTGCCCCAGGAACCCTATTTCAATGGCACCTGGGTTCATCCCGAACTTGAATATGAAGATTGAGTAAGGAACGGGAATTTTACAAATTGCTAAACATAGAACGGAGAATGGAAGGTAAGACCTCCTGTTCTCCGTTCTACGTTCTGCGTCCTTTGCGACCTTTGCGTGAGATAATAAAGATAAAAGCATTTTTTCACGCAAAGAGCGCAAAGAGCGCAGAGTTTTATTCCCCCTGACTTCATCACTTTTTATTGCCATTAAATGGCGGATATTGAAAATCAGTCAGTTAATCATTTAAATTGGGTGACTTTGGGTGACGCAAACCTATTTTTTCTTACATTTGCACCATG